>NZ_JBSFVE010000017.1:0-197600 GCF_053592165.1 Streptodolium elevatio
CCGGACGGCCACTCCTGGGAAGCCACGAACGGCAAGGAACCATCAGCCACATCCGGCCCTCCCGGGCCACCCAACAACTTACGGAGGAACCATGATCAAGAGGACCAGACGGCTCACCTCGGCCGCCGCTCTGCTGGCCGCCCTGGCCGTCGGCGGTGCCGCCGTCGTGCCGACCGCGACCGCCGATCCCGACGGGGCTGTCGGGGGATCCGGGGACAGCGGCTCCGTCGAGTACGCCGACTACGCCGGTGACACCGGTTATGCCGGTGCCGCCGCACCGGCCTCCGGAGGAGGCCACGGTACGCCGCCCGTGATCCGGGCCGAGCTCGTCTCCAAGGTCGCCCCGCTGGACCCGCCGTCGCCGTTCGGCCACCTGACCGTGCTGGAGGGACCGGCCTTCGGACCCGACGGCAGGCTGTACTTCGTCAACCTCACGGGCGCGCCGGGGCAGCCGAAGATCCTCAAGTTCGACCTGCGCACCAAGGCCGTCACACCCGTCCACGCGGACGCCACGAGCGGCTACTCGTCGCTCCAGTTCAGCCCCGCGGACGGCAAGATCTACGCCACCGACTTCCACAACGGGGAGATCGACCGCCTCAACCCCGACGGAAGCGGGTTCGAGACCGTCTTCGCCGGCCCGGTGGCGGGCCGGCCGATGGTGCCCGACGACATCGCCTTCGACAAGGCCGGGAACATGTACATCACGGACTACCATGGCACGCCCTGGAGTCCGACCGGCCGGGTCGTACGCCTCGACGCCGACGGCACCGACCCGATCGTCCTGCAGGACGGCCTGTCCGGCCCCAACGGCATCACCTTCACCCCGGACTTCACCGGCGTGTGGGTGAGCGAGTACAGCCTCGGCCGCGAGAACCACTTCGCGCTGGCACCGGACGGCAAGAGCTTCACCGACGGCCGGGTGGGCATGTCGGCGAACATCGGCCTCCACGGCTTCGACTCCAACACCGTCGACGCGGCCGGCAACGTCTATCAGGTGGTGATCGGCACCGACAAGATCCTCGTCTGGAACCAGAAGGGCGATCTGATCGCCACCGTCGTCGTGCCGTACCCGCAGAACGGGAAGCGACTCGTCAGCAACCTGGCGATCAAGCCGGGCACGAACACCGCGTACGTCACCGTCGGCGGCGACGACGGAGGCTACATCTACAAGTTCCGCACCCTCGCCCCGGGCATTCCCCAGTCCAACGGCGGAGGCGCCTGAGACACCGTCGCGCCCGCCCTGGCACCAACGACCAACACCCGTTGCCAGGGCGGCGCTTCGGCGCCGCGGACCCCTGTGTGCGGGCGACAGCGGCCCTCAGGATCACCGTCGCGCGCTCAGACTCGGGCATCCGGATCGCGCCGTCGTGGGGGCCACCGGCCGACCAACGCGGCCGCGAACCCGGCCACCGCCTCGAAGTCGCCGTCCTGCAGGCCGCGTTCCCGGTCGACGCGGTGCAGCAGTGCGAGCCCTCCGTGATGAGTCCGCACGTACGCCTCGTCCAGATCGGTGATCTCGTCGTCGAGCCACACGAACGGACGGCCCGCGGCGTGCGCGACCAGATGCACGGTCTTCCAGAACTCCCCGCCAGGGCCGGGCGTACGTTGCGCGGCGGCCCCACCCGCGCGGTAGTCCGGCACGTCCGGCCACGTGATGACCGACAACTGCGGCAGCCCCAACACGGGCGCGATGAACTCGTTCGCGTCCTTGCCCCAGGCCGTCGCCCACACCAACTCGAACGCGTCCTCGAAGGCGGCCAGCCGCGGACCGTGCTCGGGGTTGAGCAGGACCCGCAGGGGCTCGACCGAGGAGCGCGCCTTCCCCGGATGCTGCACGACCCAACTCTCCGGCTTCATCCGATGCGCGGTGAATCCCGCCGGGGTGTGCCGGGAATCGGAGACATACGGGTTGAGCGGGCCGTCGACGTCGATGTAGAGCGCAGGCCGGGTCACAGTGGACTCCTCTCCACAAAGCAACAAACCGCAACAGCCAGCACACCCCAGAATCACACGTCCGCAGCACTCCCCCGTCGATATTGGCAGGAGCCGACATGTTGGGGTGGTGGGGGTGGGGGCTTTGGGCTTGCGGGCTACGTTGTGCGTATGGGTATGTCCATTTCGGAACTGCAGCGGCTCTTCGGCGTGCCCGGCGCCGGCCTGCCGGAGTCACCAGGCGGCCCGGGCGCTTTTGGTGGGCCGGATGTCCCGTCGCTCCCGGTGCTGCGCGAGGCCGCGAAGGCGGTGGACGGGTCACCGGTGTACGTCGGGGAGGTCGCCGGTACGGACGCCTTCCGGCTGTGGAGCCGGCTGCGCGGTCTGCACGACCGCACCGGATGGTGGCCGGTCCTTGCCGGGGAGCCGGAGGCCCTGGACCGGGTGCTCGTCGGCCTGGAGCGCGGCTTCGCGCCGACGCTCGCCGGGCCGGACGGCACGTCGCCGGACGGGCGTGCGCTGCTCGACGGCTGGGCCCGCGAGTCCGTGCGCTTCCTGCCCTCCCCCGCCGCTCCTGCTGATTCCGGTGCCGAGGCGGCCTCCGCCGGGCCGGACGTCCCCCGGGTCCTGCGTCGCCTCACCGAGCACGTCGCCGACCAGGTCGACCTCGATCTCGTCGGTGGCCTGCACGTGTCGGCGCTGGGACAGGAACGAACTGTGCTGTGCCTGGTGCAGGCGCCTTCGGGTGCCGACGTACCGACCCTGCTGAACTGGCTCGGGGCTTGCAACTACGACATCACCGGTCCCGAACATACCGCTGTGCTCAGGCACTTCGACCGGCGGTACGGCGCCGAACTGGTGACCCTGGAAACGGCGGTGCTGGAGGTTCTGGTGACCCGTCGCCCCCGTACGCCGGAGACGGTGGCAACCGCCGCCGTGGAGCACTACGCGTACTGCAACGACATCGTTCACCAGGGCGTCGGGACCATCGAGGAGCTGATAAGCGGTCAGCTGCGAAGCGGTTCCTGGTACTTCTGGTGGGACTGAGCGCGGCCCGCGCGGAATCGGGCCGGATTCGCGTAGGAGTCAGTCGGGGTCGAAGGCCGCCAGGAGGGCGTCCGCCGACAGTTCCGCGGACAGGGGGGCCGCGGCGGGTTGGGGCGTGGTGGACTGTTCGGCCCAGATGGTCTTGCCGGCACGGTGGTAGCGGCTGCCCCAGCGGTTGGTGAGCTGGGCGACGAGGAAGAGGCCTCGACCTCCCTCGTCCGTGTCGCGGGCGCGGCGCAGCCGGGGCTGGGTGTTGCTGGGGTCGGAGACCTCGCAGACGAGTGTTCCGCCGCGGATCAGCCGCAGTCCCACCGGGCCGCCCGCGTACCGGATGGCATTGGTGACCAGTTCGCTGACGACGAGCTCGGTGGTGTAGGCGAGTTCGTCCAGGCCCCATTCGGTGAGTTTGGCGGTGACCAGCGCGCGGGCGTGCGCGACCTCCCCCAGGTCGGCGGGCAGTTCCCAGGCGGCCACGGCGTCGTCGGGGATGCATTCGGTACGCGCCAGCAGCAGCGCGACGTCGTCGTCCCGCGGCGGGTCGAGCCGGCCCAGGACGACGGCGCCGATGGCGCCCAGCGGTCGCCTCCGGTTCTCCGCCACGACCGCCGCGAACTCGCTCATGCGCGCCGTGAGATCGCGGTCCCGGCGCTCCACCAGCCCGTCGGTGTAGAACGCGAGCAGAGATGACGGCGGCAGGTCGATCTCGAAGGACTCGAACGGCATGCCGCCGACGCCCAGCGGCGGCCCCGGCGTCAGGTCCACGAACTGCGGTTCCGTGTCGGGCCGCAGAACGAGTGGCGGCGGGTGGCCGGCGCTCGCGACGGTGCAGGTGCAGCTGACCGGGTCGTACACCGCGTACTGGAACGTCGCGCCCAGGGCCGCGAGTTCGGCGGTCGAGTCGTCCGGGTCGTGCTCGGGCCAGTAGCTGATCACCAAGTCGTCCAGATGGCCGATGAGTTCGTCGGGCTCCAGGTCGAGGTCGGCCAGGGTCTGCACGGCGGTCCGCAGCCGGGCCATCGCGGCGGTCGCGCCCAGCCCGTGTCCGACGACGTCGCCGACGACGAACGCGGTGCGCATCGAGGACAGCGGGATGACGTCGAACCAGTCTCCCCCGACTCCGGCCTCGCCCTCGGCGGGACGGTACGTGCCCGCCGTCTCCGCGGCCGGGGTGCGATTCGCCAGCCTGGGCAGCAGCGAGCGCTGCAGGGCCACGGCGGTGCGGTGTTCGCGCGTGTAGCGGCGGGCGTTGTCGACGCTGAGGGCGGCGCGCGAGGCGATCTCGGCGAGCAGCGCGGCATCGCGTTCGTCGAAGGCGGGCCGGCCGCCGGTACGCCAGACCGTGATGCTGCCCAGCAGCAGCCCGCGTACCAGCAGTGTCGCGACCATGGACGAGGTGGCCGCGGCCGGGATGATGGTGTCCAGCGTCGCCGCATCGAGCCTGAGGGACGTGCGCAGGTACGCCATGTCGGTGGCGCGTACCGGAATCCCCTCGGCGAGCGGCCCCAGCATCGGGCTCTCCGGGAACGGCGGCAGCCGGTCGCCGACGTCCAGCATCGGGGCGGGCCACGTGGTGCCGGGCCGGGCGGCGACCGCGGCGCGCCGGAACTCGACCTCGTCCGTCCGGCGCGGCTCGTCGCCGTGGAGGACGGATTCGGCCAGGTCGACCGAGGCGAGGTCCGCGAAGTCCGGCACGAGGACGTCGACGAACGCCCGGGCCGCCTCGCCCAGGTCCAGCGTCGCGCCGATGTCCACCGCGGCGGTGTGCGCCAGAGCCTGGTGATCCTGGCCCCGGGCGTCCGAGAGCCGCGGGTCGCCGGCGGCTCGGCCGACGGGCAGCAGCAGGATCAGGCGGGCGCTGGGGACCAGGTTGGAGTGCCCCGGGCCGTGGTCGGACAGCGGCGTCGTCAGCGAGCGCGCGTGCACCGGCCCGGCGGTCCCGGGAATCCGGACGCGCGCCCCGGGGCCGCGCCGGGGGATCTCGCGCAGCGCCGCGGCGGCCTCCGGGGCCAGCGGGTCGCCCAACTGACGCCGGGCGGCCGGGCTGCACATCAGGACGCGGCCGTCCGCGTCCAGCAGTACGGCCGCGAGATCCGGCGGGATCCCGTCGTCGGGCCGGGCGGCGCGTGCTGCGGGCATGTGTGCCCCGCCTTGTCTCCCCGAGACGGGCAGGATTCGGTACCTATTGTCCCGCGGACAGGGCCCCGCCTGCTACCAGGGCTCTGGACGCGTTGACGCACACGCTGTGTCACGTGGGCGCCACGGATGTGGTCTGCGGTGCCCTTGCGGGCAGATGGCGGTGTCCGCGGTCGGGCCACGGAGGGATGGACCGGGGCGGGTTCGGCGGCCGGTGGTCGCGGGGTGGGTCCAGGTGCAGGTGCGGGAGTAGCGGGATCGTTGAGTGCCACGGGAGCCGTCCGTGCGCAAATTCGCCGGCGGCAACATCCGCGCGATAGCCGTGACCGCCGACCTGTGGGTCGGCCGACCTGTGGGTCGACTGACACATCGGCAGCCACGGTTCACTCGCCCGCGCCGTCCTCGGTCTCCCAGCGCAGCAGGTCGCCCGGCTGGCACTCGAGCACCTCGCAGAGCGCGGCGAGCGTCGTGAAGCGCACCGCCTTGGCGCGGCCGTTCTTGAGTACCGCAAGGTTGGCGGGCGTGATCCCCACGCGGTCCGCGAGGTCGCCCACGGACATCTTCCGCTTGGCGAGCATCACGTCGATGTCGACGACGATCGGCATCAGACGACCTCGTCCAACTCGGCCTGCATCCGCACCGCTTCGCCGTCGCGAGCGACGGCCTGGGCGAGCAGCATCCGCAGCACGAGCACGATGAGAGCGACCCCCAGGATGGCCACGCCGACCCCGGCCATGATGACGGTGACGCCTGGGTCCTCCCGCTGGCCCGGCGCATTGATGCCCGTGACCGTGAACCACACGAGGGCAGCCGCGACGATGGCGCCGATCACGATGTCCACGTACCGGAAAGCCGCGTGGGAGAACACGGTTCCGCGTCGCACCATCGACACCAGCCGCCATACGCAGACCACGGCAACCTGGACCGCCATCATGCCCAGGACCGTGACCACGCGCAGCGGGGTCAGCGGCAGCGACCCGTCCTCCGGGTCGTTCCCGGTGACCAACGCCCAGACCATCCCGGCCTGCACGAAGAAGGTGCCGATGAGCATCATCGCGAGCACGGCACGCAACGCACCCACGGTCAGCTTTCCCATGGCTCATCCTTCCATCGACCAACGATGGAAATCTATCGAATATCGATACCCCAAACAAGCACCGAAACAGCCCCGGCCACAGCCCCACGCCACGGCACGCCGCGGGGAGAGTTCTCCCATCACCGGAGGGTCCGCAACGGCACGCAACAGGTGACACCGCCGACGGGCGCACGGCCGAGGTGAACGGCGAACGCGCCTACGTCTCGGCCGGCATCGCCAAGGTCGACATCCTCGCCGCCCTGCTGCTCCAGGCCCAGCAGGAGGACCGCGCCCTCACCGCGGACGAGAAGACGTCCGCCTCGGCGATGATCCGGCAGAGCGACAACGACGCGGCGTTCGCCCTGTGGAGGGCCCTCGGCGGTGCGCCCGCCCTCGAGGCGGCCAACGCCCGGCTGGTCTGGCCGAGACCACCCCGGACACCGAGACCTGGGGCCTGGACACGACCACCGTCGGCGACCAACTGCGCCTGCTGGCCGCGCTGACCGCGGAGTCGTCGCCGCTGAGCGCCGCTTCGCGGGCGTACGCGCTGGGCCTGATGGAGGAGGTCGCGGAGGACCAGGCCTGGGGTGTCTCGGCCGCCGCGGACCCCGGGCAGGGGGCCGCCGGATCCGAGGGCCCGGCGCTGAAGAACGGCTGGCTCCCCCGCAACACCACCGGCCTGTGGGTGGTCAACGGCATGGGCCGGATCGTCCACGGCGGACACGAACTGCTGGTGGCCGTTCTCTCCGACGGCCATGCCTCGATGGCCGCCGGAGTCACCAGAGTGGAGTCCGCGGCGGAGGCGGCCGCCGAGACCCTGGTCTCGATGACGGCCGCACCCGGAGAGTGATCCGTCAGTTGCCCTGTGCCTCGTCGACCCGCTTGTTGAACTCGGCTTCCTCGATGACCTGGTCGGCCGGCGGCGCGGAGACCTCGCACTTGTCGGTCTTGGTGAAGACCGTCTCCTCGCGCTCCTTGCCGCCGACGGTCTCCTCGACCTGGCCCACGATGACCGGCTCGCCCTTCGCGGCGATGTAGTACGTCTTCTTGACCTTGTCGCCGTCTTCGTCCCGCTCCTGGACCAGGGGGACCACGTCCTTGCCCTGGAAAGTCGTCACGGCGCCCTTGGTGACGTTGTCGGTCTTGCCGTCGAAGAAGTCGACGGTCGCCGCGTCCCCCGGCTCCGGCTCGCTCTTGACGAACTTGCCCTCGGACGCCTGCTCGAACAGGTCCGCGACCCTCGCGTCCCCCGGCCGTCCGGCGAACTGCGCCCAGCCCAGCGGTGTCGCCTTGATGTACCGGACGCGGCCGACCTCGAGCATCTCGGCCGACTCGTCACCCAGTTTCAGCGTGCCCTTGACGTCCTTGGTCTTCATCACGGCACACGCGTCGATGCCGATCGGGTTGCCGTTCTCGTCCGTTCCGGAGCCCTTGTTGGACAGGAACTCGATCTTGTCCATCGCGGCCACGGCCTGGTCCGCCAGGGCCTTGGCCTCGGTCTTGGTGTTGTCCTGCTCCTCGTCGTCACCGCAGGCGGTGAGACCCACAAGCGCGAGGACCGTGACAGACACGGCGGCGGCAAAACGGCGAGTACGCATGGCAGAAGACTCCGTCAAATCGGGGACCCGGGCTTTGTCGATCACTATGTCAAACGCGGCGTCACAAGCCCGCGCCGCCCGTCGCCGTGCCGCCGGGGACCGGGCTGTCCGAGGCGTCGCCGGTGGCGCCCTCTTCGTCGAGGTCCATGTCTCCGAAGTCGAAGTCGAAGACCTTGCCCTCGACCGCTTCGTAGGCGGCCTTGTCCACGAGCTGGTCCGCCGGCGGCACCTTGACGCCGCACGAGCCGCCGCCCGACGTCAACTTGAAGTCGACCTTGTCGGCGGTGCCGGGAGTCTCGTACGTGAGGCGCACCGGGATCTGCTTGCCCTTCTCCGGTACGTACACCGTGGTGACCTCGTCGGTGTCCTCGTCCGTGACGCTCAGCGGGATGACCTGCTTGCCCTCGTACTCGACCGGCTCTCCCTTGACGACCTTGCCGTAGTCGTCGCCGAACAGCTCCCGGATGTCGGTGAAGTCCGCGAACCCGCCGGCGCTGTCGTCGTCTTCGGCCCCGCCCGCGAAATCGGACGACTCGCCGCCGAACGGATCGGAGGCGGACGCCTCGGGAGCGGGCGAGGCGGTGTCGTCGGAGGACTCCGCCTCGTTCATGATCCAGCGGCCGTCGACCAGGGCCAGCAGCTGGTCGTACGCGGCCCGGTCGACCTTCACCTCGCCGCTGTCCAGATCGAACAGCATCGAGTACCACGCGTCCCAGGACGCGCGCGAACCCTTCACGTACTCCTTGCCGTCGACGAGCAGGACCTCGAGTTCGGCCTTGTCGTACGAGAATTTCCCCTTCAGCGTCTCGTCGGACGTGAAGCACATCTCCGCACTCAGGTCCATGGTCTCGCCGTCGCCGAAGTCGACGGTACCGCCGCCGGTGATGCGGACCGTCTCGGTCTCCTTGACCTTCTGCTGCGTCTGCTGCGCAAGCGTCTTGGCGTCCACCGTCAGGTTGCTCGCCTCACCGGCCTTCTCCGTGCCGCAGGCGGACACGGCCAACATGGCCATGCCGGCGGCCGTGGCGACGGCGGCTATTCGGGCAGAACGCACAAATACTCCCAGGTCAGGACGAGGACTCCGCGCAGACTCGCGGTTCGCGTCTGCGCCGGAAGTGAACCAAGAGGAAGCTATCGCAAGGGAAAAATCCGCCACAGTCGGTTTTCACCACGCGGGTGGGCGCCTTCGCGCCGCTCCCTCTCCGCCTTGCCGCAAGGAACCCCGGCCGCCGTGCAACGCGGACGGCCCGGATGCGTGTTTGTGGGGGTAGGGAGGTACGGGGTGAGACCTGATGATGCGGCTGCGTTCCAGGAGTTCGTCCGATCGCGGTGGCCGAGGCTGGTGCGGACGGCGTATCTGATGACCGGCGACTACGCGGAGGCCGAGGACGTGGCGCAGACGGCGCTGGCGCGTGCGGGTGCCTCGTGGCGGCGGATCCAGGCGAGCGAGCGGCCGGACGCGTACGTCCGCCGGATCCTCGTCAACTGCAACAACAACCGGTTCCGCCGGAAGCGGCCGACGCTGGTGTTCGGGGACAAGCCCCTGGACGTCCCCGGGCCGGATCCGACCCACCGCGTCGATCAGCGGGAGGCCCTGCGTGACGCGCTGCTCAGGCTGCCGCCCCGGCAGCGCGCGGCGGTCGTCCTGCGCTATTGGGAGGACCTTCCGGAGGCCGAAGTCGCCCTGGTCATGGGCTGCTCGGTCGGCACGGTGAAGAGCCAGGCGGCGCGCGGGCTGGACAAGCTCCGTGCTGATCCCGCCCTTTCGGACGTCGCCCCGATGGACGGTGCGGCCGGCCTCCCGCCGTCCGCGGGAAGGCAGGTACAGAGGGAGAAGCAGCATGGACGGGTCTGAGCACCGCTCAGGCGGCGGCACCGGTACCGGCACCGCGGCGGAGGCCTGGCTGCAGGCGCAGCTCAACGCCCATGCCGACGAATTCGTCGTCATGCCACCGGACTTCGCGCGTATCGACGCCCGCCACCACGGCATCCGGCGCCGCAGGGCGGCGCTGGTGGCGTGCGCGGCTTCGGTGCTGACCGTCTCGACGATGATGGCCGCGGTCGCGCTGACGGGCGGCGGAGGCGAGGCCGAAGTGACGACGCCGCCGACGCTCCTCGTCCCGACGCCGTCCGCGGAGACCGCACCGGCCACGCCCGCGCCGTCGAAGAGCACGGCGACCACGAACCCGTCGGCCACGATCCCGTCCCCCACCGAGCCTCCGCGGCCCGACCCCACCGGCACGGGCGGCACCGCACCCCCCTCGTCCGGCGCCCCGAACCCGAACCCGACGGGAACGGCGGCACCCACCGGCGGGGCCGCGACGACCCGCGCCCCGGCGCGCCCCGGGGGCGGTTCCGGCGACCCGAGTACGCCGGGCACCTCCGGCACCTCCACCACGTCGGGCGGCGACGGCACCGCGGCGTGCACCGACAAGAACGTCCGGATCAGCATGTCCACCACCGAGGACTCGTCGAACCACGTCCTCCTGACGGCGACCAACATCGGCGCGACGAGCTGCACGCTCTACTACCACCCGCAGGTCGTGCTCGGGGACCGGCACCCCACGCCGCCCATGGAGTCGCCCGCGAAGGCGCTCGCCACGATCGCGCCGGGCCAGAAGGCGTACGCGGGCGTACGCCTGTGGAACGACGGGGACACTCCGCCGGAGCACCCGGTGAAGTCCTTCGCCGTGAACCTCCAGGGCCGGGTCGCGAACACTCCCGCGGGCCACCCTATCGATGTCCAGGTCCCGCGCGAGATCATCGCGCTCGACGTCGGCACGAACCCGCTCAGCACCCTGTGGAACACCGACGTCGACGCGGTCAACAGGTACCTGTACGCCCGCTGACCGCCGGTCGCCTCGTGCCGCGTCTTTCGTGTCCCGTATGGGCGGCCTTCACAACGACGAGGCGGCGCTGCCGGGTTCAGTGGGTGTCCGGCTGTTCCTGCCGCCCGGCGGCCGCGGGCCCGGTGGCCGCGACCGGATGGCGGAGCAGGTAGAAGCCCGCGGTCGACACCAAAAACGCCATGCAGGCGATGAACACCAGGCCCGCGCCTTCCAGACCGATCGGCTCCACCAGGAGTCCGACCCCGATGACCGGCACCGAGATGCCGAAGTAGGCCACCACGAACAACGCGGAGATCACCGCCGCACGCCGCTCCGGCTCGGTCGCGCCCGCCACCGCGGACATCGCCGCCCGGAACGACAGCCCCTGCCCGGCCCCGCCGACGACCGCGCTCAGCACCACCAGCGCCAGCAGGTCCCACACGAGCGCGCCCGCGAGCAGCCCCAGCCCGACCAGCAGGGCCGCGCAGCCCAGCGGCAACGACCGGGTCACCCCCACCCATCCGACGGCCAGTTGCCCGGCGGTCGAGGAGAAGAACGCCAGCGCGACGACCAGCCCGGTGAGCGCGTGGTTGTGCACGTCCAGGGACTCGGCGAGGAACGCCGGGCTGACCGCGGTGAACACACCGAACAGGGCGAACCCGACGAAGGACGCGATCGCCGCGGGACCGAACACCGCCCGGACCGACGGCGGCAGGGCGGGCCGCTGGGGGCGTACGGTGTGCAGCGGACGCCGGTCCCGCACCGTCTCCGGAAGCCACAGCAGGATCACCGCGGAGCAGACCGCCACCAGGCCCAGGTGCACGATGAACGGCAGGTACAGCGGCCATGCGGCGTACTGGGCCAGTACGCCGGCGAGCAGCGGGCCGCAGCCCAGACCGCCCATGTTGGCGGCGGTCGCGACGAACGTGGCCCGCGAGCCACCGGCCTTCGGCGCCAGCTCGATCACGTACGCGGTCGCCGCGCCGGTGAACAGCCCGGCGGACAGCCCCGACAGCAGGCGGCCCGCGTACAGCCAGCCCAGCGCGGTGGCAGCCAGGAAGCAGGCGGCGCTCGCGGCCGCGAACAGCATGCCCCACAGGAGCACCGGACGCCGGCCCACCGCGTCCGAGGCGTTGCCCGCCAGGAGGAGCGTGCCGATCACCCCGGCGGCGTAGACGGCGTAGACGACGGTGACCGTGAGCTCGGAGAACCCGAACTTGTCCTGGTAGAGGGGGTACAGCGGAGTCGGCAGCGTGGTGCCGGCCATGCACACGGCGAACACCGCGCCCGCGGTCAGGCAGGCGGGCCACCCTCGAAGATCACCGTGCATGGTCCCGACGGTAACTTCGCGCGCTCCCGCACCCGCTCCGGCACGCCGCCACTCCCGCGCGGTCCCGCCGTACGCCGTGCGTCGCCGCGCGGAAGGCGAGGGTTGGCGCCCTCCGCCTCGGGGCCGTCAGGCCGTGTCTCATCGGGCGGCTCACGCCGTCGGCGCCGCGGAGTTCAGCCAGGTGATCAGGAGGTCGTTGACCTCGTCCGGGCGTTCCTGCTGGACCCAGTGCCCGCAACCGTCCAACAGGTGCGAGGAGACCAGGCCCGGCAGCGTGGCCGGGTACGCGTTGATCGCGTCGGCCATCCAGATGGTGGAGGCGTCCAGCGCGCCGCCGATGAACAGGGACGGCTGCCTGACGGGAGCGCCGTTGTACGGGGAGAGGTCCTCCCAGTCGCGGTCCATGTTGCGGTAGCGGTTGAGTGCCCCGGTCATGCCGGTGCGCTCGAACTCCCCGGCGTACACGTCGAGATCGTGCTCGGTCAGCCAGCCGGGCAGCCGGTCGGTCGGGAAGCGGTCGCGCAGTCGGCCGCCGCGGCCGACGAAGTGCGGGTCGGGTGCGTCCTGCGCGGGCATGGTGTCGGCGGACAGCGCCGCGAAGAAGCCCGCGAGCCAGCCGCGGACGTCGGGTTCCATCTCGGTCTCGGCCCGGCCGGGCTCCTGGAAGTACGAGACGTAGAACTCCTCGTCGCCGCCCATCCCGGCGAAGACGTCGGTGGGACGGGGGCCGCCGGGCGGGGCGTAGGGCACGCTCAGCAGCCCGACCGCGCGGAACACCTCGGGGTGCACGAGCGCGGAAGCGGCTGCGATGTTCGAGCCCCAGTCGTGCCCGACGATCACCGCCGATTCCTCACCCAGGGCCCGCACCACCGCGAGGTTGTCCTCGACGAGGGCGAGCATGCGGTAGTCGCGGGTCGCGGCGGGCTTGGAGGACCGGCCGTACCCGCGTACGTCGAGGGCCGCCGCCCGGTAGCCCGCTGCCGCGAGGGCCGGGAGCTGGTTCCGCCACGAGTACCAGGACTCGGGGAAGCCGTGGACGAGCAGCACCAGCGGTCCGGTGCCCTGCTCGACCAGGTGCAGCCTTCCGGCGGGTGCCTCGACCGTGCGGTGGCGCGGGTCTGCGGCGGATACGGACCGGTGCATGGCTTCTCCTCGTGCCCGGGGTGGATGCGGCGACCCACCGATCATGCGTCGCCGCCGCCGGCCGACGCGACCTTGCCTTGCCATTCCGGCAAACTAGGAGGCCAGAGGGGTGAAAGCGGAGGGTCGGAAAGGCGCGGGCGAGCATGACGGACGACGGCATTGCGGACGTACTGGCAGCGTTGGGCCCGCGGCTGCGGACCGTACGCGAGCGACACGGTGCGACCCTCAGCGACGTGGGCCGGGCGACCGGCGTCCCGCTCAGCACGCTCTCGCGGTTCGAGAACGGCCGACGCACGCCGGGCCTGGCGATGCTGCTGCGGTTGGCGCAGGTGTACGGCGTCTCGCTGGACGCGCTGACCGGCACCGACACCGGAACCGGCACCGATCTCGGTCACGGCCACGGCCACGGCACCGAGAGCGGCGCGGCGGCCGCCGTCTCCTCCCCGAAACGGAATCCCCCGCGAACCACCGCGCCGCAGCGCGCCGTTCCGGAAAAGGCGATGGTCCCGCTGACCCGGTACGTCGGCGGCCTGCACGCCCACAAGCACGTCCTGCCCGCCCGCGGTGAACCGCCGCGGCGACCCGCCCAGGTGTCACACGAAGGGTACGAATGGCTGTGCGTGCTCTACGGGAAGCTGTGGCTGGCGCTCGGCGGGCACGACCTGGTCCTCACCGCCGGGGAGGTCGTCGAGTTCGACACCCGTACCGCGCACGGGCTCGCCAACGCCGCACCCGACGAACCGGTCGAGTACCTGATCATGTTCGGGCCGCAGGGCGAACGCCTGCGGCAGCGCACCCCGCCCGGCGGCCGACCGCAAGGCTGAGGAGACCGTAAGGCGGACCACGGACGGGCCGGCGCGAGCACCCGAACGGACGGCCAGTGCGGGCAGCCGGTGCGCCGAGCGGACGGCCAGACCTCACGGCCCGGCAAACCGCCGTTGGTCGCACGGTCGCCGAACGCCACTACACACGTCTCCTATGACCCCTGTGGAGAGAAATTTCGACCGAAGGACCCTGCTGCGCACCGGCACCGCCGTCGGGGCGGGCCTGGCGATCACCCCCGTCGTCGGTGCCGCCTCGGCAGGCGCGGCCACCTCCGACTCGGGCCCGGGCCTCGTGCTGCCCGGTCGGCCCGGCCTCAGCCACGGCGTGCAGAGCGGCGACGCGATCGCCGACTCCGCGATCGTCTGGGGGCGCGCCGACCGCCCGGGCCGGCTCGTCGTCGAGTACTCCACCCGCCCCGACCTGCGCGGCGCGGCCCGTGTGCGCGGCCCGTGGCTGACCCCGGAGAACGACCTGACCGGCCGCGTCCGGCTGCGCGGGCTGCCGTCCGGGCGTCGCATCCACTACCGCGTCCACGTCGAGGGCGAGCGCGGTGCCGCCGGGCAGGCGGTGGTCGGCTCGCTGGTCACCGCGCCGCACGAACACCAGCGCGCCGACGTACGGTTCGTGTGGTCGGGCGACACGGTCGGGCAGGGCTGGGGCATCAACCCCGACATCGGCGGCATGACGATCTTCGAGCAGATGCGGCGGCTCCGCCCCGACTTCTTCCTCAACAGCGGCGACACCGTCTACTCCGACGGGCCGCTCGTCGAGTCGGTGGCGCTGCCGGACGGGCGGATCTGGCGCAACCTGACCACTCCGGAGAAGTCCAAGGTCGCGGAGAGCCTCACCGAGTACCGCGGGCAGTTCGCGTACAACCTGCTCGACGCGAACTACCGGGCGCTCGCCGCCGAGGTCGCGCAGGTCGTCCAGTGGGACGACCACGAGGTGCGCAACAACTGGTTCCCGGGCCAGGTCATCGACGACGCCCGCTACACCGAGAAGCGCGTCGACGTCCTCGCGGCGCGCGCCAAGCGGGCGTTCCACGAGTGGATGCCGATCGGCGACGACCGCATCTACCGCAAGCTGTCGTACGGGCGGCACCTGGACGTGTTCGTGCTCGACATGCGCACCTACAAGGACCCCAACGACAGCAACCGCTACGCCGATCCCGAGCGCGGGCTGCTGGGCGAACGGCAGCGGCGCTGGCTGATCGAGGGTCTGTCGCATAGCCGCGCCACCTGGAAGGTCATCGCCGCCGACCTGCCGCTCGGCCTGATCGTGCCGGACGGCGCAAACCTCGAGGGCGTCGCGCAGGGCGACAACGGCGCGCCGCTGGGCCGCGAACTGGAGTTCGCCGAGGTGCTGCGCACCGCGCAGCGGCGCGGCGTACGCGGAATCGTCTTCCTGACGGCGGACGTCCACTACACGGCCGCGCATCATTACGACCCGTCGCGGGCCGCGTTCAAGGACTTCGATCCGTTCTGGGAGTTCGTCTCCGGGCCGCTCAACGCGGGCGCGTTCGGGCCGAACGCACTGGACGGCACGTTCGGCCCGAAGGCCGAGTTCGTGCACGCCCCGCCGCGCGCGAACGCCTCGCCGATGGAGGGCTTCCAGCACTTCGGCGAGGTCGAGATCGACGGACCGAGCGGCGACCTGACCGTCCGCCTCCGCGACGGCGCCTCGGCCGTCCTGTGGAGCACCACCCTGCGCCCCAAGCGCTGACCGCGGTCCACCCCGTCGTGGGCGACCGGTCGTGACGTCGGCGTACCGCGGCACCGGTACGGGGACCGGCGAAATCGGCGCCGCCGGGTGCGGTTGACCCTCTCGTCGTGTCACCCCTTCTACTCGGTCTCCTCGTGATCCCGTCGATCGAGGAGTGGCGCACATGTTCGCGTATTCAGGTTCCGGCCCCTACTGCTACACGCATTCGCTCGGAATGGTGCTCGGCTCGGAAGCTCCCGCGCCGGGGGTGATCGAGACGCTGACCGGGGCTCCCTTCGGTGTGCAGTTGCTCGCGGGGACCGTACCGCTGTTCGATCCGCTGGGCTGGGACCCGGAGTTGGGCGTCGACGCGGCGCTCGGCCTGCTCGGCTGGACGTGCGTCCGCGAGGCGGGCGGTACGGGGAAGGAGGCGGTCGGCCGGCTGCGGAAAGCGGTCGCTGGCGGCCCGGTGATGGTCGGGCCCGTGGACATGGGCCTGCTGCTCTACCAGCCCGGGACCCCCTTCGGCAGCGGCGAGGACATCGCGGACCATTACGTCGTGGTGGTCGACGTCGGCGCGGAGACGGTGGTGATGCACGACCCGCACGGGCACCCGTTCGCGACGTTGCCGGTGGCGGAGTTCGCGGCGGCGTGGCGGGCCGAGGCGGTGGAGTACATCGACCGGCCGTACGTCATGCGCCACTCCTTCGTCCGGGAGCGCGTCGTCCTCGAGCCGGACGCGCTGCGCGCCGCGATGCCGCAGGCCGTCGCCTGGCTGGGCAACTCGGGCGAGTCCCGCGCGACGGCCGGTTCGATCGGCGGCGCGGCGGCCGTCGAGGCACTGGCCGACCAGGTCCGACGCGGACTCGCGCCGCAGGTACGCACGCTGCTGCGAGTTTTCGGGGTACGGGTCGGCGCGCGGCGCCTCGCCGACGCCGCCGCATGCCTGGCCCGGCTGGACCTGGCCGACGCGGCCGCCGTCGCCGCGCGGCAGGCTCGGATCGTCGGCGCACTGCAGTACCCGCTCGTGACCGGCGACGACCGCGCGCTCGAAGCGGGTCTGCGGCTGCTGGCCCCCACATACGAGAACCTGCGTATCGAGATCGCGCGATCCCGGGCACAATCGCTGCGACCGTCTGCCGACTGTGCCCCGGCTCCCGCCGTCGACGGCGGGTGAGGGGCCCACCCGGCTCCACGTCCGTCGAGAGAGGCACCGCCCAGCATGTCCTTGGTCTATGACGTACGCCTGCGCCCCGCCCAGCCGCCGACGCCCGCCGCGGACGCCTTCACCGTGCACCGCGGCGAAGTCCCGGCGACGGAAGGGCGTGACGGCCTGGAGATCGCGTACGTCCGGGAAGGGGTGGGCGGTTACCCCCTGCTCCTCCTGCACGGCTATCCGGAGACCAAGCGGATCTGGTGGCGCAACATCCGGCCGTTGGCCGAGGCCGGGTACGAGGTCATCGTCCCCGACCTGCGCGGCTTCGGGGACTCCGACCTCTCGGCGGACGACGTGTACGACCTCGCCGCCTACAGCCGGGACCTGCACCTTCTCGTGCACGGTGTCCTGGGGCACGAGCGCTGCGGGGTCGTCGCGGGCGACGTGGGCGGGGCGACCGCCGTCGACCTCGTCCACCGCTACCCGGGCTTCGTCGACAAGCTGGTCTACTTCAACACCGCGCCGCCGGCGATCTTCGAGGAGTACGCGGCGGCGGGCATCGACGTGTCCGCCATCCGCACCTTCGCGGACGGCCCGACCGCCGACTACCGGTACCGCCAGGGCGCGACTCCCGACGACCTTGCCGCCGAACTGGACACCCCGGCCAAGCGGCGCCGCTACATCGGGGAGATGTACGGCCACCGGCTCTGGGCCTCCCCCGGCACCTTCACGCCCGAGGACATCGACTTCATGACGGAGCCGTTCGCCTCGGACGAGCGGCTGCGGGCCAGTTGGGCGGTCTACCAGCTCGCCTACGGCCGACGGGCGAGCGAACCGCCGCTGATGTCCGGCAAGGTGTCCGTCCCGACGATGATCCTCTACGGCATGGACGACAACGTGGTCGGTCCGGATTTCCTGCACACCAGCGAGGTCGCCTTCACCGACCGGACCGGACCCGTCGTGCTGCCGGGCGCCGGGCACTTCCTCCAGTGGGAACGGGCCGACCTCGTCAACGCGCTCGTCATCGCGTACTTCGGCGACCGGCGCGGGTAGCCGGTTCCGGCAAGGCATACGGCGTCGACGGGGCCGCCGGCGAAGGTTCGCGCACGGTCGGCGGCTCGCCGTCGAGCCCCCGGCGAGTCATCCTGCGGGCCGCCTCCTCGGCTCGATTGTGTCTGCGGAATGCGTACGGACGGCAACGGTGCTCGGCCACCGACGAGTTGCCGCAGAGGCGGCGACTCGACCGAGATACGGGAGCGACGTGGGAGTTCTGGCAGACCGTCACACATCGTGACTCAGCGTCGACACCGACCGTCCGAATCTGACCGAAAAACCCTGTGGGTTTCCGCAAAAGTTGATCACGCCATCAAGATCAACAACGCTAGTGTCGCGTTCGTCCTCAGCCGCGCGGCTTACCCAAGGTGATCAACAAATGTCGCAGAGACTGACCGTCCCCCCGATCTACTCGCCGTTCGAGCCCGCCATCCACCCGAGCCATGCTGTCATCGACAAGCAGACCAGCGAGTGGGCCGAGAAGTTCGGCATCGGCTCCGAGGATCTCCGTACCCGGCTCGTCACACACGAGATCGGCACGTTCGCGGCCCGCATCCTGCCTGACGGCCACGAGGAAGTCGTCGGCATCCTGTCCGACTTCGTCATGTGGCTGTTCGGCGTCGACGACGGATGCTGCGAGGAGGGCATCGCGGGCGCCGACCCGCACGACCTCGTCCCGGTACTGTCGCGGCTGATCCGCGTCGCGCAGAACCCCGAGACGCCGATGCTGCCCGACGACCCGCTCGCCCGGGGCATGCGGGACTTACGCGGCCGCATCGCGGCGCACGCCACCGCCGCCCAGGCCACCCGGTGGGTGGACGGCCTGCGCGAGTACTTCCTGTCCCTGGTGTGGGAGGCCGCGCACCGCAGCCGCGGCACGATGCCCGCGCTCGCCGACTACACGATGATGCGGCTGTACGACGGCGCCGCGTCGATCATCTCGCCGGTCCTGGAGTTCGCGTACGGCTACGAACTCGCGCAGAACGACCGGGACGCGCACACCGTGCGGGCATTGGCGGAGATGGCGTACTTCGTCATCTCCTGGGACAACGACATCTTCTCCTTCCACAAGGAGAGCCGGGCCGACCGCTACGTCCTGAACGTGATCAAGGTCCTGGAGCACGAGTACCGCATCACCCCGGAGCAGGCGATGTCGGTGGCGATCTCGCAACGCGACCGCGTGCTCTGGCTGTTCCTGCGGCTCCGCGAGCACCTGCTGACCACGGCGGGTCCGGAGCTGGCCACCTACCTGCTCAGCCTGGGCACGTTCATACGCGCCACCCAGGACTGGAGCATCTCGTCCCGGCGCTACACCACCCCCGAGGACCCCGCTGACCTGCCCACCGACTTCGCCGACACGCCGACCGACACCAGCAACGAACCGCTCCCGATCTCACCGATCGCCTGGTGGTGGGGGCTCCTCCCGGACTGACCCGTCCGGACCGACGGTTCCCGGCCGCTCGGCGTCGCGCCGACCGGCCGGAAGCGTTTTCGCCATGCCTCGTGTCGATACCCTCGTGACAAGGAGTTCCGCGATGACGACCGAACTGCGGTCGGTTCCGCGCGCGCCGGGACGTCTCCCCCTGCTCGGCCACCTGCTGCCGCTGGCCCGCCGTCCCTTCCCGTTCCTCCGCGGCCTCCGGGATGTCGGCGAGATCGTGCGTGTCGAACTCGGCACGTCACCCGTCTACTTCGTCACCACGCCCGAGGCGGTCCAGGAACTCGTCCTGCTCAAGGCCCGTTCCTTCGAAAAGGGCCGACTGATGGACCGCGCACGCGAGTTCACCGGGAACGGGCTGCTCAACTCCGACAACGCCACCAACCTGCAGCGCCGACGGCTGGTCCAACCGATGCTGCACCGCGCACGCGTCCGGGAGTACTCGACCTCGATGGCCGGACACGCGCAGGCGCTCGCCGACTCGTTCGAGGCCGGCAGCACCGTCGACGTCTACCTGGCGATGTACGAGTACACCATCAACACCGTCACGACCTCGCTGTTCTCCAGTCATGCCGACGCGGAGGCCATCGACGTCATCCGCCGCCAAGTGCCCTTCCTGCTCAAGGGCGTCATGGCCCGGGCGGCGTTGCCCGCACTGCTGGGACGCATACCCGTACGCGCCAACCGCGAGTTCGACCGCGCGGTGCGCGAGCTGCGGGAGGTCATCGACCAGCTCGTGGCAGGCGCCCGCAAGAACCCGGACGACAGCCCGGACTTCCTCTCGACCCTGGTCGCCGCCCGCGACGCCGACAGCGGCGCAGGGCTCTCCGACGAGGAGGTGCGCGACGAACTGGTCACGATCCTCATCGGCGGCACGGAGACCACCGCGTCGACCCTCGCCTGGACCTTCCACGAACTCGCGCGTGCTCCCGAGGTCGAGGCCCGCGTCCTCGACGAGATCGACGCCGTGGTCGGCGACGGCCCGGTGGGGTTCGAGGACATCCCACGTCTGACCTACCTGGCGCACGTCGTGAACGAAGCCTCCCGGCTGTACGCGCTGCCGGTGCTGATGCGCCGTGCCGTCCAGGACGTCGAGGTGGCGGGTGTGCGGATCCCCGCGGGCACCGAACTGGCTTTCAGCCTCTACGCCATCCACCGCGACGCGCGAATCTACTGCGACCCGGACCGCTTCGTGCCCGAGCGATGGGAGAACGGAGGCAACCGCTCCCGCGTCGGCACCGAGTTCCTGCCCTTCAGCACCGGACCGCGCAAGTGCCCCGCGGAGGCGTACGCCCGGATGGAGATGCCGATCGTCCTCGCGACGATCCTGTCCCGATGGAGACTGCGGCCCGCATCCGAGCAACCGGTGCACGAGGTTCTTGCCGCGGTTCCGCGGCCGAACCACCTGGCGATGACGCCGGTTGCCCGGCGGAGTCCGAGCACCGTCGCCGTACTTCCCGAACCCGGCCGCCGCTCGGGGTAGGCCGCCCTCCGCTCGGAACGCGCTCGCCTGGCTCCCGAACTGCCGTTCGGGAGCCAGGCGAGCGCGGGTGCCTCAGCCGCGGCGCCGGACCCGGCCGACGAGCCGCCGCCACAGGGAAGGCCGACGCGGCGTCAGCACCGGCGGTGCGCCTGCCGCTTGCGCGGGGGCCACCGCACTCGGTGGGGTCGACGGGTGGGCCTGCGCCTCCGTCGTACCCGGCGGTTCGGCGCCGGCCGGAGCGGACGGCGCGGCGGGGGGCACCGCCAAGGCCGCACCTGGTGCCGATGCCTCCGGGCCGGGTGTGCCCGTACCGGGCTCCGCGGCGACCGCGGCCGGCTGCTTCGGCGTGAACTGCACCGGCAGCGCGGTCAGGTGCCTCGACAGCCAAGTGGACACCGACACCAGTTCGTCGTCCGGAACGGAAATGTGAATGTCCGGTAGACGCGTCAGCAGGACGTCCACCGCAGCCTCGGTGACGGCCCGGCCGATGTCCTGCCCCGGGCACTCGTGCGGGCCGCCGCTAAACGCCAGATGCGACCGGTTGCCGTGCATCGGCACGCTCAGGTCGGGGCGGATCTCCGGGTCCACGTTTCCCGCCGCCAGCCCGAGCAGCAGCATGTCGCCCGTCCTGATGTCCGCGTCGCCGAGTTGCGTGTCCCCCACGGCCCAACGTGCCGGGCACACCATGGTGGACGGCTCGTCCCACAGCACCTGCTCCACCGCGTCCGGGAGCGTCATCCGCGCCCCGGCCAGCGACGCGCGGAACCGCGGATCGCTCAGCACCAGGCGCAGCGTGTTGCTGATGCACACGGTGGTGTTCTGATTCGCGGCGGCCAGCAGCACGCGCATGTGCTGGACGACCTCTTCGTCGCTGAGCCCGGCCGGGTGCTCCATCAGCCACGACCCGATGTCGTAGCCCGGCTGCCGGCGCTTGCGCTCGATGTGCTGCCGGAGGGTCGCGACGACGAACTCGTTGCTCTCGAAGGCGGTGTCGGTGCCGCGCACCAGGTCCAGCACGGCTTCGGTCAGCCGCGGACCGTACTCCTCCGGTATGCCGAACAGCTGTGTCATGACCAGCATCGGCAGCTTCTCGGCGAACTGCCCGACCAGGTCCGCTTCGCCCTCGGCGCAGAACGCGTCGATGAGCTGGTTCGCGAAGCGGGTGACGTGCCGACGCACGCCTCGGCGGTCCAGCTGGTTGAGGCTGTCCGTCACGGCCTTGCGGAGCCGCTGGTGCTCCTCGCCGTCCAGGAACGCGAGCAGCGGCTGCCAGCCGAGCATCGGCAACAGTGGTGACTCCGCGTCGACTTCACCGCGGTTCCAGGAACCCCAGTTCCGCGAGTCGCGGGAGAAGCGGTTGGGGGTGCGGACCACTTCGAGGTTCTCGCGGTAGCCCAGGACCAGCCACGCGGGCAGGTCGCCCTCCACCAGCACCGGCGCCACCGGGCCGTACCGGGCACGCAGTTGCTCGTACACTCCCATCGGGTCGGACTGGTGCTCGGGGCTGTTGAGCCGGACGACGTCCTCGCGCCCGGCAGCCGCGGCGCCCGCGTGGGCGGGGCACCCCGGGGGCGGGACCGACCCGTCAATGGCCGTACCGCCGTGCGGGGCTTCGTCGGTGGGAGTGCTGCTCATCGTGTCTCCGTCTGTGCGAGCGTCATCGCGTGCAGGTAGCGCGTCAGTTCGAGCAGAACATCGCGGCTGGATGCCCGGTTGCGGGCGTCGCAGTCGACCATCGGGACCCAGTCGGGCAGGTCCAATGCCTCACGCAGTTCGGCCAGTTCGTGCCGTGGGGCGTCGGGGAAGGCGTTGACCGCGACGACGAACGGCATGCGGCGGTCCTCAAGGCGGCTGATGATGTCGAAGCTGACCTCCAGGCGGCGTGCGTCGACCAGGACGACCGCCCCCAACGCTCCGTCGAAGAGTCCGTTCCACAGGAACCAGAACCGCTCCTGGCCTGGGGTGCCGAACAGGTAGAGGACCAGGCGTTCGTTGAGGCTGATGCGGCCGAAGTCCATGGCGACCGTGGTCTCGGTCTTGTCCTCGATGCCGGTGACGTGGTCGACGCCCTCGCCGGCCCGCGTCATGGTCTCCTCGGTGGTCAGCGGCCGGATCTCGCTGACCGCGCGGACCATCGTGGTCTTGCCGACCCCGAAGCCGCCCACGATCACGATCTTCACGGCCGTGGTGACCGTGTCCGGCAGCGCGTCCTGCGGACGCGGGCCGACGGGCTCGCCGAGAGATGCGTCCGGGACGGGGTCAGAGATTCTGTAGTCCATGCATCACCGCCTCGAGAAGTTCGGCGTCGGGCAGCGACGCGGCCGGGATCGGCGGCCGGGCCTCCACCCGGCCGTCGGCGAGCAGGTCGGCGAGCAGCACCATGACCACGCTCGCAGGTAAGGAAAGGTAGGCGGAGATCTCCGCCACGGACAGCGGATACCCGCACATCCGCACGATGGCGGCCTGCTCAGGCTGCAGGCCCGGGTCGGGCGACGACCGCGACACGATCAGGGTGACCAGGTCCAGTTGCTCCCGGGCGGCGCCGCTGCGGCCGCCGGTGAGCACGTACAGCCGTTCGGGGGACCCTTCTTCCCAGTCGAGCCGTCGCGGTCCGCTCATGTGCCCCGCCCGGCGGCGGTGGTCCGCGGCGGGCTGCTCAGGTGCTCTCCGATCCGTGCCACCAGATCGCGCATGCGCTGGCCCATCAGCCCCGCGTCGACGCCCTCGTCGGCGAGCACCGCGAGGTACGCACCGGTTCCGGCGGCCATCAGGTAGAAGAAACCGCCGCCCATCTCGATGACGACGAGCCGCATCTGCCCGTCACCATTGGGCAGTTCCAGCGCGATGGCGGCCGACAGGCTCTGCAGCCCGGCGCACGCGGCCGCGATGCGGTCGGCGGTGTCGACGTCGCAGCCGTGCTGGGCGATGCACAGACCGTCCGCCGACAGCACGACCACGTGCCGTGTCTGCGGGACACCGTCGGCGAGATCCTTGAGGATCCAGTCCAGATCGGCTCTCTTCTGCATCACCGCTCACCTTCATTCTGGAGCGTGCCGTCGGCCGCGTCCGCGGGCGCGGCAGCCCCCGGGGAGTCGGCCGGAGCGGCTGAGTCGCCGGCCACCGCGCCCTGGAACGCGGCCAGCCACAACCCGGGTTCGGGCGCCGGGCCGGCGGAGGGGGACGCGGATTCGGACGGGGCCGACGACGCGG
The DNA here is from genome assembly GCF_053592165.1 of Streptodolium elevatio. Classification (NCBI taxonomy): domain Bacteria; kingdom Bacillati; phylum Actinomycetota; class Actinomycetes; order Kitasatosporales; family Streptomycetaceae; genus Streptodolium; species Streptodolium elevatio. The sequence continues at coordinate 23,953 of NZ_JBSFVE010000017.1, forward strand.
CCCGCGCCCCGGCACCGGGTGCCGCGTGGCTGCCGGTGTCGCCCGACCGGCTGCCCGTGTCGGGCGCACTCGCGGTCCGCGTGGGCGGGACGAGCCGCGGCGGTTCGGCCGGGCTCCTGCGCTGGCGCTGCGGCAGTCCGTTGGCGGTACGCCCGCGCGGCGCGCTCTCCACCGGCGCGGCCGAGAACCGGGCCGGGCCGCTGGCCACGGTGCGTGCCGCGGACAGTGCCTCCAGCCCGGGAGCGGCACCGGAGACCATGGACACCCTTGCGGTGGTGAGGAGTTCCTTGGGTACGACGAGGATCGCGCGGACGCCGCCGTACGCCGACGGCCGCAGCGACACCCGGAAATTGTGCTCCTGTGCGAGCCTTCCCACGACCGCGAGCCCGAGTCGCGGGGACTCGCCCAGGTCGGCGAGGTCGAGGCCGGCGGACGCCTCTTCGAGCAGCCGCTCGACGCGGCGGCGGGCCTCTTCGGAGAGCCCGATTCCGCCGTCCTCGATCTCGACCGCGACGCCGGACTGCACCTCGCTCGCGCTCACCCGCACGACGGTCTTGGGCGGGGAGTAGCGCGTGGCGTTGTCCAGGAGTTCGGCCAGCGCGTGGATCAGCGGCTCGACGGAGGAGCCGACGACGGCGACCTCGGTGACGGCCGTCAGTTCGACGCGCGGGTAGTCGGTGATGCGGGAGACCGCGCCGCGCAGCACGCTGTAGAGCGGGACGTTGTTCTGCCACTGGCGGCCGGGCCGCGCGCCGCCGAGCACCGCGATGCTGTCGGCGAGCCGGCCGATCAGCGCCGTACCGTGGTCCAGCCGCAGCAGGTCGCCGAACACGTCCGGCTGGGCGCCGTGCCGCTCCTCCATCTCCCGCAGGTCGGTGGCCTGCTGGTGGACGATCGCCTGCACACGCCGCGCGATGTTGACGAACGCCCGCTGCGCGGAGTCACGCATGCCCTCCTCGGCCTCGACGGCTTCCGCCACCAGGCGCAGCACGGTGCGCTGGGAGGCCGCGAACTCGGCGGTGACTCGGGGGAGTTGTTCATCGATGGCGGCAAGTTCATGGACGATCTCACGCGCAGATTCGCCCTGCTTGAGACGCAGGATCGTCTTGGGGAGCAAATCCTCCGTGAGGCGCTGCTGCGCGGCGTCCTGGGCGGCGAGGTACTGCCGCAAAGACTCCGCTTCGGCCTGATGGCGGTGGTACTGCGCGGACACGTCGGCCTCGCGCTCGCGGGTCAACTGACGTATTCGTGCGCCGCGGCGTCCCGCCACCGCGGTGGCCACCGCGATGGCGCCGGTGGCGACCGCCAGGCACACACCCAGCACCAGACGCGCGTCGGCGTCGACGAGAGCGACGACCACCGCGGACGCGGCGGCCGATAACGCGGTCGGCACCAGCCAGGCGGTGCCGACGGGAACGGGACGTGACGGTTCGGGTGGCGACCCGACTCGGACCATGGACATCCTCGGATTCGTGCGGAGGGGGCACGGAGACACGGAGAGTCGCGCAAGACACGGCATCGGCCGGTCGGACACCCGGCGACGCTTGTGGCCTCGCCGACTGACCCGGCCCGGCGTACCCCCAAGGGGTTTCCGGCCGTTCGGGTCGCCCGCTCATTTCGGGCCACCCGATCAGGCCGTCCGCGACGGGCCGTGCGCGTCTTGCGGCCACCGCCGCCGGCGACCTGCGCGCGGAAGCCCACCCTCGTCGCGTACGCCCGGCCACAGCGTGGCAGCCTGCAACAACCCCGTCATTGCGGTCGTTTGGACCCCGCAGGCAGGCGACCAATGGTGGTAGTCGCTGCATGTCGCAGGGCCTCAGGGAGCATAGCCGCTCCGCGTGTGCATCGACGACTCCGCGCCAACGAATCCGTACGCCGGCACCGGCGCGCCGGGGCAACGCGCAGTATCTGCGGGGGATTCAGCAGATCCGTGCCGATGATGCGTCGACGAGCGCGCGGACCGTTGCGCCGAGGGCCGACGTGTTCGGGTGCGCGGTGCACCAGGCGAAGACGTCCCCGCCCTCGCGCACCGGCAGGCGCGGGTAGTTGTCGGCCGTCGCTCGGTGCGCAGCACGGCGAAGGGCGCCGTGCCCGGCATCGCCGGGCTGCGCGACGACGAGGCCGGCGGAGAAGGCATACACCGCGTCCCAGTCCCCCGGCGCCAGTTCGGCGAGCTGGGCGCCTGTGCCGGACGCCTCGACCCGCCGCAACGCGTCGCGCAGCTGCCCCGCGGCGCCGCCGTCTTCGGCATACGACGCCACGCACGTGTCTTCCCGGGCCAGGTCGTCGGTCGTCAGCGTGTGGACGCCGACCGCCGCCACGTACGCCGCGACCAGCGCGGCCACCGCCAGCAGGACCCATTTCCCGGGCCTGCGGCGGCGACGCCGCAAAAGGCGCGCGAGTTCGTCATCGAGTGACGCCATATGGAGGTTGTACTACCGGGCGGGCCCTCGCACATCAGCGCCGGGGATGGGCACCGGCGATGGCACCCGCGTTCGGCGTTGCGGTCGGACACGAACGGCGGCGGCGAAGGGTCGGCACAATAACCGCATGGTCGAGAGCAACCCCGATTTGGTCACCGCGTCCTGGTCCCGGATCGACGCCTGGCTGGCCGCGCACGCACCCGCGAGCCTGGCCCGGCTGGGTCCCCCGGCGGATCCTGCGGCCGTGGCCGCCGCCGAACGCGTGCTGGGCGTCGAGCTGCCCGCGGAGCTGGCCGCCTCACTGGCGTGCCACGACGGCATCGAGCCGGACTGCCGGGTCTTCCCGGAGATGGACCTCCTGTCCGTCGCCGGGGTGGTCGACCAATGGGAGCTCCGCAACCAGGTCGAGGCGGAGTTGTTCGACGACGAGGAGGACCTGCCCCCGCTGGAGGGGGACCCGTATTGGCACCGCCTGTGGATCCCGGTCGGCCACTTCCAAGGCGACCTGAACGTGATCGACCTGCGCCCCGGCCCCGGGCAAGGCCGCATGGGCTGGGTCTCGCACGACGGCTCCAGCTCCTTCGCCGGCGAGGAACTCGCGACGCTGGGCACGTACTTGGCCGCCCTGGCCGACACCCTGACGACCGGTCGCCAGCCGATCCCCGGACTCTGGGAGGAGCCGTGCGTCAGCCCCGACGGAGAGCTTTCCTGGTGGGGCGTGCCCCGTGGCGGCGTCGGCTGGTCCCCGGCACCGGTCGGCCTGCCCGGCGTCGGGCAGGCGGACGGCGCTCGGGCGGGTGACGGCCCGGCGGCCCCGGACCGGGCCGACGTCGACCCCTGAGCGCGGCCACCCGTCCCGTCCCGTCGGGCGAACACCCCTGTCACGTCGCGGTCGTCGCGGGCGGGGAGAATCCGGGCCCACCGGCCACCGGCGCGTCGGCATCGCCTGCGGCACCGACGAGTGCGGCGTACACGTCCGGCTCGGACGCCAGCGCGGTGAGCTCCTCGGGAGTAAGCAGCGGGGCGTCGGTCAGCACGTCCGGCCGGCCCGTCATGCGGTTGGCGCTCCCCAGCCCCCGGGACTTGCCGTCAGGCGTGACGAGGTACAGCACCGAATGCCGGTCGCCGCCGACGGTCCGGCTCGCGGTCACCGTCTTCGCGCCACCGGGCAGCACGCCCGTGACGCAGTCGGAGAACGGGTACGTCGGCGCCCCGATGGCCACGGGAGGGAGATCCGGATCGCACGGATCCGCCGGCGCCGAACCGGGGGCCACCGAGTCGCCCGTCTGGAAGGACAGTTCGGTCCGGCCGCCGTCCGCCCGGGTGAGGACCATGGCGTACGGCGAGCCCGGCACCGGATCGGCGGCCACGATGCCCGGTGGCAGGTGTGCCCGTACGGCGGCCAGGGCGACCGCGCCTTCCGCGTCGAACGGCGAGCCCGGGGAGCCCGGCGAACCCATGGTGGGGGCCGTGGTGTCCGACGGCTGTCCGGGACCGGTCGACGACGGGGCCACCGGCGCCGAGGGCGGGGCGCCGACCTCGGCCGGGCCGCCCGCCATATCGGCCCCGCCGACCAGCACGGACACGGCCAGCGCCGCGCCGCCCAGCACCGCCGCCCCGGCTGTCGCGGCCGCCGCCGAGCAGATCTGGACTGAGCCGTGTATCAGCGGGGGCACCCCGGTTCCGCCGGCCACCGACGTCTTCCGCCCCGGCGCCGACCTGGGCCCGCTCAACGCCGCGCTCCGGGCCAGCGCGTCCAACGAAGTCACCACCTCAGTACCGGTGTTGTTACCCCAAGGCGGCAACGACGTGCTGAGCAGCCTGAACGAAGGCCTGGCCAGGCAACTGTGCGAGAAGGGCACGAGCGTGGAGTTCAAGTTCTACGTCGACCAGGGCCACACCATCGGCGGCGGACCCCTGGACGACGCGATCGCCTGGCTCGACGCCCGGCGCGCGGGCGAGCCCGTGACCGGAAGCTGCGTCTTCTGACGCCCCGCGACGGGACCCGAACGCGGCGTCGCGGTCGTTGTCAGGAGATCGAAACGGCGCCGTAACGGGAGGTGGGATTCGGCGAAACGCGTGCTCCCTACCTTCCCGGCATGGACACGGATGTGGATACCGGGGTGGATACAGGCCCGGGGCCTGCGGGAGTTCTCGGGTCCCGCGTGGAGGAGCGGCTGCGTACCGCGGTACTGGGCGCGGAGTTCGGGCTGCGGGAGCGGCTGACGGAGAGCGGCCTCGCGCGGCGCCTGGGGGTCTCGCGTACGCCGGTCCGCGCCGCGTTGGCCGGGCTGGTCGCGGACGGGTTGCTGACCCGGGCCGACGGGGCGTACTACGTCGCGGTGCCCGATCTCGCCGAGCTGCGCGACCTGTACGAGCTCCGGGTCACCTTGGAACTGCGCGGTATCGCCCGGGCCTTGGAGAGCCCGACCGTCCGGCACGACCCCGCGGTCCTGGCGGAACAGCGGCTCTGGTGGCGCTCGATGCGCGCCGAACCACCCGAGCCCGGACCGGGGTTCGCGCTCCTGGACGAGCGGTTCCACGTCGAGCTGTCGCGGGCTGCCGGGAACGCGGCGCTGACCGCGGCGCTCGTGGCGGTCAACGCGAAGATCCGGCGGATCCGCATGTACGACTTCCTGACGGCCGATCGGGTGACGACGACCGTGGTGGAGCATCTGGGGATCCTGGAACTGCTCCAGGCAGGCGAGTTGGACGCGGCCTACCGGGCGCTGCACGTCCATGTCGGGGAGTCGCTGGCCGTGGTGTGGGAGCGGGCCACCCGGGCGCTGACGCGGATGACGTTGCACGGGGGCCTGTCATGAGCTTCGACACGCCGCTGATCGCGAACCGGGGCGAGATAGCCGTGCGGATCCTCCGGACCGCGGCCGCGCTCGGGCTGCGCACCGTGGCGGTCTACTCCGACGCGGACGCCGGGGCCATGCACATGCGCATGGCCGACGACGCGGTGCGGATCGGCCCGTGTCCGGCCGCGGAGAGCTACCTGTGGGTCGACGCGATCCTGGAGGCGGCGCTGCGCACGGGGGCCGGGGCGGTGCACCCGGGGTACGCGTTCCTGTCCGAGCGCGCCGACTTCGCCCGGGCGTGCGAGGACGCGGGCCTGGCGTTCGTCGGCCCCACACCGGGGCAGATCGAGCTGTTCGGCACCAAGAACACCGCCCGTGGCGCCGCCGCCCGGGCCGGCGTCCCCCTGATGCCGGGCACCGAGCTATTGGCCGGTGTCGAGGACGCGGTGACGCAGGCCGACCGGATCGGCTATCCGGTGATGCCCAAAGCGGCGGCCGGCGGTGGCGGCATCGGGATGCGGGCGTGCGCCGAGGAGAGGGCCCTGCGTGCCGCGTACGACCAGGTCACCCGGACCGCGCAGGCGGGGTTCGGCAACGCCACGGTGTTCCTGGAGGCAGCCGCATGATCCCCTTTCCGACACGCACCCGTGTCGAAGCGGCGTTTCGGCGAATCAAGGAGGTCGACCGGCCCGAGGTGTGGATCCTGCTGCGGGACGAGGCGGACGTGCTCGCGGACGCGGACCGCGTCGACGCCAGGACCGCGGCGGGCGACGAACTCCCACTCGCCGGCCTGCTGCTCGCGGTCAAGGACAACGTCGACGTCGCCGGGTTGCCGACCACCGCGGCCTGCCCCGCGTTCGCGTACACACCGCCCCGCAGCGCGACCGCGGTCGCCCGGCTCGTCGACGCGGGCGCGGTCGTGCTGGGCAAGACCAACCTCGACCAGTTCGCCACCGGGCTGGTGGGCACCCGGAGCCCGTACGGCGCGGTGCGCAACGCCCTGCACCCGGAGCGGATTTCCGGGGGGTCCAGCTCCGGGTCGGCGGTCGCGGTCGCGCTCGGCGTCGCGGACCTGGCGATCGGCACCGACACCGCGGGCTCTGGCCGGGTGCCCGCCGCCCTCAACGGAATCGTCGGAATCAAGGCGACCGTGGGCCTGGTGCCCACCACGGGGGTCGTCCCCGCCGCACGGCCTTACGACTGCGTCACCGTCTTCGCCGGCACCCTCACCCTGGCGGCACAGGCCATCGCCGTCATGGCCGGGCCGGACGATGCGGACCCGCTCAGCCGCCGGTGGCCGCCCGACGTACGCCTGGCCGCACCGCCGCGACCACGCATCGCGGTCCCCGACCCTGCCGCGCTCGCCCCGCTGACCGACGACGCCCGCACCGCTTTCGCCGCCGCCGTCGACCGTCTCGCGGACGCCGGGGCCACGGTCGAGGTCGTCGACATCGCACCGCTCACCGCCGTCGCCAAACTCCTCTACGACGGCGCGCTGGTCGCCGAACGGTACGCGGCGGTCGGGGACTTCCTCGCCACCGAGCCGCCGGGTGCCGACCCGACCGTCTCGGCGATCATCCTCGCGGCCGCCTCGCTGTCCGCCCACGACCTCGCCGCGGACCAGCGGCGCGTCGACGAAGCCCGGGCGACGGCCGCGGCGTTGCTCGGCGGATGCGACGCGCTTCTCCTGCCCACTACCGTCGGCCACCCCACGCTTGCGGAGGTCGCCGCGGACCCCGTCGGCGTCAACAGCCGCCTGGGCACGTACACCAACTTCCTGAACCTCCTCGACATGGCCGCCGTCGCGGTCCCCGCCGGAACCGCCGACGGGGCGCCGTTCGGCGTCAGCGTGATCACCCGCGCGTTCGACGACCAGATCGGCGTCGACCTCGCCGGGCACCTGACCGGCGAGACGATCGACCCTCCCCTGCCCGAACTCGGCGTCGACTTGGTCGTGTTCGGCGCACACCGGAGCGGGCAGCCACTCAACGGCCAGCTCACGGAAGCGGGTGCGCGCCTGCGCGGCATCGTGCGCACCGCCCCCGACTACCGCATGCTCGACCTGCGCACCGAGCCGCCCAAGCCGGGCATCACCGCCACCGCCCCAGGCGAGGGCGGAGCCCTCGAAGGAGAACGCTGGACCCTGTCCCCCGCAGCCCTCGGACTCTTCCTGGCCGCGCTCCCCGCCCCGATGACGCTGGGCAAGGTCATCCTCGACAGCGGCGAGGCGGTCACCGCCTTCCACTGCGACGTGCCACCCAGCGCCGACGCCATCGACGTGACGCCGTACGGGAGTTGGCCGAACTACCTGGCGGCCCGCCAGTAAATCCGTCCGCCACGTCACCGCACACCCCGCGCCGACGTCGTGTCTTAAAAGAGGAGCAGGGCATCCCACAGTGGACTTAATGGGTCAAATGGCAGTTGTTAGGTTGACTAAGGCGGGGGCGATCGCCACTCGCCTCGCGAGGGTGAGACGGCAACGGCACGGGTGGATCGCGTGCGCTTGTCGGGATGGCAGGCCACTCCTTCGGACCGATTCACCCTCTTCGTCAACTCCTCCGTGTCGTTGCTGTTGGACTTCCTGGTCTGTGGGCGGTCGGGTCGAGCCGTGCCGCCTACGTCCGCGCGGAGCCGTTTGATGCGGCTCGTGGTGGCGGGGCGGAGGGCTCCGAGGGCACGGACGAGGGGAGGGGTGACGGTTGGGACGAGGGCCGGGAGCGCGGGTCCGGATCGCCGCCCAGGTGGTCGGGGGTTCCCGGGCGCCGGCTGAGGCCCTCCAGGATGTTCAGCGCCATGGAGTCGCGGATGCGGTCCACGCAGGTTTGCCACTGGCGGCTGAAGCCCGGTCTTGCCTCCAAGTCCTCCCACACCGCCAGGAGTTCGGCTGATGTGTCGACGCCGGGCGACCACAGGTGGATCAGTTGGTGCACGGCCGGGCGGATGCGGCGCAGGGAGGCGGAGTCGGACTGGCCGGCGCAGGCGCGGTCCGCGGCTTCGGCGAGGACGCTCAGGAGCCAGTCGTGCAGGGCCAAGTCCTCGCAGAGTGCGGCGATTTCCGTGATCGCGGGGAACCGGTCCGCGGGGAGGCGCAGTTCGAGGGTGCGTTCGGTGGCGCCGTACAGGGTGAAGGTCCCGCCGGGCCGGCTGCCGGACTCGGACGGTGCGGCGGACCAGCGCAGTTGGGTGCGTCGCGCGCGGAACGTCGCCTGGTGGTCCAGCGCCGGGGACCTCTGGACCTGGCCCAGGAGTCGTTCGGATACGGCACCGGGGGCGAGTTCCCGGTCGGGCGGGCGCGTTCCGGGAAAGCCGTTGGCCAGGTCGTCGGCGCGGGCACGGCCGATGACCTCGACGGTGCCGGGGCGTTCGAGGTAGTGCGCCCACGGCAATCGCCGGGTGCCGCCGGGGACGAGGGCGCCGCGGGTCGATGCCTGGAGTACGCGTCCACCGGTGACCTTGGCGCGGGCCAGGAGCGTGCCGACGCCGCGCGCCTTCGCGGCCGAGCCGGTGCGTACCGGGCAGTCGACGGCCTCCACGAGATCGGCGGACAGCGCACGGGGCACCGGGCGTTCGGCGGTGCGTACGTGCGCGCCGTGCACGAGCAGGGCGAGCAGCGCCTCGGCGCCGATCCGCCCGAGCGGCCGGGAGTTCATCAGCAGTGCGGTGCGAACCTCGCCGACGACGAGCAACGGCGGGGTCACCGCCGGCCGCCCTCGGGAGAGGCTTCCCGGTGGGTCCCGTCGCCGGTGAGCAGGGTGTAGGCGATCCTGCCGGTCGGGTCCCTCGGCAGCAGCACGCCCTCGGCCTCGGCGCGCCGGACCGCCTGGCCGCCGACGACCGGATCGACGGCGGTGTGGCCGAGGATCAGCCGGACCGCATGCTCGATCGGCAGGAAGCGGCTGCCCAGCACGGAGAACGTGCGGTACGCCGCGAAGGGGGCGGCCGCCGGGTTGAGCCGGAGCAGTGCGGGGAGGTCGTCCCAGTCCCGGGGAAATTCCGGCGCCGTCCACGGGACCGGGGGCAGCACCGGCGCGCCGCGGTCGCGCAGCAGGCCCAGACGCAGAAGTTGCCACACGGCCGCGAGGAACGGACAGGACCAGACGCGCTGTTCCCCGTCACCGGCCCACAACTCCACGTCGAGGAAGACCGAGTGGTTGCGCGCCCCGATCTCGCGTGGCGGCCGCCAGGCCTCGCGGGGCGCCATCGCCTCGGCGCCGTGTCCGTGCGGGGTCCGCACCCCGTTGCACAGCCACCCGGTGTCGTGCGCGGGCGGCCGCGTCCCGTTGGTCCCTTCCACGGGTGCGGGCACCAGCCGGGCTTCCAGGAGTGCGGCGGGCCCGGAACCCGCGGCGGAGGACGCGCAGCCCGATTCGCGGGCGAGGTAGTCGATGACCAGCCCCGCTTCCTCGGCGGCGCGCAGCAGTTCGGGGATCACCTCGGCAGGTGTGGCGAAGCGGGTGAAGTAGTCGTCCACCAGGAAGCACGTGCTCACCCGCGCCCGGGTGCCGGGCGGCGCGGCGGTCGCGCGGGCGGCCTCGATCCAAGGGGCGACCGCGGCGAAGTGGCCACGCAGGCGCTCGGGCCCCTGCGCGAAGTCCTCCATGTACAGGTGTCCGAGCTCGATCGACAGGTGCGCGTACGGGATGGACTCGGTCGGTTCCTCGGCCGACCACTCGCGGAAGACGGTCTCCGCCCGTTCCTGGTACGGGAGGTCGGCACCGTCGCGGACCCCGGCGCCGTCGCGGACGCCGACGCTGTCACGGGCGCTCACATGACCTCCCAGGATTCCGCGTTGGTCAGGGCGTCCGCGAGGTCCCGCAGGGCGTCCACGGTCTCGCGGTTCGCGATGCGGCGGACCACCGCATCGGCGTCGGTGAGGAGTTGCTCGCGCCACTGGAGCACGGGGTCGAGCGGGACCGAGCCGAGCAGGTTGGTCCGGCCGAGCCGGTTGGCGGCGGCGAGGTCGTGGAGCTCGCGGTCGCAGGCGACGAGCCATTCCGCCTGGGTGGGGCGCAGCCCCGCGCCGAGGGCCGGGCCGGACTTGGGGACCGCGGCGCGGATATACCGGATGCGGTCGGCCAGTTCCGACCGCTCGTGCCCCATGGCCGCACCGGCGGCGAGGATCCCGCGGTCGCCGTGCACGAGGTCGGCGGTGGCGACGATGTGCTGCCGCGTCCAGCGGTGGAAGACCAGCCAGCGGATCCGGGTCTCCCGGAACTCGGGCCGGGTGACGGTGCGCAGCGCCAGATCGATGGCGTACGACCGGCCCGCGCTCAGGTCCACGAACGTGACGTCGAACTCCTCCTCCAGGCGCAGGAAGAGTTCGGCACAGGGGCCGACGGACGCGTCCTCGGCGGCGAACTCGCCGCCGCCGACGTCGCCGGGGAACAGCTCCAGGCGACCGCACGAGGGCGGCCGCATGCGCAGTTCCTGCCGCCGGGTGTGCGCCCACACGTCGATCTGCCGCGGTTCGCCGCCACGGCCCCGCAGGTAGGTGTGCAGGCCCGAACCGGCGGGCCGGTCCGAAACGTCCAGTTCGAAGACGGCCTTCGCGGTCGGGGAGCCAAAGTCGAAGTCGACGTACGCGACGTCGTCGCCGAGCAGCGCACGGCGGTAGGCGATGTTGGCGCACGTGACCGTTCGGCCGGTGCCGCCCTTGTCGGAGGTGGCGAATACCAGCATGCGGCTCAGCCCCTGCCCGCCTGCTCGCGCGCGGCACTCAGCTCGTCGAGTCGGCGCAGCGCCTCGGCCGCCAGGGCGACCGCGACCCCGGGCCGTCGTGGGGCCTGGTCGCGCGACCGGCCCAACACCGCCGCGACGAGGTGCAGTTCGGCGTCGGTGGCGGCGGTCGGAGTGGCACGTGTCAACATCTCGTGCGCGAACAGGTGGTCGGCCTCCCGGATCATGTCGGCCGCCAGTTCGGCGAGGCGTCGGCTCGGCGCGAGGTCGGCGGAAATCCCCGCGGCGGCGACGACCAGCACTTCTACGACACGCTCGGTCATCCGCCAGGACATCTCCGCGGGCGGCGCGATGAGGCCGGGATAGACACGCGCGGGGGCGTCCCAAAGGCCCGCGGACGGCCCCGCGTCCAGGCGCCGCCCCCACACGTGGTCGCCGAGTTCGCCGGCTAGGGACAGCATGGCGTCACGGTGCTCGACGTTCCGGGTCAGCGCCGCCACTTGAAGAGTCCGCTTGAGCAGTACGGGCGCGAAGTCCGTGACCGCCAAGCCCAGCGCCGGCCCGTGGCGGTCGGTGCCGGGGAGGGGCGTGACCATGCCGGGGTGGTGCAGGGCGACCGCGGGATCGCCGGGCAGGGCGCGCCGGGTGATCCGGGCTCGGCCGGCCAGTTCAGCCAACACCGCCACCAATGGGGCCAGTTCGTGCTGCGGCGGCAGTTCGTCCGGGTCGCCCTGCCGCATGAGGTTGTGGATGACGATGGAGGCCACGTGCAGTGTCCGGTAGTCGGAGTCGTCGCCGCCTCGCCACGGAATGTCCTGGAGGGGCCAGGCCGCGTCGCCGAACCGGGCCAGCGCGCTCCAGTAGCGCTGCGCCAACTCCCAGCGCAGTAGTAGCTGTTGGGCCAGTGCGAGCTGTTCACGGTTGAGGAGCCCGGGCAGCAGCGTCTGCCGCGAGGAGAACAGGTCGACGATGCCGTCCATTGCGGCGACGGTGAAGTGCAGGGAGGGCTCGGGGTCGGCGTCGTGGTCGGGGCGACTGGGGGTCCTGACCCGGCCCCACGACCAGCCGCAGGAGAAGAGCATCGACTCGTCGTCCAGCCCCCGCAGCCCGTCTCCCGCGGTACTGAGGCCGCCGAGGCCGCCGCGGATGGGCTGGAGTTGCGCCAGCAGCTCGCGCAGGCGGCGCTGGTCCCGCGGCCCGTCGGGGAGGACGGCGGTCAGCAGCGTGCGGCCCTTGGCGGAGTCGGGGCTGAACACGTCGGCGACGAAGGATTCGCACAGGGCGTTCATGGCGTGTGTGAGCCGGGTGGACGCCGCGCCGCGCAGCACCGCGAGGCGTTCGAGGGTCGCTTCCGCGCGTACCCGCGACTCCCGTTCGCGGACGAAGGCGAGCACCGACAAGGACAACGTGACCGCGATCGAGAAGGATTCGACGGTTTCCCATGCGTGCCGGGTCGGCGGTGGCGCGTCCGCCGGGTCGAGGACGCGCAGCGGACCGCCCGAGAAGAGCGGCCGGCCCTCCTGGTCCGTGTACGCCGTGAAGTACTCGGCGCAGACCTCGGTCACCGTGTGCGGGATCCCTTTGTGGTCGCCGAGCGGCGCCAGTGCCGCGAGTACGTCGGGGCCCGTGGTGTCCGGGTCCGCGAAGCCGAGGCCGGGCATCCTCATCGCCGGGTAGAGCAGGCACACCAGTTGCTCGGCGTCACGCAGCGAGTCGTGGGAAGGCCAGGCGTCCGCATCGGGGGCACAGCGCCCGGCCATTCGGGCGGCGAGCACCTTCCACAGGTCGAGCAGCCGCCGCCTGGGCAGATTGGTCACGTACGCAAATCCTCGTTCCGGGTCTCTTCCGGGCCTTTCCCGGTGTTCTTGTGGCGTTCTTCCGAGGCTCAGGTCACGTCACGCGGCCCCGGGCCAGCATCATCCCCGTGTAGCCGTCCCGCAGCGGCGTGTCGCCCATGTCGATCCGGGCCACATCGAGCTCCGCCGCCAACGGCGCCAAAACCCGGGAGACCACGGCAGCGTCCACCGCGACCGCGGGGTAGTCGCGTCCTCCGACCACGTAGCCCTGGGAGTTCTCCATGAACCCGATGGCGAACAGCGCGCCGGGGCGCAGCATTTCGCAGAAGCGGCACAGTGCGGTCCGGAATTCCTCCTGGGATGTGGAGAACGACTCCGCGACGAAGAACATCGTGCCCATGTCGTACGGGGCGGGCAGGTCCGGCCGGTCCAGCAGGTCGGCCTGCCGTACTTCCGCGCGCTTCGCCAGGGCCGTGCGCGGGTCGCCGATGCCGCGGTATTCGTCGTGGACCGCCAGGACGTCCCAGAAGGCGTCCCAGGTCGGCGCGTACCCGGCCGTCTGGGCCCTGAGCCACGCAAGGTTCGACGACGAGTGTTCGAGGAGGGTGATCTCGTCGCAGAACGGCAGCATGGCCAGTGCGGGATACAGGTTCGCGCCGGACCCGACGTCGACCCCGCGTGCGCCGGCGCGCGGCTCGCAGTGGCGGAAGAACTCCCCGAGCAGTTCCAGGATCCGCCGGTCGGCGTCGGACAGGCGGGCGTAGTTGTGCGCGACGTAGTCGTCCGAGTTGAACGCGTCCCAGTCGTAGGCGGCGTTGGCGGGCATGGCATCTCCCAAAAGGCGGTTGGACGCGGTGCGGTGGCGCGCCGCGGGCGCGGGCAGGGCACGGCCTTCTCGGCCGGATGGCGGATGCGAAGCGGGCCGGCTTACGTCCCGGGCTCGGGGTGCGGCGCGTAGCGGGCGATCGAGTCGCGGATCCGGTCCGCGTACGGTCCCTCCCACCACGGGACGGTCCGCAGGAGGATCGGCGCGCTTCCGCCGATCTGCGCCCACGCCCGTCCGCGCGGCATGCTGCCGAGGACCGCCGCGTCGAGCACCGGCTCACTCCGGGAGGAGCGGGTGGCGGCCCGGGAGAACGGGTCGAAGGCCGACCAGGAGACCTGGTGCGTCGCAGGCTCGAACTCCGGGGACGTGCCCGCCAGGTCGCCCAGGAATCCGGTGTCGGCCGAACCTCCGCCGTACACACGCACGTTGGCCGCGCCCCACATCGCGGCCATGCCCGTCTGCCCCCACACCGCGACGCCCTGTGCCCACGACTGCAGGATCGTCATCATGATGATCCCCCGGGAACCGTAGTGCGTGTAGAGCGACGGGAGTTCGGGCCACGGGCAGACGTTGGCGGCCTCGTCGAGCACGAAGACGGCCGGGACCGCCAGGCGTCCGCCGCTCGATTCGATCGCACGTCCCTCGAACTGGTACGCCAGCGCCGTGGTCAGCGTCAGGATGAGCGGCGCCGCGACCTTGTGGGTCTCCTCGGACAGCAGGTAGATCGTGCCGTTGTCGTGCGCGCCGAAGTCCGTGTGCCGGAACTGCGGGCGCGGTCGGCCTTCGCCCGGCGTCACCCACCGCGCGATTTCGGGTGCGGTGAGCGGCGCGGCGATCTGGGACGCCACCCCGTACACCCCGGCCCGCTGCGTGACGGGACCGGCCGACACCGCCTCCACGGACGCGGCGACCACGTCGTGCCCCGCGTCCCGCAGGATGCGGGCGGGCGTGTCGTCGGTGGGGCGCCGCAGCCACGTCAGGACCGCCGTGACGGGCAGTCCGGCCTCGGACGCGGCGAGGAGCACGGCGGCGAACAGGTCCTGGCCCGCGGGCTCGAAGTAGCCGTCGCTGCGCACGTGCGCCCCGCGGTTGGCCCCGGCGAAGAGGGACGCGGCGATAGTGGCACGGACCACCGAGCTGCCGACGAACGTCAGCGGGTCCCACCACCAGGAGGCGGGTTCGTTCGCCTGGTTCTGCGGATCGAAGACCCAGACGGGGCCGCGGCGTTCGCGCACTCCGCGGGTGGCGTCGACGATGTCGCGCTTGTTCGAAGTCACGACCACGGCGCCGGGCGCCTCCACCACCGCGGGGATCGCCCGGGTCGTGGTCTTCCCGGTACGCGGCCCCCAGATGTCCATGTGCATGTCCTCCCACGACGCCCACACGTCGCGGCCGCCGCGTACCGAGCGCCCGAGGCGGACTCCGGGCACCGAGGTCCGCGCGCCGAGGCGTGCGGCCGCCGCCGCGGCTCCCCGCGCCGAGGCGGCGGGGAGATCCCGCGGCCCCGCGAGGTGGCGCGCGGTGCGGTCGATCGTCGGCCGGCGCCGTCGGCGGAGTACGAGCACCAGGGCGCACACCGCGGTGGGCGTGCCGATCGCGGCCACCGCCGCCACCGCCGCCGGAACGCCGAACCGCCAGGCCACGGTCGCGATCACGCCCACCAGGCCCACCGACGCGAGGAGGGCCAGGACGGCGGTCGACCCGTACGGCGAGGGGCCGCGCCGCCGCAACGTCGCCGGCACGTCAGACGCCGATCCGAGTGCCGGAGACGGGCGTTCGGGCGGCCGGGCCGACTGCGGCCGTGGTTGTGCGCATGTGCGTCCCCTCCGTTGTCGCGGGACGCGGCACCGCCCACAGGTCTCACGACGGCCGAATCCCGCCGCCAATGCTGGGGACGTGCCGAGCCGCGAGTTGGCCAGAAGCGCACGGGGACTGTGCGATTTGCACGCGGCGCGCGGGGGATCCGCGGCCACGGGACACCCTCGGCGCTCACTGACCTTTCTGCCGCGTCCGGTGACCTTCGGTCATTGGCATCACCGGACGTCGACAGCCGCCTCCGGCACGACAGAAGGGCCGCAGCCGTGATCCGTCCGCCGGTCCCGGTCACCGCCGCCACGCCGCGGCCGCCTCGTCCGGAGCCGGCGCCTGACACCGCCAGGCGCCGCCACACGCTCCGCCGGGCACCCCTCCGGCCGGTGATCCGACCCGAGCGCGTTCTCCCGCAGGTTCCGCGGCCGCCACGCCGTCTCGCCCCGCGGATACCGCGAGTCGAGCGCACCGCCGACGGGCCGGCCGCCGAATGTCCTGAAGATTTTTCCCGTACGGAGGGAACCTCCTCGCGAGTCGCGCGTCTGGACCCCCGTACTGCGTGTCCCGCGCGGTACGGAACCTGTGAGGAGCCCGGACTTGTCCCATCCCCTTCGCGGTCGTCCCGACCGGCGCGGCCGTGCGCGCGTCGGCGCGGCGAGCGTCCTCTTGTCGGCTTGCGCGGTCCTGACCACGGGCGCGGGTGCCGCCTACGCGACGAGCACGCCTGCCCCGGTCCCCAGCCCGTCGGTGCCGGCGACCCCGTCGGCGTCCCCGACGGTCGCTCCGCCGACCGACATGACACCGGCCCCGAGTGCGCCGCCCACTCTGACGCAGAAGCCCACCCTCCCGCCCGCGCCTTCGGGTGCGTCGGCGGCGAAGCCGACACCAGTGCCAACCGCCGTGACGCCTTCCGCGTCGCCGAGCGCCCCGACCGTGCCGGCGGAACTGCCGCGCACCGGATCCGGGACCTCGCCTCTCGTGTACGGCGGCGCGGGTGCCGCGTTCCTCGTCGTCGGCACGGGCGGGATCTTCCTGGCCACACGCGGGCGCAGGCAGTCCGCCGCCTGACGTCTTCAGGACAGTTACCCGAGGGCTATGTGACGTGACGCCGGCCGGGCGTCCGTCTCGACGCCGCGGGACGCGCGCCACCCGGTGCGCGTCCCGCGGTGCAACCAGGTGCGCGGTCCCACACGTACGACGTACGCGGCAGGTCCTCGGAAGCGGACCGCCCGGGACGGGACCGCCACCGCCCCCTTTGTTCCATCGAGGAGCGTATGACCACGGAGAACACGCTGTCGCGACCGTTCGGCCCAACGCGCCGGCCGATTCTCCGGCGGCCGTCCCGTACGCGCGCCCAGGACCTGGCCGGCGTGCTGCTGCGCATGGGCCGCGAACTGGCCGACCGCCACGAGGACCTTCGCCCGCCGGCCGACGACCTGCCTTCCGGCGTCACCGCCGCGCCGCCCGGCGGGCTCACCATCACCGACCTCTACCACGGCCACCGGGTCGAACTCGTGCGCCTGGCGGCGCTGCTCGTCGACGACGTCGACGCGGCGCAGGACATCGTGCAGGACACCTTCGCGGCGACGTACCGCCGGTACGGGGCACGGATGACCGGCGTGGACGACCCGCTGCGCTACCTCCGCAGAGGCGTCGTCAACGGCAGCCGCTCGCTGCTGCGCCGCCGCCGCACCGCGCGTGCCTGGGTGCCGCCGCAGCTGCCGCCCGCGCGGTCCCCCGAAGAGGACGCGGTACGCGCCGAGTCGGACCGGGAACTCCGGGCGGCCCTGGACCGATTGCGGCCCCGGCAGCGCGAGGTGCTTGTGCTGCGCTACTTCGCGGGGCTGAGCGAAGCGGACATCGCGCGCACGCTCCGTGTTCCGCAGGGCACCGTCAAGTCCACCGCGAACCGCGCGCTCAAGGCGCTGCACCGGATGCTGGAGCCAACCCGATGACGTCGGACCGTGAACTGCGCGCGCTGGAAGACCGGGTACGCACGCACCTGCAGCAGCGGGCCGCGGGCATCACCGTGGACACGCTGCGTCCCGCCAAACCGCCGGTGCCGCCGCCCGGTGGCGCGCGGCGCCTTCAGGGGTGGCGAAGGCCCGTTCTGCGGCTGGCCGTTCCGCTGGCCGTCGGAGCAGCCACGGGACTTGCGGTCCTCGTGTGGGCGGTCCTCGCACCCGATCCGGGAGCGGCGAACGATCCGGTGCCGGTTCCGCCGGCGGGGGTTGGGCAGGACTCGACACGGTCGCAGTCTCCGGCGCCCGCATCGACTCCCGCGCCCACGCCGACGCCGACGCCGACGTCCAAACCCGAGGGGCCGGGCATTCCGTCGCCAAGCGTCCCGCCCGGCCTGCCGCCTGCCATCTCTCCGACGGCCGCAACACCCGCCGCGTCAATCGCGTCCCCATCCGACGCGCCGCCGGCGAAGCCGCTGTACCCCGGGGATCAGCCGTCGACCCGGCCCACCCAGACGGCGACCACACCCGGGCCGACATCGGTCCCCTCGACGCCACCCGTTCCGCAGCGCCCGCCGGGTACAAGTGCCCCGCCCACGACGGTGACTTCCTGATGTCAGATGTCAGATGTCAGATCTCAGATCTCGGGCAGGGAAGGGTCCGGCACCCAAGGCGCCGTAGCGGTGACGGACCAGCGCTCGTGGTCACGCCAGGCACCGTCGATGAAGAGGTAGGCGGGCGAGAGGCCCTCGTACCGGAACCCCAGGCGTTCGACCAGACGCAGGGACGCCTTGTTGCCGGGCTGGACGTTGGCCTCCAGCCGGTGGAGACGCAGGTCGTTGAAGGCGTGGTGCAGGACGGCGGTCAGTCCTTCGGCCATGTACCCCTGCCCCGCGGACGGGGCGAACGCCGCATAGCCGACGGACGCCCCCTGGTAGCGCCCCCGGATGATCGAGTTGATGTTCACCGTGCCGGCCGCCGCACCCGTCTCCCGGACGCGGATCAGGTAGCCCCGGTTGGTGCCGTCCTCGAAGCGCCGCATCCAGGTCCGGAACTCCCCGGCGGTCGCGGGTAGTTGCATCCACGGTCGATGGAGGTCGGCGCTGGCCCGCACGAGGGAGCAGAACTCGTCCTGGTCCGCGAGGGTGAGCGGGTGCAGTTCGACCCGTGACGACGTATTGGACATGCCGCCCATGCTAGATCGTGTCCGCGGGGACGCGCGGGGGCGTCGAACGCGCGTTCCGCCGCGAGGTAGGGTCACGGAGGCGTGGACGTATATGAGGCCGTGGACAGTCGCCGGGCCGTGCGGGCGTTCAGCGACGAGCCGGTGCGCCGGGACGTACTCGAACGAGTGCTGTCGACGGCGGCGCGGGCGCCGTCGAGTGGGAACCTCCAGCCGTGGCACGTGTACGTCGTGACCGGTGAGCCCCTGGCGGAGTTGAAGAGGCGCGCAACGGCACGGGCGCTGTCCGGGGACCCGGGCGACGAGCGGGAGTACCCGATGTACCCGGCCGATCTGGCCCCGCCGTACCTGGACCGCTTCTCCGCCGCGGCCGCCCAGCGGTACGCGGCGCTGGGCATCGAGCGCGACGACCCCGAGCGGCCCCGGAAGATCGCGGCCCTGAACTCGGGGGCGTTCGGGGCTCCCGTCGTGCTGTTCTGCTACCTCGACCGGACGATGGGGCCCGGTCAGTGGGGTGACGCCGGGATGTACCTCCAGACGGTCATGTTGCTGCTGCGGGCGGAGGGGCTGCACAGCTGCCCGCAGGTGATGTGGACCATGTACCGCAGGACTGTGAGCGAGACGGTCGGCGCCGACGACCGGCTCGTCCTGTTCTGCGGTGTCTCGGTGGGATACGAGGAGGCGGGCGTGCCGCCGCTGCGCACCGGCCGGGCGCACGTCACGGAGACCGTGAGCTTCGTCGGAGGGTGACGGCCGGGCCGCGGGGGTCAGCCGGCCGTGAGCCTCGGCGTACGCAGGGGTTCGGTGCGGCGGTCGCCCGTCGCCTCGAAAGCCGCCGCCAGCGCGAGCAGGGCGTTGTCGTCGTACGCGCGTCCCGCGAAGGTCAGCCCCACCGGCATGCCGATGTCGGCCATGGTGCCCATCGGCACGGTGACCGTCGGGATGCCCAGGTGCCGCGGCACCAGGTTGCCGTTCGCGACCCAGACGCCGTTGCGCCAGCCGAGGTCGGCGGAGGCCTCGTTCACGTCCATGTCCGCCGGGCCGACGTCCGCGACCGCGGGGAACACCACCGCGTCGAGCCGCAGTTCGTCCATCCACTCCTCGAGGTCGATCCGGCGCGTCTCCTCCAGCCCGCGCAGCCCCTCCGCGAGGTGCGGGATGTCGGTGACCGAGGCGTACGGGCGTTCCCGCACGAAGCGCGGGTACTCGCCGATCGCGTCGTCGAAACCGGCGTAGCGGTCCGGGAGTTCGCCCTCGTGCTTGGGCCAGATCCGGGCCCCGTCGACGTCGGCCAGCGTGCCGAGCTCCGGGTCTCCGTTGGCGCGCAGGAAGTCGTCCCAGGCCCACGCGGACAGGTCCTCGATCTCGACCGTCAGGAACTCGCGGGCCACCAGGCCGCGCGTGTGCAGCGAGGGCGCCCCCGGGCGGTCGGACTCGTAGTTCGAGACGACCGGGAAGTCGACTTCGATCACCTCGGCGCCGGCCGCCTCCAGGTCGCGGCGGGCCGCGTCCCACAGCGCGAGCACCGACGCACGTGTCTCGATGCGCTGCCCGGTCTGCCCGCCGATGCCGCCGTCGGGGTTCGTCCCGGCCTCGGGGTCCGCGTTGACGTACATCTTGGGCACGCCTACGCGCCGACCGGCGAGGGCGGTCCGGGCGGCCGCCGCGTTCGCGGGGGCCAACTGCGGGTACGAGGCGGGGCGTACCTGCGACGCCGCGGGCAACGCGACCCACGGCTGGGCGCGCCACAGGTCACCGCGCGTCTCCGGGTCGTCGGCCACGATGACGTCGAGCAGTTCGAACAGGTCGGCCATGGTACGGGTGTGCGGGACCACGACGTCCATCGTCGGCACGAGCGGCCAGTTGCCGCGCACCGAGATCACCCCGCGGCTGGGCGTGTACGCACACAGCGCGTTGTTGGAGGCGGGCGCCCGCCCCGACGACCAGGTCTCCTCGCCGAGGCCGAACGCGCCGAACGACGCCGCCGTCGCGGTGCCCGACCCGTTCGACGAGCCGGAGCCGTACGCGCTCGTCAACCAATCGGCGCTGTACGGGCTTTCCGCTCGCCCGTACACGCCGCGCTGCATCCCGCCGTTCGCCATCGGCGGCATGTTGGTCAGGCCGATGAGCACCGCCCCGGCGGCGCGCAGCCGCTCGACGGCGAACGCGTCGCGCCGGGCCACGAGATGCTCGAACGCCGGCGAACCGGCAGCTGCGGTAAGCCCCTTCGCGAGGTAGCTGTCCTTGGCGGTGTACGGGATGCCGTCCAGAGGGCCGAGGGTCTCGCCGCGGGCCCGGCGGGCGTCGGAGGCTTCCGCGTCGGCGCGCGCGTCCGGGTTCATCACCACCATCGCGTTGAGCGCGGTGGCGGTGCCGGGGCGGTCGTAGGCGTCGATCCGGGCGAGATACGCGTCGAGCAGCCCGACCGCGGTGGTCTCGCCCTTCTCCAGCGCGGCGCGCAGGTCGGCGATGCTCGTCTCCACGACGTCGAAGACGTCGAATCCGCGCGTCATGCGGGGTGCCTCCTGCTGGCTGATCCGTCGGGCGAAAGGCCTGGGCGGGCTTGTAGGTCTTGTGGGTCTTGAAGCTCTTGTGGGGCCTGTGGGCCTGTGGGCCTGGGCGAGGCCGTGCCGGATCGATCCGGCAGTGTCGAATCTAGCCGGAGCCGGATCGATCCGGCAAGCGCCCGACCAGGGCATCTACAATCCATGGCTGTGACCGTCCGCATCGTGACCCTGCTCGACGTGGCCCGCGCCGCCGGCGTCTCCCGGAGCACCGCCTCGGACGCCCTTCAGGGCTCCGGGCGCGTGGCCGAGGCCACCCGCGCCCGGGTCCGCGCGACGGCCGACGCGCTCGGCTACCGCCCCAACAGCGCCGCCCGCCGGCTGCGCCGCGCCAGCACGGGGGCCATCGGCCTGCACCTGCCCCGGACCGCGAGCCGACTCGACTACTACATGAACCTCGCCTTCGGGGCCGTCGCCCGCGCCCAGGACGACGGGTTCGACATGGTCCTGCTCGGCCGGTCCGCCGCCGCCCACGGCCCACTCGCCTCCCGCGTCGACGGCCTGCTGCTCATCGACCCCGATACCGCCGACGACGCGGTGCCCGAGATGCTCGGCGCCGGCGTCCCCGTCGTCACCGGCGAGCGCTACCCGGGCCCGTCCCCCGCCCCCAGCGGCGCGGTGGTCTGCGACAACGCCGCCTCGCTCACCGCCCTCCTCGACCACCTCGCCGAACGCGGCGCCCGCCGCCCCGCCCTGTTGGCGCCGAGCGGCGAGTCCGCCTGGGCCCAGGCCCTGCGCGACGCCGCCGACGCCTGGGGGCGCGAGCACCGCACCCGCGTCGCGGTACGCGCCGTGCCGTTCGCCGCCGCCCCGAACGAGGCCGCCGACGCCGTACGCGACCTCCTCGGAGCAGCACCGGACGTCGACGCCGTGGTCTGCGGTCCCGACGGCGCGGCGCCGGGGGTCCTGCACGCCGCCGCAGCGCTCGGTCGCACGCCCGCGAAAGACCTGCTGGTGGCCTCCTGCGTGGACGGAACCGCGACCCGCACCAGCAACCCGCCGATCACCGCGGTCGACCTCAGGCCCGCGGAGTACGGACGCGCCTGCGCCGAACTGCTTTGCGACATCCTGGCCGACCGCACCCCGCCGGACACCGTCCGCCCGCACGACTGGGTCCTGCACCCCCGGGCCTCCACACAACCGGCCCGCTGACCCGCCCCCGGTGGTCGCCGCCCCACGGTCCCGCATCCCCGGACTCGAACCCGTGATCGGCGTACGTCACGGCTCGGTTAGTGTGGCGCCCGGTCGCCGGAAAGCCTTCGGTGCCGAACCGGTGACGCCGCCCTGCCGGCGACATCGCATCGACACCCCGAGGCCGGCGCCACCGCCATCGATCGGAAGGACCTCCGCCCGTGACCGTCGCCCGCCGACATGTCCTCGTCATCGGGATGGGCGCCGGGGACCCCGAGCACCTGACCCTCGCCGCCGTGGCCGCGCTGGGGCGTACCGACGTGTTCTTCGTGCTGGACAAGGGGCCGGAGAAGGACAGCCTGGTCCGTGCTCGCCGGGACATCCTCGACCGGCACGCGAAGGCCGACCACCGCCTCGTGGGAATCCGCGACCCCGAGCGCCGGCGCGACGTGGCGGACACCCCCGCCTACCACGCTGCCGTGCGCGTCTGGCGGGAGCGCCGCACGGACGCGTACGAACGAGCCGTCCGCGACGAACTCGCCCCGGGTGAGTGCGGCGCCGTCCTCGTCTGGGGCGACCCCGCGCTCTACGACGGGACCATCGACATCCTCGACGACGTGGCGGCCCGCGGCGGTGTCGACTTCGACTACGAGGTGATCCCGGGGATCAGCAGCGTCTCGGCGCTGGCGGCGCGCCACCGCACCACCCTCACCCAGGTCGGCCGCCCGCTGCACATCACCCCCGGCCGGTACTTCACCGAGGAACTCGCGGACCTCACCGGCTCCGGCGGCGACATCGCCGTGATGCTCGACGCGCACCAGGCGTTCACGCGCCTGCCCGGCGACGACATGTGGATCTACTGGGGTGCCTACGTCGGTACGCCCGACGAGATCCTCGTCTCCGGCAGGCTGTCGGACGTCGCCGACCGCATCGTGGCATTGCGTGCCGAGGCCCGGGCCCGGCACGGCTGGATCATGGACGCCTACCTGCTGCGCCCGTGCCGGGACGATCCCGCCGAGGAACCGCCCGGCACCTGAGCCGGAACCCGTGCAGGGGCCCAAGCAACCCGGGCGGGAACCCGCGCAGGAACCAGAGCCTGGCGAACGGGCTCAGGCCTGACCGGCGTCCGCGGGCTCGGGCCGGGCCTCCGCGTCGCGCTGCCACCGGGCCTGCATGTCGCGCGGGGCGACGAACACGCCTGTCGCCTCGGCCGTGACCCGGCCGTGGGCCAGGATCTCGCCGGTCGCGAAGCTCTTGCGGCCGTCGCGGTGCGTCCAGCGCGCCCGGACTTCGAGCGGCACGTCGTACGGCGTGGCGTCGCGGTAGCGGATCTCCAGCCCGGCGGTGAAGCCCGGCCGTCCGGCCACCGACGTGGCGATGCCGAGCAGGTGGTCGAGCAGCGTGGCCACCACACCGCCGTGCGCCCGGCCGGGCGGGCCGCTGTGGGCGGCGGTCAGGACGCAGTCGGCGACGACCTCCACGGACCGCGGTTCGGCGCCGACGTCCACCGCGTCCAGGACCGGGCGGATGACCATCCGCGGCGCCTGCGGGTTGAGCAGGCCGGAGCCGGCCTGCGCGAGCTGGTCGATGCGGCCGTCGGGCGTCCGGGCGAAACGTACGGCACTGGGGTGGGTGGCCGCTTTGAGGAGTTCGGTGGCCTGCGCCACCAGGCCGGCCGCGGCCGAACGCACGTCCGCTCCGACATCGGTGAGCACGGTGGCCTCGACCAGGTCCCGGACCTGCTCGACCAGGTCCAGAGCCTCGTCGGGGATGGATGTGACGTCCGGGATCTCCCCCACGATCAGCTGTTCGAGTGCGGCGAAGTCGTCGGTGTCGGTGCCCGGTTCGGCCACGGCGGTACTCCTCGGTGTTCCGGCGCGTACCCTGGCGGACCCGCCACTACATGACTGTGACAAGTAAATCCCGCCGATCATATACCGCCAGCTCCGGCCACCGACCCGCGCCGCTGGTCAAGGGGTGTGGGCAGCGGACAGAGCACTGCACCATCGCGCGGCGCGGGCGCGCAGTTCGTTCCGGTCGCCGCCGTCCGCCGCGTCCCCGACGAGGGGTACGCCGACACCGACGGCCGCGGCTCCGGCCGTGAGGTAGGCCACCGCGGTGGGGGCGTCGATGCCGCCGACCGGGACGAAAGGCACGTACGGAAAGGTGTCCCGCAACGCCGTCAGATATGCCGGGCCGCCGACGAAGGCGGGGAAGAGCGCGACGCCGAGCGCCGCGCGACGTGTGGCCGCCAGGATTTCGCTGGGAGTCAACGCGCCCATCAGGACCGGAAGTTCGGTACCGGGGCTGCCGACGTGCGGCGTCGGCTCGTCGATCAGCCCCGGGGTGACGAGGAAGCTCGCGCCGGCGGCGGCCGCGCGGGCGGCATCGTCCGCGGTCAGGACGGTGCCCGCGCCGAGGACGGCGTCGGGGCCGAGTTCGCGGCGGGCGTGCTCGATCACCCAGAACGCGTCGGTGGTGGTCAGCGACACCTCGCTTGCGGTGATGCCCTCTTCGGCGAGAGTCAGCACGGTGCGCAGGGCGGCGGCACGGTCGGTGCCGCGAACGATCGCGAGTGTCCGAAAGGGGAGTTCGGCCAAGTGCATGAGGTTCCTTCGTGCCGGTCGGTGCGGGGGCGGCCTGGAATGCGTTCGGAAGATGTCCGTCGGCAGTCGGCCGGTGTCTTGTGATCGTCTAACCCGTCAGCCGGCCTTGATCCGCATCTCGTCCGCGAAGCACCCGCTCGGACGTCGGACGCCCAGGCGCCGGGCGGATTCGGAGGCGGCCGCGGGGCTCGGCAGTCGGCCGGAAACTGCGGACGTTCGTGTGCCCTTCGTGCCCGAGGGCAGCGTTAGGCGGACCATGTCAGGGCGATCGCCACCGGAGGCAGGACGTGAACGAGTACGCCCGAGGAATACCGGAGTCACCCGCGGAGTGGGGTCTGTTGGCGGTGGGACTCGCCGTCTTCGGCGGTGCCTTTCTGGTCCGGGCGCTGTGGCGCAGGCGGAACGGGCGTCCGGTCAGCACCCGCGAGGACGAGGACCCGAATCGACCGGACGGCCCCAGCCGGAGCGCCTGGAAGTGGTGGCTCGGCGCCGGGGCCGCCGGGTATGTGGGCACCGTGATCGTCCGCGCGGCAACAGGCGCCGACGCCGTCGGGATCTGGCTGTTCCCGGCGCTCGTCTTCCCGGCCTGCGGCCTCGTCCTGCCGGCCAGGACGGCGCTCAACGCGTGGAGCGCCCGCAAAGGCCACGAGTTCCGGGCCGGTCGACGACACGACGGGAGCGCGAACACCGCACGGTAGGACCACGAGGCCCGCTCCCCCGACGGTCTGCGAGCGCATGCACCCGCGCAAAACCGGGCGAGGACTGCCTGGTTCGGCTCGACACGGCAGGCTGTGTGTGCTGGACCCCGCCGGCCCCCGCCGGGGACAGGGCTTTCGGGCCTGTCCCCGGCGGGGGCGTGCGCGGGGCCGGGTTGTCGGCCGCGCCGTCAGACGGTGAGGTCGTCCGGCTTGGCCGCCTTGTCGACCGGCAGGAAGTCGTCGGGAACCGGGTACTCGCCGAGCAGGTACCGCAGGATCGCCGCATGCATGGCCTCGACCGGCGCGATCGTCGCCGCCGTCTCGATCCCGGCGGGCGTGGTGACGTTGAACTGCGCGAACAGGTAGGTCTGCGCGGCCTGGTCCTCCAGTTGCAGCGCCAGCTTCGCGACGCCGGGCACGTCGGTGACCTTGCCGAGGGCGTCGGTCACCGCGGCCTGGCTCTTGAGCGGTACGCCGGTGATCGGCGGCTTCCCGGCCTGGGTGAGCACGTTGTTCCACACCTTGGCGTGGTCGGCGTGCTGGGCCATCGCGGTGGTCGCGAAGTTCGCCACGGCCGGGGGTACGGTGCCCAGCTTGCCCGCCCCGGCGGCCGAGATCGCGGCCTGGTACGCGCCCACCGCCTGGTTCTCCAAGGCCGCCGCGAGCGCCACGACCTGGAGGTCGCCGGTGTACGTGCCGGACGGAGCCGGAGCGGCCTGCCCCGATGCCGAGGCCTTCGGGTCGGCGGACGAGCCCTTCCCGTCGTCGTCACTGCACGCGGCGAGCGCGAACGCGGACAGGCCCACCACGCCCAGCCCGCGCAGGAACCGGCGGCGGTCCAGGCCCGCGTCCGGCAGGCCCTCGTCCGCGCCGCGTCTCGCGGCGTGCCGCTTCTCCCCGGCCTGGGCGCCGAGTTCGGCGGCCGCCGTGTACATCGCCGGAAGCGTCGCCCGGTGGGCCTCGTCGACCTCGCGGGTCAGGGCCGCGAGTTCCGCCTCGGTGCCGTCGAACTGCTGTCGGTCGCGCTTCACTTCACGGCCCCTTCATCGATCGGGGAGGCGTCCTTGGTGGGGTAGAAGGCGTCGGGGAACCCGACCGACCCGGCGGCGGCCGGAAGCTTGGCGGCGTCCGGCGGCAACGCGACCAGGTCGGCGGCATTGCCCGCCAGCAGCGCCTGCACCGCCAGCAGGACCGCCTTGTGCTGTGCCTCGACCGGCGCCACCGACCCGAACAGGCGGCGCAGCGCCGGTTCGGAGACCTGCGAAACGTTCTTGGTGTACGTCTGCGCCGCGACGTCCTCCAGCGTGATCGCGAGCTTGACCACATCTGCCGGGCCCTTGATCGTCGGCAGCGCCTGCTGCACGACGGCCGCGTACCTCGGATCGGGCCCGGGCTGCGGCTTGCCGCCAGCATTGACCGCGGCGGCGTTGAACGCCCGGGCGTGGGCGGCGTGTTGCGCGTTCGTCTTCTCAACGAACGCCTTGACGACCGCGTTGCCGGTCTGGATGAACGGCAGTCCGGCGGCGGCCGTATAGACGTTCACCGCAAGGTTCTCCAGCGAGGCGGCGGTCTGCAGCGCCATCACGTCGTCCGCGGCGCTCGCCGCGGTGGCCCGGCCGGCGCCCAGCAGGACCGCGCCGGCGGCCACGCCGCCCAGGAACCCGGGACGCCACCAGCGGCGGCGCCCGTACCGCTCCGCCGCCGTGTCGGCGTATTCGTCGAGTGCGGCGCGGGTCAACCGCGTCGCGTCGCTGTGCAGGTCCTCGGACTGCTCGGTGAGGCCCTGCAACAGCCGGGTGTCGATGGGCTCTGCCACCACGGCTCCTTCCGTCCGGCCCGCCGGTCGCGGGCACGTGCGGCAGGTTCGGCGCGCCCCTCCGCCCGGATGGGTCGCGATGCGGCGACCCACCCCGAATTCACCCGTTCGAAGTACACCGGCACGGGCCCGTCCCGGTGGGGCCGCATTGCTTCGGCTTTCGGGTCCTTCACGGTGTCCGGTTAGGGTCGGACGGTGATCCTGCCCAAGGAGCGCGACCCCCGCTTCGCCACGATTCGGCGCGGGGGCACGCTCACCGACGCCGACCACCGGCTCCTGGCCCGATGGGCGGCCGCCTGCGCGGAGCACGTGCTGCCCCTCT
The DNA here is from genome assembly GCF_053592165.1 of Streptodolium elevatio. Taxonomy (NCBI): domain Bacteria; kingdom Bacillati; phylum Actinomycetota; class Actinomycetes; order Kitasatosporales; family Streptomycetaceae; genus Streptodolium; species Streptodolium elevatio. The sequence continues at coordinate 51,568 of NZ_JBSFVE010000017.1, forward strand.
TCGAGGCGGTCCAGCCGTCGGACCCCCGCCCCCGCGCGGCGATCGCGCAGGTCCGGGCGTGGACCCGCGGTGAGGTCAAGATGTCGGAGTCCCGAGCGGCGGGCGGCCACGCCATGGCCGCGGCGCGCGTGTTGACCGGGGCCGCCCGGCACGCGGCGTTCGCCGCCGGCCAGGCCGCGGTCGTGGCGCACGTCGCGGCACACGAACTCGGTGCCGCGGCCTACGCGATCAAGGCCGCGCGTGCGGCCGCTCCGGCGGACGAAGCGGAGAGCGCCGGGCGCCTGGAGTGCCGGTGGCAGCGCGATCAGTTGCCCGACGAGATCCGCGAACTCGTCCTGGACGACCAGCGCCTGCGCAACGACATCTGCTGGTCGGTCTTCGACTTCCGGTGATCCCGCGGGCGCCAAGTCACTTCGGGTCGCGGCAGGGGCAGGATGCCAGTGTTCTCACGACGAGCACGGGGAGAACCAAGGACGAGGCGACGAACGGGACTCCGACGATCACGCAGAACAGGCCCATCCGGATCCCGACGGCGATGGCCTCCCCCGCGCCGGTGCCGGCGTATGCGATGTGCTGCTTCTGCGGCATCAGCCAGCTGTCCTGCTTGCGCAGCATGCGGGCGTCGACCGTACGGCCGGCTTCGCAGCCGCCGCGGAGGCGGACGCGGACGTCGGCCTGCACCGGCCTTGGCACTGCGGATCAGCGAGCCTTGCGTGACCTGCACGAAGAAGTACGCACGTGCGGTCCACGCTGGGACGACGGTAGCCACGCGCCTGGGGACGTCACTGCCGGACTCCGGCTAAGCCCGAACCGCAGGTCCTTCCGCATCGTGACCGGGCCGCGGGGTGAGCACGGGGCCTTACCCTCACAGTTCCGCCGGGCCCGCTACCGGCCTGCGCAGGCGCCGCCTAGCGGTCCCGGCCCAGTGCCGGGGCTGCCCCGCAGCGGGAGGCGGGCCTACCTGGCTCGTTCCTGCCGCGCCACGGCCAGCGGGTCGGCGAGGATGCGCGCGACGACCTCTCCGGCGGCGCCCAGGACGGCGCCGTCCGCGACCTCTGACGTTCGGAGGGCGGGGCTCCGGCCCCGCAGCCGACCTCCGCCGGCCTCCAGGGCGGCGGCAATATGGGGAGTCGTCCAAGGGGCGATCTGCGCGTGCAGACCGCCGAGGACGATGGACGCCGGGTCGAACAGGTTCGCCACCGCGACGAGCGCGACGCCGAGTCCGCGTCCCGCCTGCCGGGCCGCGTCGAGGGCGCGCCGGTCGCCGGCTTCGAGGCGGCGCACCAGCTCGGCCGCGCCGGCACCGGGCGGCCGGTCGGGGATCGCGGTGCCGAGTGTCGCGGCGTCGGGGTTGGCGCCGGCGGGCACCCGGATGCCGGCCACCGACAGCAGCGCGTCCAGTCCCGCGACCTGCTCCAGGCAGCCGCGGCCGCCGCAGCGGCACGGCGGCCCGTCCGGGGCGACGATGACGTGGCCGAGTTCTCCGGCGGCGCCGTGCGCGCCGCGGAAGAGCGCTCCGGAGACGACGATTCCGGCACCGATGCCGGTTTCGCTGGAGACGTGGACGTAGTCGCCGAGCCCGGGACCGGCGCCGAACCACAGCTCGGCGAGCGCGGCGAGGTTGGCTTCGTTGTCGACGGTGATCGGGAGGGGCCGGCTCGGGATCGCGTCGGAGAGGAAGTCGGCCGCGGGCAGCGCGTCCCAGCGCAGATTGGGGGCATTGACGAGTTTCCCGTCGATGACTCCCGGAACGGCGACCGTCGTTCCGGCGAGTACCAGCCCGGCGCGCCGCGCCTGGCGCGTGACGAGGCGGGCCAGGTTCGCGAGCGCCGCGACGGCGTCCTGAGGACGGTCGCCGGCCTCGGCGCGGGCCACGGTCCGGCGGATGCGCACCTGGCGGGTCAGGTCGACGACGCATGCGGAGAGGTAGCCGACGTTGATCTCCAGACCCAGCCCGGCGATCGGGCCGGGCGCCACGGACACCGGGGCGCCGGGCCGCCCGCGGCCGCCGGGCACCGGGTCGTCGGCGCTGACGATGCCGAGCCCGGTGAGCGCCGCCACCTGGGCGGAGACGGTGGTCTTGGTCAGGCCGGTGAGTTCCGCGAGCCTGGCCCGGGTCACCGGCTGGCTGCGGTCGATCTCCGCCAGCACCAGGGCGAGGTTGCGTTCGCGCATCCCCACCAGGTCGGTGGGGCCGTCCGGCGTGCTCATGCGCGGATCCTCTCACTGTCCGCCGGTCGCGCCGCGACCCGGTCGCCAGGCGGCGCCTTCACGAGCGATCGGCCGCCCGTGGCCCCGGTCGTCCGTCCGACCGGTCGGCCGGCCGGATTCACCGGGTCACGCCCGCCCCCGGCGAATCCGCGCACGTGACCTTCCACCTGCACGCCCTGATGGTCGGAGCCTCGTACGCCGGCATGCGGCGCCGGACAACGGTGCGCCTGGCCGGCGCAACCCGCCGCGTCGGCCACGAACGCGTCATGGACACCCCGCGTCGACGGATGGATCCCGCTCAGCGTGACCGAAGCCCTCGATCTCTCGGAGGCCGGGAATGCGGCCGCCGGCCTCCGAGAGGGCCTGTAGGGTCCGGCCCATGTTCGAGTACCACGGGTGGATCAACGTCCAGGACACCGCCGGCGCGGAAGACGCGGACCACGACGTGGACCGAATTCGCCGGATCGCCGACGGAATCCGGGAGCGCATCCGCGAGATCGACAGCCCCTATCTATTGGACCTGCGATGGATGAACGGAGAGGCCTTCGTCCATTTCGGCGGCTTTCCGAACCACCGCGACGCCGGGATTTTGGCGTTCTTCGCCGAGGTCGGCGTACGGGCGCCCGGGTCGTACGGGTTGCTCCACGTGCGCGACGACGAGGACCCCGGTCACGAGAACGAGGTACGCGTGATCAGGATGGTCCGCGGACGGCTGACCGAGCACCCCGAGCCGCTGCTGTCACCGTGCATCCCGCTGCTCGAAGACCCCTACCAAGGCTAGGGGTTACACCCCGGCGGGATGGACGACCAGCACCTTGCAGCCGTCGGCGGAACGAGGGAAGTGCACCGATCCCGGGGAGCCGACGATCACGCTCCCCTTCGGGTGGTCGGCGTGGCCGTCCGACAGCACGCCTTCGGTGACCACCAGGATCTCCGGACGCGCGTGCCGGTCCTCGCCGAACGCGGCACCCGGTGCAAATGTCAGCTCCATCACCACCGAAGGATCTTCGGCTGTTCCCTCCTTCAGCAAACGCATGGTGATTCCGTCCACGACGGCATTTGCGGGTGTGTCCTGAATCGTCGTGACACTGAATCCAGCAGGCATCGATATTCCTCGACTTCCACGCCAATTTCGTTCAGGGGTACGGGATTTCCGCGATTCCGCGGCCCGCGTCGAGAACGGTAGGCGGGGACGGCGCCGCGCTGCCACGGCCCTGGTGCACAAATTTCACCTCCGCGGAGGGACCCCGTGCACCATCTCCGCGTTTCCGCCCGCGGGCTCGAACGCACCGGTTGGCCGGCGGCCTCATTCTGCGATCGAGGCCGCCGGACCGCCAACCAGACAGCGTGGCTTCACGCCGCGCACCCGGGATAGACAACGATGCGGATGGCCGTTTCACCCTTTTCATGACAGGGGCACACTGCGATCGGGCCGGTCGCGGTCGCGGTGCATGGTGCCGAACGGCCCTGTCGTGCGGCCGGACGTGTGCATGGCCGCACCGTTTCGGGCCCGCAAGTGTGCACCGCGGCCCTGTTCCGCTCCGAAAATGGTGCACCACGGCCGTGGTTGCCGACCCGGGCATGCCCTAGCGTGCTGGGCGCCGCAGCTCCGGCCGAGGGACAGGATCCGGCCACGTGGCCGCGCGGCGTCACAGACGAGGAAGACCGATGCCCGTTGGATTCAGTGGCACGCCGTTCCGGGACCCCCGGGCCCGCTCCGACACGGCGGACCCGCGCGGCTGAGCGTGCGGAAGGACGTACGGACGACGTACGAGAAGGCGTGCCGAAAAGCGTACGGAAAGGCCGGTTGCGGCGGCCGAGTTCATCCGGATGGTCCGGCGATTGGCTGAGAGCTCATGATCGATGACGTGCACGTGTGGGTCGGCGCCTCCAGCGCGGCGCTGGCCGCCACCGCGACCTGGCTCGGGCACCGGCCCGGACAACGCAGAGCGGCGCAGCGCCTCCGGCGGGCCCAGGAGCGCGCCGCGCAGACCGCGGCTCTCGGCGAGCGGAGCGCCGCCGACACGGCCGACCGAGCCGTCGCCGACGCGCGGCGGCAGGTCGAGGAGGCCCGCACCGAGGCCGCCACGCACTGGTCGCAACTCCAGCTGGTGATGGCCGAGTTGCAGCACCTGGTCGACGTACGCCTGCCCGCCGTCGCGCAGGGGCTCCGGGAACCCCGGGCCGCGGTGCCCACCGGGCTGCGGCGTCCCGACCTGCTCACCGGTTCCGAGGTGGCGGGCCGGCTCGAACAGGTCGAGGCGGCCATGCGGGACGCGGTGTTCGCCGTGCGGGGCCGGGTCTCGGACTCGGCGCGCGCGGGCGTACGTGTCGCCGCGGAGGAGATCCAGGCGAGCCTGACACGTGCCCAGCGCGACATCGACAACGCCTTCGACGACCACGACGAACTGGGCCTGTCGGGACGCGGGTCGGCGTACGCCCGGACGCTGGCCGGCGTGGACCGCAGCGTCACCCTTGCCGCGCACACCGTGCAGCGCCTGCGGATCCTGACCGAGTCGTGGCCGGGCGTCCAGCGCGCGAACTGCACCGTCGCGGAGATCGTGGAGAGCGCGCGCGGGCGCATCCTGCACAGCAGTTCGGTCGACTACACGTACGTCGCGCAGACCGGCGAGGCGGTGGTCGAAGGCCTGGTCGTGGAACCGGTCATCGTGGCGCTGACCGAACTGCTGGACAACGCCACCACCTACTCCGGGGGCCGCGTCCAGACGCACGTGCTGCTCGTGCCGAACGGCGTGCGCCTGACCGTGGACGACCACGGGCTGGGCATGAGCCCGCTCCAACTCCAGGAGGCCGAGCGCGCGCTGTCCTCGGGGGAGACGGATGTGACCGCCCTGGCCGACCCGGGCAGGCTCGGCTTCGCGGTCATCGGACGGCTGAGCCGGACGTACGGCCTGCGGGTCGGGCTCTCGCCGTCCTCCTCCGGAGGTGTGCGGGCGGACCTGCTGATCCCGGTGCGGCACCTGGTGGCGGAGGGGCTGCTCCCCCAGGCGACAGGCCCCGGGACGCCACACCCCGAGGCGGCAGCCGCACAGGTGGCGGCCGCCGAGGTGCCGCGCGCACAGGTGCCGGCCACGCAGGTGCCAGCCATACAAGTTCCGTCTGCGCAGGAGCCTTCTGTGCCCGGGCATTCCACGCCGGGGCCGTCTGTGCAGGAGCCATCTGTGCACGGGCCGTCGTCCGACTCCGCGGCGTCGGACGAGTCGACGGAGCGCACCGCGCTGGGCCTGCCCAAGCGGCGTCCGCGCGAGGCGCTGCGCCGCGAGACGCGTCCGCGGCAGCAAGAGGTGCCCGACCCCGGGGTGTTCGCCGACGGGTTCGCCCGGCTGCAGGGCGTCCTGGCGGCCGGCTACGACGACGACAGCGACAGTGGAAGGTGAGCCGAGGATGTCCGAGTTCCCGCACGTCACCGCCGACACGGCCGACCTGCGCCCGCAGCTCAACGCGTTGCTCGGCGACGGCGTCGTCTCCGCCGTGCTGTTCTCCTCGGACGGGCTTCCGCTCGCGGGCACCGACGGCCTCGGCCGGGACGAGATGGAGCGGTCCTGCGCGGCCTTCGCGGGCATCGCGTCGCTGCAGGACGCGTTCGCCGACTGCTGCCGTACGACCCCGGAAAACCTGCTGATGCGCTATCAGATCATGGACTTCACGCGGTACACGGTGCTGCTGTTCGCGGCCGGCCGGAACAGCGGGCTGGGGGTCGCCGTGGAGGGTGACTCGATCAGCCCGAACGTGCAGTTGACACTGTCCAAGGCCTTGAAGCTGATCAAGGCCCTGGGGCCGTTCCTGGCGGCCCGGGACCGCCAGTTCCCGACCCGGGTATGACCTCCGGCGCGGGCGGAGGCGGCCACACGCGCCGCGGCGTCGTCCGTTCCCACACGGTCATCTCCCCCGACACGGACACGCCGGACCACGACGGGACGTTCGACGCGACGGACGGCCCCGCGGAGGTCGGCGCCGCGTACCACGGCGGGGAGGGCTGGGACGGCGGCACCGGATACGAGGGCACCCCGAAGCGGGGTCGGCCACGCGTCGACATGGCGACGCTCCTGTCCCTGGCTCCTGCCGCCCCGGTGGCCGGACTGCCGGTCCAGGCACGGCGCGTGCTGGCGCTGCTGGAGCCCGGCGTGCTGTCGGTCGCGGAGGTGAGCGCCCGCCTGGAGCTGCCCGGCGGCGTGGTGCGCGCGGTGGCGGCCGACTTGGTCGCCGGCGGCCACGTGCGTGCCGCCGATCCGTTCGTCCCGCGTGCGCAACCGCACGAACGGGATTTCCTGGAAAGGGTTCTGCATGGCCTCCAGCGCCTCTGAGCGCGGCTACCTGCCGGACGGCGCGCGCTCGGTGAAGATCGTCGTCCTGGGCGCGTTCGGGGTGGGCAAGACCACGTTCGTGGGCACGGTCTCCGAGATGCGCCCGCTGCGCACCGAGGAGCGGCTGACGCGCGCCGGCGAACTGGTCGACGACGTGGCGGTGGACACCAAGTCCACGACGACCGTCGCCATGGACTTCGGCCGGCGCACCCTTGCCGGCGGCATCGCGGTCTACCTGTTCGGTGCCCCCGGGCAGCCGCGGTTCGCGGCCATGATCCGGTCGCTGCTGACCGGCGCGCTGGGCGGCCTGGTGCTGGTCGACACCCGGCACATCGACCGGTCGTACGCGTCCATCGACCTGTTGGAGGAAGCCGGAGTCCCCTACGTGGTCGCCGTCAACACCTTCGCGGAATCCCCCGGATACTCCGAGGCGGTGCTGCGCGACGCCCTGACCCTTCCCGACGACCGCCCGCTCGTCTTCGTCGACGCGCGCACCATGCAATCGGCCAAGCACGCGCTGGTCGCACTGGTCACCGACATCCTCCGCCCCGCAGGGAGCCACACCCCATGAACCACTCCGCGCTGCCGCGGCTGCACGGCGCGGCGTTCAGCGAAAGCCCCGAGGACGCGTACGCGTCGCTGCGCGCGGCGGGCCCCGTCGCGTGGGCCGAGATCGCGCCCGGCGTACGCGCCTTGGTGGTCACCGACCACGCCGCGGCGCGCGAGCTGCTCACCGGCGCGGACTTCGCCCGGAGCCCGGAGCACTGGACCCCCTTGCCGGACGTCGTCGCCACGACCCACCTGGCCCTGCTGCGCCCGGGCGGCCTGCAGCACGTCGACGGCCCCGAGCACGAGCGGCTGCGCGGCGTGCTGGACGACTGCCTGGCCGGCGTCGACCTGCACGCCGTCCGACGCGGCGTGCAGCGGCACGGGCGGGCGCTCGTCGGCGGGTTCGCACCTCGGGGGCACGCGGACCTGATGGCCGAGTACGCCGACCAGGTGGCCGGCCACGCCGTCGCCGACGTCCTCGGCTGCCCGGACGACCACGACCGGATCCGCGCGTACGCGAGGTCGGTGGTCGACGCCGGGCCGGACTCGGTGGAGGCGGCCGGGAAGCTCATGCGGCGGCTGCGCGAGATCGTGCGGGCGAAGCAGGGCTCGCCCGGGGCCGATCTGACGTCGAGGCTGCTCGCGCACCCGGCACGGCTCGGCCCCGGCGAGGTCGAACTCCTTTTGTCCTCCATGGTTCTGCTCGGCATCGCGCCCACGGCCGCCTGGATCGGCACCGCGCTGCATGCGCTGCTGACCGAACCCGCGTACGCCGGGGAGTTCGTCGGCGGCGCGGTGACCATCCGCGGCGCGATGGACGCCGCCCTCGCCGCGCGGTGCCCGGTGGCGAACGCGTCGGTGCACTACGCCCGTCGTCCGGCGATCCTGCACGGCGTCGTCGTGGCGCCGGGGGTGCCTGTTCTGGTGGGGCACGCCGCCGTCGGCACCGACCCCGCGCGCCCCGGTCGCGGCCGGCCGCGGGACCGCAGCCACCTGGCGTGGTCGGCCGGCCCGCACCACTGCCCGGCGCAGGCGTTGGCCGCGACCGTCGCGGAGGCGGCGATCGAAACGGTCGTCGACGCGCTGTGGGACCTGTCGACACCGACGCGGGTCATCACCGGCAGGCCCGGCCCGTTCCAGCAGTGTCCCGTGCACCTGGGCGTGGTGTTCGCCCCGGACCGCCGCGACGGCGTGACCGGGGCCGCTGGCGGCGGCGCCGATGGTGTCGTGGACACTTCTGCCGTTACCCACGCGACCGGCGCAAACGCGGGCAGCGCGTACGCGGGCGGCGCCGACACACGAACGGACGAGAAAGGGGTGACGACGGGACATGCTGTCTCTGCGTGACGTGACCGCCATACCGGAGTACGGACTGGCGCCGCAGGGGCCGGATCCGGCGATCGCCGCCGACCGCGAGGTGCACCGGGCGCTGATCCTGTCCGGCAGCCAGTGGATGGGTTCGGACATCTCGCAAGCCCTGATCGTCTCCGACGCCGGGGAACTCCAGGCCGTCGACCGACTCCTGGGTGCCCTCGCGGTCGGCCGTGCGGCAGCGCTCGTCCTGGCCGACTTCCCCGGCGGCGACGCCGTCACCTGGATCCGGGACGCGGCGACGCGCCACCGCTTCCCTCTGCTGACCTCCACCCGCCCGCTGTCCGCGTGGCGGTCCGGGCTCGCGCGGCGCGTCGCCGACCTCGCGGCCGACCGGGCCAGGCGGCACGCCGCGACCCTCGGCGACCTCATCGCGCAGCTCGACACCGCGGACCCCGTCGGCGGTGTCACCCGTGCGCTGGCGCAGGCGTTGCGCGCGGAGGTCGTCCTGCGCGGTCCGGAAGGCATCGTCACGGCCACGCCGCCGACCGCCCCGCTCACCCTCGCGTCGGTCATGCAGCGCCCGGACCGTCCGCTCCAGACGACACCCACCGGCCTGTTCGCCGGCACCGTCCCGGTGGGCGCCGACCACGTGCTGATCGTCGCCACCGACGAACCCCTGGGACGCGCCGACCGCAACCTCACCGGGCACGCGGCCACCACGCTCGCCTTCGCACTGGCACCGCACCACCGGGAGGCCGACACCGCGAGCGTCACCACCGCGGTCCGCGGCATCCGGCTGTCGGCGTTCCAGCTCCTGATGACCGGCAACGCCACCCACGCGCAACGCGTCCTGGCCGGCATCGCGCCCGGTCTCCTCGACGTGGAGACCACGCGGGTCTTCATCGTCGACTGCGCCCGCGCGGACCGGGAGGCGGTCATGGCCGACGTGGAACGCCGACTCGACCGGAACGCCCTGGCGGTCCGCTGCCCCGCGTTCCACCAGCACATCATCATCGTCGCGCCGCAGCACCCCGAGCACGACTCGGAGGGCGAACTCAGATCGCTGCGCCAGACGTTCGGCTCCTCAGGGGTGACTGTGGGCGGCAGCCCGGTGCACCCGCTCGCCGGGATCGGCCAGGCATACGGCGAAGCCGCGGACGCGCTCGCACGTGCCGCCCACCACCCCGAGCGCACGGTCATCAGCGCGACACGTACGCCGACCCTCGTGGACGTGCTCCCCGCCGTCCCGGCACACACCTGGGCCGAGGCCTTCCTACGGCCCATCCTGGCCACCTCCAGATCGGGCAGCCAGATCCTGGAATCCACCGCGCTGGCAGTGGAGTTCCGCACATCCGCGGCGGCGCGCGTCATCGGTGTGCACCGCAACACCGTGGCCCGGCGCGTCAACCAGGTGTGCGCCGCGGTCGGCCTCGACCCCGAGCGCACGCTGGACCGCATCGTTCTGTCGCTGGCCATCCAGATCGTCAGCTCCCTCCCCCAGCCGCCCGCTCCCCCCGCGCCGCACTCCCCCGAGGCGGATGTGTCCCTGCACGACGTGCTGACGCACCAGCAGGTGCGCATCTGGGCGGACCAGATGCTGCGGCCGCTCGCCGACGACCGCCGCGACCTGGTCCGCACCCTGCGCACCTGGGTCCTCGCCGAGTTCAACGCCGACGCGGCCGCCGCGCACCTGGGGATCGCGACCAAGACCGTCCGCTCCCACATCCGCGCCGCGGAGCCGCTGCTGCGCCGGGACCTCATCACCGGCCTGCCGCAGGACCGCGACGAGGAGGACGACGACCAGCGCCTCAGCGGACTGCGGCCGCTCACCATCGCGCTGTACGCCACCACCGCGCCCGGCGCCCCTTATCCCGCCCTGACCCCCCGGCCGCGCGGCGGGTCGTAGCGAGCGGTTCACGGGCGGGGGGGCAAGAGCGGGGTACGGGCGGCGGGCCACCGGCGGGGAGGCGGTCGCGCGGGGCGCCCCGGACGCGGTGGTGGCGCGGAGGGCGCGTACGGTTCGAACTATCCGGCCAGCGCCGGGTGTTCCGCGCCGAAGTGGTCGATGAAGACCGAGCCCAGCGCGTCCGCGGGTACCTCGTCCCGGCCGAACGGCCGTGCGACGTCGGCGACGCGCGGCCCGCACGCGGCGGCCGGGACCGCGAGAGCGTCCAGGTCGAAGCCGTAGAAGCGGGCGGCGTTGCCGGCCAGCATCGCGCGTACCTCGTCCTCGGGCACGTCGGCGAAGGTCAGCCGCAAGCCTTCCAGGGTGTACGGGAACGTCCCCTCGGCGTGCGGGTAGTCGGCACCCCACATGATCCGGTCGACCCCGATCTGGTGCCGGATCGCGCACTCGGCGGGGCGCAGTGGGCTGGACCCGAGGAAGCAGTTCCGCGCGAAGTACTCGCTCGGCAGCAGGCTGAGCCCGCGGATCATCTCGCCGCCGAAGAAATGCTGGGCGGTGCCGTCGAGCGGCATCACGCGCACGAACTGGTCCAGCTTGGCGAGTTCGCGCGGCACCCAGGCCGAGCCCTGCTCGGTGAACGCCACCTTCAGCCCCGGGAAGCGCTCGAAGACCCCGCCGAAGACGAGGTGGGTGAGCACGCGGTTGGAGAACCAGGTGATCTCGGAGAGCAGCACGGCGAGTCCGCGCGGGTCGTGCGGGTATTCCGGGACGCCGCCGCCGCTGTGCAGATTGACGGGGACGTCGAGTTCCTCGCAGGCCGCCCAGATCGGGTCGTACACCGGGTCGAACAGCGGGGGCAGCGCGGAGCCGGGCGGTATGCCGGGCACCAGGATGCCGCCGAACAGGCCGACCTCCTTGACCCGGCGCACCTCGGCGACGGCGTCCGCGATGTCGTTGAGCATGATCTGCGCGACGCCGGCCCGGCGGCCTGGTGCCTGGGCGCAGAAGTCGGCGAGCCAGCGGTTGTGCGCCTGGAGGCCGGCCCAGCGCTGCTCGTACTCGCGCCGGTCGGAGGGCGGGGGCGGGACGAAGAACTGGGTCTGGGGGAAGAACGGCGGCACGGTGTTCGGGAAGAGCACCTCGCCGACGATGCCCTGCGTCGCCAGGTCCGCGTCCCGCACGGTGTTGTCCCAGTTGCAGTCCTGCGCCTTGCTGAGCAGGTGCTCGGACTCGAACGGGTTGACGAGCTGGGCCGCCCAGCGGTCGAACTCCTCGTGGTGCTCGCGATCCAGGTACGGCCGGTAGTCGAGCAGGTCGGCGCCCGCATGGCCGTCGGACGAGATGACCGTGTAGCGGCTGTCTTCGGTGGTCACGGAATCCTCCATTCACTGATTTGGCTAAGTTAGCTATGTTAGCTAATTAAGGCAATACAGGGGGCCGCTCCGTACGATGGGCGCGCGGACGAGGACGCCGAAGCCGAGGACCGCGGAGCCGGCCGAGGACCGCGAAGCAGCCGAGGAAACGCCAAGCCGAGGACCACGAGAAGGAGAGCCGCCCGTGAGCACCGCGACACCAGGGAGCGCCAGGTCGACCGGGGGTCGGGTGCGGGGCCTGAGCGTGGCCGAGGAACTGGCCAACGTGCTGCGCGACCGCATCCTGGACGGCGGCATGCGCGACGGTGACCTGCTGCCGAAGCAGAGCGAGCTGCTGGTCGAGTACCAGGTCGGCCAGACCACGTTGCGGCAGGCGATTCGCATCCTGGAGACCGAGGGCCTGGTGTCGGTACGCCGGGGCAACACCGGCGGCCTGGCGGTCCAACTGCCGAGCGAGGTCGACGCCGCCCGCACCTTCGGGCTCGTGCTGCGCAGCCGCCGCGTACCGCTCGAGGACCTCGCGGCGGCCGTTCGCAACCTCGAACCGACGTGCGCCGGCATGTGCGCGGCGCGCGAGGACCGCGCGGTCGAAGTGGTGCCGCGCCTGAGGGAACTGCACGCCCGCAGCGTGGAACTGACGGACGACCTACCCGCGTTCGTACGCGCCTGCCGCGACTTCCACGAGGGCCTGGTGGAGCTGTGCGGCAACACGACAATGCAACTGCTGCTCGGGACGGCCGAGACGCTCTGGTCGGCGCACGAGCATCACTGGGTGGACGAGGTCCCCGAGGGCTCGGACTTCACCGAGCGCATCCGCGCGGGCCTCGACGTGCACCGCGAACTCGTCGACCTGATCGCCGCGGGCGACGTCGACGGTACGCACGGACTCGCCCGCAGGCACGTGGAGTTCGCCCAGTCGCACCCGCTGGAGGCGCGGCCGGGGCATGCCGTGGGATCACTGACGGCTCATCATTGACCGGTGCCGGCGGTGCGGGCGGCCTCGCGCCGCCGCATGGCCGGAGCCAGGGACCGTGCCGCCGCCCAACCACCCGCGAACGCGAGCGCCGCGAACACCGCGACGACGACCGAGCGCGTCGCCAGGCCCGCGCCGAACCCGAGCCCCGGCGCGGCCAAGGACCCGACGAGCGATGCCAGGGCGGCGGCCGACAGCCCGGCGTCCACCGGCGCCCAGGCGTACACCAGGGCGTTGACCTCGTCCGCCACGACGGCGCGGCGGTGGCGCACCAGCCACAGCGCGAGCCGTGCCGACACGGGAACCAGGGGAACGGTCAGACCGATCACCACCACGGCGCCGACCGCGTCCTCGTAGGGCGTGTCCCTGGTGGCCTCGGTACGGCCCACCGCGCGCACCTCCACGACGCGGTCGCGCCACAGGGTCACCGACACCGTGTCACCCCTGGCGACCTGTCCGAGCAGGGGGCCGGAGGCATTGACCGGCACGCTACGGTACGAGAACTCCGCACTGGTCAGCTGTAGTTCGTGACGCGAGTTCCGTCCGCCGACGTCGATCACCGCACGCACCACGGCCGGTACGCTCCGCAGGCACGCGCGGTCGCGGCCCTCACCGTCAGCCGGTGCGCAAGGCCGCGCGTCGCGGTACGCGCGGTCCTCCTCGACATGGTCGGCCAGCGCGAGACTTGTTCCCACGCTCAACACCGCCAACACCACTGCCGCCGCCGCCAGGACGAGCACCGACAGCCACACCTTCCGTCGCAGGGCGGAACGGCACCGGTCACACCGGCGGCCGTCCCTACCGGAATGCCGGCAGTACCGCCGCCGCTGCGCTTGCCTACGCGCGGAGCCCTCGAAGTGCTCCAAGGGCTCCGCGCGCTCCGGATGCTCCGCGTGCTCGGCCATCAGGGGGTGAACTGCCCGGCCACGTCGCCCAGTCCGGGCGGTCGGGCGTCCAGACCGGTGACCGTCCCGACGACGCCCGCGAAGCCCACCACCAGCGTCCGGAACGGCTCGGCGACGTTCGGCCCCAAGTCCGCCTCCCACCACGTGCGGTGGTTGCGGGCGAGTCCGGCCATCACCGCGCCCGGACGTACCTCGGTGCGCTGGGTGAGACGTCCGACCGCCGTTCCGTCCGGCGCGTGCAGCAACGCCCAGTAGTGCGGTTCAAGGCGCGTCGGCTTCTGGTCGCGGACCTCGCCGACCACCCGTCCCCAGGCGTCCTTGGCCTGGTACGTCTTGCGAACAAGGCCCTTGCTCTTCTCGATCCACCCCACGGGATCGCCGCTCGGGCCGTTCACGTCCACACGCGCGCGGGTCGACCGGTGCTTGACGACGCAGAGCAGGGGGTGCCCCGCCGCGGCGTAGACCACGACGTCCAGCCGCGCGTTCTCCGGGTTCCGCGCGAACGCCCGCCGCAGCGCCGCCACTCCGCCCGGCGCCTGCGCCACCACCCGCCCGGCCGCCGTCCCGTCCGGGTAGGTGACACGCCCGTCGGCAATGCGCAGCACACACGCGACCCCAGGTCCGGCCCACATATGGCATCCTCCTTCGCCCCACCGTTCAACGACTCGACCGCATCGTCCCCTCCCACCCGGCCGCAACGCACTGCCGGAACCCGGCAGTCTTCAGCCCCCGTCAGTGCGGCGACGGCCGGTGCGTGGTGACCGTGTTCGGGGACAGGCTCGTCTCATTCGCCGGGTGAGGCGGAGCGCAGGGTCGAGAGGTAGGCGTGGATAGGGGCCCAGTACCGGATGTTGTCGGTGGTCGGCCGGGGCGGCGAGTAGCTGTCATCGGGAACCGTGAACGGCCCGGTCCTGGTGGCCGGCGTGACCATGACGACGCTGCCGCCGATGAGCATTCTGACGATGAGGGCCATGCCCACGGGGCCCGGGTGGTTGTGGACGTAGCGGCTGGATCCCCACTTGCTGCGTTTGAAGACCGGCTCATAATCACTCATCCCGTCGAGCCTGGAACGCGCGTTTTGCCCCGCGGCCGGGGGTGGACGGTTCGTACGGCCGAACTGCGCCGGCCGACAGGCGCGCCCGCGGTGCGCGGTGGCGTGCCGCCGGGCGCCGGGCGTGCGCTTGAGTGGGGGCGGTTCCGACCGGTGATCCTGCAGAGGGCGGCGTGCTCGACCGGTGCCCGGGAGCGCCGGCCTGTACGGTGCCGCGCCGAGGTCAGCAGTAAGGCTATGAGATGACCGTCGTGGGAGCCTTCGGGCACGGTGGCGGGGCACCGCCGTCCGCGGGTGCGCACGCCGGATGGCGGGAGTCGACGCGCTCCGCCGTACACGAGTTCCTGACCGCTTTCCCGGACGGCAAGCGTGCGGATGCCGCCGATGCGGTCGCGGCGGAGCCGGTCGAGGTGGTCGCGGGCATGGTGAGCGCAGGGGGCAAACGGCTGCGGCCGCTGCTGTGTGCGTTGGGCTGGTCCGCGGCGACTCCCTAACCGCTGACTCCGGCAGCGGTGTCGGTGGCGGCGTCGCTGGAGCTGTTCCACGCCTTCGCGCTGATCCACGACGACGTCATGGACCGTTCCGGGACCCGCCGGGGGCAGCCCACGGTGCACCGGGTGTTCGCCGTACGCCACCAAGACCGGGCGGATGCGGGCGCGTTCGGCGACGCGGCGGCGATCCTGACCGGCGACCTCGCACTTGCCTGGTCGGACGAGCTGCTCCACACGGCCGTCACGACGCCGCCGCAGTGGCGCGTGCTCGGCCCGGTGGTCGCCGCGATGCGCGAAGAGCTGATGCACGGGCAGTACCGGGACCTGCTGGCCACCGGCGAGCCGACGCCCGAGGTGGCCCCCGCGCTGGCGATCGTGCGGTTGAAGTCCGGCCGTTACAGCTTCGAACGACCTTTGCAGATCGGCGCGTTGCTGGCCGACGCGGGTCCCGGGACGGTCGCGGCGCTGACGGCGTACGCCCGGCCCCTGGGCGAGGCTTTCCAGTTCCGCTACGACCTGCTCGGCGTCTACGGCGACCCGGCCACCCTGGGCAAGCCGGTCGGCGAGGACCTGCGCGCGGGCAAGCACACCGTACTGATGGCACTCGCGCTGCAACGCCTTGGCGACGGCGACACGCGGCGGCTGCGCGGCCTGATCGACCGCCCCGAACTCACCGCGCTGCGTCGTCGAACTACGTCACCGAACTACGTCATTTTGCGGAAGCGGTGTGTTCGGCCGGTTCCTACAGTGCGGACATGGGCCGTGGTTTCCGGCCCGGACACCACTAGAGGAATGATGAGCGACAACGTGTCGCGCGGGAGTGTCGTCCCGGTCCACGGCGGGTTCGTGGACGGTTCGGGCTGGCTGGGGGTCTACCGGGCGCTGACGGCCGAGGGCTACAAGGTGGCCGTCGTACAGAACCCCACCATCTCCCTGGAAGGCGACGTGGCCGCCACCCGGCAGGTCATCGACCAACTGCCCGGCCCGGTCACCCTGGTGGGCCACTCGTACGGCGGCGTGGTGATCACCGAAGCCGGCAACCTCGAGAAGGTCGCCTCCCTCGTCTACATCGCCGCGTTCGCCCCGGACAAGGGCGAGTCGGTCAACGCCCTGATCGCCGACCCGCCCCCCGGCGCTCCGGTCCCCCCGATCCTGCCCCCCGACCAGGGCTTCCTGTTCCCGGACCGGGACAAGTTCGCGGCGTCCTTCGCCGGTGACCTCCCCCTCGCGGACGCCGCCTTCCTCGCCGACTCCCAGGTCCCTTGGGGCGTGGACGCTCTCACCGGCGCCGTGTCCGAGCCCGCCTGGCGCACCAAGCCGGCGTGGTACCTGGTCGCGTCCGACGACCGCATGATCCCGCCGCCCGCCCAGCGCGCCATGGCCGAGCGCGTCGGTGCCCAGACCGTCGAGGTCGCCGGCAGCCACGCCGTCTACGTCTCGCAGCCGGGCGCCGTCGCCGATCTGGTCAAGCGGGCCGCCGGCGCCTGACCCGCACCGCGCCCCGCACCAGCTCGCACCACCTGCAGCACCGCCGACCGATCCTCGAACCTTACCGGCGGGTGCTGTTCGGCCTGCCGGCGCGGACCCACTCGTACGACCCGCGCGGCCGTCCGTGGAAGGACGTGGATGTCCCTGGAGACCAGGGCTTGTCGAGGACTTCGTGCGCAGTGACCGCGTGGGCGGCTCCGGGCTCTACCGCGCGCACATGTCGATGGATAGAATCCCAGCGACATGATCAAATACTAGCGATCGGTGTGCCATGTCCATGACTCGGCCCGCTCCTCCCGTTCCGCGGACGCTGTCGGACCTCATGTCGCCGTCCTGGCTCGGCAGCGCGCTGTCCGCGCGCTTTCCGGGCATCGTGGTCACCGACGTGACGCCGGGCCCCGTGATCAGTCGCGTGGCGACGAACGCGTCGTTCAGTATCGAGTGCCAAGGGGGCGTCCCCGAGGGCCTGTCCCCGATTCTGTGGGCCAAGGGGTATTTCTCCGAGGCCGGTTGGCCGGCCCGCCACGCCGGATTCTTCGAGGTCTCCTTCTACCGCCACTTCGCGGCCCGCAGCGGCGTGCGCACCCTGAGCAGCGTGTACGCCGACGTCGACCGCGAGTCGGAGCACAACGTGGTCATCACCGAGGACGTCGTCCACCGGGGCGCCGTGTTCCTCGACGCCGCCGCCGACTACACCCCTGACCTGGCGGCGGAGAGCCTGTCCCAACTCGCGCTGCTGCACGCCTCCGGCTGGGGGGACGAGCAGGCGGCCACCGCCAACTGGCTGGCGCCGCGGCTCGCTTCGTACGCCACCCGACGCGGGTTGCCGGAGATCCGCAGCAACTTCGAGTCGGAGATCGGCGCCGGGGTGCCGGCGGAAGTACGCGACGCCGATGCGCTGTTCGCGGCGTACCGGAACATGGCCGCACGTGCCGAGGATGCCTCGCCCTGGACCGTGGTCCACGGCGACACCCACGTCGGGAACCTCTACCTCGACAGCGACGGGCACCCCGCCTTCGTCGACTGGCAGCTCGTGCAGCGCGGCCCCTGGTACCTCGACGTCGGCTACCACATCGCGTCGGTGCTGACCGTCGAGGACCGCCGGCGTACCGAGAAGGACCTCCTGCGCCACTACCTCGACGCCCTGGCCGCCGCCGGAGTGGACGCACCCAAGTGGGACGAGGCGTGGCTCGGCATACGGCAGGGCATCGTCCACGGCTTCTTCCTCTGGGGCATCACCCTCAAGGTCGACCCGGCGATCACGAGCGTGCTCCTGCACCGCCTCGGAACCGCCGCCGCCGACCACGAGGTCTTCGCACTCGAATGATCCGGCCGCGCTCGGCCGGGGCGGCTGCGGAGCGTGCCTTACGAGGCGGCGGCCTCCGCCTCGCGCAATTCGTCCAGCAGTTCCCGCTGCCCGGCCAGCATTTCGGTGAGGATGCGGCGCGCCGCCCGCATCAGGTCCGCGACGTCGCCGCCCGCGAGTTGATAGACGACCGTGGAGCCGTCCCGCTCGGAGGTGACGATCCCGGAGCGGCGCAGCACGGCCAACTGCTGGGAGAGGTTGGACGGTTCCACCTCTATGGCGGCCAGCAGGTCGCGGACCGGCAGCGGCCCCTCCTGGAGCAGTTCCAGCACCCGGATGCGTACCGGATGGCCGAGCATCCGGAAGAACTCCGCCTTCGCCTGGTACAGCGGAACCGGCACCGCGCTCAACCCCTTCCGCGCCCGTCCGACCCGCCGTCGGCCCGCGGCGCCCCCGGGCGCCCGGGCTCCTGGTCCTCGCCGGCCGCCGGAATGGCCACGCCGTTGTCCCGGGCGGACTGCAGGGCGCCCTCCAACTCGTCCAGCGCGGCGGAAACGGCACGGGGGTCCTGGCCCTCGGCAGCGTCCGCAAGTGCCTCCCGGGCACGGCGCACCCGCGCACGCACCGACTCTGCGGATACGTCCACGCGGCGACCTCCCGGATCCCCGGACGCGCACAACGCGCATCCGGCCTGGCGTCGACCGCCTCCCCGACGAACGCGACCGACCGCACACGACCAGAGCCGACCGACCTCCACAACCCGTCGGGCGGCCCGTCTGGTCCTGTACCCGGAAATTCATGTGCGCAATTGAAGACTCCTTCAAACCGTCAACCGGCCGAGTCCCCCGCGTGCAGTATGCAACTTGGATCGCTTCACGGCGTGGGATCTTGCACGGTAAGTGGGTGTGGTCCCGCGCGGCGGTGCTGGCTCGTTGTGCTGAAGCGCGATCGTGGTGGCGTACGTCGAAGCGCGAACAGGCGGTTGGTCCCCATGCCGTAACTCTGCTGGTGATGTTGTCCGAACCCTCGACAAGGGATCCCTCGCCCTACCGCGAGCACGGCCGCACCCGCCTCGGTGCCTTCGATTGCCAGGCGCCGGGGTACGAGGCGCGGTCATCTCCAGGCGCACAAGCACGCATCGAAGATCGCCAACAGAGTCACGCCGTTGGCTGGACAGGCCCTCCGGCGCTGCTGCCGGTCTCGCATCGGGGCCGGAAGCGGTTGGACGACCGAACCATGCTCAAACAAACAAAGCCGGCTGCGGGACGCCCCGGTTTCAGCCGAGCAGTTCCTCCAGGGCGTCTGTGAGCCGGTCGTGTGTGCCCGGGGCCAGCCGGTAGTACACGTAGTAGCTGTGCCGCTCGGGATTCGCCCAGC
Source organism: Streptodolium elevatio (assembly GCF_053592165.1). NCBI lineage: Bacteria > Bacillati > Actinomycetota > Actinomycetes > Kitasatosporales > Streptomycetaceae > Streptodolium > Streptodolium elevatio. The sequence goes on from NZ_JBSFVE010000017.1 coordinate 70,837, forward strand.
CCGCCTCGGCCAGGAGTTTCAGGTGTTTGGAGATGGCGGCCTCGGTGAGGCCGATCAGGCCGGCGAGTTCGCGGGTGGATCGCGGGTACGCGGCCAGGAGTTGGAGCATCTGCAGCCGGGTGGGGTGAGCGGCGGCGCGGAGCAGTTGGAGCAGGTCGTCCGGGGGGACCGGCGGGTGGGCCTTGCGCTGCATTGCGTCCAGTGCGTAAGTGACGTGCACGCTCCGCCGTTCGCGGCCCGCCTCGCGGTCATGGTGGCCGGTGACGGCGACCAGGGGCCAGGCGAAGTGGGAGGGCGTGAGCAAGAACCGGTCCTGCCGGCCGAGCGTGAACTCCATCGGCGCGGCGGCGCGGCTGCGTGCCGACGCGATCAGCAGCTCGTCCCCCTCCTGGATGACGCGCAAATGAGGGGCGAGCCCGTCCAGCATCGGCGCCAGGCCATGCCGGTGCCCGACGCCGTTGCGCCGGGCGATGTCGGCCAGCAGATACCTCTCCAGGGACGGCCACTCCGGGGCGAGACAGGCGTCCCAGTACGCGGACAGGAATCCGGCGAACCGTCCGCGGGAGCGCTCGGGATCGTCGATGAGCTCCCGCAGAACGGGCAGCGAGGCCGGGTGCCGCGCCTGGACGGCGTTCATCGCCCCCTCGCGTAAGGCGGGATCGGCCAGGAACTCGTCCAACCGGACCCGAGAGGCACGTCCGTTCCTTTCCAGGGCCCCGGCGAGCAACTCTTCCGCGTAATGCTCGACCGGCGCGTCGCGCAGCGCCGCCAACTCGTCCGGCCATGTCGATACTTCCCCCGGGCGCCAGATTCGCGGAAAACCCAGCGGACGGCCGTGGCACCAGAAAGCGAATTTGTCCGCCTCGTCCCGGAGATCGGCGTTCATGCGTTCGCGTGCTTTCAGCGTCCAGGAAATGTGCAGCGGATGCCGCTTCACCGAGCCGAGCACATGCAGGCTGCGAAGCGCCTCGTGGCCCGGTGAGCAACCGAAGGCCACCAGGCCGGGATCCGCCGAGGTCAGGCGTATGCGGATGTTCATCGGGACACTCCAGCGGGCTGCGATCAACTCGTTCGTGAATCAGTTGGGGCGGCCCGCAGGGGCGCCATACCGTTCCCCTGTCCAAAGCACGGCCATCCCCGCACTATCGCGACAGCGACGTAGGGAACGCATACAGGTCGTCGATCGGCTCGGGTGGGTGGCTGCGGCCATTTCCGAAATCCAGACAGAAACGGGTGATCTCGCATGACGACTCGCCGGGCGGCTCTCGGGCTCCTGGGGGCCACTTCGGTCGCCGCTACCACCGGAGTACTGACGGCCCGGGCCACCGGGTCGGCCGCCGCCGACGCGGATTCGCATCGGGTACCGAAGGGCCTGCGGCCCGGCGGCGAGTTGGACCGGTTCGTCGCGGAACAGGCGGCCAAGGACGTGTTCTCCGGCTCCCTCCTGATCACGTACCGGGGTCGGACCGTCCTGTCCCGGTCGTACGGCATGGCCGACAAGGCGCGGGCGGTGCCCAACGGGCCCGACACGCTGTTCGGCCTGGCCTCGGTCGCCAAACTGTTCACCGCCGTGGCGGTGGCGCAACTCGCACAGCGCGGCAAGCTGCAGTACTACGACGCACTCGGCACACACCTGGACGGGTTTCCGGCCGAGATCGCCGACCGGGTGACGATCCACCACCTGCTGACCCACACTTCGGGCCTGGGCGACTACATGGGCGCGCCCGGGTACTGGGCGACCGCCCGCACCTGGACCAGCGTGCGGCAGCAGATGGACGACACCGGCCGGTTCGTCAGAGGGGAGACGCCGGCCTTCCCGCCAGGTGCGGGCAGCAGGTACAGCAACTCGGCGTACCACCTGCTCGGGGAGATCGTCGCGCGGGTGTCCGGGCAGGAGTACCACGACTACGTCCGCGAGCACGTCTTCCGCGCCGCCGGGATGGACAGCGCCGACTACTACACCCTGCCGCAGATGCGCCAGGACCGCCGGATCGCCCATGGCTACTACCGCCCGCCGGGGTCGGCGGACCGGATCGACAACCTCGACGAACAGATCTTCCTGCCCGGCGCGTTCGCGACCTGCACCCAGATGGCACGGTTCGCCCACACCCTCTGGGAGAAGAGGCTGCTGAACCCGGCGTACACCCTGCTGACGCTCAGCCCGAAGCTGCCTACGCCGCCACCGCCCGGCCCGGAACGACTGACCGTGTTCGGCGGCTATGGCCCAGGCGCCACGCTCACCGGCGATCAGTGGTCGTACGGACACAACGGCGGTGCCAGCAACGGAGCCGCGGCCGAGCTGGTGTTCTACCCGGACAGCGGGTACGTGACAGCGATCCTGTCCAACTACGAGATGGAAAGCATCCGGGGCATCCCGTCCCTGGCCCGGCGGCTGATCATCGGGGGCTAGGTGTACTGCGCACTGAGGTTGGTGACGCCCACGTCGGTGTTGACCTTCGAGTTGGTTGAAGCTCGATGATGGCGAGGTGCCAAGTTCCGAACTGATGCCGATCGGCGTCTTCGCCCAGCGCAGTGGCCTGACCTCCAGCGCGTTGCGTTTCTATGCCGACTCCGGGGTACTGCCTCCTGCCGAAGTAGACCCGGTCACGGGCTACCGCCACTACGACGCCGACCAGCTGGTGCGGGCGACCACACTGCGTCGGCTCCGCGAGATCGCCATGCCGCTGGCGACGGTCGAGGCGGTCCTCGGCGCCGGGGCTGAGGAGGCGGCGCGGCTGCTCGACGAGCATGTTGCCAAGATCGTCGGGGATGCGGCGGCGGCACGGCAGAAGGCTGCGGTCATCAAGTCCGTACTCGGCGGCAACGTGCCCGGTCTGCTGATCGCGACGCTGAAGGGTCCCGTGCTGGCGGATGCGGTCGAGCAGGTTCTGACCGCGACCGCGCACGAGCCGGGGATGGCGGTGCTCGCCGGTCTGCACATCGAGGCGAGTGACGAGGCCATCGCCCTGACAGCGACGGACCGGTACCGGCTCTCCACTCGGACCCTGGTGCCGGCGCGGCCGGCGGAGCAGACCTGGGCCGGCACGGTCGACAGCGACGACCTCCGGGCCGCGATCGCCGATGTCCGGCGCAGTGCGCTGATCCGCATCGAAGCGGTGCCGCACGGGATCTGGCTGCGCATGCCCGAGCGGGAGGACCGGCACTGCCGGGCGCTGCCTGAGGAGTTCCCCGACCACCGTCTGATGCTCGAGTCCCTGGACGAGGTCACTACCCGCGTGACGATCTCGAAGGACCTGCTGCTGCGGGCCCTGGAAGAACACCCCGGCGAACACGTCGCACTGCACATCACCGATCACAGCGTGAGCGTCCGGCCCCCGAACGACGAACACCCCGGAATCCCGCTCTCCGCCACCGTGACGGGCGCGGACCTCCAGATCCGGTTCGACATGACCACGCTCTATCCCGCCGTGAGCACGGCGATCGGCCCCGACGTGCTGCTCGATCTCAGGGGATACCACCAGCCCGTCACGATCCGCTCCGCCGACCGCGGCGATCTCACCACCCTGGCCATGCCCATCAAGTTCGACCCCTCAGCCTGAGAACGACGACGAGGAACACTTCATGCCTGCCGCACCCGCCAGCCCCGATCCGACCATGGAAGCCATCGGCCAAGCCGTCACCGAAGGCCGAACGGGCGACATCCTTTCCGTCCCCTGTGGTCGGAGATCGGCGTCACCGGGGACCCGCTGCACCGTTGCTCACTCGCCCACTACCTGGCGGACCTCTACGAAGATCCCGCCCAGGCCCTCGCCTGGGACGTCCGGGCCCTGGACGCTGCCGACGCCGTGACCGACCAGCGCGTCCAGGAGCACCATGCCAGCCTCCACATCGCCGGGTTCTACCCCTCACTCCACCTCAACCTGGCGGAAAATCCAAGCCCGACGGCCAGGCCACATGATCCACGTCGATGTGAAGAAGGTAGGCCGAATCCCCGACGGCGGCGGCTGGCGCGCACACGGACGCGGCAGCGAACAGGCCAAAGCCGTCAACCGGAGAACGAGGACCGAGCGCGGAGGCTATGTCTATCTGCACTCGGCCGTAGATGGATACAGCCGTCTCGCCTACACCGAAGCACTGCCTGACGAGAAGGCCGCCACCGCCATCGCCTTTCTCCACCGTGCGCGCACCTGGCTGGCCGCACACGGGATCACACGCATCGAACGGATCGTGACAGACAACGGTGCCTGCTACCGCGCCAAGAGCTTCACCCGGGCCCTGCTCGGCGCCAGGCACCAGCGCATCGCGCCCTACACCCCACGCCACAACGGCAAAGTCGAGCGATACAACCGCATCCTGGCCGAAGAGTTCCTCTACGCCCGGACGTGGACGTCAGAAGCCCAACGCGCCTACCTCCTGGGCCGCTGGATCGTCCACTACAACGACCACCGCCCGCACACCTCGCTCGGAAACCAACCACCCGCAGCACGCCTACCGGACGGCGTCACCAACGTCATGGCCTCCTACAGCTAGGCCGTCGCGATCGCGTACTTGCCTAGGACGTACGCCCGTTCGGCTGGGCGCCAGGGGTTGGGCGCGGCGCCGCCAGTACATCGCCTCGAAGTGCCGGGATCCGGCGCGTCCTCGGTGCGCCGTTCCATCGTCAGCACCGGAAGAGGACTTCGAACGGTCTTGTGAAGTGCGCGAGTTCCTCGGGCGGCAGGATCACGCGGTCGTCCTCGCCGGGGGCGAGCGCGGCGATTTGTGTGGCGAAGCGGCCGATGGCCTGCTCCTTGCGGACGAGCGTGTGGGGCGCGAGGTCGACGCGGACCGCCCGCGACCACGGGACCCGGGAGTCTCCCGGCCTGCCCCAGTGCCACATCCACACCGGGTACTGGGCGTGCCGGGTACCCGCCTGGTGGCAGGCCCGCGCGGCCAGACGGCCCGCGGCCTCATGGTCGGCGTGAAGGTCGTGCGACCAGGGCGCGAGGCACAGCTCGAACCCGGCCAGGAGCGGGACCAGCGCCGTGCACGCGGCCGCCTCGTGGGCGGCGACGGCGGTGTCGGGGAGCCCCAGCCGGACGACGTCGACAACCGGGGAGGCGATTGCCGGGCCCTCGATGGACTCGATGGAGGGGCCCTCGGTGGCCGGGTGGTCGGCGGACATCTCCGCGGGTTCCGGGCCCAGGGCGGCCGGACCTGGCGTTGCCGTACCTGCCGTTGCCGCGCCGGAGGCGGTCCGGTCCGGACCGACCGGGTCCCAGGTGGCCGGGCGGTCGTTGGCGAGGTCGGCGAGGGCCTCTTCGGTTTCCCGCGCGCGCAGGACCGCGAGCCGGTCGGGAGACACGGGTCCGTCGGGGTGGGACGCGCCTCCGTCGGTGAGCAGCACCACTCGGACCCGGCGCCCGTTGGCGAGCGCGCCCGCGATGGTCCCTCCGACGCCCAGGACCTCGTCGTCGGGGTGGGCGGCCACCACGACAATGCCCTCGGCGCGGTCCGCCGCCACGCGCGGGAGCCGGTCGAACCGCTCCCAGGTCCGCCACGCCTCCTCCGGCGTCCCCGGGCCCTGGATCTCCTCCGCGGCCGACGGATGATCCCGGGTCCCGGCGTCCGGGTGGTCGGGTGCAGCTCGACCGGGCCGCTCGGGACGCCTATGCCGTTCAGGCCGCAGTTCTGACCGCTCAGGCTGTTGAGGCTGTTCAGGCCCATGGGGCCGATTGGCGGTCACGAGTCCCCCTCGGCAGCCGGTGCCCCGATCCGGGCCGGATCGCGTCCGGCGTGGTCCCCGCCCGCTTGGGCCGACGCGACGCGCGACGGTACGCCGCCCCGGGTGGCGCCGCGACGTACCCGATCCGGGGTATCCGTGATCTTGGGGAGGTTCATCCGCCGCGGATACCCCCGACCCGACCAACCCATGCCCGCCCGGCCATCGCCGCTCACCAACTCGTCGCAAGGCCGCAAACATGGGACGCGTGACGGGCCCGCCCGAGCCGTACCTTCTCGGCCCGGGCCGCCGGCCTGGGAAGGGTCATGCCCGGCCGCGTCCCCGCGCGACGTCTCGGAGCCGGTCGACGAGGCCCGTGACCGGGTCCAGGAGCTTGCGGGCGACGGCGTTGCGCGGCGCACCCGGATGGGGGCGCGTGGGGCCGATCTTCTTCGCCGCGCGGACCTTGGCGCCGAGGTCGTCGAGCAGGCCGGCGGGACACGCGGCGGCAAGCGCCGGGAACACGACGCGTTCCTGTTCGCGCACATGGGCACGCAGGCCGGCCGCCAACTCGGATGCGGCCGCCTTTCGCGCCGCCGGGTCCCTGCCGTCTTCGAGGTCCTTCAGGAGTTCCTCGGTCCGACGGTTGCCGGCCACGGTGGCGTCGGCGAACTGGTGGCCGTCGGCCAGGTGTTCGCGTACGGCGGGAAGCAGGTACTCCTCCTCGGCCGCGACATGCGCGGCAACGGCGGCGACGAGCCGCTCGGCCGCCTGCTGCGCCTCCGGGTCTGCCCCGTCGGCCCCGTCCGTGGCGTGCTCCCAGACCGCGAGCAGGTCTTCCACCATCCGGTGATCCGCCGTCAGTTCGGCGACGATGCCGCCGCCGTGTCCACCGCTCTGGTCCGCGTTATCACCGCCGCTGTCTCCGCCGACTTCACCGCCGCGTTCACTGCCGTGGCCGCCGCCATGGTCGCCGTCGCTGTCCCGCAAGCCGTTCGCCTCCGCTCATCCGGGTTCCCACCGTCCGTGGCACGCCGACATATCTGCGTCCCCGCGCACCGGTCTGCCGACGTCATTGCCCTTCGCGCGCTCCGGGCCGGTCGTCGCGGTCTCGGCCGCCCGGCAGCATGTCCTGGAGCTTCGCCTTGAACCCCTGCCGGATCATCCCGCCGCGGTCGCTGTCGCCGCGCAGGATGCTGGACGCCGCCGCCTCGATCTGGTCGAGCGTCGCGTGCGGCGGAATCGGCGGCACCGCGGGGTCGGTGCGGAAGTCGATCACGAACGGCCGGTCGGCGGCGAGCGCCTCGCGCCAGGCCGGGTCCACGTCCTCGGGCTTCTCCACCCGTACGCCGCCCAGCCCGATGGAGCGCGCGAAGTCGGCGTAGCGCACGTCCGGCAGGTGCTGCGACGGCTCGAACTGCGGCGCTCCCTGCATCGCCCGCATCTCCCAGGTGACCTGGTTCAGGTCCTGGTTGTTGAGCACGGCCACCACCAGCCGGCGGTCCTGCCATTCGGCGTGGTACTTCGCCGCGGTGATCAGCTCCGCCAGCCCGTTCATCTGCATCGCGCCGTCGCCGACGAGGGCGATCGCCGGGCGGTCGGGGTGGGCGAACTTGGCGCCGATCGCGTACGGGACGCCTGGGCCCATCGTCGCCAGCGTCCCCGACAGCGAGCCGCGCATGCCGGGGCGCAGGCGCAGGTGGCGCGCGTACCAGTTCGCCGCCGAGCCGGAGTCGGCGGTCAGGATCACGTCGTCGGGCAGCAGCGCGTCGAGGGCGTGCACGACGTACTCGGGGTTGACGGGGTCCGCGTTTACGGCCGCACGCCGCTGCATGACCTGCCACCAGCGGGCGACGTTCTCCTCGATCTCCGCGCGCCACTTGCCGTGTTGCCTGCGCCGCACCAGCGGCAGCAGGCGCGAGAGGGTCTCGCGCGCGTCGCCGACGAGGTTGATCTCGTACGGGTAGCGCAGACCGATCATCGAAGGGTCGATGTCGATCTGCACGGCACGGGCCTGGCCGTACTCGGGGAGGAACTGCGAGTACGGGAAGTTGGATCCGATCGTCAGGAGCGTGTCGCACCCGGTCATCAGCTCGTACGACGGCCGCGTACCCAGCAGACCGATCGACCCTGTCACGTAAGGCAGTTCGTCGCCGAGCACGTCCTTGCCCAGCAGCGCCTTCGCCACCCCCGCACCCATCAGGTCCGCCAGCGCCTCGACCTCGGCCCGCGCGGCGCGAGCCCCCTGGCCGACCAGGATCGCGACCTTCTCCCCCGCGTTGAGCAGTTCGGCCGTGCGGCGCAGGTCCTCGTCCGAGGGGATCGGTGGGGAGAACGACATGCCGAGGCTGGACGGGACCATCTTGAACGCGTGGCCCGGTTCCACGTAGTCGAGGTCCTGCACGTCTGCCGGGATGATCACCGCGGTGACGGTGCGCCGCGCGTACGCGATCCGGATCGCCCGGTCGAGCACGTTCGGCAGTTGCTCGGGCACGGTCACCGTCTCGCAGAATTCGGAGGCGACGTCCTTGAACAGGCTCGCGAGGTCGACCTCCTGCTGGTACGACCCGCCCATCGCGCTCCGTGCCGTCTGGCCCACGATCGCGACCACCGGCACGTGGTCCAGCTTGGCGTCGTACAGTCCGTTCAGCAGGTGGATCGCGCCAGGGCCGGAGGTCGCCGCGCACACCCCCACCCGGCCCGAGAACTTCGCGTAGCCCACCGCCTCGAACGCCGACATCTCCTCGTGCCGGGACTGCACAAAGCGCGGCCGGTCCCCGGCCCGCCCCCACGCGGCGAGCAGGCCGTTGATCCCGTCTCCCGGGTACGCGAAGACATGCTCGACGCCCCACTCCCGCAGCCTGGCCAGAACGTGATCGGCGACCTTCTCCGACATGCGACTCCTCCATACGCGGCGCACCGGCATCGCTTGCCAGTGCTCGAAACGCCGCTTTGCAAGCAGCTATCCGCCGATCAGGGAAGGAAACAGGCAACGTGCCGCCCACTGAGCCGGGACATGGGGCGCTTCGGCCGGCCGCCGTGACGACCTCGGCCGTCCTGGACGTCACGAGAGGTCGACGTCCCGTGCCGTGGACAGGCGCGCGCCCAGGTTGCGTTCCATCATCCGCAAGGCCGCCTGGGCCAGATCGGCGTGGATGTGGGCCACCGCGTCCTGGACGACGGTGACCTCGAGGTGGCGCACATGTGCGTCGATCGCCGAGTAGAGCACGCACTGCTCGGTGACCTGTCCGCACAGGACCACGTGCCGCACCTTGTGCTGCTCCAGCAGGTACTGCAGCGGTGTCTGGAAGAAGACGGAGTGCCGGGTCTTCATCACGAACATCGCGCCCTCGTCCGGCTGTACGGGCCGCACCAGGTCGCCGTACGGCCCCTCCAGCGCCGCCTGCAGCACCTCGGTGTGGTCCGAGCGCCAGCGGCCGAAGTTGTCGTTGACGTAGATGACGTCCACGCCGCCCTTCCGTGCGCTGTCCAGCACGGTACGCACGCCGGGCACGGCCTGCCGCACCGACGGGACGAGGAGTTCGGCGTCCTCGTGGTCGTAGGTGTTGATCATGTCGATGACCAGCACTGCGGTGTTCACCGGCAAGCCTGCCTCCGATTTCGGTGGGGCCCGCTCAGGGGGCCGAAGGCGTCACGGCTCCGAGAGCCGACGGGGTCACGGCTCCCAGAGCCGACGGCGTCACGCGGCGGACAGGTTGCCGCGCAGCTCGCCGAGGATGCGGTTGAGCAGGCGGGAGATGTGCATCTGGGACAGGCCCAGGCGCTGTCCGATCTCGCTCTGCGACAGGCAGTCCCAGAACCGCAGTTTCAGGATCTCCTGGTCACGGTGGTCGAGCCGGGCGATCAGGGGGCGGACGGATGCACGGAACTCGACGAGGTCCAGCTCGGGTTCCTCGGCGCCGAGCCGTTCCACCAGGGCTGCCGCCCGCCCGTGCCGGGCGTCGGTGACGGGGGTGTCCAGGGAGTCGACGGAGTAGGCGTGGTCGGCGTCGCGTCCGTACGCGACCTCGCCCTCGTCGATGCCGAGATGGGCGGCGACCTCGCCGTTGGACGCCTCGCGCCCCAGCCGCTGGTGAAGCGTGTCGGCCGCCCTGGTGACCGCGAGGAACAGCTCCTGCTGTCCGCGCGGCACGTGGACCGGCCAGCAGGTGTCGCGGAACAGCCGCTTGACCTCGCCGCGGATCGTCGGGAGCGCATAGGACGCGAACGCGATGCCGCGCTCCGGGTCGAACGCGTCGAGCGCCTTGATCAGCCCGACCATCCCGGTCTGCATCACGTCCTCGCGGGACGCCCCGCGGTTGCTCATCCCTCGCACCGCGAACCGCACCAGCGACAGATTGACCTCGACCAATCGCGCCCGCACCCGGCTGTAGGCGACCGACCCCTGGTCCAGGGCTCGCAGCCTGCGCAGCAGCGCGTCCGTCGCGGTCCGCGCCTGCGAGGCGTCCAGAGCCCGGATCTCCTCGGTGGTCCAGCCCAGCGCCTCGTCCACCACGCGCGCGGCCGACCCGGGCCCGGTGCCATCCGACCCCGTGTGCTCGTACGTCCGGTTCTCCCACGACGGCGGCTCGGTCTCCCATATGGGTGCCTCGGCTATGCGTGCCTCGGCGTCGCGGACGGGCGCAGTAGCACCCGCATTCGTGCGAATGTTCGACATGGCTATCCGCTCCTTCAACGGGGTTGCGGACGTTCGCCGCCGGCATCCGGCGGAGGGCCCGCCGTGCGCCGGACTGCTTCAGGCGCTGCGGACCGGCATCGTGTGCCGTATCCGGGCGGACCTCACCTACCGCCCGGCGACGCTGCCCGACATGGGCGCGTACGTTGCCCTCGTACCCGCTGATTGCCAACAAAACGCATCAAATCCGGGCGCCGACCAGATCCCGGGCCTGAGGCCCCGCCCCCGAGCCGGAACCGGACTCAGGAGCGTGCGGAGTTCTGAGCCTGCTTGGCGGCGTCGGCGAGGGAGTCCGCGCCGGCGGTCGAGAGGCTGCCCCCGGACTGTTCGAGATGGGCGCGGACGAACCACTGGAACTGTTCGAGCTGCCGGAGTTGGCCGATGAGCATGTCCTGCGACGCCGGATCGGCCTCGGTGACCCCGTTGACGGCGGCACGGTGATCCGCGCACACGCCGTCGTAGACGATGTCCAGCGCGCCGAGGTGCGCCATGGTGTCGGCACGGCCGAGCTCGTAGTCGTTCCACGAACGTTCGGCCACCAGGCGGCCCGGCGTGCCGACCGGCGAGCAGCCCAGCGTCGCGATGCGCTCGGCGATCTCGTCGACCATGGCGCGCACGGCCGCGACCTGCGGGTCGAGCATTTCGTGGACGGCGATGAAGTGCGGACCGACCACGTTCCAGTGCACGTGCTTGAGCGTCAGGTGCAGGTCGTTGAGCGCATGCAGGCGCTGCTGGAGCGCCTTGGCCACCTGCGCCGCGTCGTCGGTCTTCAGACCGGGGACGGTGTACGCCGGGGTGTTGTCGGACGAGTTGCCCATGTCGGCCTCCGTATGGCTCCGGGGTCGTGTTCTGTGCCGACGTCGGCGTCGATATCGGCGCCGATGTCGACGGTCAACGCGGGGGGCACCGCAGTCGGCGCCCCGCCCGCCCCGCGCGACTGCCCGGCCTACCCCCGGCCCAAACGCGGCTGATCAAACGCACGCGGAGCACGGCAGCCGAGTCGCTCGTACGCCCCGCCACACGTCAAGGACGCTCAGCCCGCCAGAGCGCACACGACCCTCAGATCGTCGACGAGCCCGGCGAACACCGCGTCGCGGTCCGGTGCCCGAAGCACCGCGGACGGGTGCGTCGTGGCCACCACGACCCGGCCCCCGCCCGGGAGCGTCGAATCCTCGCCTTGGTGCCGGTGCAGGCGCTTGCCCCAGGGGCCTTCCGCCGGAAGCAAAACCGCGTCGCGGCAATTGTGCCGACCTGGCCGGAGTCGTGCCCGCATGTCGGAGGTCCGGGCGGGTAGTCGCCGGACCATGCGCGCTTTGATCATCAACTGCACCCTCAAGCCGTCCCCCCAGGACTCGAACACGCACGCCCTCGCGTCCGTCGTCGCCGACGCGCTTCGCGAACGGGGTGTCGAAGTGGACGACGTCCGCGCGGTCGACCTCGACATCAAGCCCGGCGTCGAAAGCCACATGGGCCCGGGTGACGCGTGGCCCGAAGTCCGCGAAAAGGTTCTGGCGTCGCGCATTCTCGTGATCGCCTCGCCGACGTGGCTGGGGCGTCCGTCATCGGTGGCGCAGCGGGTGCTGGAGCGGTTGGACGCCATGATCGCGGAGACCGACGACGACGACGTCCCGCTCGCGTACAACCGCGTCGCCGGAGTCGTGGTGACCGGCAACGAGGACGGCGCCCATCACGTCGTCAGCGAGATCGCCGGCGCCCTGGGCGACATCGGCTACACCGTCCCCGGCCAGGCCTGGACCTATTGGCACCTGGGCCCGGGGCCGGGGCCGGACTACCTCGAGGAGCGGCGCGGCCACGATTGGTCGCACAAGACCGGACGCGCGATGGCGGCCAATCTCGTCGGTGTCGCCCGCGCGCTTGAGGCCACGCCGCTGGGTGCCCCGCCGGAGTAGGCGTCCTCGGCCGCTCGCCCGGCTCGGAGCCGAATGACGGGTTTGTCTCGCGACAGCGGGGACAGCCGCGCAACACGGACACGGCGAAAAATCGTCGATCGGAGGTTGCCATGGGCGGGACCATGCTGACGTTCACCCGTCGCAGGCGGGCGTGGTTCCGCGACCGCACCGCCCTGGTGACCGGCGGCTCCCGCGGACTCGGGCTCCTGATCGCGCGCGAGTTGGCGGCGCACGGGGCGCGGGTGGCGATCTGCGCACGGGACGGGGCGGAACTCGCCCGGGCCGTGGAGGACATCCGGGACGCGACGGGCAGCCGGGTCACGCCGTTCGTCTGCGATCTGGCGGATACCCGCCAGGTGGACGGGCTCGTCGACGCGGTCCGCAAGGATTTCGGCAGTATCGACGTCCTGGTCAACAACGCCGGGATCATCTCGGTGGCCCCGGTGGAGTCCGTCGCACCCGAGCAGTTCGAGGCGGCCATGGACGTCATGTTCCTGGGGCCGATGCGGCTCACCCTCGCCCTGGTGCCCGACATGCGGGCACGGGGTGACGGGCGGGTGGTCAACGTGACGTCCATCGGCGGTCGCATCGCGGCTCCGCACCTTCTGCCGTACGACTGCGCGAAGTTCGCGGCCGTCGGCTTCTCCGAGGGGCTGCGCGCGGAACTCGCCGGATCGGGGGTCTCGGTGACCACCGTGGTCCCCGGCCTGATGCGCACCGGCTCGCACCGGGCCGCCCGTTTCGGCGGCCAACCCGAGAAGGAGTACGCGTGGTTCGCGGCCGCCGCGTCGCTGCCGCTGCTGTCGATGGACGCCGAGCGCGCCGCCCGCGCGATCGTGCGCGCCGCCGCCCGGCGCCGGGCGGAGCTCGTGCTCACCCCTGCCGCCAAGGCCGCCGTGTTGGCGCACGGGATCGCCCCCGCGACGACCGTACGCGCCCTCGCGCTCGCCACGCGGGTGCTGCCCGACGCGCCGGCCGACCCGCAGACCGGCTCACCGGCCGGCTCATCGGCCGACGGCGGTGACGGCGTATCTGCGGATGTGCCCGGCACCGTCGCCCGCGAGCGCGGAACCCCCGCATGGTCCCGCAAGGCGGCGGTACTGGGAGAGCGCGCGGCACGGCGCTTCAACGAGCCGGGCCCCCAGGGGACCTGATGACAACGCCCGAGGCCGTGACCGGACTTGGGCCCACGAACCCCATGAAGCCCACCCCCTCGCACCCTGAGGAGACGCAATGAAAGCCGTGACGTGGCAAGGACGTCGGGACGTCCGCGTGGACACCGTCCCCGACCCGACGATCAAGGACCCTTCCGACGTGATCGTCCGCGTCACGTCGACCGGCATCTGCGGTTCCGACCTCCACCTGTACGAAGTGCTCGGCGCGTTCCTCACGCCGGGCGACATCCTCGGCCACGAGGCGATGGGCGTCGTCGAGGAGGCGGGGCCCGACGTGCGGACCCTCAAGGTCGGCGACCGCGTCGTCGTCCCGTTCAACGTCTCCTGCGGCACGTGCTTCATGTGCGGGCAAGGCCTGCACTCGCAGTGCGAGACCACCCAGAACCGCGACCAGGGCACCGGCGGCTCGCTGTTCGGATACACCCGCCTGTACGGGCAGGTCCCCGGCGGGCAGGCCGAGTTCGTCCGGGTGCCGTTCGCCGACCACCTGCCGATCAAGGTCCCCGACGGCCCGCCGGACGACCGCTTCGTGTTTCTGTCCGACGTGCTGCCCACCGCGTGGCAGGCCGTCGCGTACGCCGACGTGCCGACCGGCGGAACGCTGGCCGTGCTCGGCCTCGGACCGATCGGCGAGATGGCCGCCCGCATCGCGCTCCACCGCGGCGACGTACGCGTGTTCGGTGTCGACCTCGTCCCCGAACGCCTGCGCCGCGCCGAGGAACGCGGGGTCGAGGTGCTGGACCTGCGCGACCACGACAACGTCGCCGACGCGGTGCGCGACCTGACGGAGGGCCGCGGGCCCGACGCGGTCATCGACGCGGTCGGCATGGAGGCGCACGGCGCGCCGATCGCCAAGGCCGCGCAGCAACTGACCGGCCTGCTCCCGGACAAGGTGGCCGAGAAGGTCATGCGCAAGGCCGGCGTCGACCGGCTCAGCGCGCTTCACACCGCGATCGACATGGTCCGGCGCGGCGGCACGATCTCGGTCGTCGGCGTGTACGGCGGCATGACCGACCCGATGCCCATGCTCACGCTGTTCGACAAGCAGATCCAACTACGGATGGGGCAGGCCAACGTACGCCGCTGGACCGACGACATCCTTCCGCTGCTCGCCGACGACGACCCGCTCGGCACCGAGCAGTTCGCCACCCACCACCTGCCGCTGGGCCAGGCCGCGGACGCGTACGAGATGTTCCGCGGCAAGAGCGACGGCGCTGTCAAGGTGCTGTTGCGGCCATGATCGGCCCGTACCCCGCCGCGACGGGAGACGCGGCTCTTCGGATGCCCGACGAGACATTGGAGGACGAACCGCCGATGGAGCCCGGGCCGCCTGTGCTGACGCTCGATCTCGACGAGACCGCCGGGGCCGTGCGGCGGGCGCGCGACCTGACCGCGCAAGTCCTCACGGACCCCGATCCCGCGGTCGCCGAGGAGACCGTACGCGACGTGGTCATGGTGGTTGCCGAATTGGTGTCCAATGCCCACCGCCACGCCCCGGGCCCGTACCGCCTCACGGTCTCGGTCGCGACGGACGCCGTCAAAGTGTCGATGCGGGACGGCGGACGCACGTGGCTTGCCGCGGTACCGGACGAACGGCCGCCCGGCGGATTCGGCCTCCTCGTGGTGCGCCGCCTCAGCCGTACGCTCGACCTGCGGACCGTCCCGGACGGCAAGGTGATCACCGCCGTCGTCACCCGGCGGCCCTGACCAGCGCGGCGGTCCGGCTCACCGACCCTCGACGCAGGTGGGCCGGCGGGTACGGGCCGCCGGACGGATGCCCGCAAGCGATGAACACATGAAAATCAATTCATGCATTCCTTGACGTGCATCCCGGCGGGGAGCATGGTGGTCGGAAGGGTTCCACTCGACTCGCCAGGAGACTCCTGCCATGTCGCGTCCACATTCCCCGCCGCCCCGCGTCGGCATCGACGTCACCGGCCTCCCGCCGCTGGAGATGCGCACCGAGCACGACCCCGAGCGTGCCGTCGTGCACCTCGCAGGGGAGATCGACCAGGACAACGCGGCCCACCTGCGCAGCGCACTGGACAGAGCGTTGAACCGGCGGCCGTCCGGGCTGCACCTGGACGCCGCCGGGGTGTCGTTCTGCGACTCCGCCGGGCTGCACGCCCTGCTCCGGGTACGCGACCACGCCCAGCACGCCGGGGTCGCGCTGACGCTGACGCCCAGCCGCCAGCTGAAACGCCTGCTGCAGATCACCGGCACCGCGGTCCTCTTCCGTACCGACGGCGCCCCCGCCGACACTCTTCCCCCGGCCGGCGCCGCCGCCCGCCCGCGGCGAACCGGCTGACCCTGCCACGTACGCCCCTTCCCGCCCCCGGAGCATCACGGTGACCGCCCCGCCGCCTAGACCGGCCTTGGACCGCACCCAACTGGGCGCCCTGCGCCACGCCCTGCACGGCGCCATGTACCCGGCCAGGCCGAGCCAACTTGCCGCACATGCCCGCGCCCGACATGCCTCCGAAGCCGTCGTACGCGCTCTGGCGGCCTTGCCGGACCGCCCCATCGTGGGTCCCGACCAGGTCTGCATGACCCTCATCGGCCGCTTCGCCCAGAACGAGTGCGGCCCCTGAGCGGCCGCCGCATCACCTTCCACGCCGTCGCCGCAAAGCATCCTCGGTGTTGCCGCCCGCAGGTGGACCGCGCGCGTCGCAACACGCTTGATGTTGATCGTTTTTGACTGCGCGTGGCGCACCTTCCGGACGGACGCCTCTGCCTACCGTGAGGTCATCCGGGGAGGCGTACGGCGATACACAAGCCGCACGGTCCTCCACCCGCGTGCCTCACTCCCCCGACCGGGCGCGCGGCCTCCCCGCTCGGCGGCCCGGACGCTTCCCCGGCATCCGGGCCGCCGCACCCGCGGCCGTGGCTGCGCGGCCAACTGGCGGGTGCGAGCCGCAACCAAGGCGTGACCGACGCCGAGGGGACCTGCGGCGCCTCGGCTCGTTGGACCTGGGTGTGGAGACAATGGAGACAAAGCGTCACGCGACGAATCAGGCGAGCCGGATGGCGCTCGCACACGCCGGCTACGCGGCCGCGGTCGGCGAGGCACTCGCCCCGCTGGTCGAGCACGTATCCGTGGTCGCCCACCACTCCCCCGGCTGCGCGGTGACCGCCGAAGGCGGCACCGACGCCGAGGTACCGGTGCTGGGCATCGTGATCGAGGTCCACGACGGCCCCGAACCGGCCCCGGGATGCGACCACCCGCCCGCCTGGCTGCGGCTCTGCTGGGACGAACTCGCCGGGTGGCGGTACGTGTTCCCGCACGAGGTCGGCCAGTTCGCGCCGGAGGACGGGCACCCGCTGATGGACGCGAAGGTGCCCGAACCACGCGATCTCGCCGGGTGGCTCGCCGTCGTGATCCGCCCGCACTCCGCGGAGTGGTACGACGCCGAGACCGAACCGGCCGAGGACATGCCCCTGACCGCCGAACTCGCCGAACTGGTCGACGAGGGCGCCCTCACCGCGTACTTGGCAGCGCAACTGGCGGTGTACGCGGCAAACTGACTCCCCGACGGCGCGGCGCCGGGCCGGACGTCCAGCTCCACGCGGCCGAAAGCCGCCGCGGGGCGGAATCCTTGTGCTCGCCGCGGCCGTCGCCGACAACGACCTGCGGCTGCGGCTGCGGCTGCGGCTGCGGCTGCGGCTGCGGCTGGTCAACGACGAACTCGGCTACCTGACGACCCGCGCTGCCCACGCGCACCAACTCCGCGTGTGGGCGGGCCTCGCCGGGCCGCGGTCACTCCCAGGTCACTCCCAGACGGTGGCTTCAAATGTGACCGACTTGCGCGTGGGAGCGTTGGTGATGCGCAGGTAGGCAGTGTGACCCTCGTCGGTTTGGATGCACAGCCGCATGCCCTGGGCCAGTTCGCCGCTCGTGGAGGTGCCGCGCTTGGCGATGGCCTGATTGCAGTCGTCCCGGGTCGGGTCCCGGCCTTCGGACGGGGCGACCGCCATGACGTCGCCGGAGCGGGGCGGACCGAGCGTCAGGT
This sequence comes from Streptodolium elevatio, assembly GCF_053592165.1. Taxonomy (NCBI): domain Bacteria; kingdom Bacillati; phylum Actinomycetota; class Actinomycetes; order Kitasatosporales; family Streptomycetaceae; genus Streptodolium; species Streptodolium elevatio. The sequence continues at coordinate 88,290 of NZ_JBSFVE010000017.1, forward strand.
CCGGGAGGTTGAATCCGACGAACGCGTCGACGCCCTTGCCCGAGGGCTGGGCGGTCGGCGAGGGGCTGTCCAGGTCGATGTAGTCGGCGTCCTCGCTCAGCGTGATGCGCGTCGGCCCGGCGAGCACTTTCGCGGGCCCGCTCCCCGCGGGCGGGACCGCGGAGTTGGACGCCGGGGGCGGGTTTCCGCCACCCGAGGCGGCGGGCGCCGGTAGCGCGGTGTTCGTCGACTGCGCCTTGTCGTCGTCGTCCGAACCGGAGTTTGTGGCCAACTGGATCGAGACCACGATCCCCGCCACGGGGATCACGATCCCCACGACCCACCAGGCCCATTTCGGCTGATCGCTCACAACACTCCCCGCATGCACACGTCGTCCAGGCTCGGCGAGACTAGCAATGCCTCCAGCCTGCCGAGCCGACCCCGGACCGTGCCGCGTCCCGTGTCGGGGCCGCTCCAGGGGTGTTCCGCGCCTGCTCCGGGCCCGTTCGACATCACGCCTAGTGGCATCAAGCGAGCCCCGAGCCCGGCGGCGCGCGACGGCCGGAAGCGGTGTGTCGGAGTGTGGGCGTGTCGGCGCGACAACCCGTACAACCCGACGACGCGACTGTCAGGCGAGCCCCGAGGCCGTGAGCGGATTCCAGCCGTCCGCGGCGAGCACACCTTGGAGTTGGCGGCGGCGGACGCCGACGTTGCCGCCTTCGAAGATGGGATAGGCGGTCGCGTTCAGGAGGTGATGGATGAGGGGGAACTCGCGGTTGTACGCCTGGACCCCGACGACCTGGATCAGCCCGTGGATCACCTCGACCGCGGTCTCGGATCCGAAGACCTTGGCGTGCAAGGCAAGTTCGAGGCCCGCCGGGTCGCCGGAGGCGACCGCGTCGAGGGCCCGCCAGGACAGCAGCCGGGTCGCCTCGATCCTGCCCTTGGCGTCGCTCAGCAGGTCCGCCACCGGGCGGTGGTCGATGATCGGCACGCCGCCGCCGCGGGTCTGCTCCTTGGCGAAGCGGAACGCGATGTCGAAGGCCGCCCGCATGGACGCGGTGGCCATGACGCCGACCGCGGCCGAGGTCGTGGCGAACGCCAGGTGGGCCAGGTCGGGGCCCATGCCTTCCGCGCCGATGAGGTTGCCGCGGGGGACGCGGACGCCGTCGAGGCGTACCCGCTGCGTGAGGTGGCCACGCAGCCCGGGAAGGTCCATGGTTTCCAGGAGTTTGAGATTGTCGGCGGTGAAGTGCTCGTGTTCGACGCCGATCAGCGACACGCCACCGGGTGTACGACAGGCCACCACCATCAGTTCCGGGCCGCTGCCGTCCCAACCGGCCAGGTTCGCCGACCACTGCTTCTCCCCGCTGATGACCCAGGAGTCGCCGTCGAGGTCCGCGGTCGTCCGGATCCCCTCGGCCGGCGGCGGGGCGGCGAAGTTGGCGGTGCCGGACGGCTCGCTGAGCGCCATCACCGCCTGCGGCGCGCCCTCGTCGGCCAGGAACGGCGCCAGGAACCGCTGCGTCTGCTCCGGGTCGCCGCCGAAGTACACCGGCGTGAGCGCCAGCAGGACGCCGCCCATGCCCGCCACGAAGTCCGGCATGACCGTGGCGAGTTCCTCGACCACGATGGCGACGTCGACGCCGTTGCGCAGCGACCCGCCGAAGCCCTCGGGGATCATCGCCTTGACCAGCCCCGCCCGGACGGCCGCCTCGTGGGCGGGCCGGACCAGCAGCGCGGCCTCGTGCGGATCCGCGGTGCCGCGCACCCGATCGACCAGCGGGGCGAGATTCTCTCGCGCGAATTCCCTTGCCTGGAGCTTGAGTTCGACCTGCTCAGGGGAGAGCGAGAATCCGACGGCCATGGGTTGTTCCTCCTGCACGGTGGCTGGGGTCAACGGGGTCGGTGCCGGGCGTGCTCCGCCACGCCGGAATCGCCGCCACGGCGGTCGGTCCACAACACGGGCGGCTCCCTGCGGAATCGGTGCGCGCATTGCCTGGTCGCTGTGCGGCCTCTACCGGTTCTATCAGCACTCGAACCACCGGACCGCCCCCCAACACGCTTGATTTCCAAGCTGGTTGCCGCCACATGCACCCCGGAGCGTGGTCCGGACCCACAAAGCGCGCAAAGAACTTACCCACTGGTACGCGCCCACGCCGGGCTCGAACTGCGCAAAGGTGGCAAATGACGGGTCAGAGATCAGGAACAGGGTGCGTATGTCGGTGCGAACAGCCGTCGTTGTGGTCACCGCGTGGCTGCTGCTCGGGGTGACGGGTTGCACGGCATCGAACGGGACCTCGTCGTCCGCGGCTTCGGCGGCGGGGCCGGAAGCCTCGACGCCTCCCCCGCGGTCCGGGTCGGCAGGCACGGGGACCCCGTCGACCGGCACGCTCCCCTACCTGGACTGCGGGGACGCGCTCGAATTCACCTCCCCCGACCCGGCGGCGGCACCGTACGCCGGACCGCCACCCCACCTGACCGTCGGCGAGGCCACTTCTTCGCTGCCGCGGGAGTGGGTGGCGTACGACAAGGCGAGGACACGCTGGGACTGGGAAGTGCCGCGGGCGCAACTGCTGGTGTGTGAGACCGGTGTGCGCAAGCGCGGTGACACCCTGCTCAGGGAGTGCACGGACACCATCCCCAACGTGGACCTGTACGCGGCGACGTACACCTTCACCGTCTACGAATTGAAGACCGGCCGGCAGGTTGCCGCGGTCGAGATCGACAGCGACTCCGTCGATCCCAAAGGCGCCGCGGTGGGCTGCCCGGCGGCCTTCACGTACCAGGTCGGGCAGGGCGCTCCGTCCTTCTATCAGGCCGTCTCCGAGGAGACCTTGACCGAACGACTGCGCCCCCTGGTCATGGCAGCCCTCTGACGCCCCGCCCGCCGGGCCGTGCGCGCCGCGGGGCGGACCGTCATGGGAAGACGGTGCAGATGGGGATGGGCGGCCGGCACCTCACGCGGTGCGTGGCCCGGCTCCGGAACCAGACGGTGGCGGCGCAGCACAGTGGCGACGACGACGGTCATGGAGAGCCAGGCGAAGTGGTCACCGATGCACTTTCGGGCCCCTGAGCCGAAGGGGGCGTACGCGCCCTTCGGCAGCGCGGCGGACTGTGGGGCGAGCCACCGGTCCGGGCGGAAGGCCAGCGGATCGTCGTAGAGGCGGGCGTCGCGGTGGATGGCGTAATGGCTGACGACGAACTCGGCCCCGGGCGGGACCGGGATGCCGGCGACGACCGCGGGGGCGTTGCTGCGGCGCGTGATCAGCGCCAGCGGGTACAGGGCCGAGGATTTCGGGAGGTGCGGGAGTTTCGGGGCGGCCCGACGCTTCAGGAGGGACGCGCGCGCCGGACCGGATGCGCCTCATGTGTCCCGTCCCGCGCGCGGCAAGCCGCCGTCCAACTGCCACCACCACGAGATCGAGGCGAGCTGCGCGGGTAGGTCGCCGGTCGCGGTGGGCTCGTCCCGGTAGAGCGCCGCGGCGCCTGGTTCGGTCCGGTATCGGTGGCTGCCCAGGGCCCAGTCGAGGTTCGCGCGCATCCACTGCCCGAGACCGAGCAGATAGTTGCGCAGTTCGGGGCCGGCGTCCCGGTACACGGCGTCGCGGAGTTCGAGGAATCGGCACATGACGGTGTCACGCAGGTTCCCCGCACTCCACGAGCCTGTGGGCCATTCGGGGTATTCCGCTAGCCGTCCGTGTCGCGTGAACGGCCCCTGACAAAGGCCCCGTTGCCACATGTCCAAGGCCCCGAGTTCCGGTGGGACTTTCGCTTTGCAAGGAACAATACGCTACGTTTCACCGGAAACATTGGAGCACGGACGGCCGGGGTTTTTGCGCGATGGAAGCGATGGGCGCGGGCACTCTCTTGGCCCCCCAATTATTCGTAGGTTCCGATATCCGACCGCTCGGATCCGGAGAATTCCGGTCCGGTGTCCCGGGATTCGACGGGGCGCTTGACAACGGAAACCGCGACGACGGGGACCGCGAGGGCGCGCCGTGACTCCACCTACGTCGACGACTCCGGCAACAGAGCGAACTGCGGGCGAGCGAACCGCCGCGGTCCCCGTGCCGAACCGGCCCCGGGCCGCGGCACGCTGGGTCGGCCGCGCCCCGGCGCGGATCCGCCCGTACCTCGAACTCATGCGGCTGGACCGGCCGATCGGCACGTGGCTCGTCGTGCTCCCGGGCTGGATCGCCCTTGCGCTGACCGCCGAACTCCCGGCTCAGGCGTGGTTGTTGGTGCTCGTGCTCGGCCATGGGGCGCTCATGCGTGCGGCCGGGTGCACCGTCAACGACATCGTCGACCGCCGCTTCGACGCACAGGTGCCGCGTACCGCCGACCGGCCCCTGGCCGCCGGGCGGATCACCGTGCGCGGGGCGTGGCTGCTGTTCGCCGCACAAATGGTCGTGGCCTTGGCGGTCCCGCTCGTGGCGGGGGCGGCCGTCTTCTGGTTGACGGCCGCCAGTTGGGTGCCGATGATCGCCTATCCGTTCATGAAACGGATCACCAACTGGCCGCACGTATGGCTGGGTTTCACGCTCACGATTTACGTACCGGTCGCGTGCGTCGCGGCGACCGGTGAATTTGGCGCCCCCGGAATCGCGCTGTACCTGGGCCTGGTGTGTTGGTCGATCGGCTGTGACATCGTGTACGCCCATCAGGACCGCGAGGCCGACAAGATCGCCGGAGTACGCTCCGCCGCGGTCCGTCTCGGCGACCGCACCGTGCCCTTGGTCGCCGCCCTCTATGCGGCCACGGTCGCCGGCATCGCCGTGGCGGGCGCGCTGGCCGGCCTCGGGGTGTTGTTCTGGCCGCTGCTCGCGGTCGCCGGACTTCACCTGGCCCGTCAGCTCCGCGGCCTGGACACCGCCGACCCGGCGGTGTGCCATCGGGCGTTCCTCTCGAACGCCCCGTTCGCCGCACTGGTGCTGGCCGCCGTGCTCGCCGGGCGCGCGCTGTGACGCGGATCGCGGTCGTCGGCGGCGGCATCGCGGGCCTGACCCTCGCCGTCGCCGCCCACCGGGCCGGCCTGGCCGTCACCGTCCACGAACAGGCGGCCGAGCCCTCGGAAGGCGAGGCCGGTCTGCAACTGAGCCCCAACGCGGTACGCCTTCTCGACCGCCTCGGAGCGGGCCCCGCGCTGCGCGACACCGCGTGCCGACCCGCGTCGATGGAGTTCCTGCGCTGGCGGGACGGCGACGTACTGCTGCGGGTCCCTGTGCGCCCCGGGTACGCCGAGCGGTTCGGTGCGGACCACCACACGTTGCGGCGGGCGGACCTGCGCCGCATGCTGGCCGCCCTGCTGCCCGCCGGGGTGCTGCGGACCGGCAGCCGGTGCACGGGCGTCGAGGAGTCCGAGGACCGGGTCCGCGCGTCGTTCGCCGACGGATCGTCGGTCGACGCGGATGTGCTCGTCGGCGCCGACGGCCTGCGCTCGGTGCTGCGCGAACACACGAACCCCGGGTGTACGCCGAGGCATTCGGGAATGGACGCGTACCGGGGCGTGGCGGTCCGCGGGCCGGCGGACCGGGGCTCGGAGACGGCCGTCAGGCTGTGGATCGGACGTGACCGGCATTTCCTGTGCTACCCGATGGACGCGGGACGGCTCCTCAACGTCGTCGCGGTGCTGCCCGGGACCGCTATGCCGTCGGCCGTCGCCGGGGACCACTCGGTCGACAGCAGCGGCGGGGTTGACGCGGATGACCGGGTTGACGGCGTCGGCGGGGCCGGCAGGCCTGGTCGGCCGGGCGCGCCCGGCGGACCAGGGCGCGTCCCGTCCGCGGACCTGGCGGACGCCTTCGCGGGCTGGGACCCGGAGGTGGCCGCAACCGTCCTCGCCTGCCCCGGGTTCCACCGGTGGCCGCTGTACGACCTGGACCCGCTCGCCACATGGAGCACGGGCCGTACGACCCTGATCGGCGACGCGGCCCATCCGATGCTGCCGCACCAGGCCCAGGGTGCCTGCCAGGCCATCGAGGACGCGGTCGCGCTCGCCACGCTGCTCGGTCATGCGGGCCGCATCGGCGTCCCGGAAGCACTGCGGCGCTTCCACTCCCTGCGGGGGCCGCGCACCGCCCGCGTCCAGGCGCAGTCCAGGGACTACGCGTCGCTCATGCACTCCCCGCAAGGCGCCGAACTGGCGGCCAGTCTCGCCCCCGAGGACCTGATCGCGCGTCTCGCGGAGACGTACGGCCACGACGCCGAGGCCCAGGCGCAGGCGGCCGCTCTCGCGTGAGGCCCGCTTCCGGTCCGCCGCGTCAGCCGCTCCGCCACGCGATCCGATCCGATCCGATTCGCTCCGCCACCGCCACCGCCACCGCCACCGCCACCGACGCAAGGACTCCTTCGCCATGCCCACCGGCCCGTCGGACGCCGCCCCGGCGATGTCCCCCGACTACCTCGTGCAACTCGGACTCGGCTTCACCGCCTCCAAGACCTTCCTCAGCGCGGTCGAACTGGGCGTGTTCGACGAACTCGCCCGCGAGGGCGGCCTCGACGCACACGCCCTGGCCGAGACGCTGGGCATCCACCGGCGTTCCGCACGCGACTTCTTCGACGCCCTCGTCGCGCTCGGGCTCCTGGAACGCGACGGCGGCCGCTACGCGAACACCGCACTCACGGACCATTTCCTGGACCGCGGCAAGCCCACGTACATCGGTGACGGCCTCGCGATGGCCAACGCCAGGCTCTACGGATTCTGGGGAGGACTGACCACCGCCCTCCGGACCGGCCGACCGCAGAACGAGGGGCGCGACAGCGGCGACACGTATTCGGCGATCTACCAGGACCCGGAACGCGCCCGCCTCTTCCAGCGGGCGATGACCCAGCTCTCCATGCCGTCGATCGACGCGTTGGCCGGGCGGACGACGTTCTGGAAGCAGTACCGGACCGTCGCCGACATCGGGGCGGGTGACGGCGGCCTGTTGCGCCGACTCCTCCTCGACCAGCCGCACTTGACCGGCGTCGGATTCGATCTACCTGCATCCGCACAGGTGTTCGCGGAGGATGTCGCGGAAGCGGGTCTCGCCGAGCACGTCTCCTTCCGTGCCGGCGACCTGCGTACCGATCAACTCCCGCACGCCAACGTGCTCGTGCTGGGGCACATGCTGCACGACTGGGACGCGGCGGCCAAGCGCGACCTGGTCGCCAAGGCGTACGCGGCACTGCCCGACGGCGGGGCGCTGGTCGCCTTCGAGTCGTTCCTCGACGACGACCGGCGGAGGAACGCCACGGCACTGTTGCTGAGCCTGAACGTCCTCATCGAGACGCCGGGCGGCGCGGCCTGCACCGCCGCCGAGTGCCGTGCGCTCCTGGAGGAGGTGGGCTTCCGGGAGACCCGGAGCGAGCACCTGGCCGGTCCCGAGTCCATGGTGGTCGGCATCAAATGACCGACGCCGCCCGGGTCCTGCTGATCGACAACCACGATTCCTACACCTACAACGTCTTCCAATTGCTCGCATCCGTGTTCGGGGGCGAACCCGACGTGGTCACCAACGACGACAGCCGTTGGAGCGGGCTCGATCTCGACGCGTACGACGCCGCGGTGGTGTCGCCCGGGCCCGGACAACCGGGCCGCGCGGCGGACTTCGGGCACTCGGCGACCGTCTTCGAGCACGGCGGCATTCCGGTGCTCGGGGTGTGCCTGGGGCACCAAGGGCTCGGCGCGGCCGCCGGGGCACGGGTCGTACCGGCGCCGCACCCCCGGCACGGACACCTCAGCACGGTCACCCACAGCGGCGACGGCCTCTTCGCCGGAATCCCGCAAGGGTTCACCGCGGTCCGCTACCACTCGCTTTGCCTGGCCGAGCCGCTTCCGCCGGAACTCGACGTGCTCGCGAGCGCGGAGGACGGCGTCGTGATGGCCGTGCGCCATCGCGTTCTGCCGTGGTGGGGCGTGCAGTTCCACCCCGAATCGGTGGCATCCGAGCACGGCGCGCAGCTCGTGGCGAACTTCCGTGTTCTGGCGGGCGTTTCAAACCAAGGCCGAGCCAGAGCGACTCGTGCGGCAGCCGTACCTCCACGCGTTCGCCCCGTGTCCGCCGCCACGCTCCCGACCACGCCGAGGCTCACGCCCGCGCCCATCTCCTCCCCCACGCCCACGGGTCAGATCCCGAGGCCGGCCGCGGCGCCGGACCCGACGGTTGTGACGTCACCAGCTGTCGTACCGCCGCTCAGGATCCGCAGCACCAGCCTGCCCCGGGAGGTGGACACCCAGGCCGTATTCGACCGGCTGTACGGGGACCGCGATCCGCACCCGGTGTTCTGGCTGGACAGCGCGCGCACCGACAGCCGGGCCGGGCGGTTCTCGTTCCTCGGCGACACCTCCGGCCCGCGCGGCGAACTCCTCGACTACACCGTCGGGCACGACCAAGTCACCGTACACCGACCCGGGTTCAGCGCCGCCGTGCGGCCCGGCGGCATCTTCGACGTACTGCCCGAGCGCCTGCGCGAACGCACCGTCGAACCGTCCGATGACCTGCCGTTCGACTTCCAGGGCGGCTACGTCGGCTACCTCGGCTACGAGCTCAAGTCCGACTGCGGCGCGTCGGCGAACCGGCACGTCGCCGCCGGACCCGATGCCCAATGGATGTTCTGCGACCGCTTTGTGGCCGTCGACCACCAGGAGCGCCGCACGTACGCGGTCGCCCTGTGCGACGCGGGCGACGAAGCCGACCAGGCCGCCGCGCAGGCCTGGCTGGACGCAACAGCCCGGTCACTGACCGGCCTTCCCGATGCCGCCGTCCCCACTGAACCCACGGATCCGGACGCCCCGGGCGATCCGACCGCCTACGCCACCGCTCCCCCCGACCCGTCCGCATCCGGCATGTCCGGTGCCACGACCCGCAGATCCGAACGCCAGTACCTCGCGGACATCGCGACGTGCCGGCAACGCCTCGCCGAGGGCGAGAGTTACGAGATCTGCCTGACCGACACCCTCACCGCGCCCGCGCCCGCCGACCCCGCCGCGTACTACCGGCGTCTGCGGGCGCTCAGCCCGGCACCGTACGCGGCCCTGCTGAAGTTCGCGGACACCCAGGTCATGAGCGCCTCGCCGGAGCGCTTCCTGCGCGTCGACCGGCACCGCGTCGCGGAGAGCCGCCCGATCAAGGGGACCGCGCCGCGTGGCCCCGACCCGGCGACCGACGAGGCGCTGCGCAGCGCGCTGCAGACCGACCCCAAGACACGCGCCGAGAACCTGATGATCGTCGACCTGGTGCGCAACGACCTGGGCCGCGTCTGCACGGTCGGCTCGGTCGAGGTGGACGGCTTCCTGGCGACGGAGACCTATGCGACCGTCCACCAACTGGTCTCCACCATCCGGGGCACGCTGCGCCCCGACGTCGACGCGGTGGCCTGCGCGCGGGCCTGCTTCCCCGGCGGTTCGATGACGGGTGCGCCGAAGCTGCGCACGATGGAGATCATCGACTCGCTCGAAACCGGTCCACGGGGTGTCTACTCCGGGGCGCTGGGCTACTTCTCCGCGTCCGGGACGGCCGACCTCGCGATCGTGATCCGCACCGCCGTCCTCCGGGGCGACGTGCTCAGCATCGGCGCCGGCGGCGCCATCGTGCTCGCCTCCGAACCCGCCGACGAGTACGCCGAGATGCGCCTCAAAGCCGCCACCACCCTGCGTCCCCTGACAGACCACCACACCCTGTCGGCCGGCAACCCAGGCTGAGCCGATGCCCGGGGGTACGTCGCCTGGCGGCACCACGCGGCGCCTGGGCCGCTGATGCCTGTGCTGCACCTCGTCGCGCGGTCTCTCGGCGGGGTCCTGGCCGGGGAGTCGAGCGAGCCGACGGCGGGTGCGGGCGGCTGCGGTGGGGCGCTTGGTGTAGTACCTACACAAAATAGGTAACAGATTCGTTTCGGGGGTGTGTTCTCTGGACGCTACGTCTAGTGTGTGCACACTTCATCTCGCAAGACGGTGCGTGTCGGCGGGGGATCGGGCACGCGTGCAATCGTCTGCGTCCTGCTCAGGTTCAAGGTCCCGGCGCCGGCCGGGATCCGCACTTCAGTACGACCGGAACGGCCGCGGCCAGGCCGCGATGCACGTGCAACGAGGAGGCAGGAACCGTGTCCAAGGCGATATCGAGAAGCCGGAGCCGACGGGCCGCGCGGCGCCCCGCCCGGGTGCTCTTCGGCCTGGCGGCCCTCGGGCTACTGGTGAGCGGGTGTGGGGGAGGCGGGGACGACGACGCGGGGCCGTCGGAGGCCGGCTCGCAGGGGCCGGCGAAGGCCGGCGGCAAGCTCACGATGCTGGCGGTGCAGGATTCCGCCGGTCTCGACCCGTTCGGGGTGTCGAACGTGGCGCTGGCGGACGAGCCGCGGATGGCGGCGCTGTACGACCCGTTGTTCTTCATCGATGCCAAGTCGCACCAGGTCACCGGGCACTTGGGCGAGTCCTTGACGACCGCCGACGGTGGCTCGACGTGGACGATGAAGCTGCGCCCCGGGGTGGTCTTCAGCGACGGGACGCCGTTCGACGCGGCCGCGGTCAAGGCGAACTACGACAAGCACGCGGACATGGCGACGCGCTCGGTGCACATCGCCGTGGCAAGCGGCTTGAAGGCCGAAGTCGTCGACCCGCTGACCGTCAAGCTCACCGCGGTCGGCGCGCCCAACCCCAATCTGGACCGCGCCGTGGCGACCGAACTCACGTACATCATGGCGCCGTCGGCGATCGCCAAGGGGCCGGAGAGTTACAAGTCCGACCCGGTCGGAGCGGGCCCGTTCGTGCTCAAGAACTGGGTGCGCGGCGCCGAGCAGGTCTTCGAGCGCAACCCGAACTACTGGCAGAAGGACAAGGGGTTGCCCAAGCTCGACCAGCTCACGATCAAGAGCGTCCCGGACATCCGGCAGCAGTTCAACTCCGTGAAGTCCGGGCAGGCGGACCTGTTCCTCAGTTCGGACGGCAAGGTCCTCGAGGACGCGAAGAAGGACCTGAACCTCGTCGAATTCGCCACCGACGGCGGCCAGATGGTGCAGTTCAACCTCAAGAAGGCGCCGTTCGACGACGTGCGCGCGCGCAAGGCGGTCACGCTCGCCCTGGACGCCGCCGACATCCCGAAAACGTTGAACAACGGGTACGTGCCGGCGAAGAGCTTCTTCAACGCCACCAGCCCGTTCGTCGACCCGGCCGTCACCCAGGCGGCGCAGAACAAAGCCGAGGCGCAACGCCTGTTCGACGAACTGGCCGCCGAGGGCAAGAAGGTGGACTTCGGCTACCTCATCCCGCAGAACCCCTCGTCGGCGGCCGTCGCGGAGTACATGCAAAGCCGGCTCAAGGAGTTCTCCAACGTCTCCATGCGGATCGAACCGCTGGAGATCGGCGCGTACATCGCCAAGTACGCGATCCAGCGCGACTACCAGGCCACGCTGACCCAGATCTGGTCGGTCGACCCGGAGCCGATGCTGTACAGCTACTGGTACTCGCAGAGCCCGTTCAACCTCAGCGGATGGTCCAACCCGCAGGCGGACGCGGCGCTTGCCGCGGGGCGCGCGAGCACCGACCAGGCGGTCCGCAAGCAGGCCTACTCGGAACTGCAGAAGGCGCTGGTCGCCGATGTGCCGCTGTGGGCCTACGCCGAGTCGCTGACCGGTGCGATCTACAACGACAAGGTGACCGGCGTTGAGCACTACAACGCCGGAAACATCTTCATGGACCGCCTCGGGCTGAAGTAGGAGCCGAGACCTACTGTCGGCCGCGATGCGGGAAGGCCGCCGCCCCCTACTCGGGGGCGGCGGCCTTCTGGCGTGCATCAGTGCCGCCACCCCGTGGAACCACCCGCTGCTCCGACGACCGCGCCCCTTGCCGTAGTGGTTGAGCGAGGCGTGCGCCTTGCCGTCCGCGTCGACGCCATGCCAATCCTCCCAGATCGTCGTCGCGCCGCGGTCGACCATCGCGAGCCACGACGGCTCGGTGTCCTGGAACAGCAACTCGTAGACGGCGTCGAGGTATCCGTGGTCCGCGAGCACCGGGAGCAGGTGCGGACCACCAACGGCGCGGGCAAGTCGACGACCCGTGCCCTGCCTCGCTACCGCACCGCCTCGGAGGGCCTCAGTACGTCCAGCGGACCGGGCGGGTCATCAGCTCCGGGTAGCGGTGCCGCCAGTAGCGTTCGGCTTCCACGAGGTGGTCGCGCATCGCGGCCTCGGCGCGCTCGGGGTCGCGAGCACGTACCGCGTCGACGATCGCCTCGTGCGCGTCGGCGACGGCCGCCTGCTTGCGCGCCGAGTACTCGACGCCCACCCGCACCCCGTCGGCGATCGTCTTGAGCGTGCTGACGAACACGTCCAGGACGACGCTCTGCGCGGCCTCGGCGATCAGCGTGTGGAAGCGCTGGTTCTCCGTCGCGAAGACCTCCCGGTCGCCCTTACTCGCGCGCAACTTGGCGACGGAGTCGGTCAGTTCCTCGATCTGACGGTCGGTGATGCGTTCGGCGGCGCGGCGCGCGAGCATCGGCTCCAGCGCCATGCGCGCATCGGTCACGTCCGAGAACGAGGCGCCCTCGACCTGGAGCAGCAGGGTCAGTGCCTCGCTGAGACTCGCCTTGGCGGGACGGCGTACGATCGGGCCGCCCCCGGGGCCGGTCTTCAGCATGATCAGGCCGCGTGCTTCGAGGAGGCGCAGGGCCTCGCGTACCGTCGGCCGGCCGGCGCCGTAGAGCGCCATCATGTCCTGCTCGTTCGGCAGCCGGTCGCCCGGCCGCACCGCCCCGGACAGGATCGGCTGCGCGAGCGCGTGGGCGAGGCGCTGCGAGGTCTTGGGGCCGCGCCAGGATCGCGGCTCGGCGGTCTCGGTCAACGCGTCCGTCCCTGCGGTGGCTAGTCGGCGGATATTTCCTGTACAGGAATACTCTACCGGCGCGGCAAACGCCCTGGCCGGAGCGGTCGCGCCCGAAGGCGGCGGGAAGCTGCGCCTGGCTGGTCACGCCCTTCGGGTACGGATGCCGGGCCGTACGACCGCCGACGGCCGCCGGTGTGTCGCTGGTACCGCACGAACGTACCGAAGACCCCGCCCGCCGTCGGTCACCGGGACCAGGATCTGTAACGTTTCAAGCAGCCGGTGTCCGCATCGGCGGCGCAACGCTCAGCAGACCCGCAGCACCGAACCGAGGAGCCCGGCCATGCCCAGCAAAGCCTTCGCCTTGATGGAGAGCATCATCCGGAGCGGCCGTGCGAACCCGCCTGCCGACCGCGCCGCCGACCGCCGCGCAGCGGCGGAACAGGCTGCCATGTACCGGCCGTTCCCGGGTGTCCGCGACGAGTCCGCGCGCGACCTGCGGGACGGCTCGTACCTCATGACCCCCGACGACGCCCGCGACGACCTCGTGATCCTCTACCTGCATGGCGGTGCCTTCTTCTCGGGGACGGCCGGTATGTGCCGGGCCATCGGCGCACATCTCGCGCTCGGCACGCGGGCGCGCGTGGTCCTGCCCGAGTACCGGCTCGCCCCCGAAGACCCGTACCCGGCAGGCCTCGACGACTGCGAGGCCGCCTTCGAGTACGCCGCCACGCTGGCCTCGGGCGTCGTGGTCGCCGGCGAGTCCGCGGGCGCCAACCTGGCCATGGGCGTCCTGCTGCGCCGCACCGCACGGGGCGACACTCGCGCCTTGGCCGGGATGCTGTACGCCGGGGTGTTCGACCAGCGCAAGGAGCGTTACGAATCCGGCAGTTGGGTGGACCGTGCGGAGGCGGACCTCGCCCTCGGCGGCGCCGACGACTCGATGACCACCCACTACCTGGGCGGCCACCCGGCCGAAGACCCGCTGGTCTCGCCCGTCCTCGCCGATCTGACCGGTCTGCCACCGCTGTTCATCCAGGTATCGAGTGCCGAACGTCTGCTCGACGACTCGCTGGCGCTCGCGGCAGGCGCCGCCCGCGCGGGCGTGCACGTGGAGATGGAGGTGTGGCCGCACATGACCCACGCCTGGCAGATCGCCGCCGGATTCCTCCCGGAGGCCACCGAAGCGGCCGAACGCAGCGCCGCGTTCGTCAACCGCGTCGCGGCGGGCCGCATCGTCGACGGCGCCGCGCTGCTGGGTGGACCGGCGACGCTCGAAGAACTCCTCTGAATCCCTGCGCGAACGGCTTTGGGGACGCGGCAAGTCATCGCGTCCCCAAAGCCGTTCGCGCGCCCGGGTCCGGCGTGCGGACGAAGCGTACGCATGACACGTTCCAGTCAACGCCCGCGGGCTACTAGCGAGAACCCACCGGTGCCGGCGCGTCGGCGCGGCCTGGAGGGTTTCTCCGAGCGCGACGCGGGTCACCCCGCCGACCGCCCCCGGTCACCGCGGGTCACGGCCCTCTACGATGACCGTATGCCGGCACCGACACGTAGGACGACGACCCCCGCACCCGCGACGGGCAGGGTGGGGATCAAGGACGTGGCGCGGCACGCGGGCGTGTCCGTCGGCACCGTCTCCAACGTGATCAACAACCCCGAGATGGTCTCCGAGGAAACCCGCCTGCGTGTGCGCACGGTCATAGAACAGCTCGGCTACGTCCGCAGCGAGTTCGCCCGCCAGCTCCGCGCCGGCCGCAGCCGCCTGGTCGGCATGCTGGTGCTGGACCTGGCCAACCCCTTCTTCGCCGAGGTCGCCAAGGGCGCCGAGCGTACGCTGCGCGACGCCGACCTCGGCGTGATGGTCTGCAACAGCGCCGGCAGCACCACCGAGGAGACGGAGTACCTCTCCCTCTTCGCCGAGCAGCGCATCCGCGGCGTGCTGGTGACACCGGCGGACTCCAGCGGCAGAACCGTCGAGGCGCTGCGCGCCAAGGGCATCCCCTTCGTCCTGGTGGACCGCTCGCTGCCCGCCGAGGAAGGCTGCTCGGTCTCCGTCGACGACGTCCGCGGCGGCACCATGGCCACCGCGCACCTGCTGAACGCCGGACACCGGCACCTGGCGTTCGTCGGCGGCCCCACCCGGCTCCCCCAGGTCCGCGACCGCCTCGAGGGCGCCCGGACCGCGGTCGCGGACGCCGGCCTCCAGCCGGACGCCCTCGTCCACATCACCTCCGACCACCTCGACGTCGCCTCCGGCCGCGACGCCGGGGCCCGCCTGCTGGGGCTGGCCTCCCGCCCGACCGCGGTCTTCTGCGCGAACGACCTCATGGCCCTCGGCGTGCTCCAAGCGCTGTACGGCGCGGGGGTACGCGTCCCCGACGACATCGCCCTGGTCGGCTACGACGACATCGAGTTCGCCGCCGCGGCCGCCGTACCCCTGACCTCGGTACGCCAGCCGGCCGCCGTCATCGGACGCACCGCCGCCGAGCTCCTGCTCGAAGAGACCTCGGACGACGCGGACGGGCATCGCCACCGGCGCATCGTCCTGCAACCCGAGCTCGTCGTCCGGGAGTCCAGCAACACCCGCGTGCCGAGGACCGGCTGAGCCCAGGGGACGCGGGAACAGGCGGCGCCGACGGGCGACGAGAGCCGCCGGAGCGCGCCGGCCGGCGACCGTCGTCGGGTTCACCGCCCTATTGCGGTACGTGCCACTGGAGTTCGATGTGCTGCCCGAGTGTCAGCAGTCCGCAGGCCAGGACGTCGGTGCGGACGAAGACCTGCATCATCGTGTCGGTGGCCGCGTCCGGGTCCTCGGGGCGGTAGACGCCCGACACGGCGATGCGCCCGGCCAGTTCGGGGTCGTTCGCACCCGCGTCCTCGATGTCGAGTACCGCCTGTTCCAAGGCCGCGCGGGTGCCCAGGCGGATGCCGAAGTGGTACGAGTACTGCGGCCGATTCCGCAGGGAGTCCGTCCAGGTGGCAGCCGTCGCGGCGAGTTCGCCGCCGGCGTCGATCCGCGAAGCCAACTCGGTCTCGAAGGCCCACTGCTCGGGCGTCACCTCGGAGGCGTACAGGACGTTGTCGGTGTAGCCGGCACTCCCCGGCTCCACCCGGGCGGTGAACCAATGGCCGCCCCGATCCACGACCTCGCAGCCGAGCAGCGTGAAGACCCGGGCCGCGAGCGCGCGCTCGCCGGGCCGGTGCAGGAGTTCGGCGTGGGTGATCCGCCGGTCGACCGGCCGGATCTCGGTGGCCTCGGACATGTCGGATCCCTTCCGCGGGGCACGGTCCGGTCGGGGCCGACCGGACTCTCATTAACGTACGCGATACACTTATAAACCACCGCAGCGGGATGATCCAGAGGGACTGTTCGCCGGCCCCGCCTCGGTGGCCTGGCGGCTGGACGGCGACGAGTCGGCAGTCGAGGCCACGGTCCCGCCCGGCACGGCCGAAGCTACGTCGTGTCTTCCCAGGGTGCCGGCGGCACCGCCGGACGCCTCTTGAAGTCATGCATCAAGGCATGTATGACTGGCCGGGTGGCCGCGGGAGTGCCCTACTCCCGCAGCCTGGCCCTACCGTCCTGAACCGAGTTGTGTTGCGCTGAGCCGAGCTGAGCCAACCTGACCCGATCTGAAGCGACCGACCTGACCGACCTGACGCGTTCCGCCCAGACCCGTACCGACTCGTCCGAAGGAGTCGCATGGCCAGCCGTGTCCCCCTCGTCGACCACCTGGTGCTGGAGCCCGAGCCGCGCTTGAGGTCGGCCGTGTGCGGCACGTGCGAGGCCGATTTCCTCACCCGCCGCAACGCGTGCGCCTCCTGCGGCGGAACCGACTTCGGCGAGCGGACCTGGGACACGGACGGCACCGTCGTCGCGTTCACCATCGTCCACCGGGCGGCCCCCGGCGTACCGGTCCCCTTCGTCTCGGCGATCGTGCGGCTGCAGGACGGGCCGATCGTGCAGAGCAACCTGGTGGACGTCGAGCCGGACCCGGCGCACATCGTGCTCGGGATGCCGGTACGCCTGCGGACCTTCGTGGCAGGCACCGACGACAACGGTGTCGAGGCCGTGGCGTACGGGTTCGCCCCGCTCGACTGAAGCCCCAGGCGCCGCGCATCCGACGCCGAGAGAAGGGATCCGGAATGGCCTCCGACCACGTGTGGATCGTCGGCGCGTACATGACGCGGTTCGCCCGGCACGACGGCATGGACGTGCTCGACCTGGCCGCCGAGGCGGCGTTGGCCGCGCTCGCCGACTCCGGCACGACCATCGCCGACATGGACGTCCTTGCCGCGGGCTCGCTGTTCCACGCCGGCGCCGGGCTGGGCCAGCAGTTGCAGAAGCAGATCGGCCAGACGGGCATCCCCGTCTACAACGTCGCCAACGCGTGCGCGACCGGCGCCACCGCGCTGCGGACCGTGCACCTGTCGATCCTCGCCGGCGAATCCGAACTGGGCATCGCCGTGGGTGTGGAGAAGACTTCGGGCATGGGGCTGCTCGGTGCCGCCGCCCGCCCCGCCGAAGCCAGGACCGAATACACGCCCAGCGGGCGCGACGGGCGCGTCATGCCCGTCGAGGGGATCCTCGGGTCGCAGACCATGCCGAGTGTGTTCGCCCAGGCGGGCACCGCGTACCTGCACGACAACCCGCAGGCGTCCGTGGAGCACTTCTACAAGATCAGCGAGAAGAACCACGCGCACTCTGAGCTGAACCCGCTCGCGCAGTACCGCAAGCGGTTCTCGCTCGACGAGATCAAGGCCGCGCCGATGATCTCCTACCCGAACACCTCGCTCATGTGCTCGGCCAACACCGACGGCGCCGCCGCGGTCGTGCTGTGCTCCTCGGCGCGTCTTGCCACGCTGCCCCTGGAGGTACGCAGGCGCGCGGTCAAGATCGCCGCCTCGGTCCTCACCTCGGACCCGTACGTGCCGGGCGGGCAGGTCCTGCCGGACGTGTCCACCTGCACCCGCAACGCGGCCGCCGCGGCGTACGAGAAGGCCGGCATCGGCCCCGAGGACCTCGGCCTGGTCGAACTGCACGACTGCTTCGCCACCGCCGAACTCCTGCACTACGACAACCTGATGCTGTGCGAGCCCGGTGGCGCCGCCGACTTCCTCGACTCCGGCGCCCCGTGGCGCGACGGACGCCTGCCGGTCAACGTCTCCGGCGGCCTGCAGTCCAAGGGCCACCCCATCGGGGCCACCGGCATCGCCAACGTCTACGAGGTCACCGCACACCTGCGCGGCGAGGCGGGCGACCGGCAGATCGACGGCGCCCGCGTCGGCCTGACCCACGTGATCGGCCTCGGCTCCAGCGCGGCCGTGCACATCCTGGAGAAGTAGCCGACACCGTCCGACGGATCGTCCGCCCGGTGTCACCCGAACGGATCACTCATCCGGGCCGGCCCCAGGTGCGGTAGCTCCAGCTCGAACAGGTGGCCGCGTCCGGACACGGTCCCGTGGTAGCCCAGTTCATCCGGGTCTTCCACACCCGCGGTACGGATGGCCTCCAGCAGCATCGCCGCCGCGGTGCCGGCGTCGCCGCTCTTGGCGTCGCCGAAGCGCCGCTGCCACAGGCCGCCGGCATCCGACCAACCGCGCCGGACGAGCGCGTCCGGGTCGACGGGCGTGTCGTTGACGAAGGACTCGATGCGCAGGTCGAACCCCTCGTTCCAGGCGCTGACGAAGCGCAGCGGGTAGCGGGTGGACCGCACGTGCAGGACGAACGCGCCCGGCAGGCACGGTGTGTCGGCGCACAGCGCCCGCAGGGCCTCGGCGAGTCCGGTCTCGACGCGCTTCCAGGTCGTCGCGGCGCGCGGCTCGGGTTCGGGCAGCGCGGGCAGGTCGGCCGGCTCTCCGGCGCGCCACACTCCCGGTGACTCGTGCCGGGCGCCCGCGGCGTCGCCGTCCGATGCGGTGTGCAGCATGGCCATGACCGGCACCGAGTGCACGTCCAGTCCCACGGCGAGGGTGGTTTCGCCAGGACGTCGCCACAACATCCGGGGGCCGCGGCTGTCCCACTTCCGGCCTGCGCCGGCCCACAACGTCGGGGGTGCGTCGAGGACTTCCTCCATGACGTCCCAGGCGGTCCGCAGGAAGTGCACCTCGTCGCGGTGGTCGTCGTCGTACGCGATGCCGTAGCCGAGGTTGACCTCCACCCTGACGGCCCGCGGAGGCGCGCCGTCCGCCGCGGCCACGACTCCGACCCCCTGCCGGGGGCCGCGCGGGTGGCGGCCCAGTTCCCAGCCCACTCCGTCCAGCGGGCCTCGGGCCGGGTCGACGACCTGGTTCGGCGGCACCGGAAGCAGGGCCCACCCCAGCGTGCCAAGAGCGGCCTCGACGTCCTCCAGCAGCCATCCGCCCATGTCCAGCGGCGCCAATTCCCGCACCAGGCTCCGGAACCGCGCCTCCGAGGACCAGTACTTGTACTCGTGGGTCGTCATGCGACGCACTGTACGGAGCGGCGCCGACTCCGACTCCGACTCCGAGGCTGCCGGCCCCGGGCACAGGAACGTACACAATGCGGTGGTCAGCGCTGCCGGGTTGTCCTCCTGGACGTTGTGGCCGGCGTCCGGCACCACGACGAGTTCCGCGCCGGGGACGCTCGCGATCAGGCGTTCCGCGGCGGCCTGCGGAAGTACCTTGCTGCGCCCCCCGCGTGCCAACAGGAGTGGGACCCCCGCCGATTGGACGGCCAGGCGCTCGATGGCGGCGAGGATCGCGGGGAAGTCGGGCGGACGCGGATCCCCCTTCGGTACCCACTCGCCGTCCGGGCCGCGGCGGAACAGGGTGCTCATGCGGTAGGCCACGCCTGCCCGGTGCGCGCGCGGACTGACGCGCATGGCTTCCTCGACGACCGCGTCAAGTTCGCGCACGGGGGCGAGTGCGGCCATGAACTCCCGTACCCGCCGCGTACCTTCGAAGTCCACGCCGGGTGCGACGTCGACGAGTGCCAGCCGCGCCACACGATCGGGCCGGGTTTCGGCGACATGCGCCGCGACCACGCCGCCCAGCGACATGCCTACCAGCCCCACCCGTTCGAGGCCCAGGTGGTCGGCGGCGGCGACCACGTCGTCGGCCATGGTGGCGATGCGGTAGTCGTCCGACCAGTCGCTGTCGCCGTGGCCGCGCAGGTCCAGTGCGACCGGGCGGGCCGCGTCGCGCAGGCCGAGGCAGACGAAGTCCCATGTGTGCGCGGTAAGTCCGCCGCCGTGCAGCAGAATCGCCGGAAGTCCCGTGCCGCCCCAGTCGAGTCCGTGCAGGCCGCACCCCGCGTTCGAGAACCGGAACGCGCGCGGCGGCGCCGGATCGCGGACGGTGACGCCCAATTGGACCGCCAGTTCGAGCATCGTCGGAATCCCGGGTCGTCCCCGCACGCCGCCTCCTCGTCCTTACCTTGACTCATCAAGGTAAGGACGACAACCTTGAGGCGTCAAGGTAGGGTCGGGGGATGGCCCGCGTACGACGCAACCCCGATGACGCCCGGCGGATGATCCTCCAAGCGGCCGGCAAGCTGCTGGCCGCGGGCGGTCCGGCCGCCGTGCAGGTGCGCGCCGTCGCCGCCGAGGTCGGGGTGACCGACGCCGCGGTCAACCACCACTTCGGCACACGTGACCAACTGCTGGATTCCCTGCTGCGCTTCGGCGGGACCAAGCTGAAGGCCGAACTGCACGCCGTGCTGGGCGCGTGGGCCGACGGTCCGCCCGAGCCGGCCGAGTTGGTGCGCGCACTCGCCGCGCTGTACGCCGACGGCTACGCGGAACTCGCCCTCGCCCTCCACCGGTCCGGCCGACGCGACACCGGCAGCGGACTGCTCGACGAGGTGGTGGACAGGCTGCACGCGCAGGCGCGGCACCGGTGCGCGGCCGCCGGACGCACCCCTCCTTTGCGCGAGTCGATCCAGCTGACGGTGGCCGCACTGCATCAGGCGGTCGCCACGGAACCGCTGTTCGGGGACGAGTTCCGCCGCAGCGTCGGCCTCGACGAGACCGCGCGCGAGCACATGCTCGACTGGTGGACCGAGATCCTCCGTGCGATCCTCGCCGGCCGGGACTGAGCCCTGGCGGGGTTGCCATGGCAAGCACGCCTGGGCACACAGTCCGCGGCACACCTGCCCGCGGCACACAGTCCGCGGCACGACAGTCCCGGCAGCCGAGCCACGGCAGGCGTCCCGTTGCGGCAGCCGACCCGCAACCGGGCCGGCGACTCAGGCCCGCGTCGGTGCGGACGCCCCGGGCTGCGGGTCCTCTCCCGCGGCCCGCCCCGTGAGGAACCCGTCGACCGCCGCCACCAGGAGCGGGACCTTCGGGTTGTGGCTGAGTTTCGCGATCTCGACGTGCCGGGCGTCAGGCAGCGCCGCGGTCGCCGCCCGGGCGGCGGTACGCAGCAATGCCTCGCTGCGGCCACCGGACACGACCAATACCGGGACCTCGACACCCGCCCAGTCGGCCGGGTCCAGCGGCTCACCGCGCATGTGGTCCGCCATCACCGCCCAGTCGTGCGCGGTGGACGGGGCGACAGCGGTGAGCTTCGACCACATCGGGGTGATCCGCATGAGGCCGACGAAAGGCGACGGGATGCCCATGGCCTTGGTCATGAAGTAGCGCACGGTCTCACCGCGCCGGTCCTCGGCGACCAGCCGGTGCAGCGTTGCGGCCAGGTCCGTCGGCGGCACGTGCCGGGTGCGGTCGACGACGAACGGCGGCTCGAACGCGACCACCCGCTCGATTCCGGGGATCCGCCCGGACGCCGCGGCCCGCAGCGCCAGGACCGCGCCCGACGACCAGCCGAACAGCGCGGCCGACCCGCCCTCGGCGGCGACCACCGCGGCCAGGTCGTCGATCTCCTGCGCACAGTCGTGGCGTCCCGGCGAGTCGCCGCTGTCGCCACGGCCGCGGCGGTCGTGGAGCACGACCGTCAGCCCCTGCTCGTCGGCCAGCATTTCGGCGAGCTGGACCATCTTCGGGAACTTCCGGTAGCTGAACGCGCCGCCGACCAGCACCACGATCCCGCCCGCCGGGTTCGGGTTCCGCGGCGTGTAGCGGTCGTAAGCGATCGCGGTGCCGTCCGCGGAGGCGACGGTGTGCGTGCTGGTCATGGCTGCTCCCGTGTCGGTGCTCGGCCCGGTCCGTTCCGGGTCCGGTGGCCGCCACGGCACAATCGGCCGGGCGGCTCTGGGAGGTAGGACCGGAGAACCGCGCCGAACTCATCGCACCTTCGGGATCTTCTTCGGAACTTCGCCGGATCCCTGCGGATCCGTCCCGCGGACCACCTGGGTGCGTCAGCCGCCCCGGGCACCCCGGTCGACCGGCAGGCCGAAGAGCGGGAACAGGTCCGCCCGGTGGAAGGCCAGCACCGCGGCGATCCCCGCCTTCGTCACGGTCAGCACCTGCACCGAGTGCGCGTGGAAGACCTCGTCCGGCCCGCGGTTGTAGACGGCGAACGCGGGTCGGCCGTTCGCGGACGTCGCCACGGCGATCCGCTGTCCCCCCTCCGGCCGGAGTTTCGCGGCGAGCAGGCGCAGGACGTCCTCGCGGCCGTCGAACCAGGTCGGGATCGGCGGCATTCGTTGATCCAGAAGATCCACTGCCAGGCCAAGCCCTCGGTGACCGCGCCGCCGATCACCGGGCCGCTCAGCACGGCCAGCCCGGTCAGACCGCTGAAGGCGCCGATCGCCCAGTTGCGGCGCTCCGGCGGGAAGGCGGCGCCCAACAGGCCCATCGCCAGCGGCATCACGACCGCGGCCCCGATCCCCTGGACCGCGCGGGCGGCGATCAGCCACCCCGCGGAGGTCGCCAGCGCACAGCCGACCGACGCGACCGAGAAGAGCGTGAGGCCGCTCGCGAAGGTACGCCGCCGCCCCCAGCGGTCGCCGATCGCCGCCGCGGTCATCATCAGCATCGCGAAGCTGAGGCTGTACGCGTTCACCGTCCATTCCAGCTCCTGGACCGAGGCGCCGAGGTCGTGCCTGACGGTGGTCAGCGCGGCCGCGACCACCAGGGCGTCGAGCGCCACCATCACCGAGCCGATCGCGGTCAGGCCCAGCACCCAGCGCTGCTCGGCAGTCGTGCGATTCGTGCCGTCCACCACGTCCACCACATCCACCACGGCCCTCCACGAGTTTCGGCGTCACTGGTTCTGACAACCGGGAAGGGCCGAAGTCGTCGCGGCGGCGGGTTTTGGGTCCGCGGGCGGTCGGCACCGGTGACACCGTCGGCCTCCCGCGGACCCGGCGTCACATGCGCGACCGCTGCTCGGCGGCGGGTCGGTCGGCCTCGCTCGCGGCGTCGGAGAGCTGGCGAGGCCGGGCGGGTGTCGGCTTGCGGACCTGGTCGGCGAAGTACCAATGGGACAGACGTACGCGCAGGCGCTGTCCGGCCGTGACCCTCCGGGCCACGCCGTTCTCGTCCGCCAACGGGTCGGCCACGAGCGGCTCGTACTGCTCGTGGGCGGTCAGGATGTGGCGTCGTACGGGGTCGAGCGGCTCGTGGACCTCGACGAATTCGCCGTGCGGGAGCTTCTTGACGATGCCCGTCTCGCGACCGTGCAGGACTTTGTCGCGGTCGCGCAGTTGCAGGCCCTTGCACCAGCGCACGGTGACGACGTACGCGACGACGGGTGCGACGAAGAACGCGATCCGCCCGGTCCAGGTGATGGTGTTGATGGACAGGTGGAAGTGGGTGGCGATGATGTCGTTGCTGCCGCAGACCCACAGCACGCCGTAGGCCGCGATCCACGCGACCCCGAGCCCTGTGCGGACCGGCATGTTGCGCGGGCGGTCCAGCAGGTGGTGTTCGCGTCTGTCGCCGGTGATCCACGCCTCGATCCACGGGTACGCGCCGAGCAGCGTGAACATCAGGCCGGGGACGATCACCGCCGGGACGAGCACGTTGAAGCTGACGGTGTGACCGAACGCGTTCGCCTCCCAGTTCGGCATCAGGCGCAGCGCCCCTTCGAGGAACCCGATGTACCAGTCCGGCTGGGACCCGGCGCTGACCTGGCCGGGGTGGTAGGGGCCGTACGCCCAGATCGGATTGATCTGGGCCAGTCCGCCGAGCAGCGCGGTGACCCCGAAGACGACGAAGAAGAAGCCGCCCGCCTTGGCGGTGTAGACCGGCAGGAACGGCTGCCCGACGACGTTGTCCTCGGTGCGGCCGGGCCCGGGGAACTGCGTGTGCTTGTGGTAAAAAAACCAGGATCAGGTGCACGGTCACCAGCGCCACCATGATCGCGGGGACCAGCAGCACGTGCAGCGTGAACAGCCGGGGTATGGCGTCGTCGCCCGGGAACTCCCCGCCGAACGCGAAGAATTGCAGGTACGTCCCCACCACGGGAATGGCGAGGATGACACCCTCGGCGATCCGCAGGCCGGTGCCGGACAGCAGGTCGTCCGGCAGCGAGTAGCCGAGGAAGCCGTTGAGCATCGCGAGCACCAGCAGCAGGAATCCGAAGAGCCAGTTGACTTCGCGTGGTTTGCGGAACGATCCGGTGAAGAAGTGCCGGAACATGTGCACGAACAGGGCCGCGATGAAGATCAGCGCCGACCAGTGGTGGATCTGCCGGATCAGCAGCCCGCCGCGGACGTCGAAGCTGATGTCCAGGGTCGAGGCGTACGCCTCCGACATGTGGATGCCCTGGAGCGGCACGTAGGAGCCGTCGTAGACGACCTCGCTCATGCTCGGCTCGAAGAAGAACGTCAGGAAGACCCCGGACAGGAGCAGGACGACGAAGCTGTAGAGGGCTATCTCGCCGATCATGAAGGACCAGTGGTCCGGGAAGACCTTCCTGATGTACGGCCCGGCGAGCCGGTAGATCCCCAGTCTCTCGTCGACCGCGTCGGCGCGGCGTACGGCCTTGC
Organism: Streptodolium elevatio; assembly: GCF_053592165.1. NCBI lineage: Bacteria > Bacillati > Actinomycetota > Actinomycetes > Kitasatosporales > Streptomycetaceae > Streptodolium > Streptodolium elevatio. The sequence continues at coordinate 112,922 of NZ_JBSFVE010000017.1, forward strand.
TGTCGGTTGCGCCGACAGGTCGTGCGGTGTCGCTCATGCCGGACTCCCCTGCATGACGCCTCCTCGATGCGGACTCGGCACGGACTGGATGTGAAAGGGGCTCTGCCCTCAGACGATCCGGAGCCGCGTTTTGTGACGTCGAGGGGCCCGACCACCCCGCCCTGCCGCCGCACGTTGCAGGTCGCATGCCGCTTGCCGCTTGTCGCTGCCGTACGCGGCCGCCGCACACCGCCGCGTCAGTCGCAGGGTTCCTCGGGTGGCGTGGGGAGGTCCCGAGTGTGCCGGTACTCGCGTGGTGTCGTCGCGTACCGGCTGCGGAAGGCCCGGGCGAACGCGCTGGGGCTCTCGATGCCCACCGACCGGCCGATCGCGGCGATGGGCCGGTGGCGCTGCCGGGGGTCCGCGAGCATTCGGCGGGCCTCGTCGAGCCTGCTCTCACGGATGAACCGGGCCGGGGACCGGCCGCCTTCGCGGAAGACGAGCTCCACGTACCGCAGGGAGACGTCGAACGCCTCGGCGACGGCGCGGGGCGACAGGTCCGGGTCGCCCAGATTGCGGCGTACGAAGTCCAGCATGCGCGGGAGTTGGGCGCTGCGGGACAACCGCGGGTCGGCCAGGTCCTGTCGGCCCGCGCTCTCGAACCGCAAGGTGGAGGCCAGCAGTTCGGCCACCGTGTGGCCGAGTTCCAGGAGTACGTCGCCGTTCTGCGCGGACGTGTTCCGGGCGAGTTCGCCGATCACCGTCGTGAGCACGCGCAGCGTGGGGTTCTCGGCACGGATGGGCCGGCCGAGCGCGGCCTGCCCCAGACTGCCGACGCTGCGCTCGAGGTCCTTCCTCGGTACCCCGACGACGAGTTGGTGGACAAAGCCGTCGGCGGTGAACGCCCAGGGCCGGGAGCTGTCGAAGAGCAGTGCGTCCCCGGGATTCAGCCGGGCGAGCCGGCCGCCCTGGGCGGCCCAACTGGCGCGCTGTCCGATGGACAGGTGGTGGAGGTCGATCGGGTTCCGGTCGATGAGCCGTGCGGTCCGGGCCACGCGCATGGGGTCGGAGCCCACGTCGCTGATGGTGGTGCGGCCGAGTTCGAGGAGATAGACCCACCCGGTGTACCCGGGTCTGCCGTCGTCTGCCCGGTCGTAGCGGGCGGTGGCGCCGATCGGTGTGGCGTCCAACGCGACGATGGCATCGCGCAGAACCGTGCGCCAGGTGTCCGGATCGGGCACCCGGGTGCCCTGGAGGTGCGGGCCGACGCGGACCACCGGCCGGCGCGCGCCGCGCCGGAGGGTGTGGCGCTTCGACGGGCCGGCGCCCGGAGCTGCCGACGGCGACCGGTTGTTCGCCGCGTCGTCCGCAGCGGGTGGACGGCTCACGGTCACGGCCCTCCCGGGTACAAGTCACGCCTGCCGACGGCCGGTCATGTTAACGGCGCGATGCCGCGCGGGGGCGGCAAGGCTCCGACAACGCGGTTCGACAGGTCAGATGACGCGGGAAGGCGGCGTGCTCAGCGGCGGTTGGCCAGGGCGGTGCGGCTGCGGATCGAGGCGGCCGCGAGTTCGTAGCAGATGGTGATGACGCCGAGGACCTCACGAGGAGTGCCGAACTCGCCTTCCAGCGTGCGGTCGGCGGTACGCGTCACCGTCGGGATGAGTGCGCCCAGTTCGGCCGCGGACGCGTTGGGCATGTCCAGCTCCAGCCGCAGCACCTCGGGGATCTCGGCGAGGGCGAGCGCGTCGCGGTCGGCGAGGGCCGCGGCGGCGGCGGCCCGGATCCGCGCGCACGCCTCGGTGGGCGAGAGGCTGTTCGCGGCCGAGAAGCCGTGCGAGGTCTTCACCGCGAGGGTGTGGGCCTTGGGCAGTCGGGCGCGTACCGTCTCGCAGATCACGTCGTCGCCGGTGACCAGCGCGACCGGGACACCGACGGCCGCGGCCTGGAGGGCGTTGACCTCGGTCTCGGAGACCGGGCGGCCGTTCAGGCGGACCTCGGTGAAGTGCGAGGAGTACGTGTGGGCGAGCACGCCGTGCGCGCCGGCCGCGGCGTGGTAGCCGAGGAACAGCGCGACGTCGTGTTCCTCGGTCAGGCCCTCGGCCATGCAGTCCAGCTTCGGGGTGCCGAAGACCAGCCGGGCGCGCGGGTCGAGTTCCGCGTGGACGAGGTTGTCCATCGTCCCGTGGCTGTCGTTGACCACGACCGTCTCGGCACCCGCGTCGAACGCTCCGGCGATCGCGGCGTTCGCCTCGCCGGTCATCAGGCGTTGCGCGGCCGGGTAGCCGTGGCCGCCGCGGACCACCTGGTCGATCGTGGCGACACCGGCCACGCCTTCCATGTCTATCGAGATGTACACCTGCACGGCGGGCTCCGGACGGGTCGGCCTGCGAAGGCGGTGGACGGGCACCGGTACGTACCGGATGCTACCGGCGACGCGGCGGGGCAGCCGGTGACGCGGGGCGGCGGTGCTCCCGGAGGCGGCGGCGGATGTTTCACATCCCTGCCTCGGGCAAGCCGCGGAGCATGATCGCTATCGGCTACACGATGATGACGGAGCAGGCGGGGCCGCGGGAGCTCGTGGACCATGTGGTCCACGCCGAGGAGGCGGGCTTCGACTTCTCCGTCACATCGGACCACTACTCTCCGTGGCTGGCCGCGCAGGGGCACGCGCCGTACGCGTGGAGTGTGCTGGGTGCCGCCGCCCAGGCCACCACGCGCATCCCGCTGATGACCTATGTGACCTGCCCTATCCTGCGCTACCACCCGACCGTGGTGGCGCAGAAGGCGGCGACGCTGCAATTGCTCAGCGAGGGCCGGTTCCGGCTCGGCCTGGGATCCGGCGAGAACCTCAACGAACACGTGATCGGCAAGGGGTGGCCGCCACCTCGGATCCGCCACGAGATGCTCACCGAGGCGGTGGACATCATCCGGGCGTTGTTCGCGGGCGGTGAGGTGACGTACCGCGGAACCCACTTCCAGGCGTCCGGCGCCAAGCTCTGGGACCTTCCCGAGGAACCGCCGCAGATCGGCATCGCCATGTCCGGCCCGCACAGCTGCGCGCTGGCGGGAAAACACGGCGACATCGGCGTGGCCGTCGAACCGGACTCCGACCTCGTCGACGCCTTCGCGAAAGCGGGCGGCGCCGGAAAGCCCGTGGTCGGGCAGGTCCCGGTGAGCTGGGACCCGGACCGCGCGGCGGCGGTGGCCCGCGCCCATCGGGAATTCCGCTGGTTCGGCGGCGGCTGGCCGGTCAACGCCAACCTGCCGGGGACCGAGGCGTTCTCGGCCGCGACGCAGTTCGTGCGCGAGGACGACATCGCCGGCAGCATCGCCTGCGGCGACGACGTGGACGCCTTCGTGGACGCGGTCCGCGCCTACGCCGACGCCGGCTTCACCGAGGTCGCACTCGTCCAGATCGGCGGGGACCGGCAGCACGAGTACATCGACTGGGCCAAGGACAAACTGCTGCCCGCGCTCAAGTCCCTCTGACCAGCCGCCGCGCGCTTCAGACCGTCGCGCCCAGCACCGCCGCCCGCAGCCGTACAACCTCCGCGGGATCCCAACCCGGCCGCGGCACCGAGCCGACGAGGAGCTGGGTGTACGCGTGCCGCGGCGCGGCCAGGACCTCGGCCGTACGCCCCTGTTCCACGGCGACGCCGCGGTAGAGCACGAGCAGGTCGTCCGTGACGTGCTGGACCACCGCCAGGTCGTGGGTGACGAACACCAGCGCCACGTCGGAATCCCGCCGGAGGTCGGCAAGCAGCCGCACGATCTGCGCCTGGATCGACACGTCGAGCGCCGAGACCGCCTCGTCCAGCACCAGGACGCGCGGCCCGGCGGCCAGCGCCCTGGCGATCGAAAGGCGTTGGCGCTGTCCACCGCTCAGCGCGTGCGGCCGGGCGGCCGCCTCGCGGGAGCCCAGGCCCACCTGGTCGAGGAGTTCCGCGGTACGCCGCGCCCGGGCGGCGCGGTCGCCGAGGCCGTGCAGGCGCAGGACCGACCCGACGCACTGCTCGGCGCTCAGGCGGGGGTCGAGGGAGACGTACGGGTCCTGGAACACCATCTGCACCTCGCGCGCCCGGGCCAGGCGCTGTGCGCGGCCCACGTGCGAGCGGAACGACCTTTCCCGGCCGTCGACTTCGACCGTGCCCCGGTCGGGCGCCAGCAGGCCGACGAGCATGCGGGCGATCGTCGACTTGCCGGATCCGGACTCGCCGACGATGCCCAGCGCGCCGCCCGCCGGGACGGCGAAGGACACGTCGGACGCGGCAACCGTGCCGTCCCCGGGCCGCTCGCCGCGCGCCCGGAACTCCTTGCACAGGCCGTGCACCCGGAGCGCGGGAACCGCGTCCGTGTCGGCGCCCGGCGTCGCCGGATCCCGCGGACTCCACTTCTGCCGGGCCTTGCCGGCCTTCGGATCCACCGGGGACATCACGAACCCACCTTCTCGATGCGGACCACCTGGTCGACCGGATCCGACCCGGGCCGGTCGCGTACGTCGGCCAGTCGGCAGGCCACCACCCCGTCGTCGTCCACGCCGCCACCGATCTCCCGCGGGAACGGGCGCCACGTCTCGCACTCCGTCTCGGCCGAGGGACAGCGCGCCACGAACGGACAGCCCTCGAAGGCGTCGTCGAGCGAGGGCGGCCGGCCCGGGATCGGGCGCAGCGCCCGGGCGTCACCGAGTTCGGGCGTGCAGTCCAGCAGTCCGGCCGTGTACGGGTGCCGCGGGTCGCGGAACAGCCGCTCGGCGGAGCGCTCCTCGACGACGCGGCCCGCGTACATCACGTACACGCGGTCGCAGTACGCCGCCGCGAGGTGCAGGTCGTGCGTGATGAACAGCATGCCCAGCCCGCGCGCCGCCTGGTGCTCCCGCAGGATCGCGAGGATCTCGGCCTGGGTGGTCACGTCGAGCGCGCTGGTGGCCTCGTCGGCGAGCAGCAGCTCCGGGTCGCCGGCCAGGGCCGCCGCGATCACGACGCGTTGCAGCATGCCGCCGGAAAGCTCGTGCGGGAACTGGCGCATGCGCTGCTCGGGGCGGGTGATGCCGACGGCGGTGAGGAGTTCGAGCGCGTGCGCCCGGGCGTCCGCCGGGCGTCGGCCCATCGTGTGGACCATGCGCTCGGTCAGGTAGTCGCCGATGCGGCGCACGGGGTTCAGGGACGAGCGCGGGTCCTGGTGGACCATGGACACGCGGTTCGCCCGGAGTTCGCGCAGTGTGCGCGCGTCCATGGCCAAGACGTCGGCGCCGCCGACCGCGACGGTGCCGGCGATCTCGGCGTCGTCCGGCAGCATGGCCAGGACCGCCTTGGCGGTGGTGGACTTGCCGGAGCCTGACTCGCCCACCAGGCCGACCACTTCGCCGCGGTGCACGCGCAGGTCGACGCCGTCGAGGACGGGCCGCCGGGCGCCCGCGCCGGGCAGTTCCACGGTGAGGTCCGCGATGTGCAGCAGCGGGGCCGCGTCGGTTCGCATGGTCATCAGCGCTCCCTCGCGCCCAGGCGGTCGGAGATCCGCACGCCGACGATGTTGAACGCCACCACGACGAGGGCGATCGCCGTACCCGGCACGATGACCGGCCACAATGCCCCCTGCACCAGGGCGGCCTGCCCCTCCTTGACCATCAGTCCCCATTCCGAACTGGGCGGCTGCGCGCCGAACCCGAGGTAGCTGAGCGTCGCCATGCCCATGAGCACCTGGCCGAACATCAGCACCAGGTAGCCGAGCAGCTGCGGCGCGAGATTGGGCACCAGGCGCAGGGCGCAGATCGCCGTGCCGCTCATGCCCTGGACCCGGTACGCGTCGATGTACGGCTTGGACCGCTCGGCCAGCGCGATGCTGCGCGTGTACTTCGCGACGACCGGCGAGTACGCGAGGGCCAGCGCGACGACGGCGGTGGTCAGCCCGTCCCCGAACACCGAGACGACCAGGATCACGAACAACAGCCCCGGGAACGCGAACATCACATCCGTGACCCGGGACAGCAGGGCGTCCACCCACCCGCCGTGCCACGCCGCGACGGTGCCGAGCGCGATGCCAACGACCGACGCGAGGGCGAGGAGGGCGAGGGGCGCGACGAGGCTCGGCCCGGCTCCGTGCAGGACGCGCGAGAGCAGGTCGCGGCCGGATTGGTCGGTGCCCAGCAGGTGGTTCGCGTCCGGGTCGGCGAGCGAGGCGCCGAGGTCGATGGCGTCCGGCGCGTACGGCGAGATCACCGACGCGAGCAGCGCGGCGAGCGCGGTCAGGGCGAGGAAGCCGCTCGCGATCCAGAACGACAGCGGCCACTTGCGGCGCGCGGACCGGCGGCGGCGGGTCGCCGCGGGCTCGGCCCCGGTCCGCGGGCCGGATGCGCGGCCCGGCGAACGGGGGTCGGACGACGGACGCCCCGGCTGGGAGTCCTGAAGGAGGGTCATGCGCGGCTTCCTTCGAGGCGGACCCGCGGGTCGATGAGCGGATGGAGGAGGTCGACGACGGTGGTGACGACCATGTAGGCGAGCACCATGAGCAGCAGCACGGCCTGTGTGACGGGGAAGTCGTGCATGTCGATGGACTGCACGAGCAGTGAGCCCATGCCGCTGATGCCGAACGCGGTTTCGACGACCACGGTCCCGGCGAACAGGCTCGCGACGATCAGGCCGCACATGGTCACGACGGGCGCGAGGGCGTTGCGCAGCACGTGGCGGCGTACGACCTTGTGCTCGGCGAGGCCCGCGGCGCGGGCCACCGCGACGTGGTCCTGTTTGTACTGCTCGACCATGCTCTGCCGGGTGACCCGGCTGACGACGGCGAGTTCGCCGAGCGCGAGGGCGAGCGCGGGCAGGGTCAGGTGGTAGAGGCGGTCGGTGAAGCCGTCGCCGGCCCCGGTGACCGGGAACCAGCCGAGTTGCACGCCGAAGAACGCCACGAGGGCGAGGGCCTTGACGAACTTGGGGATCGAGGCGAGAAGCGTGGACACCGCCACGATCACCGCGTCGAGGCGGCCGCCGCGTACCGCCGACACGACGCCGAGGGCGATGCCGGCGACCACGAACAGGACGGCGGAGTAGGCGACCAGGAACAGGGTCGTCGGCAGTCGGGAGGAGAGCAGGTCCGCGACGTGGTCGTTGTATTGGAGCGAGCGTCCGAAGTCGCCGTGCAGGACGCCGCCGAGCCAGTCGCCGTAGCGCACCAGGAACGGGTCGTCGAGATGGTAGGCGGCGCGTACCGCGGCGAGCTTCTCCGGTGTGGCGTCTTCCTGGCCCCCGACCAGGAAGGTGGCGGGGTCCCCCGGAGCCGCGTACAACGCGCCGAAGATGACGAACGACGCGGCGAACAGGGTGGCGAGCAGCCCGAGTGTGAGGCGCAGGGCGCGGGCGGCCATACGGGAGACCTCCGTAGGAGTGGGATGCGGCGGGACGGCGAAGCGGCGTGGCGGGACGGTGGTGCGGCGGGCGGCCCGGCCGGGGTGGCTGCCGGGCCGCCCGCCGGGCTCAGGCCTTGGTGCCCACGTGGGCCAGCCACGGGTACGCCACGTTGGCCATCGACGCGGGTGCGCCGGTGAACTTGGCGTTCACGACCAGGGTGTTGGGCACCTGGACGAGCGGCAGCCACACGGCGTCCGCGGTGAACATGCGCTCGGCCTCGACGAGGAGCTTGGCGCGCGCCGGGTCGTCGATGGTGCGCAGCGCCTCTCCGACGACGCGGTCGTACTCCGGCGAGCTGTAGCCGATCCAGTTGTTGGACGAGCCGGTGACCGCGTTGTCGTAGAAGCCGGCCGGGTCGGACTTGGAGATGTACCAGTCGTCGGCCACCAGGTCGACCTGCTTGCGCAGGCCCACGTCGCTGTAGAGGGAGGAGAAGTCCGAGCCGGACATCGTCTTGATCTCGGCCTTGAGGCCGATCTTGCGGGCCGCGTCCACGACCGCGTTGGCGATCAGGTTGCGGGTGGGCGTGCCGTCGTTGGCCACCACGATCGTCGGGGCGCTGCCGCCGACCTCCGCGACGAGGCGCTTGGCCTCGGCGAGTTCGGCCTCGGTGGGCTGCGCGGGCGCGCCGGTGAGGGCGTCGTACGCGGCCTGGAACGCCTGCTTCTCGTAGCCCCACGCGCCCGGTCCGAGGGGGGTCTTCCACGGGGTGGCGAGCCCGTTGAAGCCGGATTTGGCGATGCCGGCGCGGTCGAGCGCGAGCGAGAGGGCGCGGCGCAGGCGCGGGTCCTGCATGCCGCCGCGCTCGGTCGGGATCAGTGCCCACGCACGGGTCGAGTTGCCGTACGCCACCGTGAGCTGCCCGTTGGCGGCCAGCGGCGGGACCGCGTTCATCGAGGTCAGGTAGGTGCCGTCGGCGGCGCCGGTGGTGAGGCTGTTGACCATCGCGTTCTCTTCGGCCCACGTGAAGGTCGCGGACCTGGTGAGCGGCTTGACGGCCTTGTCCCAGTAGGCGTCGTGGCGGTCGAGGGTGAGCTTGCTGCCCGCCTGCCAGCCGGCCACCTTGTAGGGGCCGCTGCACGCGTCGGCGCGGCCCGGTGTGCCGTAGTCCTTGCCGGCCGCCTCGGTCTGCTCGCGGTCGAGCACGACACCCGCGTTGCCGGCCAGGGCCTTGAGGAACAGTGCGTCCGGCTCCTTGAGCTTGACCGTCACCTCGGCGTCGCCGGACTTGGCGACGGACGCGACGCGCTCGAACTCGTCGGACTCGTTGCCGCCGTCGGCGGCGTGCCGCTGGAGGCTCCAGACCACGTCGTCGACGGTCATCGGCGAGCCGTCGTGGAACGTCACGTCGGTGCGCAGCTTGAGCACCAGGGTCGTCGGGTCGGTGTACGTCGCGCTCTCCGCGAGGTGCGGGCGCGCCGACAGGTCCGGCTGGGTCTGGAAGAGCCGTTCGCAGACGTTGGCCAGCACGATGTTGGAGTTGGTGTCCGAACGCAGGTCCAGGTCGAGGGACTTCGGTTCCTTGGCGAGGAGCCAGCGCAGGTTCTCCACGGCTCCGACCGCGGTTCCGGTGGTGTCGGTCAGCGCGAGGTCGGCGGGCTCGCCGGGGGCGGCGGTGTCGGCCTTGTCGGCGGAACACGCGGTGGCGACCAGGCCGAGGGCGGCGGCCAGGGATATCGCGGCTGTCCTGCGGAGCACTCTGGGGCGGGGCATGCGGCTCTCCGGGAAGTGGTCGGGCGCGGGGCGCGAGGGGTGGGCGGGTCCGGTGGCGGGCGACGGGTGCGGCTCAGTCATGGGAGGGCCCGTCGTAGAGGTTCCAGGGGGCGAGTCGGTACTCGTTCTCGCAGGGGGATCCCGCGGTGACCCGGTACTCGCCGGTGGTCAGGTCCACGCAGCTGGACAGCAGCGTCGCCCACCGGCGCACCTCCGGTCGGTCCGGGTCGGGGTGGGTGCACAGCGACTCGGGGTGGCCGAGGTGGTCGGACATCGCCTCGCGGATGAACTTGCGGGTCTCGGCCGGGTCGGCGGTCTCGCGGCAGCGGCGCAGCCCGGCCTCGGCGCGCGGCACGCGGAGCAGCGAGTCGGGCGCGGAGGGGCGGTAGGTATGGGCCAGCTGCGGAGGTACGAAGGCCTGGTAGTGGTTGCCGTGCACGAGCAGGCCGTCGACCGGGTACATCCAGCCGTTCGGGCCGGGGGTGGTCTCGACGTCGATCGCGAAGCCGCTGCGGTGGGTGAGCAGGGCGTTCGAGGCGATGTGCGCCCGGGTCCGGAACAGTACGTCGAGGGCGCGGGCCGGGTCGGGCGAGTCGAGGACCCGTCGGCGCACCAGGGTCTGGGGGACGCCGACGGCGTGGTCGAAGCGGCCTCCGAGGCCGTTGGCGTTGAGCGCGATGCCTGCCGAGTTGGCGCCTTGGCGGCCGATCTGACCGGCCTCGACCTGCATAATCACGGTGGGTCGGCCGGGCTGCACGATGCGCAGGAGCATGACGGTGTCGCGCACGCCGTACCGCCAGTCCCAGTTCTGCCCGGCGTACACGTGCCCGTCGCCGGCTGCCGGGCCCAGCAGCGCGAAGGAGGTGCACCCGTCGGGCGCGTCCTCGTGGTCGGCATCCGTCATGTCGGATTCCGAGCGCTTGGTCCCCATTGCCGCGAAGGTGCTGTCGTAGATGATCTCACCACGGGCGTTGAGCGCCATGATGTCGGCCACACCGAGGCCGGCGCCCTGGGCGATGCCGTGCATCTCGTCGAGCAAATCGGGGGCGAAGTCGGCGGCGGGGCCGAGCCAGGCCTCGGCGCGGGCGGTGACCTGGCCCCAGGTGAGGCCGGACGACGCGCCGAAGGCTTCCGCGTAGTAGTCGACGGAGGCGGCGATGCGGCCGCGTGCGGCCTCGCCGTACTGGCGCCCGCGCTCCAGCGGCGTGCCCGAGATCTCGAGCATGGGAAGGGACTGGCCTGCCACGGTGACTCCTTGCGGTACCCGACGTCCCGGATCGTGTATTCCAGGATTCAAGTTTGCGGTAACGTGTAATTCACGGTTCAGGAGGAGAGTAATGGCTGATACGCGAGAGTCAAGAGCCGGGCACGAGGAAAACGGCAACCCCGCCCTCGCACGCCTGCGCTCCGCGGTACGGGACAACTGGGAGACTCTGACGCCGGCCGAGCGCAACGCCGCCCAGCACCTGGCCCGCGCCTCCGCCGAGCAATTGCTCTTCGCCAGCGCGCAGGACCTCGGCACCGCGATGGGCACGAGCAGCGCGACGATCGTGCGTACGCTCCAGCGCCTCGGCCTGGGCGGACTGTCCGGCCTCAAGCGCGACATCGCGGCCGACTTCAACGCCGACGTCGCGCCGGAGGACCGGCTGCGGCAGCGGATCGCCCGGGTCGGCCAGGACCTCGACGGGGTCGTGGCACGGGTCTATGACGAGGCCGCCGAGCGCCTGGAGCACGGCCGGGCCGGCGTCGACCACGACAGGTTCCGGAGCGCGGTGGAGTTGCTGGCGCGCGCCGAGGAGGTGTTCGCGTACGCCGTCGGCGCGTCCGAACTCGCGGGCCGACACGTCGCGCTGCGCCTGAACCGCATGGGCCGACGGGCGCGCTTCGTGGGCGCCACGGGCTTCACGCTCGCCGACGAACTGCTGCACCTGCGCGGCGGCGACGTCGTGGTGCTGTGCGTGCCGGGGCGCATGCTGCGCGACATGGAGGTCGTGCTCGAACGCGCCCGACTCGTCGGCGCCCACACCATCGTCGTCACCGACGAACTCGTGGAACGCCTGGCCGACGACGCCGACGTGGTCCTGTACGCCCCGCACACCCCGGCCGGCATCACCGCCGAGTCACTCGCCGCAATCGTCCTGTGCGACGCCCTGCTGCTCGCGGTGGCCTCCCTGGACGAAGGCCGATCGATCGAACACTCGCACCAACTCACGGTGCTGCGCGGACAGTTGCTTCAGCCCAAGGAGAGCCGCCAACGCCGGTGAGCACGTGGCGGCGCGGTGCGGGGCCGACGTACGACTCCCCCCGTCGCCGAACTGCGCGCCGCCGTGCCGGGGCCCCACGCGGCGAGGTGTCCGGCGCCTGATGGGGACGGCAAAGCGAACGTGCCCGCCCCCACCCGAAATGACGTATTTGGCCCTCGGAGGGCCGGTGTGGGTTGATGCTTGCGTCAACTTGCGGGACTCTTGACGGATGTCTCGCTGACGAAGGGTGGTCGGGCTCGCTGGAATGCGGGCCGAAATTATGACGAGTGTCGAAGGCTCCACGCGCTTGGCGCAGAGCTTGCTGTCGTCCGTGGGCGCTTCGTGGATGCGAGCGCCCTACCCCGCGCTGGTTGTTGACGCGGCAGGCGCCGTCGTGGGTTCCAACGAAGAGGCCTCCCGGCTGTTCCCGGAGGCCGTTCGCGGCACACCGCTCGAAGCGGCGGCCCCCTACTGGCTCGTGCAGGCCCATCGGCGCGTCGCCGCCGGTGCCGGCAATTCCGCCGACCCGGTGCACGGTTGGCACGGCGATTCGTCGCTGGAGGCCCACGCGACCCCCGGTCCGGACGGTGAGGTGGTGTGGTGGCTGATCGACGACACCGACCGACGTCTGGCCGAGACCGCGCTGCGGAGCGAGCAGGAGCGCACCGCCTTCCTCGCCGAGGCGTCCTCCCGCCTGCTGGCCTCGCTGAACCCCGAACGCTGCATGGAAGTGGCGGTCGAGCTGGCGGCCGAGTCGTTTGCCGACGCGGCCGTGCTGGTCGCTCCCGCGACGGGGCGGCGCCATCCGCTCGCCACCTCGTCCGGCGGCGGCCGGTCCACCCGCCGGTCGGTGCGGATCGATCCCGAGATGGTGCCCGGCCTGGCCGAGGCGCTCCAGGGGTTCCCGCCGGTGCCGTCGCGCTGGATCGACCCCGCGGCACTGCCCGACTGGGCCTTCCCCGAAGGATTCGCCGGGCCGGTCGGATCGGTCGTGGTGACCCCCCTTCCGGGGCACGGCGTCTCCGCGGGCGCGCTGATCCTGCTGCGGCGCAGCGACCATGCCGCCTTCGACGCATCCGAGGAGGTCTTCGCCCGGGTCTTCGCCGCCCGCGCCGGCGCCGCCTTGTCCGCGGCCCGGCTGTACCAGGAGCAGAGCGGCGTCACCGCGACCCTCATGGCGGAGTTGCTGCCGCCGACCCTGACGCAGGTGCACGGCGTGGAGTTCGCCGGGGGCTACCGCGCCTCGCAGGACACGGAGCGCATCGGCGGGGACTTCTACGACGTCCACCCGGGTGCCGACGCCGGTCAGCAGACGCTGGCGGTCCTGGGGGACGTGTCCGGCAAGGGGCTGGACGCCGCCGTCCTGACCGGCAAGATCCGCAACACGCTGCAGGCGCTGCTCCCGCTGGCCGACGACCATCAGAACCTGCTGCGGCTGCTCAACGGGGCCCTGCTCAACAGCCACCACACCCGGTTCGCCACGCTGGTGCTCGCCTCGATCCGCCGCCGCGGAGGGCTCACCGCGCTGCGCCTGACCTGTGCGGGCCACCCCGCGCCGCTGATCGTGCGCCACGACGGCACGGTCGAGGAGGCCGCGACCGTCGGCACGCTGATCGGCGCCCTGCCCGAGACGAGGTCCACCACCGCCGAGGCGGTCCTGCGGCCCGGCGAGACCTGCCTGCTGTTCACCGACGGCGTCACCGAGGCCCGGGGCGGACCGTTGGGCGACACCATGTTCGGCGACGAACGCCTGCGGGCCGCGCTGGGCGAGTGCGCCGGAATGCCCGCCGAGGCCGTCGTCGAGCGGATCCAGATGCTCGTCGCCGAGTGGCTCGACGGCAATCGGCACGACGACATCGCGGTCATGGCCATCACCGCACCGCGCACCGCGCATCTCACTGCGGTGAACGGACACACTCCGGGCAGGTACACCTCATGACCAAAACACCCATCGCCGTAGAGGACGGCCAGCTGCTGGAGCAGGCTCGCCAAGCGCTGTGGCAGGCCGTCACCGAGCGCGACGAATACGCCGCCGGCCAGGCCGTCTTCGCCCTGCAGAACGCCGGGGTGAGCGTCGAGGACGTGCTGCTGGACGTCGTCGTCCCCGTACAGCACAAGGTCGGCACCGAGTGGGCCGCCGACCGCCTCACCGTCGCCCAGGAACACGCGGCCACCGCGATCCACGACCGCGTCATCGCCGCGCTGTCCCACCGCCCTCGGGAGACCGGCCCGCCCGGTGCCGCCGGCACGGTCACGGTCTCCTGCGTGGAGGGCGAGTGGCACGCGCTTCCGGCCCGCATCGTCGCCGAGGTGCTGCAACAGCGCGGGTACCGGGTCGACTTCCTCGGCGCCCAGGTCCCCACTGCCCGGCTGGTCGCGCACCTGCACCAGACCGCGCCGGCGGCCCTGGCCCTGTCGTCGTCGTTGCCCACGCGCCTGCCGGACGCGCACAAGGCGATCACCGCCGCGCAAGCGGTGGGCGTACCGGTCCTGGCGGGCGGCGCGGCCTTCGGGCCCGACGGGCGCCACGCCCGCCAGTTGGGCGCGGACGCCTGGGCCCCCGACGCCCGCGCCGCCGTCGCCGTACTCGACCGGGGCCTGCCGCGCCCCCGGACCGGCGCCATCCGGCAGACCGTGGACGACCTGCCGCACCTCGTCGACCAGGAGTACACGCTGGTCGCCCGCCAGAAGCGGCAGTTGGTCAAGAACACCCTCGCCGGGCTGGACGGGCGGCTGCCCGCGATGCGGGCCTACAGCGACGCGCAGCGCGAGCGCACCGCCGAAGACGTCGGCCACATCGTCGACTTCCTCGCCGCCGCGCTCTACACCGACGACGCGCGCCTGTTCCGCGGGTTCATCGGCTGGACCGGCGACATCCTGGAGGCGCGCGGCGTACCCGCTCGCGTCCTCGACCCCGGTCTCGCGCTCCTCGAGCAAGAACTCAAGGACTTCCCCCGGGCCCTCGGTTTCCTCGCCCAGGGCCGCGCCGCCTTGCGCGGCGACACGTCCCCCGCCCCCGGCCCCCACCCCACCGTATGACGACACATCCTGAAGACACCTTCGACCTCCACGTCGGCCGGGACTCGGCCGGTGACGGACACATCCGTGTCGCCGGCGACCTCGACTGGGAGACCGCCGACGAACTCACCCGGGCCGCCCGCGACCTCCTGCACGCCGGCCCCGCACCCGGGCGCCTGCGTGTGGCCTGCGCCGGGCTGACGATGTGCGACTCCATGGGGTTGGCGGCGCTGCTGATGATCCGGCGCGACGCGGCCGCGGTCGGCACCGCTCTGCACCTGGACGACCAACCGCCGGTCCTGCGGCGCCTGCTGGAGATCACCGGCACGGCGTACCTGTTCGGAGGGTCGGCCCTGGGCGAGGAACGCCCGGACGCCGACGAGTGGCAGGCATCGGACAACTACTCCTCGGCGCGGCCCTCGCAGGCGCCGCCGCGGCAGTGAAGCGGCCGACGCGGCGAACAGGCGACCCGGATTCCCCGTCCGGACGCACGCCTGTGAGAATTTCGCCGATGAGGACCGATGTGACCGTGACCGCGCTCGACGACCTGCGGATCGTCCGGGTGGCCGGAGAGTTCGACGCGGACGAGACCGACGCCCTGACCGAACGGCTCGCCCTGCCCCCGGAGGGCTCCGGCGGCACGATCGTCGACCTGGCCGACGTCACCTTCGCCGATTCGTCGTTGCTGCACACCCTCCTCACCGCGCAGGCCGACCACGTGGGGGCCGGAATCCCCCTCGTCCTCGTACGGCTCTCCCCCTTCGTCGAACGCCTGCTGGACCTGACCGACACCGCCCGCGCCTTCCGCGTGGCCGGCAGCGTCCCGGAGGCCGCGGACCTGATCCGCACCGACGACGCCGGTGTCGGCCCGTGAACAGCGCGCCGTCCGGGCCCACCAGCGCCGCTTCCCGGGCCCGGGCCCGCGCCCGGGAGCTGCTGCACGGCCTCCATGGCCCGCACCCTCCCACCACGGTCGTCGACGATGTGATGCTCGTCGTCTCGGAACTCGTCACCAACGCCGAGCGCCACGGGGGCGGCCTCGTCGCCTTCGACGCGTGCCTGGCCGACGACGCCATCGTCATCAGCGTCACCGACGCCTCGCCGGAGCTCCCGCGCACCACCCCACGCGAACGGTCCGCCGCCCCCGGGGGGTTCGGCTGGCCCTTGATCCAACGGCTCGGTCGCAAGGTGGACGTGACGCGCGGCGAGCACGGCAAGACGATCAGGGTCGCGATGTCGACGGGCCACCCGGCCGCCGAGCCTCAGTAGGAGTCGCCGCGTCGGCCTGCTCGCGCAGGATGTCGCCGTGGCCGGCGTGGCGGGCGAACTCCTGGATCATGAGCAGGTAGATCCACCGCAGGCTGACGGTGCCAAGGACGGGATGCTGCCGGGTGTCGTCGAGGCCGACGTCCGCGGCGATCTTTCGCGCGCGGTCGCCGGCGCGCTCGAACTCCGCGACGACGTCGGCGACCGTCTCGCCGTCGTCGACCTCGAAGCTGGCCTCGCCCACCATCGCTCCGTCGCACTCGGACTCCGGCAGCCCTCCCAAGATGTGCTGGAACCACTTCCGTTCCGCGAACGCGGCGTGCTTGACCAGCCCGATCGACGTGGTCATGGACGGGACGAGACGGCGGCGGGCCTCCGCCTCGGACAAGCCGCGCACTGTGTCGACCAGTTCGGCCCGCATGTGGTCGAGCAGGTATTCGAGCAGCGGGCGCTCGGGACCGTCGGTCAGACGAGTCGGGTCGTGCATCTTGGGTGCTTCCTTCCGTGGACAGCATGGGAGACGGGCACGCGGGCCCGGGTCGAGCGGGGTGGTGGTGGCGGGGGCGACGCCGGTGTGGGTGACGGTGTGGCCGTCGCGCCCGAAGCGGGTGTCGACCGGGATCCCCGGGCGACGAAACGTCGTCGACGACCTAGGCGATGACCGAGGCAATGACCGGCAACCGGGCCACCGCGACGAGGGGACCGGCTCCGCCTCGGACTTCGTGTCCGGGCTGCCGCAGATGTCCCGCCGGACAACACGCTACCCCAACGGGCGGCGGGAGCGGAGTCCGGCGGGAACGAGATCCGGCGGAAGGGATCCGGGGGTCAGCCGGCCTGCGGGAGCACGTACGCCTTGACGCCGGGGACCTCGTGGGCCGTTTCGACCGTCACGAGGCCGCCGGGCTTGGACTTGTCCACCTTGAGGATGAAGGTCTGGTACGACGGCGGCCTGCTGTTCGACGAGAAGTCCAGCTTCAGCCCCAGTCCCACGTCCATGCCGGTCTGCTTGCGGTGCGCCGCGACGACGCCTTCGCGGGTGAGGTCGCCGGCCGCGCAGGCCGCCCTCAGGTCCTCGCCGAAGATGCCGGCCGCGGCGTACCCCGAGATGACGCCCTGGTCGACCGGCATGCCGGGGAACTTCGCGAGGTAGTCGGCGGACAGTTTGGCGACGGCCGGCAGGTCCGTCGAACTGACCGGCGGTGCCGGGCTCGCGATCATGAGACGGGCCTCCATCGGGGCGGCGGCCACGGCGAGGAGTTGCGGGTGGAAACCGACCGAGTGCGACAGCACCGGGACCTTGAGCCCGGCCGCCTCGGTGCCGACCATGACCGGGGCGACCTGCCGCGGTCCGGAGCTGATGACGATCGCCTTCACCCCGGCCGACTTGAGCGCGGTGACGACGGCGGTCATGTCCTGGTCGGTCGGCTTGACCTTCTGCTCGACGACCGAAACGCCGGCCGCCTGCGTCGCGTACTTGACGCCCAGAGCGCTGTTCACGCCGAACTCGTCGTCGCTGTAGATGTGTCCGACTTTGTCCCCGGCCGCAAGCGGCGTGGTGCGCGCCAGGTATTCGAACCCGTTGATCATCTCGATGTCGTACGTGGTCGCGGTGACCTGGATGAAGTCCTTGCCGAGCAGCGTGGACGCCCACGCCTGCGGCAGCGTCAGCAGGCCGTCGCGCTCGATGTCGTCCTGGAGCTGGGTGACGATCGCCGAGCCGACCAGCTGCGATATGCCGATCACCTTGCCGGACAGTTCGGTGTAGGCGGTACGCGCCTTCTGCGCGTCGTACGCGTGGTCCTTCACGTCCATGACGACCTTGCGGCCGCAGATGCCGCCGGCCGCGTTGATCTGGTCGAAGTAGAGCTGCTGGGCGTTGGTGACGCTCTTGCCCAGCGGTGCCTGCGGCCCGCTCAGGTCGGAGAGTTCGCCGATGTGGATCTCGGTGTCGGTGACTCCCGGCCCGGTCTTGATCCCGGTGTTCTCCCCGCCGCCGGGGGTCTTCGTGTCGTCGTCCTTGGCGCTGCACGCCGTGACGGTCAGCGCCAGCGCGGCGAGGACCGCGCAAACGGCTCTGGTGCCCGAACCTGGCTTCACGAGTCTGCTCCTTGGGGGCTGCCTGGTACGCGGACGGGTGGCGGCGCCACGACCGGCGGACAGTCCGGTGCCGCGTCGGCGAGCGGCGTCTTGCGCCTGCGGAGGTTGTCCATGCCGAGCACTCCTCTCGGAGTCGCTGAAATCATGGAAGGCACACTGATACAAATCCTGTTGCTGCGTATCACGCAGCGAAGCGGAAGCGGATGGCGAGCACAAGCCTTTGTGCGGGGGAACTTTCGGAGGACCACCGAGTTGTCGGCTGTCCACGGGCGGGCGGTGGAATCCGTACCCCTGGCGAAGCATGGCGTTTCGCGGGCTCGGTGATCGGCGCGGGTAGAGCAGCGGAATGAACCTCGGGGAACCGGAAGGCGGCAGTGGCGCCGATGCGGACGAAGGCGCGTCGGTGCCACCGCCCTGCGACAGCTGCGGAACGGTGTCGACAGCGAAGGCGGGGCCGCGGCCGGGGCCGCGCGAAGGCCCGTACGTGGCCGTGCTGGCGGACTCCTCGTGGATCGATCCGGTCGACCCCGCCCAGGACGGCCGCCGACCGGTGGTCGCATGCTCGGGCCGGTGCCTGGACCGAGTGCGCGCGGTACTTGCGTCCCGCCCGTACACCACGGTCGAACTGTGGGCGGGCAAAGTGGCCCGCGCCGTGACGGCGAGTCAAGGTCCGCCCGTACGTGCCGAGTTGGAACGCGCGACCGGTTTGACGCCGCCGCAGATCCGCGCGGCCTACGACTGGCTGGAGGAGCACGGCATCTGGCTGGAGCGGCACAGTAGATGACGTGCTCCCCCGGACCCCGTGGGAAGGCGGTCCACGGGCGGTCCGGGCCGCTTGCCCGACTGGCGTTGTTGCCAGCGGATTTCGAGGTTGTTGCCGGGTGTCCGAGGCGATGGACAACCCCGCGCGGCCCGGGTTAGCTTCCGGACCACGGCTGTTCACAGGCCGGAATCCAGGGATTGGGGAGGCGCGATGCGGCCTACCAGGCTGCCGCTGACGCTCCTGACCAAGTGCCTGCCGATCGACCTGCGTCGGTCGGCCAGTTCCCTCTGTCGCTGACTCCCCGTCCGGGCCCGTACGCCGAACCGCGGCGACCGCCCGTACCGCAGACCCGGCAGCGCACCGGGCCCGCCGGACGCACCGGGTGCGTGCGGCGGCTTACCCGACTTCGCATCCCACCGCCGGAATCCGCCCAGCGCATCGCCGTCCGCATCGTCGTGCGCGACGCGTCCTTGCCGCCCCGCGCCCGGCGTCCGGGTCTGGATTCCCGCACATCGGAGGAGACCACTCATGAGCCCCACCCCTCTGGCCGTCCTCGACCTCCTTCCGCTCAGCCAGGGAGAAACGTCCCGCGACGCCGTGTCGCACGCGATCGATCTGGCCCGCCGCGCCGAGGAGTTCGGGTACGCCCGCTACTGGTTCGCCGAGCACCACCTGAACCCCGGTGTGCTCGGCGTCGCGCCGGCCGTGGCGATCGCGCTGGTCGGCCAGGCGACCCGGAGCATCCGGCTGGGTTCGGCGGGCGTGCAGTTCGGGCACCGGACGCCGCTGTCCGCGGTCGAGGAATTCGGGCTGCTGGACGCCGCGTTCCCCGGCCGGCTCGACCTGGGCATCGGACGCTCGATAGGACGCCGTGGGCCGGTCGGCACCGCGGGCACGCCGGGTAGCGGCGACGCGGGCGGTGGCGCACCGGACTCCGGCGCACAGGCCATCGCGCGCTACCAGGCCGGCCGCGGCACCTCGGACCATGACCGCCGCGCCCCCAACGGCCTGCTGCTGCCCAGGCAGTTCGATTTCTCGACGACCGTCGACCCGGCCCGACTCGGCGCGCTGCTCGGCCTGTTGCAGCAGCCCGGCGCCTGGACGCCCGGCTATGACGAGCAGATCGAGGAGGTTCTCGCCCTCCTCGGTGGCACCTACCACGATGCCGGCGGTGTCGAGGTGCACGCGTACCCGGGCGAGGGCGCGGACCTGGAAGTGTGGGTGCTGGGCGCGTCCGGCGGTGAGAGCGCCCGGGTCGCCGGAGCCCGGGGGTTGCGGTTCGCCGCGTCGTACCACCACAGCCCGAGCACGGTGGTCGACTCGGTGGAGGCGTACCGGTCCGCCTTCCGCCCGTCCGCGGCGCTGGCCGAGCCGTACGTGTCGGTCTCCGCCGACGTGGTGGTCGCCGAGGACGACGAAACCGCCCGCCATCTGGCCGCCGGGTACGGCCTGTGGGTGCGCAGCATCCGCCGCGGCCTGTCGGCCGTCCCGTTTCCGCCGCCGGACGAGGCGCTCGCCCACGTGTGGAGCGACGAGGACCGCGAGCTGGTGCGCGACCGCGTGGCGACCCAGTTGGTGGGGTCGCCGGAGACGGTGGCCGATCGGCTGGAGCAGCTGCGGGACGCCACCGGGGCGGACGAGTTGGCGGTAACGACGATCACGCATCGGCATGCCGACCGGGTGCGGTCGTACGAGTTGCTCGCGAAGGCGTGGGCCGACCGCGCCTGACGCACGACGGGCGCCCCGGAGTGTTCGCCGGGGCGCCCTGGTGTCTGGTGTCCGGTGTCTGGCGTCGCCTGGTGCCGTCAGGGCCTCATGAGGCGGCCTGCTCCCGGCCGGCCTCCCGCGCGAGCCGCGGAGGGCGGCGCAGCCCCAGGTGGTCGCGCAGCGTCTCGCCTTCGTACTCGACGCGGAACACGCCGCGTTCCTGGAGCAGCGGTACGACCGTGTCGGCGAACTCGTCGAGTCCGCCGGGGGTGATGTGCGGAACGAGGATCACACCGTCCGCGGCGTCGTTCTGGACCAGTTCGTCGATCTGCCCGGCGACCGTCGCCGGACTGCCGACGAACGAGTGCTTGCCGAACAGTTCGACGACCAGCTCGCGCGAGGACAGCTTCTTGGCCTCGGCCAGCTCCCGCCACTCGGCGGCCTGGCGCAGCGCCTCGCGTCCGGCCACCGATCCGGCGCGCCCTTGGGACAGTTCGGTCTCGCCGAGGTACGGGTCGACCGACGGGAGCGGACCGTCGGGGTCGTGGTCGGACAGGTCGCGGTTCCACACCCGTTCCAGGAACGCGATCGCGGTCCGTCCGCTGACCTGTTGGCGGGATACGGCGTACGACAGCTCGGCCGCCTCGGCGTCCGTGTCACCGAGCACGAAGGTCGCGGCGGGCAGGATCTTCAGGTCGTCGTGGGACCGTCCGTGGCGGGCGAGGCGGGACTTCACGTCACGGTAGAAGGCCTGGCCCTTTTCGAGTTCGGAGTACCGACTGAAGATCGCGTCGGCGGACGACGCGGCGAACTCGCGGCCTTCGTCGGAGTCGCCGGCCTGGAACATCACCGGACGGCCCTGCGGGGCCCGCGGCACGTTGAAGCGGCCGGAGATGGTGAAGTGCCGGTCGTCGTGGGCGAATCGGCCCGCGTCGGGGTCGGCGAGGAAGATGCCGGACTCCTTGTCGGCGACGATCTCGTCACCCTGCCAGGAGTCGAACAGCTCCCACGCGGTGTGCAGGAACGTGCGGGCGCGCTCGTACCTCTGTTCGCGCGGGAGGAACCCCCCGCGCCGGAAGTTCTCGCCGGTGAAGGCATCCCAGGAGGTCACGACGTTCCACGCCGCGCGCCCCGCCGAGAGATGGTCGAGGCTGGCGAACTGGCGGGCCACTTCGTACGGTTCGTTGAACGTCGAGTTGATCGTGCCGGTGAGGCCGAGGCGTTCGGTCACCGCGGCCAGCGCGGCGAGCACGGTGAAGGTGTCCGGGCGACCCACCACGTCGAGGTCGTAGACGCGGCCGTGCTGTTCGCGCAGCCGCAGTCCTTCGGCCAGGAACAGGAAGTCGAACTTGGCGCGTTCGGCGGTGCGCGCGAGGTGTGCGAAGGACGCGAAGTCTATGTGGCTGCCCGACCGCGGGTCGCTCCACACCGTCGTGTTGTTGACGCCGGGGAAGTGCACGCCGAGGTGAATCTGCTTGAGCGGCTTGCCCGTCGGGCCGGCCCCGTGGCCGCCGGTGGACCCCGGGTTGCCCCGGGAGTCGCCCTGGGGGCTGTTCTGGACGTTGCTCATGACCGTGGGTACCTTTCAGACCGAGGGACGGATGCTCAGATCCGCGCGTAGCGGTTGGCCGGGCGTTCGAGTCCGAGCAGCCCGCGCAGCGTTTCGGCTTCGTAGGCGGTCCGGAACACGCCGCGGCGCTGCAACTCCGGCACCAGTCCGCGCGTGATCCCGCGCAGGTCGTACGGCAGTGCCGCGGGCCGCAACCGGAACCCGGAGAGCCCGGCGGCACGCCGGTCGAGGAGCAGGTCGGCCAGTTGCGCGGGGGTCCCGGCGAAGATCTCCGCGTCGCGCGTGTACGCGGCGCCCGCGACCTCGTCCAGCCGGTCCCGGCGGGCCCGGGCGGCGCTCTCCGAGTCGTCGACGAACACCACCAGTTCGCCGAACACGTGCAACGGCCGGTCGGCTGATCCGGCGGCGTCCTGGGCGGCGCGGATCCCCGCGACGATCACGCGCGCCTCGTCGGTGCCGTGCGGGGTGATGTAGCCGACGTCGGCGGAACGGGCCAGGAGCCGGTGCCCGGTCTCCTGGTGCACCAGCGCGGTGACCAGCGGCTGCCCTTGCGGCGGTCGCGGCGTGATCGAAGGGCCCTTGACCTGGAACCAGCGGCCCGCGAAGTCGATGTAGTGCACCTTGTCCCGGTCGATGAAGCGACCGGTCGAGGCGTCGCGGATCTCCGCGTCGTCCTCCCAGCTGTCCCACAGCCGGCGCAGCACCTCGACGTAGTCGGCGGTCTCGTCGAACGCGTCCGCGAGGACCGCCTCGAACCTCTCGGCGGGGCCGGTGAGGAAGTCGACGTCCGGGACCTCGCGCCGACCGAACAGCGCGATGTCGGCCGGCCGCAGCGAGACCTGGGCGCGAAGCCCCGCCCGGCCGGTGCTCGCATAGTCGAGCGTCGCCACGGCCTTGGCGAGGTGGAACGGCTCGGTGTGGGTCACGACGACGGTCGGGACGAGGCCGATCCGGCTGGTCAGCGGGGCGACCCGGGCGGCGACGAGGACGGCGTCGAGGCGTCCCCGGACCCGGTCGGTGCGCCGGTCGGCGTGCTGCGGATGGTCGGACTGGAAGCCGAGGGAGTCCTCGAAGGTCGCGAAGTCGAGGAGTCCGGACTCGGCTTCGCGCACCAGATCGGTCCAGTACGCGGCGCCGAACAGGTCGGCCGGGCGGGCGTCCGGCTCCCGCCAGGACGCCGGGTGCCAGCCGGTCCCGTCGAGGGCCACGGCCAGGTGGAGAGGTACGTCGATGTCGCTCCCGGGCTGTTCGGGTGTTGCGGCGGTCATGGCGAACTCGCTCTCTGTCATGGGAGGTTCGGCGGTGCGTGCGTCGGCCGACGCGCAGCCCACACTCTGCGTCCGCCCCACGCCTCAAAGCGTGGCAGGCAGTTGTGAACGTCCCATGTCCCGATCCCCGCCCCGTAGGAAGCGACGGCGGACCGGCGTCTCAGTACGAGCGGTGACTCGGCAGGTAGTAAGGGCAGTACAGGGCCCACGTGTTGTTGGTGCCGAACTTCAAGAACACCATGTCGATGATCGACTGGCCGGTGTCCTTGCCGATGACGCCGTCGGCGCTCAGGCCGAAGAACCGCTGCCAGTTCCTGGTGGCCTGCTCGGTGAGCGGGCCGTGCTGTCCGTCCGGATCCAGTCCCTGGCCTGCGACCGAGTTGTACGCCCACTGCGCGCACCGGACACCGTCGTGGTTGGCCGACCACAGCCCGATGTTCGGCTGGCTCGGGTCGGCCTGCGCGGCGGGTGCGGCAAACAGCGTACTGAGCGCGACGGCGAGCGCGGCCACGAAGGCGGCCGCTCCTCTGCGTCCGACCGTGCCCGTGTTCGGCGTCTTCACGACTCTCCCTGAGTGTTCGACGTGCACCAAGTCCTATGGAACTGCTGTGTATTACACGCATGGCGGGGCGAACCGCCGCCGCTCGCCCGGGTCGTCGAACCACCGGGCCCGGCAGTCGCGACAGTGCTATCGCAGGCGGCCGTCATCGACAAGGGCCCATACCCAACAGGCATCGATCGACTTGCCGGCTCACCTCGCGAGAGTGAAGACCATCGCCGCGACCACTGCGCCGACCAGGCCGCCCACGACCGTCTGCATCGGGGTGTGGTCGCGGAGTTCGACGCGCGACCAGCCGATCAGCGCCACCAGCGGCGCGGCCGCGGCGACCGCCGAGCCGAAGGTCAGCGCCAGCACCGTGACGGTGCCGCCCGCCACCGCGGTGTGCACGGAGATCTTCCAGAAAGCGGTCACCGCAAGGGCCACCGCGAGCCCGGCGAGCATGGCCACGACCAGCGCGACCACGTCCCGCGGGGCGCCGAGTCGGAGCAGCGCCGCAAGGCCGACGACAACGGAGGCGGCCGTACCGAGGATCGGAACCGCCCGCTGCCGGCGAATGCGGATGTGGTGGTCCGTCCAGTAGCCGCGCCGCACTCCGTAGAGCACGAATGCAATGGGGATGACCCCGCAGAACAGCGCGCCGAGCAGCCCCCATCCGACACCGGCCGGCGACCGCGTGCTGTGCCACCCGACGGCCACCAGGACGCCGGGTACCAGGAAGGCAGGGGCGAACAGTTCGGTGACGACACGGGCGACCCGAGTACGCGGCGCCGGGCGCCCGTCCGCCGAAACGCTGACGCTGCTCACCTGGCGTACTCCTCGGCGGGGTTGGCGACCGTCCCGAGCACGCTCGGCCGCCCAAGTCTCCCAGCACCCCGCACCACCGGCAAGCCACCCTGACCCCACGCGGCACAAGCCCCCCGTCATCGTCGCCACGCGCCCGCGCGCGGGGACGACGGCCCCTCCCCCGACGACTCCGGCGGCTCGGTCAATCCGGTGACCTGGGCCGACCGGGTGGGCGCGGCGCGCGGGGCGTTGTGGTGGAGGCGAGGAGACTGCGGGGCATTAAGAAGATTGCTGCGGTGGGCCTTGCCGGTACCGTCCTCGTCGTCCTGGCGCCGACCGCCGCGGCGGAGCCGGGGGTGGACGCGACGAGCCTCGCGTCGTTCGGCATGAAGAGCTTCCGGTCCACGGCGTGCGTGGTCGACCCCGGTGACCTGCGTGGGGTGGACGAGTCGCACTTCGGCATCCGGAACGCCGGCGTCGCGCAGCGTTGCGGCGGGGCTGCTCCTGCTCCGCCCGTACGCGCGGCGCCGGCGTCCGGGTCACGCCAGGTAGCCGGCGATCGTCTCGGCGAACTCCTCGGGAGTGACGACCGGGATGCCGAGCGATTCGGCCTTGGCCTTCTTCGAACCGGCGTTCGCTCCGGCGACGAGCATGCCGGTGGACTTCGAGACGCTGGACCCCGCGCGCCCGCCCGCGCGTTCGATCAGTTCGTTGACGGCGGTACGCGAGAGCTCCGCCAGCGGCCCGGTCATGCTGCCGGTCGCCACGACGGTCATCCCGGCCAGCGGCAGCGGCGTCGCGGCGGCGGCGCCCGAGTCCGGGTCGGAGTCCGGGTCGGAGTTCGAGTCCTGGGCCGGGCCGGCGGGCCGGGGCTCGTCCTGATTCACGCCTGCCGCGATGAGCTTGCCGATGACCGGGGCCAGTTCAACGAGTTCGGTCAGCAGCATGGCGGCCTTCTCGGGGCCGATGCCGTCGACCTGCTGGAGCCCTTCCGCGTCGGCGGCCTGGATCGCGGCCATGGTGCCGAAGTGCCGGGCGATCCGCCGTGACATGCTCCGGCCGGTGCCGCGCACACCGAGCGCGCAGAAGACCCGGCTGAGCGGGCGCTCCTTCGCGGCCGCGATGTTGGCGAGGATCTTGTCCGCGTTCTTCTCGCTGCCGGTCGCGGCGACGAGCTGTTCGCGGGTGAGGGTGAACAGGTCGGCGATGTCCGCGACGGCGCCGTCGGCGACCAGACGGAGGACGATCTTCGGGCCGATGCCCTCGATGTCCAGTTGGTCCCGGCCCACCGCGTACTCCACCGACCGCGACAGGTCGCACGCCCGGCCCTGCACGCAGCGCCAGCGCTCCTGGGTGGTGTCGATGCCGCCGCCGCATCCGGGGCAGCACTCCGGCAGGTCGATCGGCGTCTCGTCGCCGGTGCGCAGCGCGACGACCGGGCCGACGACGTACGGGATCACGTCGCCCGCACGACGTACCGTGACCGTGTCGCCGATCCGCAGGTCGAGCTTGGTGATCATGCCGGGGCTGTGCAGCGTCGCGAACACGACGGTCACTCCGGCGATGTCGACGGGCTCCAACTGCGCGCGCGGCGCCAGGAACCCGGTGCGACCGGTGGCCCAGGTGACCTCGACGATCCGGGTGGTCTTCTCGACGGCCGGGAACTTGTACGCCACCGCCCAGCGCGGCGCGCGCGATCCACTGCCGGCCGCCTGCTGGTCCTCGGGGTGGTCGGCCTTGACGACGACGCCGTCGATGCCCAGCGGCAGTTCCCGGCGCTGCGCGGCGACGGTGTCGACGTAGGCGAGGGCGGCGTCCAAGCTGTCGACGGTGCGCGCCCCGACGGGGGTGTCCGCCACCGTACGCACGCCCAGGTCACCGAGCGCGGCCATGAGCTCGGAGTGGGTGCGCTGCGCGTACCCGTGGGCGTCGGGCACGTCCGGCGCGGGCAACAGCGTGTAGGCGTAGCAGGACAGCGGGATCGTGTACGCACGGCCGGTGGCCCGCAACGTGCCGGCCGCGGCATTGCGCGGGTTCGAGAACACCGGTTCGTTGTGCTCGGCCCGGATCCGGTTTGCCTGCTCGAACTGCTCGTTCGTCAGCACGATTTCGCCGCGCACTTCGATGCTCACCGGCTCGGCGAGCGTGTCCGGCAGGCCGTCGATCGTGCCGGCGGCGTGTGAGACGTCCTCGCCGGTAATGCCGTTGCCGCGGGTGACGAGCCGGGTGAGCTTGCCGTCCGTGTAGTACGCGGCGACCGCGAGCCCGTCGATCTTCGGCCCCACGTGGAACCCGCGCGGCTCAGCCCCCAGACGGCGGGCCAGGCCCGCACCCCAGCGCTCCAGGTCCTCCTTGCCGAACACGTTGTCCAGGCTCAGCATCGGCACCGTGTGCACCACGTCGCCGTCCGGGACCGCGCCCGCGGCGACCAGCCCGGTCGGCGACTGCGGCACCAGGTCCTCGGGGTGCGCCGCCTCGTACGCGGCGATCCCGCGCATGAGCCGGTCGAACGCGTCGTCGTCCAACGCGGACGTCCCGTCGCCGTAATACGCGGCAGCGGCCGCCCGGACCTGCTCAACGGCCTCGAGGTACGCGGCACGATCGGCCACGACGACAGTGGGTGCGGTTTCCATACCCCCGATCCTGCCGTCCCCCACCGACACCCGACTCACGTAGTCGACGGACAAGATCTCGGCGCGGACCTCGCGCCCGACAGGGCGACCTCGGCGACGTCGACCTGCCCCCACGCCATGCCGCGCCGGCAGCGTTGCGCGCGGCACAACTCGCCTGGGGTCAGAAGGTGTTGACGCGTACGGCGGTCGTGGCCAGGGTGGTGTAGTTCATCGTGAAGTGTCCGCCCAAGGCGTCGATGGCGCTCCCGACGGCGTCCAGAACGTCGGCCAGTTGGTCGGGGCGAAGCCGGGTGAGGCCGCCGGTGGTGGGCAGCAGGTCGAGCCATTGGTCGCGCGTGTAGGACCGCTCCCAGTCGAAGCGCCACTGCTCGGCGTCGCCGAACTGCCCGGTCTCGCGGATCGTGTCGGCGAACTTCGCGTACGCCGTCTGGTAGAGGCCGAGCGGACGCCGGGCGGGTTGGCCGTTGAGCGGGGAGTCGGGCGCCACCCGGCGGCAGGCGTCGGCGAACGGTTCGGCCACCGCGGCGGGCGGCTCGTACACGTGCCCGAAGATCGCCAGTCGTCCCCCCGGACGCAGCACCCGCGCCGCCTTGGCGGCTCCTGCGGCCGGATCCACCCAGTGCCAGGACTGAGCGGCGACGACCGCGTCGAACGTACGCCCGGCCGGCTGCCAGGCTTCAAAGGCCGCCACCTCCACCTGAAGGCCACGGGCGCGCGCGAAGTCGGCCATCCGCGCGTCGGGTTCGACGCCGAGCACGGCGCAGCCGACCGCCTGGAACTGACGGCCCGCGATGCCCGTTCCGCAGCCGACGTCGAGCACGTCGGGCCCCGGGCTGCCGGCGACGATTCGCGCCACCAACGTATCGGGATAGCCGGGGCGGGCCTGATCGTAGCGCTGCGCGTCCGCGCCGAACGACTCGGCCATATGCCGGGCCTGATGCGGCTGCGTCGGCGGCGGTTCCGGCTGGTCTCGTGGTCCCCGCGATAGAGTGGGCATGCGCCCACCTTAGTGGGCACATGCCCACTGGGCAACGGGGCAGAATGCCGGGACACACGTACGAGAGGATCTGTGAGTGCCAACGGGAGTGCACCTTCGCGACGCGCGGCAGCAATTGTTCGACGCCGCCGAACGCGTGCTCCTGCGGGACGGGCCGAACGGGTTGACCAGCCGGGCCGTCACCGACGAGGCGGGTTGCGCAAAAGGCGTCCTGCACCGGCACTTCACCGACTTCGACGCCTTCCTCGCCGACCTGGTACTCGACCGCGCCGCGCGGCTCGAGGAGCAGGCGGGCACACTGCGCGAGTCCGTCGGCACCGGCACGGTGGCCGACAACCTCACCGGCGCGCTGACCACCTTGTTCGGCCCCGTCCCGGTGGCGATCATCCCGCTCGTCACCTTCCGGGACGAGTTGCGCGCACGGCTGCGGCAGGCGAGGCCAGGGGGTGGCATCGCGATCCTGGCCCAGGCGACGAACGCCATCTCCGCCTACCTTGCCGACGAGCGCGACCGGGGCCGCATCGCGGCCGACACCGACATCGACTCGCTGACCCTCTCCCTGGTCGGCGGCGGACACCTCCTGTTCGCCGACCGCGACCGCGCCGCCGGCCCGTCGGCCACGGAGGCGGTCAACAAGCTCGTGACCGCTGTCATCGCCGACGCCGTGCAACGGCGGCCTGCCTGAGCACCTGCTGCCCCGGCTGTGTAGAGGCGTGGTGGCCTCGGTGTCCCGAAGCCCGGATGGCGACCGTTCCGGGGTGCCGGTTGCATCTTCTTGCCGTTGTACGCCCGCAATTTGGCCGATTGCCATTTCGTCGCACCGATGACTCCGAAGATCCACGAATAGCGGCAGCCTGCGGGCGGGCCCGTACCTAGCCTCTTGGCACGGACGTGGACCGCGGAGGACCGCGAGTCCGGTCCGCACCACGAGAGACGGGAGCGCCACGCCATGCTGCCTCTGGCACCACTCGATGCGGCCATCAACGCCCGGATCGCGCAGTCGTCGGTCTGGCCCCGGGGAGGGGCCGTCCCCGCCTATCAGAACCTGGTCGCGCAGGGCACGTTCATCGACAACGCCTGGGCGAACGTGAACGTCACCCAGATCGGCCGACCCACCGGCCCCGGGAGCGGGGCCATCCAGCCGATGAAGGACACCATGAGCCCGGACGGCTTCAAACCCGTGCTCACCCACAACCTGGAGGTGGCCCTCGGCTGGCCGAACGGGCGCCCGGCCATGGCGGAGGTCGAGAAGCAATTCCTCATGTGGGGCGCCGCGAAGGCCGTCAAGACACCCTTCTTCGGGGTGTGCGAGGGCTTCGCCTGTGTGACGATCGCCGTG
Organism: Streptodolium elevatio; assembly: GCF_053592165.1. Lineage (NCBI taxonomy): Bacteria > Bacillati > Actinomycetota > Actinomycetes > Kitasatosporales > Streptomycetaceae > Streptodolium > Streptodolium elevatio. The sequence goes on from NZ_JBSFVE010000017.1 coordinate 142,266, forward strand.
CTCTGCGCCACCAACTCCCCCGTGCCCGGCGGCACCACGATCGAATGGGTGGGCCTCACCCCGAACGGCGTCGTGGGCCGCGGCCACGTGTTCACGGTCGTGGGCCGTACGCCGGGCACCGCGCTCAACAACCCCGCCACCTGGGGCGCCAACTGCCTTGTCGTCGACCCGTGGTACGCCCTGCAAGCGGGCATCAACCCCGCCATCTTCGTCAACGGGGCCAACGCCCACGCCGGTTTCGTCAACTGGATGACCGGGCCGGCCGTCACCCTGCGCGTGCTCAAGGACTTCACCGTAGGCGCGTACAACTACCTCAACGTCAAGACCATCTGACCGGCGATCACATCGGCCGGCGGGTCCCGGCGGAGTCGGCTCGGACGTCCCGCGCTCGCGACCGGTACGCCGGCCGTCGAGCGCGGGACCCGCCTTGCCCTCCGCCGACACGCGCAGGGGCCGACGCCTCCGCCCGGCGCGCCCGGCATAACCTGCTTGGCGGCAGGATCCCGACGACCCCGCGCCCGGAAGGCCGATCCCTCATGAGCCGCCCCATCGCCACCAATACGTCCGTCGACCTGGCGGCTCTGCTGGAGTTCGTCCGTCCGCGGCATCGCGCGCTGCTGATCACCCGGCGTACCGACGGATCCCCCCAGGCGTCACCGCTGACCTGTGGGGTGGACGACTCGGGGCGGGTGGTCATGTCGACATACCCGGAGCGGGCCAAGACCCGCAACGCGCGCCGCGATTCCGCGGTCAGCCTGGTCGTGCTGTCCGACGAGTGGAACGGCCCGTGGGTGCAGATCGACGGTGACGCCGAGGTCATCGACGCCCCCGAATCCGTCGAACCGCTTGTGGAGTACTTCCGGAACATCTCCGGCGAGCACCCCGACTGGGACGAATACCGGGCGGCCATGCTGACGCAGGGCAAGTCGATCATCCGAGTGACGCCCAGGCGCTGGGGCCCTATCGCGACCGGCGGTTTCCCGGCACGGCTCGCCGACTGATCCGGACCGCCGCCCGCGCGGCGCCCGCACCACGTCGCTTCGCCGGGGCCCTCCGTCCGGCGTGCCCGAAAGACCCGCGCACCGTCGGCAGCACTTTCGGAGCCGGTTGCCGTCCAACAGGGTGACAGGCGACCGCACGGCGCCGCACCAGGGTCGCGCGGCGCGGCCGTACGGCTGTGGGCCACGGACATGCGACGAAAGCGGGCAGGACGATGAGACACGGCATCGGGCCACCGGGCAACGGCACGAAGGCGCGGCGGCACTCAGGTGCGGCGGCGGGGCGCGGGGAGCGGCGCGTGACCGAGCCGGGTTCCGCGGGGAGGGCCGCGCTCCCGGCGGCACCGGCGGCGGCCTTGGCAGGACGCGCGTGAGGGCGGCACGGCACGACGACGCGGACCGCGCGTTCCAGGGCTTCATGACGAGCCGTTGGGACCGCCTGCGGCGGGCGGCGTACCTGCTCACCGGCAACTTCCACGACGCCGAAGACCTCGCACAGGCCGCGCTGGTCCGGGTCTACGTGAAGTGGGACCGGGTGAGCACCAGCAACGAGATCGACGCGTACGTGTGGCGAATACTCGTGCACACCAACGCGGATCGGGTGCGGCGCCGCCGGATCCGCGAACTGCTCGGGGTCGGCGCGCCCGAGCAGGCGGGCGACGACCGGACCGGGCAGGTCGACGTACGGCGGAGCCTGCTCGACGCCCTTGGGCGACTGCCCGTGCGGCAGCGGACGGTTCTGGTGCTGTGCTACTTCGAGGACATGAGCCATGCGCAGGTGGCCGAGGTCCTCGGCACCAAGGCGTCGACCGTACGGGGCCAGGTCACCCGGGCGTTGGCACGGTTGCGGGCGGACGGCACGCTGGCCGTCCTCGCGGGACGCGATCCCGAGGAGCCGCCCGACGAAAGTGCGGCAGGCGCAGGCCCAGGGACTGAGACGGGCGCCGACGCCGACGCCGCGGCGAGCGAAGAGCACGCGGCCGCCGTACGGGAGGACCGCCTCGGCGGCAACTTCCGGACGGAAGCGAACAGGTCCGCAGATGCCGGGGGCATCCCCCGTGGGTACACGACGAACTCGGTGAAGGCGGTGGGAACATGACCCGGACGGACGAGGAACTCCTGCGCGCCGCCATGCGCCGAGTCGGCGCGGACTCCGCACCTTCCGGGCCGGGCGAGGGTGCCATCCCCGCTCCGGTCGCCCAGGTGCTGCGCCAGGGCCGTGCCGCACGGGGTCGGCGCCGGCGGCTGGCGGTGGTCGCCACGGCCGCCGTGCTGGTCGGCGGAATCGCGGCGGGATCCGCCGTGTTCGACGGGGTGGGCGGCAGAGCGGCCCCGGCGCCGGTGGCCCCGCCATCCGTCTCCACGCCCGCGCCTGTGCTCGCCCCGCCACGGGTGGTCCCCGCCTGGGAGCGCTTCGATGTCGGGTACGGCTACACGTTCCGCATGGGCGAGGACCGGGCCGTGATCATGCGCGGGGGCTGCGGCATGGTCGTGGGCCTGTCGAAGCCGCGGACCGACAACCGCATCTACGCGCAGGAGCGCTATGACGGCCGGCTGCTCCTGGTCGGCGGGATGTACATCGGCCCCGAGCCCCTGGCCGGCGTACGGGTCGAACTCGACGGGCGGGTACTCGACGCGCAAGCGGTGACCCTGCCCGGCACGCCGGGGTGGTCGTACTTCTACGTGCCTCCGGTGGAACTCCCGGGCGGCTACGCGTACGCGGAGAACATCCACATCACCGCCTACGGCCCCGACGGACGCGTGGTGATCGAGCAGCGGAGGAACACCAGGCAACCCGCGCCGCGCCCCGGGGAGACCGTGCGGGCGCCGGACGCCGAGGAACTCCACAACCCGCTGGTGGGCAACGGAATGCCACCCTCGAATCCGCCTCCCGCGGCCGGCGTGCCGGGATCCGCTCCGCCCGCGCTCACCGCACCTGCCCCGCCTCCCCCGTCAGGGCCCGCCCTGACCGCCCCCGACCCGGTGCCCGCCACGGGGGCCGGACTCCCCGGGCAGACGCCGACCTCGCCTTCGTCGACCACGCGGGACGACGGATGCGGAGGCTTCGTGGTCGAGTCGTCGGGAGGCGTACTGCCCTTCATGCCGACGCTGTTGCCGGCGAGCCCGCCCGCTGCGCCCTGACCGCACGAACGGGTTCCGGCACCGCGTCCTCCGCTTCACCGGTGACCTCGCCGCCGCCTTACGGACCCTCGATCCCGCGGCCGGAGCGCGGCAAGGATCTCCTCGGTGTGCCCGCCCAACAAAGCCGGCGCTCCCCGACGTGGGAGGGAGCGGTACGAAAGGCGGCGGCGAGCCAACCCGGTGAGTTTGTCGCGGTGCGCCGGCCGCGCCGCGTTGCCGGCGAACCCGGGGTCGGCCGGGAGATCCGGTACGCCGACCGATGCGCACAGGGCGGCGAACTGGCGGTCGCTCGTGGCGCCGACGACGAGCGACCCGTCGGCGGTCGGCATCGGCCCGTAGGGGGCAACGTGCCGGTGCGGACGGGCCGCTCGCGGACCAGCCGGGGGTACGACGCGATGGCCCAGACGCGGTCCGGGACCAAGGTCGGCCTGCCGATGGTGGATGTGATGACCGGCCAGTATGCGGCGACCGGCGCGCTGGGGGCGCTCCCCGGGCAGCAAGGGCGGCCCGACGGCCGCCCGGCGCACGTCGAGGCACCGCTGTTCGAGTGCGGTGTCGCGGCGCTTGTCAACCAGGCCGCGAACCACCTGGTCGGCGGTGTCGTGCCGGGCCTGCTCGGCAACCTCCGTCCCAACCTGCCGACCGGCAAATACCGGCAGGGCGCCGATTATCCCGAGGGCTCGCGGCTCGCCCGTTCGCCATGCGACGTTCATTGTTCGCCGGGGCGTTCTGTCGGCTGGTCAGAGTCGGTCGGCCTCAAGGGTGTTGCGCCACACGGCGGCCAGTGTGTCGAGCATCGCCGAGCGCTCGCGCGTCCAACGGCCAGCCATCCACGACGGCATGAACGTCTCCAGTTGCGTGATGAGCAGGTACGCGCGCCGCCGTCCCTCGGGCTTGGAGAAGTGCGCCCATCGCTCCGGCGGCTTCATGAGCAGGGCCACGAACTCTTTCACGTGTTCCTGGTGCTGGTGACGAAGCGTGTGCGGCAGTTGCTCGGCGAAGATCGCCAGCGCCTTCCGGTTCGCCTCGCCCCCGCTGACGTACGCGTCGAGCCACGCCCGAATGGTCGCGTGCGACCAGTCCGGCAGCTCGCCGAACGCGGCGAACTTCGCGCCCGTGTCGGCCCAGATGCGGTCGGCCAACTCGGCGATGATGTCGGCTTTGCCGGTGAAGTGCAGATAGAACGTCGCCCGGGCGGCCCCGGCGGCGGCCACGATGTCGTCGACCGTGGTGGCCTCGTAGCCCTTGGTCTCGAACAGATCGCACGCCGCGGCGATCAGACGCCGACGCGTGTACAGCTTCTGCTGGGCGCGCAGGTCCGGGCCGGACGGGCGGTCCTTGGACTCGGGTGATCGGCGGGTCGTGGCTGGCATAGCGCCAGGGTACTCGTCCGGACTGGGCACTCACCTCCGACGCATCCATTCACTGGTCGCCGTGTCTGCCCGGAATACGTGCGGACGGCGAACCGCCGACCACGGCCCCGCGGTGGGTGCCGGGCCCACCAGCGTGGAACTCCGGCATGCCCGCGACACCGAGATGTGGACCTCAGGGCACGCCTGGCAGGTCGTGGCGAACATGTGGATCGAACCGACACCGGAGGGCGCCGCCGTGCACTACTACATGCTCGGCATGGAGACGTCGACACGATGGGGCGCTTCGTGGACCATGTGGCGCGTACGGACGCGTGCCGGCGCATCCGAACGGCGCGAGTTCACGATGGACCGCCCGGCGACCCCGCCCGACCTGGTCTGACTCCACCCGACCCCGCCCCATCCGATGCCGCCCGGCCCGACCTGGCCCGACCCGGCCCGACCTCCCGGCCCAAGTCACCGCCTCCCGACCCGAGCCGCCTCCCCGGCCGACTACGTCGGCGAGGCGTTGCTGAATATCGGGTTCACCGGCGCCTTGCGGCCCCGCTTGGTCGCGCGTCCGGCCCTTCGCGTCCGGGCGCTCAGCACCTCGACCGCGTCGATGGTCGCCTCGATGACCAGGTCGTCGAGGCGGCCGAAGGCGGCGGGCAGCGAGTCGAGAACCGGGGCCACGCGCGCTTGTTCCTCCGTGCTCGCCGCCTCGAGGGCGCGGCGCAGCTTGGGGATCATGTCCGGCACCGGGGTGCGCTTACTGGCGAGGGTGGCCTGCCCCACGATGGTCGTGCCGACGAGCGTGATCGCCAAGGCCAGGTCCTCGTCGCCCAGCGACAGCGGACTCAGCATCTCGGTCAGCATGATGAAGGAGGGCAGCCAGGCGGGCTGACGCGTGGACGCGATGTACGGCAGCAACTGCGGGTAGGGCCGCAGGTGTTCCATGCTCATCGTCATCCAGTTGCGCAGTTGCTCCTGCCACGTGGCGCCGGCGGGCCGGTCGAAGCCCATGCCCGACGCCACCCGGTCCGCGACCGCGAGCAGCAGGTCGTCGCGGTCCGGGAAATACCGGTACAGCGCCATCGGCGCCGAGTCCACCGCCTCGGACACCCGCTTGACGGTCAGCGGAGTCGCCGGGTCCTCGTACACCAGCGCCACCGCGGCGTCGACGATCTGGTCGCGGGACAGACGCGCCGGGCGGCCGCGGCCACGCGCGGAAGCCGCTCCTGGTACCTGAGTCATCACGTCCCTTTCGCCGCGCCCCGTCGGCGCCGACCGCATGTGACCCCAGGTTACGCATCCCGGCGACCGGATCGCCGTACGCCGCGAGGGTCAGTGGAAGGTCATCGGCGCGGCGGGACGCGGGTCCGCCGCGGGGCCGGCCGTGCAGCCGCCGTGCAGACATCGGCACCCGCACCCGCATCGCCTCGGCATAGACGCCGCCGACGCCGCCACGGACGGGAGAGCCCGGCCACGCGCGTCCGGCGTCCGGTACCCCGTCACGGGCGCCTCACTTTGCGTAACAGTTTCACTTATGGACGATCCCCGTCGATGGGCCAGAGTCATCCGCTCGCCACGCCCGGCTGCCGACGCACGAAAGCGGCACGCCTGGACGGGACGTGCCCCGTCCAGGCGTACCGCGAGTGCGGCCGGAGTCGGCTCGCGTCAGCGCCGGGCCGGCTCACCGACCGCCGCGCGCAGTGCGTCGCAGGCGCGGTCGAGTGCGTCCGACGAGGCGGGCACCTGCGTGTAGTAGGAGAGGAATCCGTGCACCGCGCCCTTGACCACGAGCACGTCGACGGTGCCGCCCGCCTTGGCGACCAACTCGGCGTAGGCGCGGGCGTCGTCGCGTCCCATGTCGTACTGCGCCGTGACGATCATCGCGGGCGGCAGACCCGTCAGGTCCTCCGCGTAGATCGGCGAGAGGTAGGGGTGGCGCAGGTCGGCGTCTCCGGCGTACGCGCGCCACATCGACTGCGAACTCGACCGGTTCAGCATGGGCGCGTCGGCGTTCTCGACCGCGGACGGCCGTTCCGAGAGGGCGTCCAGCCCGGGGTACGCGAGGAGCTGGAAGGCGAAGCGGGGTCCGCCGCGGTCGCGCGCCATCAGGCCGGCGACCGCGGCCAGGTTGGCGCCCGCGCTGTCGCCGGCGACCGCCACGCGCGCCGGGTCTCCGCCGATCTCGCCGGCGTGCGCGGCGACCCAGCACGCCGCCGCGTAGAAGTCCTCGGCCGCGGCGGGGAACACGTGCTCCGGGGCCAGCCGGTATTCGACCGACACCACCAGGAACCCGCTGCGGTTGGCGATCTCCCGGCACAGGCCCTCGTGCGTCTCGATGCCGCAGATGGACCAGCCGCCGCCGTGTGCGAAGACCAGGACGGGCAGGTCGTCGGCGTCGCGGGGCCGGTAGATCCGTACCGGGATGTCACCGGCGGGGCCGGGCACGGTCCGGTCGGCGACGGCGTGGATGTCGGGGCGGGGCTGGCGCGCCGAGGCCTCGGTGACCCGTCGGCGTATCGCGGCCACGGTCTCCGGCGAAACGACCGGCAGCGGCGGGATGACCGCCATGATCGCGGCCAGCTCGGGCACGAGCTCGAACTTCTGGGCGGGTGGGTTCACCGCAGGACCTCCTGGCGAACAGGTCCGGCCCGCAGGCCGTCCCTGGTGGAACGAATTGGGCGAGACACACGGAGCCATGGACAAGGCGTCCACTCAAAAGCCAGATCATGCACCCAAGCGCGGCAATCTTCCAGTGCGTGCGGACGGTCGGCGCCAGGCGGTGCCGGCGTCGCTGGACACCGACACATGCTGCATGCATCATTCACTCACTAGATAGAGTGTCCACCCAATAGGGCATCTGTCGCCACCGCTCACGCCGCCGTCGTACGGAGCACACGCATGAACGACTCGTCCCGGCGCAAAGCCGTCCACCCGCGCCCCACCCCCGCCGACCTCCCCCTCACCGGCCCCGGGTCCGACCCCGCCTCGGTGCGGGCCCATCTCGCGCAGGCCGATCCGCGCACGCTCCTGATGTCGCTGACCCACCTGACCCGGAACCCGGAGTACCTGACGCGCTTCGCCGCGGTCTGCGATCCGGCGAACGTGGAATCCGGCGGCGCCCGGCCCGAGGCGGACGAACTGCGCGACCTGCTGACCGCGGTACTGACCGGCGAACGCCCGGCCGCGGCCGACGCGGGACCGATGCCGACAGGGCTCTTCCAACAGATGGCGTCGACGTACGCCAACGAACCGGTGGACGACGAGTTCATCCCGCTCCTGCTGGACCAGTGCGGCTTCGCGAACCTGCCCGGCACCCCGGAAGCCCCGGCCCCCGACCGCCCGCGTCCGCCGGAAGGCTTCCACGTCGTGGTGATCGGCGCCGGGCTCTCGGGCATCTGCGCGGGCGTCAGGCTGGGCGAAGCCGGCTACAGCTACCGGATCTATGACCGCAACAAGGACGTCGGCGGCACCTGGCTCACCAACATCTATCCCGGTGTGGGCGTCGACACGCCCAGCCACTTCTACTCGTACTCCTTCGAAATCATGCCGGACTGGCCGGAGTTCTACTCGAAGGGCAGCTACGTCCTGGATTACCTGCGCCGCTGCGCCGACGGGCACGGAGTGCGCGACCACGTGACATTCGAGACCGAGGTCCTGTCCTGCGCCTACCACGAGGCGACGGGCCGGTGGCTGGTCACCACGCGCGGCCCCGACGGCGTCGAGTCGACCGAGTGGGCGGACGCGGTCGTCACCGCGATGGGCTTCTTCCAAGGCTCGGTACGCCCCGACATACCCGGGCTGGGCGACTTCGCCGGCCCCGCGGTGCACACCGCCGACTGGGACCCGGACATCGACCTGTCCGGCAAGCGCGTCGCCATGATCGGCACCGGCGCCAGCGCGATGCAGGTCGGTCCGGCCGTCGTCGACGACGTCGCGGCCCTGACCGTCTTCCAGCGCACTCCGTCGTGGATCATGCCGCGCCGCAAGGACGACCTGACCGTGTCGGACGGCGCCCGCTGGGCGATGCGGCATGTCCCCTACTACGCCGAGTGGTTCCGCTTCATCACCTACTGGCTCGCGTCCGACAGCAACTTCGTGCGGGTGGTCGTGGATCCCGAGTGGACGATGCCCGACGTGTCGGTGTCCGCGGCCAGCGAGGCAATGCGGCAATGGCTCCTGGCCTACGCCCGCGAGGAACTGGCGGACCGTCCGGACCTCTTCGACAAGGCCATCCCGGCGTACCCGCCCTTCGGCAAGCGCATTCTGCGCGACAGCAACTGGTACCGCATGCTGCGCCGCGAGCATGTCGACCTGGTGACCTCACCGATCGAGCGCGTCACCCCGGGCGGCCTGGTGACCGCGGACGGCGCCGAGACGCCCGCCGATGTGCTGATCTTGGCCACCGGCTACCAGGTGCTGCCTATGCTCGACAAGATCCGGATCACCGGGCGCGGCGGCGCGGAACTCGCCGACGTCTGGGGCTTCGACGACCCGCGTGCCCACCTCGGCCTCACCGTCCCCGGCTTCCCGAACCTGTTCGTCCTCGGCGGCCCGAACAGTGCGCCCAACCACGGCGCCGGGGTCAACATCATCTCCGAGGCGCAGGTCCACTACGTACTGGGCTGCCTGGGCCTGCTGCACGAGCGCGGGGCCCGCGCCATCGAGCCGCGGCAGGACGTCCACGACGCCTACAACGAGGCCGTGGCACAGGCGTTGGAGCAGCGGGTGTGGAGCCACCCCAGCGTCCGCAGCTACTACCAGAACAGCAAGGGACGCGTCGTCGTCTCCAACCCCTGGCGACTCGTCGACTACTGGTCGATGATGCGCTCCCCCAACCCCGAGGACCACATCGTCAGTTGACGCACCCGTTGGTGCGTCGCGCCGGATGGGCCCGGTCGCGGCGCGCGCCACGGGGACATCGGTACGCCGCTCAGCGGTCACGCGTGTGCGGCGGTGCCCCTCGCACTGGGGGCGCCGCCGCACGCGCGCGGCAAAGACGCCTCGGACCACGATCTGGACCGGGGCATGCGCAAACTTCTGGACCGGGTGGAGCAATTCGACTGTGTGCACCGGGACTTGGACAAAGACGGTCACGACCTGCTCGACGCGGCGGCGGCCCGCGCCGCGCGACGACGACGCCACCTTGCTGCTGGCCCGCGTCCACCCGGTGGGCGACGAGGACAGCACCACATGGGAGTTGGCCGCCGACCCCGCCTGCGTCGGGCAGGCCCGCGACCTGACCACGCGCCAATTCACCGCTGGGACCTGAACGAACTCGCCTTCACCACCGAACTCGTGGTCAGCGAACTGGTCACCAACGCGGTCCGCTACGGCGGAGGCGGTCCCATCACCCTGCGCCTGATCCGCGGGAACGTACTCGTCTGCGAAGCCTCCGACCCCGGCAACACACAGCCGCGCCTGCGGCGGGCGCGCAGCACCGACGAGGGCGGCCGCGGGCTGTTCCTGGTCGCCCAGTTGACCCGTCGGTGGGGCAGCAGATACGAGCAGTCCGGCAAGACCATCTGGGCCGAGCAACTCTGCCGGGGGAGCTGCCGTCCGTACGCCGGCCGTCCCGCCTGCCGCACCCCGGATGCCGTACCTGAAATTCAGGCCACGCGGAAATCGGGCGGCGCGTATCGCCCCACGGGGCGGGACCGCGGGCATGATGGAGGCCATGGCCCACACCGCCCGTCGCATGTTCGAGCTCCTGGAGCCGATCTGCCTGGTCACCTACCTCGCCGACGAGTGCAACGAGGAGCTCGCCGCACTCGGCCACCGCACCTACTGGGACGGCTACTTCGCCAGCCGCGCCGCCCCGCTGGGGCGGGTGCCGGCGCAGGTCGTGCACGCGGTGTTCTACAGCTTCGCCGACGGGGAGGCCGCGCGGCACATCCCGAGCGCGTGGGAGAAGATCCCGCCCGAGGCGTCCGTCGCGGCCCGGGAGCGGGGCAGCACGGCCTCCCTCCGGCGGATCCTCGGCGACGAACTGGCCGACTCCCCGGGCCTGGTACGCGCCGCCGACCTGACCACCAAGGCCGCGACGAGCGCACCCACGGAAGGCCGGGTGATGTACGCCGGGCTGCGCACTCTGCCGGTGCCGCGCGATCCGGTCGCCCGGCTGTGGCATTCCGCGAACATGTTGCGCGAGCACCGCGGCGACGGGCATGTGGCCGCCCTCGTCGGTGCACGCATCGGCGGTACGGAGGCCCACGTACTCTCCGCGCTGGCTCAGGGCATCCACCCGCCGGAGTCGTTCGGGCGCATCCACCACCTGCCGAAGAAGCGGCTGGCCGCGGTCATGGACGGACTGCGCGGGCGCGGGCTCGTGGACGCCGACGGCCGGTTCACCGACGCCGGACGCGAGACCACGCAGCGCATCGAGGCCCTCACCGACGAACTCGCCGCCGCGCCCTACGACGCCCTCTCCCCCACCGAGCTCGACGAGCTGGTCGCCGAGCTCGAACCCGTCACCGCGACGCTGGTGGCCGCTGGTTCGCAGTGACGAGGGGGTTCAGACCGACAGGGCTGCCCATTCCGTGGCGGGACTGATCGAATAGGCGGCGATCAGCGCGCGGATGAACTCTTTGTCGTGCAGCGGGTCCGAGGGCTCGGCGACGTTCGTTCCGCGGGCGTGCGTGTCGGCGAGGAGGCGTTCGAAGACGATGTCGTGGGTCAGGTCGTCGAGGTCGCTGTAGACCTCGACGTTCCAGTGCTCCGGCAGCCGCATCTCCTCCGCACGGTAGCGGCGGATCACCTCACCGTCGGTGGTGATCGCCCAGTCGCCGCGCGCCGCGTCGTACCCGAGCAGGGACCGGTGGCGCAATCCCTCGACGTCCCGCTCGTCGGGCCGACCGACCGGGTCGCCACGATGGAACATCGACTCGTTCTGCAGTTCCTCGACGGTGTCGAAGTGGTGCGCGGTGATCGTGGGCCGGACCGTTCCGCTGGATCACCCCGCGATCGGCTCCGCGCAGCAGCGCCTGCGTGCTGCGCGACGAAGCATGCGGCCAATTTAGTGTATGTCATATTTTAAATCCAGGGCGGCCTCACCGCCTGTCCCGGACCATGGCGCTTGCCGGTCATCTCGGGCACGTTCGCGTGCGGCGGCCCGCCGCCGCGGGAAGCCGCGCCCCTGCCCGGCCCGGCCGAGTCCTACCCGGCCCTGCCCCGGCCGGCCCGGCGACCAGTGCGCGCTACCGTGGACCGATGGTGTCGATCAGGAAGATCCAGGTCACTTTCGACTGCGCGGAGCCGGAGCGCGTCGCTCGCTTCTGGTGCGAGGTGCTGGGGTACGTCGTACCGCCCCCGCCCAAGGGGTTTGCCAGTTGGGACGGCTACGAGCGCTCGCTGCCGCCCGAACGCCGGGGCGCCGCGTTCGCTTGTGCCGATCCCTCGGGGGTGGGCCCGCGACTGTTCTTCCAGCGCGTTCCCGAAGGCAAGGTCGTCAAGAACCGGGTGCATCTCGACGTACGGGTCGGCACCGGGCTCGTCGGGGAAGAGCGCCTCGCCGCCCTCGAAGCCGAGTGCGCACGACTTGTCGCGCTCGGTGCGGTCCGCGAACGGCTGCTCACCGCCGACGAGTTCAACGAGTCGTGCATCGGGATGCGGGACATCGAGGGCAACGAGTTCTGCCTCGACTGAGGGGGCGCACCGCACGCCGTCGGCAACAGTTGTCGCGCGGGCTTCGGAGAGCCGGGTTGCGGCGGGCCCGGCCTCGACGGCTCGACGAAGTGCGCGGCGGTCGGTTCCGGGTCAGCGCCGGGTGGCGGCGGGGAAGTCCGGCGGGGCGGTTCCGCGCAGTTCGCGCGTGACGGCGTGGGAGGCCGTCAGCAGCCGTTCGCCGATGGCCCGGATGGTGGGCGGGTCGAGGTCGCGCCACACGTGCACGCTGATGTTGAGTGCGGCGGTGCCGTCCCCGGCGAACGCGGGGGCCGACATGACGCTGATGGGGTACGGCTGTCCGTCCCGCAGGTCGTCGTCGAGGTACTCGATGCCGCCGATCTCGTGGAGCAGTTCGGTGACGGCGGGGCGTTGGCGTGGGGACAGCGAGTCGAGTTCGGCCAGGACCTCGCCCAGGCGCCGGGACGCCGCGGTCATGCTCTCGACGGTGTAGCCGCGGCGACGGACGGCGGCCAGGACGTCGTGGAAGCGGCGGAGGCCGGCGTCGTCGGTGCGGGGGGCGCGGCCGAGCCAGCGCTCGATGTCGGCGGCGGTCCCCCACGCGACGAGGCCGGGGCCGTACGGGGGCGCGAACGGGTAGCGCTGGCCGACGCGTACCGTGTCGCCGCCGCTCGGGGTCGCGGGGCTGCGGCTGCCGACGACGATGTGGTCGCCGCTGGGGTAGCTGATGGTGGCGGTCAGGCCGAGGTCCTTGGCGAGGACGGCGAGTTCGCCGTCCGCGGCGCGCGCCGCGGGGACGCCGGATTCGGCGGCGCGGCCGAGGGCGATGAGCGCGGGGCCGGGGGTGAAGGTCTTCTCCGCCGGATCGCGGAGCACCCAGCCGGAGCGGACCAGCGCGGCCAGGACCGCGTGGCAGGTCGCGCGGTTGAAGCCGAGGTGGCGGACGAGTTCGGCGACGGTGGCCGGCTCGGCGGGCCGGGAGGCGAGGAACTCGACGACGGCGACCACTCGGTCGGTTGGCGGGGACGGCATCGCGGACCACGCGTCACGGCTCTCGGCGGCGGGCACGGGTCGCCGTTCCTCCTTCGCTTTCGGCCGCCGGTGCCATCCCGGGTCGGCGCGGTCTGCCTGTTGATCTCGTTGGTGAGCAGGGCTACCGTACCCGCTCGACAGCAAGTGTTGAATATTTGTCATTGGAGGCTTCGTGGCTTCACCCGGCCCCGAACCGCTGCCGGTGGTCGAACGGCTCGCGGCGATCGAGGACATCAAGCAGCTCAAGGCCCGCTACTTCCGACTCATGGACACCAAAGACTGGGCCGCCATGCGGGAGGTGTTCACCGACGACGCGCGGATGGACATCGACGGGTTCGCCAACGAGGGCGGGGACGCGATCATCGCGTTCATGTCCGAGGTGCTGGCCCCGCTGCGCACGGTGCACCACGGCCACATGCCGGAGATCACCTTCACCTCCGCCGCCGCGGCGACCGGGGTGTGGGCGATGTTCGACTACGTCGAGTTCCCGTCCGAGGGCGCCCCGCAAGGCTTCCACGGGTACGGGCACTACCACGACGAATACCGGATCGAACGCGGCGCGTGGCGCATCGCCTCGACCCGGGTGGCGCGCCTTCGCATCGACCCGTTGGCCGGCGGACTCCCCCAGGGGGCGGCATGACCACGCACGAGTCCGCCGCGCACGAGACGGCCGCGGCCGACCGATTCGCGGTGACCGACCTGGCCAACGCGTACGCCGACGCCCTGGACCGCCGCGACTGGGCGGCGCTCGACGACGTGCTCACCGAGGACGTGGCCGCCGACTACAACGGCCAGCACGTCATCAACGGGCGGCGGACCGTGGTCGGCATGATCCGCGGCTATCTGGACGCCTGCGGCCCGACACAGCACCTGCTCGGCAACCACCGCGTCACCGTCGACGGCGACCGGGCCGAACTGACCGTCAAGATGCGCGTCCACCACATCGGCGCGGGCAGGCACGCGGCGCTGACGTACGAGTGCTTCGGTTGGTACCACGCCGACGCGGTGCGCACCGCCGACGGCTGGCGGCTGGCCACGTGGCGGCAGGAGGTCACCGCCGAACTCGGCACACGTGACCTGTTCGTCGTGGACTGACATCCCACCGAGCCTGTTGTTCCCAGGAGTTCGGCGGGGGCGTCACCGGGCTCCCCCAAGCCGCCGCGAGAGCGCGCCGTTCCGCGCGTGCGAGAGGACCGCGACATGACCGATTTCCACGTTCTCGACTGCCACCACCACGTGGCCGATGTGTCCGGCCCGTCAGGGTTGGCGGGGCCGTCCGTCCCCTCCGAAGCCTCCGGACGGTCAGGCGCGTCCGGCGCCGACTCCGGCGATGACAGGGGTATCGCCGGCGAACGCGAAACGCGCCTGGCGACGATGGACCGCAACGGCATCGGCCAGGCCGTGGTGATCCCCGGGCACAGCTACCTCCGGCCGAACGGCCTGGCCGACACCCGCCGAGTCAACGACACCATCGCCGCCTACCGCGACGCGGCACCCGACCGGTTCCCGGCCGCGATCGGCGTCACCGAACCGCTGTACGGGCCCGCCGGACTCGCCGAGATCGACCGCTGCGCCGACCAACTCGGCCTGCGCGGCATCAGCATCCACGCCCGCTTCCACGGCGTCGCCGTCGGCTCGCCGCTCGTCCGCGCCATCATCGAACGCTGCGGCGAGCGCAGCCTCGTCCCCTTCGTCCACGCCATCGGCGAATCGGCGAACGAGGCGCTGTGGCAAGTCCAGGAACTCGGACGGGACTTCCCCGACCTCACCATGGTGGTCCTCGACGCGTTCTCCTCCTTCGAGCAGTGCCAACAAGCGCTCTCGGTCGGCGAGTCGGCCCCCAATCTCGTCTTCGACACCTCGCTGGCCTACACCTTCGACCTCGTCGAGCCGTTCGTACGTCGCCACGGCGCCTCGCGCCTCGTCTTCGGCACCGACCTGTACTCCCCTCCCCTGGGCTACCGGCGCACCCACGTACTCGGCCAGATCCTGGACTCGGAACTGCCCGACGACGACAAGCGGCAGATCCTCGCCGACAACACCCGGCGCATCCTCAAATTGGCGAACGGAGGTGCCACCTCGTGAAGTTCGCCACCGGCACCACCGTCAAGAACTTCGACGACTACGCCGCCTGGCTCGACGTCGCCGCCGACTGCGGGTACGCCATGCTCACCACCGGCGACTCGCAGTCCCTGTGGGCCGACCCGTACGTCTCGCTCGCCTTCGCCGCACAGCGCACCACCACCCAGCGCCTCGGCATCACCGTCTCCAACCCCAAGACACGCCACCCGGCCGTCGCCGCGTCCGCCGCCTCCGCGCTCCAGCACATCAGCGGCGGGCGGTTCGTCCTCGGCATCGCATCCGGCGACTCCGCGCTGCGCAACATCGGCGTACGGCCGGGAACCGTCGACGAGACCGAGACGTACGTCCGTACCGTACGGGCCCTCACCCGCGGTGGCCACGCCACCTGGCAGGGCACCGACCTCGTGCAACGCTGGGCACCGGCCTCGACCCCGGTGTGGATGGCCGCCGAGGGCCCCCGCACCCTGCGCGCCGCCGGACGCAGCGCGGACGGCGTCATCCTGTCCAACTCCCTGACCCGCGAGGCGTATACGCGCAATCTGGCGCACATCGCCGACGGCGCGGCCGAGGCCGGACGTACCCTGGCCGACCTAGAGATCTGGTGCATGGCCAACGTCGTCCCCGCCGCCACCGAGGCCGAGGGCATAGCCCAGGTCCGCTCCGTCCTGGCCGGCACCGCCAACCACGTCTTCCGCTTCACCACGGAAGGCAAGGGCCTGCCGCCCGCGCTGGTGCCCAAGGTCGAGGAGCTCAAGCGCCGCTACGACTCCACCCACCACGCGTCACCCGAGACCGCCGCGCACAACGCGTCCCTCGTCGACGAACTCGGCCTGACCGCCTGGCTCGCGGGCCACTCGACCATCGCCGGCCCCATCGAGCACTGCGCGGACCGGCTCGCCGAGATCGAGGAGGCGGGCATCCACAACCTCGTCGTCGCGCAGTTCGTCCCCGACCCGATCGCCTTCATGCGCACTTTCGCCGACAAGGTCGTCAGCCGCCTGGTCTGAGCTGCGTGGTCGCCGACTGCCGGGCCGGAATCAGGGGTGGGCCTGAGGCGGCGGCACGCCGTGGCGGCATACGATCCGGTCGGCGCTCGGCGTGTCCGGTTGCGGATGGCCGAACCGGGACACCGACCGCTCGGAGCTGCCGACGAGCGAGGTCCGGGAGCCGGTCTGGGTGCGCGAGACCGGCACCGTCGACGCTCTGGTGGCAGGGCCCCCGGGCACGTTGCTCGCACTGGAGTTCCTTCCGTCGCAGCGCCTCGTCCAGTTGGACGCGGCCACCGGGCGGGAACGGTGGCGCGTCATGCTGCCGCGAAGTCTCGGCCGGGCAACCGCGGGTGGCGGATTCTTCGTGACGTACGGGCTGGGCGCCGACCTCACCGTGATCGACCAGGCGACCGGCGTGGTGCGATGGACCGCCGAGACCGCGGGCCTCGCGAGCCCCAGGGTGCGCGATGGGGTCGTGTTCGGTGCGACGTACGAAACCGGTTTCATCGCACGGGAGTTGGCGACCGGCGTACCGCGGTGGGAGTTCCCGGCCGAAGACCCGCAGCATGTGTCGGTCGCCGGCGACCTCGTGTACGCCGAGGCCGGAGACCAGGTCGTGGCGCTCGACCGGGCGTCCGGGCGACGGTTTGGCGGATCAGGGCCGGCATCCCCCCGGCGACAAATGGCCGAGCCAGGGGATACACGTCGTCGACAGCGGGACGCTGTTCACTTCGGTGGGGCGCTACGACCTGCAAGGCGACGAAGCGGGGGGCGAATCGTACGGCGGTCTGGCCGCGTACGACGCCGCGACCGGGCACTGCCGCTGGTGGTACGACGCCGGCGGCATGAGCACCGACACGGTCCTTCCGACGGCAGGTGTCGTCTGCATGCACGACGGGCGCCGAGGCCTGCACGCGATCGACGTCGCCACGGGCCGGCGATGGTGGTGGTACGACACCGGAAGCGAACTGGCCGAGCCACTGGTCGTCTCCGCGGACCTGGTCGCCGGAATCGCCATCGGCCGCAGCCGGCTGTTCGCCCTGCGGCCTTGACGGGGTGAGCCTTCCCACCGGAGCCTCCCGGGGCCTGTCGGGCCCTCCCGGGGCCTGCCAATGGAGAAGCCTCACCCGGCTCGGCTCGTGCAGTCGGGTGACTTTCACGAGTGTCGGCGCCGTCGTGCGTGGCTGCGGACCGACTCCGGCCAATAGTCGATATATCCGACTAACGGACGGTCGGCACAAACTGGAGCCGCACGTGAACACCACCCACCCGAGCCGAGCCCTCCGCGGGCTCGCCATCTCCGCGTCGGTCGCGACCGCCGGTGCATCGTTGATCCTGGCAGCGCCGTCGGCGTACGGCGCACCGGGTGACAACGGTGACGTCAAGATCCACGCGACGACCACGCCGTTCGACGACCAGCGCAACGAACCCAAGGTCTGCCGCTTCTACCTCGCGGCCTTCAACTTCGACACGGTCCAGCAGGTCACCTGGTCGATCGACCCGCAGCCGGCGGCGAAGGGCACCGGGCACCTCGACGGGGCACTCGTCCTGGCGGACGGCACCGGGCACACCGGCCCGCTGTCCCTGCCCAACGGGATGTACAAGCTGACCTGGAACTTCGAGGGCGAGAGCGGGAAGGCGAAGCAGAAGGTCTTCAAGGTCTCGTGCGTCGACGTCCCGCCGGGCTCCGGGGTCCCGACCGTCAAGGACGTGTTCGGCAACGTGGTTCCCGCAGGCGGCGCGGACACCGGCGTCGGCTCCGCGGCCGACTCGATCGACCCGTTCAAGGCCGGTGCGGGCATCGCCCTGGCGGGCGGCGCCGGGCTGTTCCTCGGCTACCGGCTGCTGCGCCGCGGCCGCCGCGGGCGCCCGAGCGGCGGCTGACCCAGGTACTCCGGCGGTGACACCTCCGCCCGCCGTGCGCCGTACCGGGAGGCCGTCCGACCATCGGGCGGCCTCCCGGTACTCGGCCGACCGCGGCCGTAGCCCCGCACACCCGCGCCCCGCACGGCAGCGTGGCATGCGGCCCGTGCGTCTCACCCGTCGCGGACGGCTGCTGCGCGCCGCCTGTGTCCTGATCGCGTTCGTCTCGGGCATCGTCCTGGCCGTCGACGGCTTCACGCCGAGCGGCGGCCCACCGCAACCGGCGGGCGCGGCACGGCCGGACGCGAAGGATCCGGTGGCCTCCGCCACGGCGCACCCCGCCGATGCGGCGGCCAATCCGGCACCGCGCCCAATCCCGCCGCTCCCGGCCTCACCGCCGACCCGCATCGTCGTGCCCTACGTGCGCATCGACGCGCCGGTAGGCCTGACCGGCCTGAACCGCGACGGCAGCGTGGCGGCCCCCACCGTCGACGACCGCAACCTCGCCGCCTGGTACGAAGGTTCGCCGGCGCCGGGGGCCGAAGGCACATCGGTGGTCGTCGGACACGTGGACGTCAAGACCGGCCCGGCGGTCTTCTACAAGGCCGGCAGCCTGCGCAAGGGCGACACGATCCGCGTGCTGCGCGCGGACGGCGTGACCGCGGTCTTCACCATCTACGGCATCCAGGTCTTCGCCAAGCGGAGCTTCCCCGTCGAACGCGTGTACGGCGGGACCGGTCACCCCGAACTGCGGATCATCACCTGCGGTGGAACCTTCGACAGCAAACGCGGCTACAGCGGCAACGTCGTGGTCTTCGCCCGCCTGACAGCCCGCATGTGAACCGCCCCAGCCCCGAACTCAACGCAGAGATCAACCGCCGTAACCTCGCCGATCGCACACCTGAGCGCACTCACCCGGCGGCGGCCGAGGTGGCGCCGGACGCGGCGGTACGCACCCGGCAGTCCCCCATCGCAGCTCCGCCGGCCACGACGAGGAGCGAGACGCAGAAGTACGTGGACAGTAGCTCCTGGTCGTTCGCCCACTCACACGGAGGTCCTGCAACGCCGCGAGGCGCGGGGTCCGGGCGGCGACAACCAGTGAAGGTCTGCGGTCACCGCACTAGTGCTGTGGCCGGGAGGGTTTGCCGGTTCCCGGTGTTCGGTGCCGTGCCGCCGGGCCTGGCGGCCCTTCCGAGCAAAGCGCAGGCCTTGGGAGGGCCGCCAGGCCCGGCGAGCTCGTACTCGGTCGTACTCGCGAGGGTCTGCAACGCGGCGCTTGGGAGGGCCGTCAGGCCCGGAGCGATGCCGGCCGCCGGGAACCGGTGAACCTTTCCGGGTCACAGCACTAGCTGACGGTCCCGGTCTTGAGGCCGCCCACGATCAGGCCGACCAGCGCGGTGACCACGTCGTCCACGGAGGCCCGCCCGCGGTTCAGTTCGGCGGCGAGTGCATCGGCCGCACCGAGCACGCCGGCACAGCACAGCCGCAACGCGTCGGGCTCGAGGTGCGCGTACGGCCGCAGCGCGGCGGCCATCAGGTCCACGTAGGTGTCGGTCATCTCCAGTCCGGCCGCCTCCATGTCCGGATTGCCCTTGAGCGCCGCGGAAACGGCGTTGAGCTCCGGCATGTCGGTGGCGCAGGCGAAGTACGCGGCGCTGATGACGTGGGCGACCTCCTCGACACCGGGTGCGGCGTCTTGCAGCGCCCGGGTGACCGAGGCCCGGTGGCGTTCGTCGAGGCGCCGGTAGAGCGCGAGCAGCAGTCCCGGGCGGGTGCCGAAGTGGTCGTACACGATCGGCCTGCTGACGCCCGCGGCCTCGGCGAGGGTCACCAGCGTGAGCCCGTCGGCTCCCTGGGTGCGCACGATCGCCACCGCGGTGTCGAGCAGCTGCTCACGTCTGGCCGCTTTGGCCAGGCGGGTCGGTGTGGTCGCCATGGCCCTCCCTTGTTGTCGCTTCCCGGCCTTGCTGTCGTACTCCAGGCTATGTTACAAAACGTAGGTTACAAAATGTAGGTTAGTGGTCGCGAAGGAGACCCACCATGGGGCAGCTCAATTCGGTTCTGATCCTGGGCGGTTCGGGGCAGGCGGGGGCGGGCGCCGCCGCCGTGCTGCGCCGATGGCACCCGGAACTGCCGCTGACGATCGCGGGCCGGGACCTCGGCCGCGCGCAGCGGGTCGCGGACGAACTCGGCGCGGCCACCGCCGCGACCGTCGACCTGCGGCGCGCGGACCTCGGCCTCCCGGCCGACGCGGAACACACGGCGGTTGTCGCCGCACTGTGGGACCACCAGTTGCGGGGGCTGCGGTACGCGCAGGAGCGCGGACTGCCGTACCTGAGCATCTCCAGCGGCCTGGTGGACATCGCACCGGAGATCGTCGCGAGTGCTCAACGGCCCAGCGCCTCAGCGGTCTTAGTGGCGAGCCACTTCTGCGCGGGGATCGGTGCTCTGGCGACGCTGCACGCCACCAGGGAGTTCGAGCGGATCGACACGGTCCGGATCGGCGCGGTCCTGGACGAACTGGACGCCGGCGGTCCCGCGGGGCTGGCGGACCTGGCGCGTTGGGCCACCGCCACCTCGGCCGGACTGGTACGCCGTGACGGCGTGTTCACCTGGGTCGCCGAGCCCGACGCACGGACGGATGTGCCGAGTACCGACGGGGTCCGCGTACCCGGCCAGAGCATCGCCATCCTCGACGTGCCCGGCATTGCCCTCGCCACGGGAGCGCCGAACGTCCGCTTCGACTTCGCCGTCGGCGAGTCCGCGGGCCGGCGCCGCGGCGGCCCCGCCTCCGTCGAGCTGCGGATCGACGTCGAGGGAACCGGCCCAGGAGGGGAACCGCGCAGCTTGCACCGCTACCTCGTCCATCCGGAAGGGCAGCGACCGCTGACCGCGCTGGGCATCGCCCTCGGTGTCGAGCGGCTGCTCGGGCTGCGTGGCGAGGCCGTACCGCCGGGCGTCCACACCCCCGAGGCACTGCTCGACGCGTCCTACGCGGCCGAGCGCCTGGCGGAAATCGGCGCCCAGTTCGTCGACGCACCCGGCGGCACTTGAACACGCTGGGCGCCCGGCGGTGCGGGATCAGGCTGTGCCGCCGATGAGGAACGCGTACCCTAGGGCGGCCGCCGGATCAGTGGTGCTCAGGCGGATGATGTAGGTCTCCTGCTCGATGTCGATCTCGGTGTTCGGGACTTCGCAGATCGAGGCGGCGTCGAGGAGCGGCGTGTCGTCGCTCTCGTCGAAGACCGCGAAGCGCACCCGGCAGTCGGCGGAGGGTTCGGCGGCGAACATCATCTTCTTGAAGCCCTCCACCGAGAAGCGGATGGTCGCGGTGGGCAGGGCCGCGGTGAGTGTCCCGTCGCAACGGGCGACCCACGTCGTGGCCGTGGCGCAAGTGGCGTCCCCGGAGAAGGGGCCCAGGCGCGCGGTGGTTTCGGGCGGCTCGACCGGCGCCGGCTCCGGCATGCCGGTGTCGGGTGTCTCGGCGAGGAACTGCTGCTGGTCCGCGGCGGCTTCGGCGAACTCGGCGCGGCCGGTGAGCGCGACGTCTAGGGTGCACCCGGACAGGGTCTCAGGCGTCACGACGCCCGCTGCGAGGCATTGGTCGCGGGCCGCGTCGTGGTTGGGCACGGTGGCCGCGTCGGTCGGGCGGCGCGGGAACGAGCGGTCTGTAAACGTCGCGGTCGACTGGCCGGGCCCGTACTCGAAGAGCGACTGACCCTGCTGGATCCGCCAGTGGTCGGCGTACGTGTGGTACAGGTCGTCGAACGGCAGTGGTGCGTACGCCGACGATGCCTTCAGCACCCGCCCTCCGCCCATGTCGAGGTCGTTTGCCCTGCTTCCGTCGGCGTTGCCGAGCAGGCCCTGCATCCGGCCTTTGCGGGCTTCGGCGAGGGCGATGTGGACCTGGAATCCGTAGCCGCCGATCGATTCGGCTCGGAGCGATGTCTCGTCCGGCCAGAGCACCGTGTACTGCTCGTGGTCGCCGTCACCGGTGCGGGTGAGCGTCCCTCCACCGGGCAGCGGGGCCGGCTGCGCGCCGGGCGTGACCGGCCGGCCGTCGACGCGGACCGTGACGGCGCCGGGGAACCGGTCGAGGGTGAAGCTGACCCGATGGCCCGCGACCTGGGCGGCCACCGCCGAGTTGGCGGTGACGTCGGGCCAGCCCGGGAAGGGCAGTTGCCGGACCTGGACGCGCAAGTCGTCGTCCTGCGACGCCGCGAGGGTGAACTCCCCGGCCGCCTGGAAGTCGTAGTGCCGCCGGTCGAAGGTGACCAGGTGCGGATCGCCGGTGCTGCCACCGCGCGGGCCCTGAGCGCCGGAGCCGCCGCCTCCCGGCGGCCGCGGGGGCTGCGGGGGCTGCGGCGTGGTCTTGGGCCTGCCGCAGAAGTCGGCGAGTGTCTGGCCGGTGATCCGCACCGCCGCCGCGTACTCGCCGCCGCTCACCGCGACGACACCGCGCCCCCGATTGATCCGTTCGAACGAAGTACCCTCACCCGGCGTGTCCTTCGGGCACTCGCAAGCCGAGCCGAGTGTGCAGAAGATGGTGCCCATATGCGCGCTGAGCACGTAGTCGCCGCTGGTGCCGGGGCCGAAGCGTCCGAACACCTGTGCGCCGCCTCCGGGCGAGAGTCGCAGCACTTCGGCGGTGATGTTCAGCGCCGTCTGGTTCGGGTCGAAGGCGGGGCTGACGAAAGGCACCGGTTGCCCCGAACTCGCGACCTCCACGGTGTTCTTGAGGGTGACCCTGTCGCCGGTCACGCCGATGCCGACGATGTCCCAGGCGGGGTCGCGGGCGATCTCACGGGTGTAGCTCGCGGGCCAGCCCTCCAGAACCAGCTGGCGTTTAGCGCCCAGGGCCGCGGCGAAAGCGGCCTCGTTCCGGGCCACGCCGTTCTTGGCCGAGGCCACGACAGCCGCCCGGCCCGTCGTCCACACGTCCACACCGCGGAAGTCCAGCTCCCACCAGAAGCCGAGGCCCTCGTACGAGTGCTCGGTCAGGAGCCGCTTCTGCCGCGTGAGGTACGCCGTCCACTTGCCGGGGGCGCTGCGCGAGGCGAAGTGGCCGGACAGTTTGCCCGCCATCCAGTCGGCAAGCCCCTCGGCCACCCACGGGGGCTGGGCGCCGTAGTCGGCGAGGTTCCCGAGGATGATGCCCTCGGCGCAGTGGGCCAGTTCGTGGATCATCAGCTCGTCGCGCGTCGCGTCGTCCCGGTCCGGGGCGTTGTACGGCGCGTAGAAATTGATGCGGCAGTACGGGCCGCGTTCGTCGACCGTGCCCGTGCTGCTGGCCGCGGCGTTCGCCGGAGGCGGCGGTTGCCCCTCCTCGACCGGTGCCGGCGTGGAGAACTGGCAGGTCAGGAACGTCACCTGGCCGGGGACTCCGATCTTCGCGGCCAGCTTGGGCCACCAAGCGCGCAGCCGCGCGGTCACAGCGGAGGCGTCGGTGACCGCGGCAGCCGGGCAGGGCTGCCGGACTGTACGCAATGCGGTGGGCGTCGCCGACCCCGACGGGCGCCGGTCCGTTGCGGCGGCGGCACCCTCCGGCTGAGGCGGCCCGTCCCAGCCGGACAGCCGGCTGACCGCCTCGTGCTGTTCCTCGGTGAGCCCGTCCCAGTACTTCCAGACCCAGCGCAGCGCGGCCGAGCCCGAGGTGAGGTCTTCGCGGCTCCCGGACTGGACCTGGCCTCCCGGCACCGGCCCGAACACCGTCGCGAAGGCGGACATCGCCATGTCCTCGGACACCGAGCCGTCCGGCCCGAGCATCGCCATCACCTTGCTCCACGCCGTCGGCGGCGCGGGCGTGTCCTTGTCCTTGCCGCCAGACGAGCAGGCGCCCAGCAACAGGGCGCTCGCGGCCACGAGTGCGACAGCGGAGGACCGTACACGCGAGCCTCTTCGAGGAGACGGCGACCCAAGCATGCCGTCCGTCTCCCCTTTCGGGGCACGGCCACTCCCCGGGGACACCCGTTCGGCCGAGGCGCGTTCCCCGACGGCCGGTCAGCCCAGACCTGCCGCATCCCCGACCCGACGCGCGGCGAGTCCTGCCGGGCCGCGCCGAACCCGCGGCAGATCACTGCCCGCGACTCTCGCGACCGTCGGTTCCGCCGCGGGATGTCGCGGGACGTCGCGGGATCAGTTGTCGTTGTACGCCCTGGCGACGGCGTACGTGTCCTCGTAGAGGTGGTAGCGGGTGATCCGACCGTCCTCTACCGTGGTGTGCAGGGCGAACGCGGTGTCGATGTCGCGGCCGGTCTTCTTGACCTCGGAGACCATGCGTCCGAAGAGCACCACGTGGTCGCCGTCGGCGATGACGTGGTGGAGGTCGAACTCCTTGGCCTGCACGTGGGTTTGCAGCAGCTCGAAGAAGGTCTTCATACCCGCCGCCGAG
Organism: Streptodolium elevatio; assembly: GCF_053592165.1. Classification (NCBI taxonomy): domain Bacteria; kingdom Bacillati; phylum Actinomycetota; class Actinomycetes; order Kitasatosporales; family Streptomycetaceae; genus Streptodolium; species Streptodolium elevatio. Next base: position 166,744 of record NZ_JBSFVE010000017.1, read on the forward strand.
TCGACCTCCGGCACCCACGGGATGCCCGGAGGGTGCGGGATCGAGAAAGACACCGAATCGGCGAACAACGCCGCCGCCTCCGCGCTTTCGCCCGCGGCAAGCAACGGGAACAAGCTCTGCACAACCTGCGCCGGTGACTGTGCTGTCATGGGCGTCGACGGTACACGCCGCTCGGCGCCGCGGTCCGCCTTCGGGAGTCGGATCTCGCCCGGCTCCCGAACGCGAGGTGGCCGGCCACGTCGTCAGCCGCAGCCCCGCGAACACGCCCTCGTTCACTCGGCTGCTACGTTCGCCGCGTCTCGCGGAACGGAACGGACGGGGTGTCTAGTGGGCGGCCATCGTGAACGGGAGTGGGCGCGGCGGGTGCCGAAGGGCCGGCATGTGCCGGGACGGGCGTCGCGGGCGCGGTTGCGTACGGCAGCGGTCCTGGCGGCTCTGCCCCTGCTCCTGACCGCGTGCTCCGCCGGGGCCCACGGCTCAGGGGCCGGCGGCGTCCGGGACGCCGCACGCACCGGCGGCACGCCGTCCGGTGACGCTGCCCCGACAACGACGACCAAGCGTCCGGCAACCACGGAAGCGCCCGATCCGGCCTCCGCGCCGGTCAACGTCATCGAGGTGGTCGGCTCGCAGTGGCAGTGGGCGTTCACCTACAAAGAGGGTCCCGGCCAGCAGATCGGCGCGGTCCACGACGCCGCGGCGAGCGGGGACGTCCCCACGCTGTACTTGCCTCAGGGACAGCTGGTGCGGTTGGAGATGAAGTCCACCGACGTGATCCACTCGCTCTACGTACCTGCCTTCCTGCTCAAGTTGGACCTCGTCCCCGGCCGGACGAACAAATTCGAGTTCACGCCGAACGTCGTGGGCGATTACGACGGCCACTGCGCGGAGTTGTGCGGTGCCGGCCATCACGAAATGCGCGTCGCGACAAAGGTCGTCACCCCAGAGGAGTACCGGCGACACCTCACCCAGTTGAAAGCCCAGGCCCGAACCGAAGCCGCGCCCTGACCAACTGCCGCACGCCACACCGTGACTGCGTGGTGTCCGGCAGCCGGCAGAAGGGACTGGCGACGCCGTTCGGCCCTGCGTCCGTGACCGGAGAGGGAACTACAGGAACAGGTACGCCGACAGCGCCGTCAAGGCTGCGAGGAGAAGGAGCCACAGGAGGCGGGGCGCGGGAGCATGCCGGTCCCGTTCGGTGGGGCGCAGGTCCGGGTTGGCGTGCATGGTGGCGAGGACGGCTGCCACATGGGCCAGTTCGCTCTGCCCAGGGAGGAGCGCGCGTCGGCCCGAGGTGGTCGTGACCACCAACGTGCGGACGACGTAGGACACTTCGGCAACGTCCGACCATGCGACGGTACGGCGTCCCCAAGCGGCGGTCAGATGGATGCCGTCGGCGTCGCCGGCCACGGTGCCGGTTCGGGTGCGCCACACCACCGCCGCCTCCCGCGGGGCCATCTGGGCCGCGGTCACGTCCAGTTGGCGGGGGCGGTAGGGGGCGCGTGCGGCGGGCCGGATCAGCCGGATCCCGGTGGCGGCAATGCCGGTACGCGTCCCGCCATCCGCGGTCGGCACGGTCAGGGCCACGGACGCGCGGGGGCGGGGCACTCCGTACAGGACCGCTTCGCACATGCGGTCGGACGCGCTCGGCGAGGGCACGTCGCAGCCGAACAAAGGGGTGCGGCCGTACCGGTCGTCGGCCGGGTACACGATTGTGCGCCCCGGGCGGTGTTCGCGTACGAGAACAAGGCGCGCGGGCGCCGAGCCGTTTGCCGACCGAGCCGCGCGCGCAGGTGCCAGGAGCGCGCCGGCCAGGGTCACGAACACGGGTCCCGCCGCCAGGATGCCCCACCAGGTCGCCGCCGAGATGTCGGTCAGGCGCCACCCGTAGGTGAAACCGCGTTGGTTCAGTGCGCCGTCCTGCCGGTCCGTCTCGCCGGGCCGCGGCGGCACGGCCGTGATCGCGCTTTCCAGGACCGTGATCTGAACACGTTGTTCCGTCGCCTGGTTCTGTTGTCGGTACCAATCCTCCAACGCGGCAGGAGGTGGTTCCTGGTAAGGGTTCGGATCCACGTCCGGGTCCACGAACGTGCCGAAGCGTCCGTCCCGGCCGACGAGCGAGCTGTCGTGCGCCACCACTGCCGCATCGGCACGATCCGGTCGGTCGGCGGCTCCGCCCGCGGCGGATACCCCTGCCGCCATCAGGAGCACGCCGGCGAGCCCCGCCGTACGCAGGGACGCCTTCCGGTCCCAACGACCGGACGGGGCGGCGGCGATGTCCAGCCCGTCGGCGGCGAAAAGCCGGCCGCGGCGCCGCGCCACGAGCAGCGCGGCGGTCTGCGCCGCGAACCCCCACAGCAGCGCGCCGGCCAGAAGCCACCAACGCCACGCGCCGTCGTTTGTCATCGGATCCGTGAGGGCGGCTGCGATCGCGAGCGCGGGGGCGCAGAGCGTCGCCATCCATGGGAGTCTGACGAGCGATACGACGTACACCACCATGAGTGCGAACATCACCGGCGCGGATGTGTCCGGCGCGCACGGGCCGCCGGCGCCGCAGCTCTGCGGCACCGCGGTGGACAGCACGGTGAAGCCGACCGCGACCATCGCCGCCGCGGGCCACCACACGCGCAAGAACCAGTGGGGCCGGACCGCGGCCCAGGCGTCCGCGCCGGACGCCGTCCACGGCTGCACGGCGTCGGGTTTGCCCTCGTCGGGCAGAGCCAGGTGTTCGCGCACTGCCGAAGTATGCCGGTTGGTTGGCGTCCGCCGCAGGCCCACCATCCCGATTGTGTACGGCTCTTGACTGGACGTCAGCTTGCCGGGCAGCCGTCGGCAACCGGCGGCTGCCCGCCCCCGGCACTAGGCTCTGGTGCCATGTTGGTCGGCCGGGATGCGGAGCGGGACCACGTCGAGCGGATCCTGGGGCAGGCGTCCACCGGTCGCAGCGCGACGCTGGTCATCCGGGGCGAGGCGGGGATCGGCAAGTCGGCGCTGCTCGACCACGCCGTGGCCGCGGCGGACGGCATGCGGGTGCTGCGCGGCGTCGGCATCGAGTCCGAGGCGGAGTTGGCGTTCGGCGCCCTGCACCTGCTGCTGTATCCGTACCTGGATCGCCTCGACCTGCTGCCGGACCCGCAGGCGGCCGCGCTGCGCGGGGCGTTCGGGCTGAGCGACGACACGGCGAGCAACCCCTTCCTGATAGGCGCGGCGACGCTGACGCTGGTGGCCGAGTTGGCGGCGGAGAAGCCGTTGCTGTGCGTGGTCGACGACGCGCAGTGGCTGGACCGCGGTTCGTCGGACGCGCTGCTCTTCGCCGCCCGGCGGTTCCAGGCGGACCCGGTCGCGATGCTGTTCGGGGTCCGCGACACGCCCGTACCGTTCCCGACGGCCCGGATCGAGGAGTTGCGGCTGCCGGGTCTGTCGTCGGACGCCGCGGCCGGGCTGCTGGACCGCCACAGTCCCGGACTGACCGCCCCGATGCGCACACGGGTCCTGGAGGAGGCCAACGGGAACCCGCTCGCGTTGCTCGAACTCGGCGCGGCACGTCTGGCCGCGCAGCGCGAAGGTCGCGCCGAACCCGCGCACCAGGTCAGCCCGTTGCCGGTCACACAACGGGTGCAGGAGACCTTCCGCGCACAGATCGTCGGTCTGCCCCCGGCGTCCCGGTCGATCCTGCTGGTCGCCGCGGCCGACCGGTTCGCGGGGATGGACACGGTGCTGCGCGTCGCCCGTGCGGTCGGTGCGGACACGTCCGACCTGGAGGCGGCCGAGCACGCCGGTCTGATCAACGTGGCGGACGGCGAACTGGCGTTCCGGCACCCGCTGGTGCGGGCCGCGGCCTACCAGTGCGCCACCCACCACCAGCGGATCGCGGTCCATCGGGCCTTCGCCGACGCACTCACCGCGCCGGACGTCCTCGACCGCCGGGCCTGGCACCTCGCGGCGGCGACCACCGAGCCGGACGAGGCGGTGGCCGCCGAGCTCGAACGGACCGCGCTGCGGGCGGAGCGGCGCGGCGGGGCCATGGCGGTGTCCGCGGCGTACGACCGCGCCGGCCGGCTGAGCGTGGACCCCGGGCTCAAGGCGCGGCGCATCGCCAAGGCCGCGGCCGCCGCGTACGACGCGGGCAAACCCGACCGCGCGGCGCGGCTGGCCGTCGAAGTCACCTCCCTCACCGCCGATCCGGGCCTGGTCGCGGAGGCGACGTTGCTGCGCGGCCAGATCGAGTACGAGCGGACGTCCCCCGAAGCGGATGCCGCGCTCGCGTCGGAGGCGGCGCGGTTGGTCGTGGACCGCGACCCCGAACGAGCGCTCGTCATGGTGACCGAGATGGTCTGCGCCGGTCGCGATGCGGGCGCGCTGCCGCTGATCGCCGAGGCCGGGCGGTTGTTGGGTGCGTTGCGGCTGCCGCCGGAATCCGCGATGCGGGCGTCCGCCGACGCGCAGATCAGCTGGGGGGACATGCTGAGCGGCAGGACGGAGAAGGCCGTCGGCCCGCTCCGCGCCATGCTCACGGTCGGTCTCGCGCCGGACGCGGAACTCATGCACCGGATCGTCGCCGGGTTCAGCGCTCTGATGCTGGCCGAGGACCGTACGGCCGTCGCCGTGATGGACCTGATGCTGGCCGAGGTGCGGGCCAGTGGGGCGTTGACGTGGATCCCGTACGCGCAGGAGATCGTCGCGGCGGCCCAGGCGCTGCGCGGTGACTTCCTCACGGCGCAGACCTGCCTGGCGGAGGCGGTGTCGCTCAGCGCCGAGTTCGGGATGGACATGGAGGTCGCGGTGTTGCGGGCGACGTCCGTGTGGCTGGCCGCGGTGACGGGCGACGAACCTCGATGCCGCGAACTGGCCGCCGAGGTGCTGCCGGTCGTCGCGGGCCGGCACGCGGTCGGTACCGCGTGGACGTACTGGGGCCTTGGTCTGCTCGACCTCGCCGCCGGACGGTACGGCGCCGCGTTCGACGCGCTGCACGCCGTGTGTGCCGGTCCGGCCAAGTACGACTTCCTCATTCGAGCGGTCCCGGATCTGGTGGAGGCGGCGGTCCGCGACGGCGGCCCCGACCGGGTCGCCGAGCCGTTCGCCGCGTTCGAACTGTGGGCCGGGCACGTGGCCGGCCCGGGCGCGACTGCGCTGCTCCGGCGCTGCCAGGCCGTACTCGAGGACTCCGAGGAGCACTACCGGGCGGCGCTCGACCTGCACGCCGCGCACGGCGGCCGGTTCGACCAGGCCAGGACCCGGTTGCTGTACGGCGAATGGCTCCGCCGCAGACGCCGCCGCGGCGACGCCCGGACCGAACTGGACGCCGCCATGGCCGGGTTCAAGCGGCTGGGCGCGTCGCCGTGGGAAGCACGCGCGACGGGCGAACTCGCCGCGCTCGGGGAACGCCCGACCCTCCAACCGATCGCCGACGACCCGCTGAAGGACCTGACGCCGCAGGAGCTGCAAGTCGTTCGACTGGCGGCCACCGGGCTGAGCAACAAGGAGATCGGCGCGCAGCTGTACCTCAGCCCGCGGACGATCGGCCACCACCTGTACCGCGCCTATCCGAAGCTGGGCGTCACCCGACGGATGGAACTGGCGCAGCTCGGGCTCGGATGACTTAACCGGCCGTCCCACGAGTGGGTTTCGTGCCGGTCACGTGACCGATGTGAAGCGGTGAGCCCCGGCCGTAGCTTCTGCGGTGACGAAAGGAGCAACCGATGTTGCTGGAGAACAAGACCGCGGTGATCTACGGTGGCGGCGGCACGATCGGCGGCGCGATGGCCGGTGCCTTCGCCGCCGAGGGTGCGCGGGTCTTCCTGGTGGGCCGGACGCCGGCGACCCTCGAAGCGGCCGCGGACCGGATCCGCGCCGCGGGCGGCCAGGCCGAGACAGCCGTGGTGGACGCGATGGACGCGTCCGCGGTGAACGACCACATCGACGCCGTCGCGGAGAAGGCCGGCAGCGTGGACATCTCGGTCAACGTCATCAGCCAGCAGGGCATCTTCCAGCCCCTGGCCGACATCTCGACGCCCGACTTCGTCGCGGCCATCGGCAATGCGCTGGCCACGCAGCTGATCACCACGAAGGCCGCGGCCCGGCACATGGTCGACCAGGAGTCCGGCGTACTGCTGTTCTTCGGCGGGTCGGACCCCGCGCACAGCATCCCCGGCCTCGGCAACGTACAGGTCGGCATGGACGCCATCGAGTCGCTGCGCAGGCAGTGGGCGACCGAGCTGGCGCCGCACGGCGTCCGCACCGTCACCCTGCTGAGCGGCGGCATCATCGACAGCTTCCCGGACATCCCCGAGATGGAGGCGGCCAGGCAGGGCATCGTCAACGCCTCGCCGTTCAAGCGTGCCGCGACGACGGCCGACGTGGGCAGGGTCGCCGCGTTCGTCGCCTCGGAGCAGGGCCGCAGCATCGCCTCGACCCAGGTCAACATCTCCTTCGGCGCCTGCTACGGCTGACGGCCGCACGCCGCGGTACGTCCCCTGTGGGGGTCGGCCTTCTGGCAAGGCGGACCCCCACAGCCGCCCACGCCTCGGCTGCCTGGCCTACGACGTGTACGAGCCGCCGTTCAGGTGCAGGGTCTGGCCGGTGATCCACGCCGCCTGGTCGGAGGCCAGGTACGCGCAGAGCGCCCCGGCGTCGTCGGGGAGGCCGATGCGTCCGACCGGGATGCGCTTGGCGAGTTCGCGGGTGTGGTCGGCGACGCGGCCGCTGGCGGCCGGGTCGATCATGCCGAGGGCGATGGTGTTGGCCGTGATGCCGTCGGCCGCGGTCTCCATGGCCAGGTGCCGCATGAAGGCGATGGCGCCGCCTTTCGCGGCGGCGTACAACGAAACGCCGATGGCCTGGCCGACCACCCCGGATCCGGAGGCGATCGTGATGATGCGTCCGTGCCGGCGGTCGGCCATGCCGTCGAGGACCGCCTTGGCGCAGTTCATCACGCCGAACAGGTTCACCTCGGTGAACCGCCGCCACTCGTGCGGCTCGGTCTCCCGGAAGGGCCGGGGGCGGAACGCTCCGGCGCCTGCGTTGCCGGCGTTGTTGACGAGGATGTCGACCGGCGCCGCGTCGTGCGCGAATGACCGCACGGCGTCCGCGACGGACTCGGGGTCGGTCACATCGAACACCAGCGCCCGCGCCTGGTGCCCCGCGTCGCGGATGTGCTTCACCGTGGCGTCCGCGCGGGCGGCGTCGAGGTCGTTGACCGCCACCAACGCGCCTTGAGCGGCCAGGAGTTCCGCGATTCCGGCGCCGACTCCTTGGCCGGCGCCGGTGACCAGGGCGGTCCTGCCGTGCAGGTCGAACATGTGCTTCTCCCGTTCGGGTTGTCGCGCTCGGCCCGGAGGGGTTGCGTTGCGCGCTCGGTCGAAGAATTCGCGGTCAGGACGGTGTGCCGTCGAGATTGCGGACGGTCAGGCCGAGTTCGGCGATGAGGTCGAGACTGATGTGGGTGTTGCCGGTGTGGTCGGCCGGGCAGTCGCACAGCGCGAGGACGGCCTCGACCATGGCCTCCATGGGCTCGATCTGGTCGGGGCGGACGATGTCGCCGACCAGGTCGCGCGCGCCTTCGCTCATGACCGCGGCGCGCGGCTCGACGGTGTTGACGCGGACGCCGGTGCCGTGGAGTTCGGCGGCCAGGCCGTTGTTGACGCGGTTGAGCGCGGCCTTGGTGGCGCCGTACACGGTGGTTCCGGTCCCGGTGCCGCCGAGTTGGAAGGGCGGGCCGTCCCAGTGCCGGGCGGTGCCGCTGGACACGTTGACGATCCAGCCTGCGCCGCGCTCGGCCATCGCCGGGACGACCTGCTGGGCGAGATGCAGGGGTGCGACGCAGTTCAGTTCGTACATCAGACGCATGCGCTTGGCCTGGTAGTCGGCGACGGTCCCGTACAACGCGACGGCCGCGTTGTTGACGAGGACGTCGATCGGGCCGCCGAGGCCCTGTTCGGCCTCACGCACGACGCGTTCGCGGTCGCCCTCGTCGGCGAGGTCGGCCTGGACGACGACGACACCGCCGCCGAACACCCGCAGCCGCTCCGCGGTGTCGACCAACGTGCCCGGCAAATAGGCGTCTTGCGCGTTGACGGTACGGGCCACGATGGCCACGTCGGCGCCCTCCGCCGCGACGCGGTGCGCGACGGCCGCGCCGATGCCCCGGCTGGCGCCGGTGACAAGCACCCGCTTGCCGTCAAGTCGCTGGCTGCCCATACGCGGACTCCTTGGTCGTGGGGCGGGGGTACGGCCGTCGCCGGGCGCCGAAGTGGCCGGCGACGGTCACCAGTTCTTCTGGCGGTCCGCAACGAAGTCGACCTCGTGGAACGGGGCGGACTCGATGGAGTCCAGGACGACCTCCTTGCGCCGGACGAGGTAGCCCGCGTCGGTCCGCACGAGGGTGAAGTGCACGATGCCGCTGGACAGGGTGCTCGGCCGCCGGTCGGCGATCTGGGTCACGAACAGGTAGGACTCCAGGTCGATTTCGTCACCCCGCTCGGCGGTGACATGCACGTTGGCGGCGTTGTGCCGCAGCGGGTACGGGCTGTGCCTGCGGTGCTCTCGCGTCCAGGCCAGCACCGCTTCGGGGCCACGGGCGTCCGAACGGATGAACTCCTCGTGCGGGTGCTGCCCGGTCTCGGTACGGGAACTCGTATGGCAGTCCTCGGCCAACAGCCCGGCCAGGACGTCCAGGTGGCCTTCGTCGTAGTTGAACCACCAGCGGTGGACGACCTGGTGGGCGGCGAGGTGGTCATGTGCGGGCATGCGTACGCTCCGTCGGGGTTTCGTGGGGGCAGTTCTCATGGGGCTGTTCTTGTGGGGCAGTTCTTGTGGCGCCGGGTGTCTGGAGCCGAACTCCGCGACCGGGTCTGCGTCGGAGTGGTCCATGCTCTTCTTGACCTCGTCGAGGTCGGTGTAGACCTCGGCGTTCCAGTGCACCAGCAGCCGCATCTCCTCCGGAGGCGCTGCGCATCGATGGTCGTCATTGCGTACCTACCTCCTGGCCGCCGTCGCCGAAAGGCGAGCGTGCCGCTTCCCGGGCACCGTCACCGCGTACATGCAACAAATACATGCATTGATGCATGGCATCAATGTCATCCGGCCGTTTTTTGTACGTCGTCCACAAAATTAGCGGGTCGGGCGCCGGCGCCTCCTCCGCGAGGAGGTCCTTGCCTACATGTATCAATGCATGTATGACTGGCCGGATGGCACGCACTGCGGAAGACGATCCGGCGGTCCGACGCATCGAGGCGTTCATCGGACAGGTGACCGCCATGAGCCGACTGCCCGCCTCACGGCGGCGACTTCGGCGGCTCGCCGAGATCGACACCCACGAATCCGGACTGTCGATCCTCCTGCTCCTGCGGCGGACCGGCCCGCTGTCGGTCACCGACCTGGCCCGCAACCTCGGCGTCAACCAGTCCACCGCGAGCCGGCAGATCGCACCGCTGGAAGAGGACGGCTTCATCACCCGCACCGTGCACCCCGCCCACCGTCGCATCACCCTGTTGGACCTGAGCGAAGAGGGCCTGGCCGCCTGCGAACGCGCCCAGGCCGTGGGCCGCAGGGACATCGCCTGGGCCGTCAAGGACTGGCCCCCCGAAGACCGCGCCGCCCTGGGCGAACTGATGGAACGCTTCTGGGGAGCCTGGTCCCAGGTCGCGGAGAGCCAAGGGCTCGTGCCCGACGTCACCGATCCCGCACCCACGCCCCCCACGCCGACACAGTCGCCGGAACCGGCACCGCGACCGCGGGCAGGCCGCTCCGGATCTTGAAGTCATGCATCAATGCATGTATGACTTATCGAGGTAGGGCGCCGGAGCGCGACTCGCTCGCGCCCGACATCAACCTCGCAGGCCCCGGAGGGCTCGTTGGAAGACCACGACGGCATCCGTGCCCGGGTACGCGACCTCGTCGCCCGGCACGACCCGACCGCGACCGAGCCCCGGGAGTTCCTCGGGCACCGCTTCGACGCCGGACTCGCCTGGGTGCACGCCCCGGTCGGGCAAGGCGGGCGCGGCGCCCCTCGCGACCTGCAAGCCGTCGTGGACGACGAACTCGCCGCCGCCGGTGTGCCCCGGCTCAACGCCGCGCGGAACCCGATCGGGCTCGGCATGGGCGGCCCGACCGTCCTCGCGCACGGCACCGACGAACAGCGCGCCCGTCTGCTGCGCCCGCTGTGGACCGGCGAGGAGGTCTGGTGCCAGCTGTTCAGCGAACCGGGCGCCGGCTCCGACCTGGCCGGACTCGCCACGCGGGCCGTCCGCGACGGGGATTCGTGGGTGGTCGACGGCCAGAAGGTATGGACGTCCCTGGCCCACCACGCCCGGTGGGCCATGCTGCTGGCCCGCACCGACCCGAACGTGCCCAAGCACCAGGGCATGACGTACTTCGTCCTGGACATGCGCGCCCCCGGCGTGGAGGTCCGGCCGCTGCGCCAGGCCACCGGGCAGGCCGAGTTCAACGAGGTGTTCCTCGCCGACGTACGCATACCCGACACCATGCGGCTCGGCGACGTCGGGCAGGGCTGGACGGTCGCGACCACCACGCTGATGAACGAACGCGTCGCCATCGGCGCCGCCGCCGCACCGCGCGAGGGCGGGCCCCTCGGCGACCTCATGAGCCTGTGGCGCGACCGGCCCGACCTGCGCACCCCCGGGCTGCACCACCGCCTGCTGCGCCTGTGGGTACGGGCCGAGGCCGCCCGCATCGGCAACGAGCGCACCCGCCAGGCCACCGCCGCCGGCAAGCCCGGGCCGGAAGGCTCCGCCGCGAAGCTCGCGTACGCCGCCATCGCCCAGGACACCGCGCGCCTGCACCTCGAACTCACCGGCGCCGACGCGCTGGGCTACGACGACTGGACGTTCCGCCGCAGTGAGATGACCGGCAGCGGACAGGTCCGCTGCCCCGGCTTCCACTACCTGCGCACCCGCGCCAACTCCATCGAGGGCGGCACCAACGAAGTCCTGCGCGGGGTCATCGCCGACCGGGTGCTCGACCTGCCTCGCGAACCGCGCACCGACACCCGGACCCCGTGGAAGGACATCCCCCGGTGAACGCCGCCCACTCCTCCGCCTCCGCCGCCTCCACCCGCTCCGCGCACCGCGCCAACCCGCCGATTCCGTCGCTCATCCCCGGCGACGTGGAAGACGACCTGCGTGCGTCCCTGCGCGCGCTCCTGGGCGAACGCAGTTCCTGGCAAAGGGTCCTGGCCCGCCTGGACACCCCGGACCAGCCGTACGACGAGGACCTGTGGAAGCGCCTGGCCCAGGACATGGGCCTCGCCGGCCTGCTGATCCCCGAGCGCTTCGGCGGTGCCGGGGCGACCGCCCGCGAAGCGGCGCTGGTGCTGGAGGAACTCGGCCGGTTCCTCACGCCGGTTCCGTACCTGGCCAGCGCGGTGGTCGCGACCAGCGCCCTGCTGAGCTGCAGCCCCTGGGCCGAACGGGACGTGGCCGACGAACTGGGCGCGCTCGCCGCCGGATCGCTCACCGCGACGGTTGCGGTGTCCGCTCATCGGGCACCCCGCGCGGCGTTCCCCGACGAAGTGGTCGGCGTCCTCGCCGGTGATGCCGCGACGCTGACCGGAACGGTGCCGCGCGTCCTGGCCGCCGACCGTGCGGACCTGCTGATCGTGCCGGTGCTCGTCGACGGAGCGCCGCACCTGGCCCTCGTCCACGGCGGCGCCCCGGGAGTCACCGCCGCACTCGACATCGGCCTGGACGCCACCCGACCCCTCGGCACCGTCGAACTGCGCGGCGCGCAGGGCCGCGTACTGGCCGGCCCGACCGTGGCAGCCGCCATACTGCGGCACGCGCTGGAGGTCGGCGCGGCGCTGCAGGCGTCGGAGCAACTCGGCACCGCCGAGCAGGCGTTCGAGACCGCGGTCGACTACCTCCGCACCCGGCACCAATTCGGCAGGCCCATCGGCTCGTTCCAGGCGCTGCGGCACCGCGCCGCCGACCTGTGGGCCGACCTGGCCGCGGCCCGCGGCACCGCGCGCTACGCGGCGGCCTGCGCCGCGGCCGACTCCGAGGACTTCCCGCTCGCCTCCGCACTGGCCGCCGCCCACGTGGGTGAAATCGCCGTGCGGACGGCGGAGGAAAGCCTGCACCTGCACGGCGGCATCGGCTTCACCTGGGAACACCCGGCCCACCTGTACGTGAAGCGAGCGATGAGCAGCGCGGTGATCTTCGGAACCCCGGACCGGCACTACGCGGCGCTGGCCGAACTCGCGGACATACCCGGCCCATGAGGCGGCGGCCGCCCGAACCCGCCGGTGCCGCACCGGCCTTGCCACACACCCACGCACCCACGCACCCACGCACCCACAGGCATACGGGCTCACGGTCTCGCCTCTCCTCGCCGCTTGCATGCGTGCCACCGTCACCTATTTCGTGTAGTCAGTACGCCAACTCGCTCCTCCCACCCTCTTCCTCAGGTGGCGAGACCCAGTTGGCCAGAGTGCACCACCACATCCGCATGCCCGCACTCCGATCGGCCGCCGTCCGGCGGTACCGGCTGCTGGTCGCCGTGGCCGCCGCGCTCGTGCTCGCCGCCGGCTGCGCGGCGGCCGGTCGCGGGCCCTCCCCCGGTGCCTCGCAGTCGGGCGCCGCAGCGGAGTTGACGTTCGCGGTGACCCGGGACTCGGCGAGCCTCGACCCGCGGCGACGTACACCCTCGGTGCCGCGGACGGCAGCCGACCGGCCGCCGTGTACGACCTGTTGGTCTGGTCGGACCCGGCCACCGGCACGGTACGCGCGCAGATCGCGGACAGCCTGGAACCCGGTGACGGACGCACCTGGACGCTCCGGCTGCGCCCCGGCGTACGGTTCACGGACGGAACCGCCTTCGATGCGGAGGCGGTTCGCTTCAACTGGGAGCGGCACCGCAACCCGACCAACCGCTCCCTGAAACTCGCCGCCACCTCCGAGATCACCGCTTTCGGGGTTCTCGACCCGCGGACGCTGGTCGTCCGACCGGCCCGGCCCAACGCCAACTTCGACCGCATCGTGGCCGGACAGCCCGGGTTCATCGGGTCCCCGACGGCCATCCGCGCCGACCCCGCGGGCATCGACCGCGCGCCGGTGGGCGCCGGGTCGTCGCTTTCGCGCTCGACGCCGCCGACATCGACGCGCGCTTCCTCCACGCCTAGGGCGCCCCCGCCCGGGGCGTCTTCGCAGAACGCCCCGGACCGGGCGCGGAGCCTCTTCGCGCAGGTCACCTGGAACGGAACGCGGCAACTGGCCTTCGTCCTCCTGGCCCTCGGATCCAAGAGGTGCTGATCGCCAACCACGGCATCCTGCTGTGGGACCGCCTGAACGCGGCGTGACGGTCAGTGGATGATCGACACGATCCGGCAGGCGGCTTCGGCCAGGTCGCGGCGGCCGTCCACCCGGGCGCGGGCCAGTGCGGTGTCCGGCTGGATCCCGCGAGTGCACAACTGCCAAGCGGTCTCCGCGTCCAGGCGCACCGTCGCGCCAGGGTCCGTGGTCGCGGTCCCCGTCGCGGCCTCCGTCGCGGTCCCGGTCGCGGTCTCGTTCGCCGTCAGGGCCACGGCCAGGGACCAGCGCTCCTCGGTGGAGGTGGCGGTCCAGGCGCCGCCGGCCGGGCCGTCGACCTGCACCCGGATCCGGGTGCCGACCGGTGCGTCGGTACCGCGCAGCGTGTGGGGCAGCGCCCGCATGAAGGTGTCCAGAACCACGGTCAGGGACCGTGGGTCAGGGTCCGTGTCCTGCCCGACGGCACGGCGGATCTGCTGGCGGTGTGTCCAGAACTCGGTGAAGTCGCGGGCGCCGTCCAGCCACATCGGGGCCGGATCGACCCCGGCCCAGGACACCCCCAGCGACGGGGCGTCGGGGTCGGCGGCCTCGAAGAAGCGGGCGACCTGCCCGCCGAGCAAATCGAGGGTGTCAATCAGCGCGGGCGGGCTCACCCGCCGGCAGGCGTCCACCCATTCCTGGTTGATGCGGTGGATGAACGGCTCCAGTTCCTCGCCCGCCGCGAAGGCGGGCCCTTCCTTGTGGCCGTCGCGGTCGCGGGCGAGGCGTCCGTAGAAGTCGCCCAGGATGTGGGTGGCGAGAGCGCGCACCGTCCAGCCGGGCACCGCTTCCCTGCCCCAGTCCGCGGCCTCCAGACCGCGCAGGGTGGCCATCAGCGCCGCGTGCTCGGGAGCGAAGAGTGGGCGGGCGTCGATCGGGGCACCGAGCCAGGAAAGGTCCGACCCGTCATTGAGCGGGGAGTCCATAATCCAGACCCTGCCAATCAGACGACCGTTCCACCAGTGAATATCGCTCCAAGTCCACCCCGGCTCGGCGGTCCGGACACCTCACTTCGGCCCGGGCGCATCCGAACTTTTTCGGCGCATGTCAAGAACGCCCGGCCGGATCCGACTGATCGGTGAACAGCCCCGAACGAACGAAGGAAGGCCATGCCTGTCAGCGGCCAGTCGGCGAACAAGCAGACCGTCGAGCGCTACATCGACGGGTTCAACAAGTCCGACCACGCGCAGATCCTGTCGTGCCTGACCGACGACATCGAGTGGACGGTGTTCGGTCACTTCCGGGTCACCGGCAAGGAGGCGTACGACGCCAACATCGAGGGGCCGGACCCGGTCGGCGTCCCTCCGAAGGTGCGGATCACGCGGATGGTCGAGGAGGACGACGTCGTCATGGCGGAGATGACCCTTGAAGCGCTCCAGGCCGACGGCTCCGTGATGCGCGCCGCGATGGGTGAGGTGTTCGTGATGCGCGACGGCCTGATCCGCGAGCGCCGGGCGTACGTCGTGGCCTTGGCCGAGAACGACTACAAGTGACGGGTTCGACGTCAAGGGCCTGGCCAGGTACGGCCACCAGGACGACGCGCAGCCACCGGCGGCGCCGCCGGTTCGCGCGAATTGGCCTCGGCCGACGGCCCCTGAGGCAGTGACTCGAAGTGCCCTCTAAGGTCACGATCATGTTCAAGTCAGGCGTTGGCTTCTTCGCGCTCTTCGGGCTGGGCTGGTGGCTGCTCGCCACCGGCGGACTCGGCGGCGTGCCGGGCGTGACCGCGGTGATCGTCGGAGGCGCCGTCACGGCCGGCGTCCTGCTCGCCGCCCGACGCCTCCCTGCCGCCGCACCGGACGGGTCGCTCAGCCCCGCACGGCGGCGACGCTTCCACCAGGTCAACGCCGTGCAGTGGCTGCTGATCGTGGTCATCGCCGTCGTGTGCGCCCGCGCGGGGGCGCCGTCGCTCATCGGCCCGCTGGTGGCGGCCGTCGTCGGACTCCATTTCCTGCCGTTGGTGGCGGTGTTCGAGCAGCACCGGCTCCGGGTGCCCGCCGCCGCGCTGGTCGCCGTGGGCGCGACCGGCACGGCGGTCTGGCTCGCCGACGGCCCCGACACGTCGGTTCGCCTCGTGGCCGGGCTCGGTTCCGCGGTGACCTTGTGGGCGACAGCCGTCTGGACGCTGCACGGGATCCGGAACGGTGCGCGCAGCGCACGCTGACCGCCGCGCCGCCTTTCGTGGTTGCAGACCCGTCGTACGCGCGGCGCCGAGCCGGCGGCACCGGCCAGGCCCCGCCCGGTTCAGCTCGGTGGGACCAGTTCCCGCGCCAGGGCCACGATCGGCTTGACGCCGGTGTCGTGGTGGGTGAGGACGACGACCAGCCAGTCGTTGTCCGGGAACGCGTCCAGATTGGTCGCCCGCCCGGGTCCGCTGCCGGAGTGTCCGACCACTCGGCGCTTCGCCGTGACGGACTCCGAGTGGCCGTACCCGTAGAACTGCGTCTCGCCGGGCAGGACGGGCGGCCGATCCCCGGGGCCGAGCGCGTGCCTGCCGCTCGTGACGACGCGCGTGAACGGGCCGCTGAGCAGCCTGTTCCCGTGCAGCGCGGTCGCGAACCGGAGCAGATCCGGCGCCGAGGAGAACGCGCCGTGGTACGGGCTTCCCACGGGTGAGTCCGGCCGGGGCGAACACGGCGCCGGGGCCGGTTCAACGTCCGGGGCCGGCGCGTCCGCCGGCACCACACCAAACGCGACACCGCCGTCCGGCCCGGCCCGGTCCGCCGCGCTCGTGCCGCCTGTGAACGCCTACGTCACGGCGGTCAACGGCAAGGATCTCGACGGCCTGGTACGCGCGTTCGCCGCCGGCGCCGAGATCGTCGACGTCGGGCGCAGCATCCGCGGTCACGACGCCATTCGCCGCTGGGCCCAGGCCGAGGTCATCGGCGGCACCTTGACCGTCACCCAGGTCGCCGAAACCCGCGACGGGTACCAGCGCCTGCTTGTGCGGTTCGCCCCCGGCGGGACCGGCGGATTCGCCGCTTACTACGCCTTCACCGTCGACGGGAGCAGCATCACGCGGGCCGAACTCACGTACGCCTGAACCCGGTTGCCCGGCCGGGGGGTGTCACGCAGCACCCCCGGGAAGGCGGCTCGCCTCGGAAGGGCACGGTGCGGTGCCGCGGCGGCCGCCTCCCCGTTGGCCACGGGCCACCGCCTCATGGCCTCCGGCCCCCTGCCGGACCGCTAGCCGGGCGTCCCGTCCCCCGCTTCCCCTTGCGTGACGCGCTGGAGTTGCCCCTCGTGCACGTCGACCACCCATTCCCAACCGGGCTTGGCCGACGGACCGATGCGCGGGTCGTCGGCGGTCCGGCCGTCGCGCAGGGCATGGCCGTACGCCCGGTCCTGATCGATACGTGCGCGTACCTCGTCGGCCCCGCAGACGGAGCCGTGCCCCGGGACGAGAACCTTGACGTCGCCCGCGACGCTCTCCAGCCGTTGCAGCCCGACAAGGTAGTCGGCAACCGGGTCGGCGGTGTCGTCGAGCATCGGGACCAGGACATCGGAAAGCATGTCGCCGGCGACGAGGACCCCGCGGTCCTCGATCAACAGCGCCGCATGGCCCGGGGCATGGGCCGGGTGCTCGACGATCCGGACCCGCGGGCCGTCCCAGGGAAGCCACACGGTGTCGGCGGGCAGCCCGGTGATGAGGCCGAACAGGTCCAGCGGTACGTCCTCGGCGATCTCCGGCGGCAGCCCTTCGGTGACGCGGGCCCTCCAGTCCGGGTTCGCCAGCAGGTCCCGCAGGTACTCCGCACAGCGCGCCGTACCGTAACGCGGCGCGTCGCCGAACTCGGGGTGCCAGAGGACGTGGTCCCAATCGGGATGCGTCGCAAAGCCCGCCACCACGGGCTGACCCATCTCACGAAGGTCGTTCGCGACGGTGGCCATTTCGTCGCGTGTCAGCCCGGGGTCGACAAGCAACACGCCGGCCCGGCCCTGCACGACAACGGTGTTGTTCTCGAGCAATTCACTCTGGTGGACCAACACACCGTCTGCGACCTGGCGCAGCATGGGAGGCTCCTTCCGATTGTGGTTTGCAACCACTCATCGTGACGCTACTCCCCGACGCCGACACGCGCCCCGCAACACCGACGGCGGCGACCTGCTTCGCGGCTTCGGCCCCCTCTGTCGGGTGTCCGATCATTCGGATAGGTTGCGCGCGTGTCGGATCAAGAGAACAGCGGGGGCGGGTCCGAGGGACCCGGAAGACCGGGCCCGGACCCGGAGGTGACGGCGAGTCGGCAGCCGTCCGAGAGCGATCCTTTCAAGGACCTCGTCCTCGACGAGGAGTTCGTCCGCGGTGCCGGTCGGCGCGAGCCGTCGGCGCGGGCCAGGATGCTCGCCGAACGATGGCGCGACGAACCGCCGCAGGCGGTCGGCTTCCGGGAGGCGGCGGACACCCCGCAGCCGACGCGGAGGCCCAGGCGCGGATTCCGCCGGCGGCGTACCGACCCGTGGGGTCGTCCTGTGCGCCGGGACCGGACCAACCTGAAGATCGCCGTGTGGTTCGTGCTGCTCGCGGCCCTGCTCCTGGTGGCCGATCGGCAGGACACGTTCCGCGACCTGCTCGGCGGCAACAACCACGGCGAGGAGGGCCTGACCGACTCCGCGCCGATGACCGCGCAGCCGTCGGTGTCCGGAATAGCCTCGGCGGCGGCCCCGCTGCCGCCCACCCTCCAACCCGTCGACCCCGACCGGCCGACCCGGGAGAACCCCTTCGCCGGATCGCCGGCCCTCAACTACGCGGACGGCGCGGCGGGGATCGTGCTCCCCGAGGCCAAGCAGGTGAAGGGCTACTCGGCGGCGCAGGTGCAGTCGGCCTTGGAGGCCACCAGGGACCTCCTGATCGCCGCGAACCTGGATCCGGCGGCGCTGCGCGGCGAGACGCCGGAAGCCTTCCGGGCCCTGGTGGATCCGCAGCAGAGTGAACTGTTGGACGAACTGGAAGCCGCGTACGCCCGGTTCACCACGGAGAACGACCCGCTCCTCACCATTGCGCGCTTCGATCCGCGGGAAACGGAACTGGTCGGCAGCGTCGTCAAGGTCTCCGGGATCATGGCCTACGCGCTCGACGACGAGGGAATGCTCACCGTCACCGCCGACTATTCGTTCGTCTACCCGGTGGCCAAGGTGGGCCAGGCGGACCGTGAGGTCACCCGGACGCTGGTACGGCGCGCGCTCGAGACGAAGGTCTACAAGGGGCCGAGCTACGAGCCCAGTACCAAGGGCAAAGTCTGGATATCGTCCAGGAACTCCGAGTTCGCCAACAGTTCCTGTGACGTGGACGACGGATTCCTGCACCCGGGCTTCGCCTCCGATCCGGAGGAGAAGACGAAACCGTCCGGGGCCCCGTTCGACCCGTACGACCGCAGCCAACCCCTGGAGACGGCCGCTCCGTCGCCGGACGCGACGACAGCACCCGACAGCTGCGGCCTGCTCGCCAGAATCTGACCGGCCCGACCCGGTACGCGGCACGGACTAGTACGCGGAACGGAAAAACGGTCCGTGTTGCAGGTTAGCGGGTCGGCGGGAAGCCACCTCGCGGCCCGGTGGCGCCGATCGGGATGCGGGGCGGGACCGGCTGCGGCGTCCCCCGGACGGGTGGCCCCGAGTGCCGTCTCGTCGTGGGCACCGCACGATGGTGCTGGTCCGCCGGCATCGGGCCGACGGGGATGCGAGGGACGCATGGGGATCACAGCGGTTCGCGGGGAGCTGCCCACGGCGGGCGGGTGGCCGCGCGTGGAGCTGGCGGCGTTGCGGCGCTGCTCGCTCGGGATCGAACTGGGGGCCGATCGGACCCGGATCGTCCGCGAGGGCGGCGTGGTCGCCGACGCGCCCAGCGTCTTGGCGCTGGAGGTGCGCTCCGGGAAGCTCGTGGCGGTGGGCGACGCGGCGGTGGCGCTGGAGCAGCCGCGCGCCACCGAGGAAGGGGTCACGTGCGGGGCGGCCGCCAACGGTGGCGGCCCGGAAGTCACCGTCCTACGGCCGGTGGCCGACGGCAGCGCGGAGAGCCCCGCCGCGGTCGGCCTCATGCTCCGGGCGTTGCTGGCCAAGGCGGGCCTGCGCCGCTCCAGGTGGCGCCGCGTGGCCGTCGCGGTACCCCACGCCCGCAGCCCGCTGCTGATGCTGGGCGTACGCACGGCCGTCGAGGCCATCGGCGCGCGGGAGGTCGTCCCCGTGGCCCCCACGTTCGCCGCGGCCTGCGCCGGGCATCTGTCGCTGGCCGACAACCGCCCGGTGCTCTCGGTCGTCTGCGGTGCCACCCGTACGCACGCGGCCGTCCTGGTCGGGGACGCCATGCTCGACGGGGACCTCGTCCCGGTCGGCGGCACCGACGTCCATGAGGCGCTGGCCCAGTACCTGATGGACACCTATGGCCTGCGTCTGGGCCCCCGGCACATCCGCGCCCTCCACCCGCACCTGACCGGCGCGGCGGCGGGGGCGGGCGGCACGGTGACGGTACGGGGCTGGGACGTACGTCGTGCGCGACCGCGCGCGCAGGAGCTCGACGCGAACGAGTTGATCGGGGCCGTCGGAGTCCCCCTGGACCTGATGGCCGATCTGGTGCGCCGCGTCGTCGCCCGTACTTCGGCCGAGATCCTGCTCGATCTCGCCGACCGCGGCGCGGTGCTCGCGGGGCCCGGGGCCGCCGTCGCCGGGCTGGCGGACCGGATCCGTACGGCGACGATGCTGCCGACCTACCTTGCCCCCGACCCCGGCCTTGCCGTGGCGCACGGGATGACCAACCTCATCCGCTCCGACCCCCGCTGACCCTCTGTCGCCGTCCTCGGGACCGGAGTCTTCCGGAAAGCCTCCGGCCGATCGGAGCGCATCCACCAACCAAACGGCGTCCGGTGCCGTCGGCGTCACACCGTCGACCGTGCCCGTGTTGGTCGACGACGGTCACGCCCCGTCGTCGACCCCGTTGTTCCCGGCCGCCGGGCCGTAGAGCCGGGCGACGTCGGGAGAGTCCAGCCATTTGGAGTACGTCGGCGACTGCGGCCACCCCTCGGGCGAGTCCTGCCACTCCTCCTGGCGCCCCCACGGCAGGACGTCGACCAACGCGAAGGTGTAGGCGAGTTGCTCGGTGCCGCGACCGCTGGTGTGCCAGGTGCGGTAGACCGTGTCGCCGTCCCGGAGGAACACGTTCACCGCGAAGCCCCCGCCGGGAGGCGCGCCGACGTCGGCGCCGAACGGGCTCTCCGACGACGAGTACCAGTCCATCGTGTTGCCGACCTTGGCCCGGTACGCCAGAGCTTCGTCGATGGGCCCGTTGGTGACCACGACGAAGCGGGCGTCGTAGTTGTCGAGGAAGCCCAGCCGGACGTACTGCGAGGTCAGGCTGGTACAGCCGCCGCACTGCCACTCCGCGCCGTCGGACCACATGTGGTTGTACACGATGAGCTGCGAACGCCCGTCGAACACGTCGACGAGCCGGATCGGGCCGTCCGGACCGATCAGCATGTAGTCGGGCAGCTCGACCATCGGCAGTTTGCGGCGTTGCGCGGCGATGGCGTCGAGTTCACGGGTCGCGGCCTTCTCCCGCACCCGCAGATCGTCGAGCGCGGCCTGCCACGCCTGCTGGTCGACGACTGGAGGCAGGGCCTTGCCGGTGTACTCGGTCATGATTCCTCCGGGCTCGGATAAGTCCTCTCCTCCCTGTAGACCCGAAACGCCGCCGGAAATCATCGGACGTCCGCCGGTCGCCTTCCGCGGGCGGCGCATGCCAGGGCCGGGTGCGGGGAAGCCGCTCCCCCATGGACCCCCGACCGAAGCGAGTACCCATGAACGCGTTCCCGCAGCTCATCGAGGAGAACGACCGCCTGCGTGCGCTGATCGCCCGGTGGCGCGCCACACCGCAGAGCGTGGCGGAACTCCTGCCCGCGGCGGCCGAGGTACTCCGCGCCACGGCCGCCGCCAAGGAGCAGGAGCTGTACCCGGCGGTCCTGCGGCACGACCCGCGGCGCGCGGACCGGGTGGACGAGGCGGTACGCACGAACCAGCAGGTCGAGGCGTTCCTCTCGGCGGCGCTGCAGTCGGGCCCGGAGGGGCGCGGGTTTCTCGACGACGCGTACGAGGCGGCGGCCGCGGCGGACGGCCTCCTCCTCCACGAACGCCGCGACCTCCTGCCCGCTCTCGAGGGCGACGACGTCCCCGAGACCGAACTCGACCGCGTTGTCGGCCGCCTGCGGACCGCCCGGTCCGACTACCTGAACGACCACCGCGCCGACCGCAGCCACGACGCACCCGCAGGCAGCGACGACCTCGGGCACTGACCCGGCCACCGGTCACCGGCCACAGCCCGGGAACCCGCCGTCCGGCTCCCGCCCGGCCGCGGCAACCACGTGCGGGGCCGGACGGCGGCCGGTGCCGGACGGTGCCCGGGCCCGGGCCGTGGTCGTCGGCTCCTCCTACCTAGCGGCCGGCTGTGGAGCCGGAGCGGCCGGTGCCGCGCGAGGACTTGGCACTGCTCGTCGAGGCACCCGGGGAACCCGAGCCACCCGACGAACCCGAAGAACCCGACGAACCGGAACTCCGGGAAGTCCGGGCCCCGGTGCCGCCCTTGGCCCCGGCCTTGGCGGCCGTACGGCGGGCACCCGCCTCGGCCTCGCCGCCGAGTTCGCGGGCCATGCCCTTGGCCTCGTCCTTGAGCTCGCGTACGTCGCCCTTGGCCTGCTCCTTCAGGAGCTTCGCGTCGCGCGTGGCCTCGTTTTTTGCGCGCCGCAAGTCGTCCGCGGTCTGCTCGGCCTTGCCGCGCATCTTGGCGACGACCTTGTGCCCGCGGATACCGAGGTCCTCGTACACGTCCAAGGCCCGGCCGTACTGGCTGCGCACGTACCCGCCCGGGTTCTTCCCGATCGCGTCGGCCGTCTCGCCGATCGTGGACTGGACCTGTGCCACGGTGTTCGAGACCCGGTAGCGCAGCGGCCGCACACCCACCGGAATGTCGATCTTGCCTTCCATGATCATCGTCGACGCGTCGCGGGCTTTCTCCACCGCGAAGTCACCCGCGCCGACGACCACATAGAACGGGTTGACGTCGGTACGGCCCAACCAGCGTTCCCTTGCAGTCACCATGATCTCTGCTCACTCCTCCGATGTCGGGGGCTTGGGAGGGCCGGTGCCCGAGAGCCGGGCCGGCCCGCAAAGTCCGCAACTGAGCTGTCAGTTGCGCCGGCACGCGCGCCGCTGCCCCGTGGCGCCGCACGCATGCGCGCGCCTACCGACTCTTCACAAGCGGAACCCCGCGATCGGCTCGCGTCCACCGATGGGTCAGCCCAGCGCGACCGCGGCCGACGCCCGACGGACGATGGCAGGGGGCTGCGTGGCAAGCACGACGCCGCATCGAACGGCCTGGAGATGGTGGGGCATGCTGATGGACCGACGGGGTTTCCTGGCCGCTTTGGGAGCGGGTGCGGCGGTGGCGCTGAACGGGGCGGCGTCCGGCGGTGTGGCGCAGGGTGCAAGCCGGCGGCGGGTGGCCGGGTTCGTGGCAGGCGGGTCGCCGAACTGGGCGGCGTTGAAGGCGCGGCTCGGCGGGCGGCTGCTGCTCCCGGAGGACCAGGGGTACGCCGTCGCCCGGCTCGGCTACAACGAACTCTACGACTCCCAGCTGCCGGCGGCCGTGGCCCGGTGCACGTCCGCGGAGGACGTGCAGAGTTGCCTGGACGTGGCCCGCGGTCACGGCGTGCCGATCGCCGCGCGAAGTGGAGGGCACAGCTACCTCGGGTACAGCGTGCCGAACGGCGGACTGGTGATGGACCTGCGGCCGATGGCGCGGGTCCAGGTGCAGGACGACGGGACGGTGCAGGTCGGCGCGGGCGCGCGGCTCATCGAGGTGTACGCGGCACTTGCCGACGCCGGGCGTCTGATGCCCGCCGGTTCGTGCCCGACGGTGGGCGTCGGCGGGCTGGCCCTCGGCGGCGGGGTCGGCGTGCTCGCCCGCAAGTACGGACTGACCTGCGACCGACTGGTGTCGGCCGAGGTGGTCACCGCCGACTCGCGGGTGGTCACCGCGTCCGCGTGCTCCGAGCCGGACCTGTACTGGGCGCTTCGCGGCGGGGGCGGCGGCAACTTCGGCATGGTCACGCGGTTCACCTTCAGCACGGAGCCCGCGCCCGAGCTCACCGTCTTCTCGTTGCGCTTTCCGGCCGGCTCCACCGCGGCGGTGGTCGGCGCCTGGCAGGAGTGGGTCGCGGACGCACCGCCGGAATTGTGGTCGAACTGCGTGGTCTCCGGCGGCACTCCGCCGACCTGTCGGGTGGGCGGTTGCCATGTGGGGTCGGAGACCGGGCTGAACCCCCTCCTGGACCGGCTGGTGTCCGCCTCCGCGACGCAGCCGAGTTCGCGGACCGTGCAGGCCAAGACCTATCTGGACGCGATGAAGTACATGGCCGGCTGTGCGAACGACACCATCGCCCAGTGCCACCCGACGTCCGAGGGCGGGGTGCTGCCGCGAGCGGCCTTCGTCGCCGTCTCGCGCGTGCTCCCCGCCCCCCTCGACGCGCAGCGGATGGTGCAACTGATGGACGGGCGTACCGGCATCGACCTGCTGCTGGACTCGATGGGCGGCGCGGTGGCGCGGTTCGCCCCCGACGCCACCGCTTTCCCGCACCGCTCGGCGCTCGCCACCGCGCAGATCTACGCGAGCACCACCCCGGCCGGGAAGGCGGCGGCCACCGCCGAGGTGGACGCCGTCCGGGACGGGCTCGCGGCGCTGGGCGCGACCGGCGCGTACGTCAACTACATCGACGCGAGCCTGCCGGACTGGGGCACCGCCTACTACGGCGGGAACCTGCCCCGCCTCAAGGCGGTGGCCCGGCACTACGACCCGGACCAGGTCTTCGCGTTCCCCCGATCGGTGGCGCGTGCCTGAGGGCCGCGCCGCCGCACGCAAACCCTGGGGGCCGCCAGCCGCCGGGCAGCGACGGTCAGGCGTCAGACGTGTACCGGCCTGGCCCGCCGATAGAGGATCGTGCCGCCGAGCAGGAACGCGATGCCGGTCGCGGCCAGCACCGAGGTCTCGGCGCCCGTCTCCGCGAGGCGGGCAGCCTGCGGTACGGGGGCCGCAGCCGGCCGCGGCGTCCCCGGGTCACGGCTGACAGGTGCGGGCGGCGTGGTGGCCTGCACCACCTCGGGCGGCGGCATGACGCGCGACCGCGGCGGCGTCGGCGGCTCCGTGGGTGTCACGGACGGCGTCTCGACCGGGGCCGGGGCGTTGGCGCACGCGACACCGCCGAGCGTCGGGCTCAACACGCCCACTACCCGAAGGCCGTCGGCGCACAGGTTCACGGGGACGTCGAGCGGAACCCCCGTGGCGTTCCCGGCCGCCACGCCGGACGAACCCGCGGCGGCTCCGTCCGCGCCGCTGTCGGCGTGGGCGACGCCACCGACCACGGCAACGATCGCACCTGATGTGGCAGCCGCAGCCAACAGTCGCTTGCTTGCAGTGTGTCGCACGGGAATCACCGGCCCCTTCGGTATCCGAGGCGGGACCTTGTTCCCGCGAAGGTGCTAACGGCCGCCGAGGGGGCAAGTTACTCAAAAAGAACATTGCCAATCCAAAGCCCATTTACGGCGTTTATGTTACTTGACCATCACATGCCTCCAACGGCGTTGTCGGCGCGTGGTGTTCGCGATCACCGCCCCGGCGCGGGACCGTCCCGAATCACCGGCAGCGACAGGTGCGCAAGGTCCTCCGGGACGGGCCCGGTCACCGACCACAACGGCGCCGCGGCCCCGTCGGCGACCGCGGCCGGGGCGTCGGTGAGGTTCATCCGCCGACGCAGGCGCCCGTAGAAGTCCATCGGCCCCAGCCGTACGACGCGCAGGCGGCGCGGCGACGCGTACACGCCGATCCAGTCCCCGGGTTCGAGGACGCCTTGGATCCGGCCGTCGATGCTGACCGCCGCCGCACCCGACCGCTCCAGGACCCGCAGGCCGATCGGCTCGTCGGGCCCGGCCACGATCGACCTGTCGAAGGCCATGTGCGGGGCGACCGGCGTGAACACGAGCGCCTCCGCGCGCGGCGAGACCACGGGGCCGCCCGCGGCGAAGCTGTAGGCCGTAGAACCGGTCGGCGTCGCCACGAGCAGCGCGTCGGCCGAGTAGGACGCCAGGAGTCGGCCCGAGACGTACACCCCGACCGACACCTGGCGGTCCCTGGACAGCTTCTCCACCACGATGTCGTTGAGCGCGGTGACGCTCAGCGCGACACCCCACACTTCGTCGACCTCGCAGTCGGTCCGCACCTGCGGGGGCGGCAGGAGCGGGCCGCGACCGTACTTCATCAGAGCCTCCATCTCCGTCGGCACCTGGAGACGGCGCGAGGCGCGGAGGGTGAGCAGCATGCGGCTGTCCACCTCGATGACCTCCTCGCGCACCGCGTCGAGGGCGGCCCGCATGGCCGACACCGAGGTCTCCGTGAGGAATCCGACGCGGCCCAGGTCCACGCCGAGTACGAGGGCGTCGTTTTCGGCGGCCAGCCGTGCGCCGCGCAGGAAAGTGCCGTCGCCTCCCAACGTGACGACGAGGTCCGGGTTGCCCGCGGCGTCCATCTCCTCGCGGGCGGTACGCCCTTCTCCGTCGCGCCACACATCGATGTCCGTGCACTCCACGGCGTGTTCCGCGGCCCACGCGCGGACCGTGACCGCCGCCGCCGTCGCCTCCGGGCGGCCGCCGTGCACCACAAGACCCAGCCGGGTCACCGCCACATCCGCCTCCGGGCTGCTCGGGCCGCCGGACACTCCGGCTGCCGGACACTCGGGCTGCCAGATACTCGGGCCGCCGCATCTCGGCCACGCTACGAGGGACGGTCCCCGCAGTCCCCGCAGTGCGCGCGGTCGGCGGCCGGATGCCCGATCCGATTCGCCCGAGTGCCGTACAACTCCGCGACAATTCCGCGACAACTTCGCGGCCCTTGGCCGATGCCGCGGACCGAACCGGGTCGCCGGTCACGCGCCCTGCACCGGAGGCCGGCCGTGCGGCGCGTCCCGTCGGAAGGCCGCGACCGCGTCGGCGACCGACGCCGCGGACAGGGCGACCGCGAGCTGCGGATCCCCGGACACGTCCGCGACGGTCGCCGCGGACAGCACCGCGGCGGCCGAGGTCGCGCCGACGATCAGGAACCTCGACGTGCCGAACAGCACGTACGCGAGCAGCGCGACGGGCGCGCCGTAGAACGCGTTCTGCGGCGGCACCCCGGCGATCTGGGCGTACGCCACACACTCGGGAACAATCGGCGCCCACGCGGTCAGCGCTCCGATCGTGTCGTTGCCGAGCCGGTCCCGCCGGTACGTCCGCAGCCAGTCCGCGACCGGCCACGCCCCACCGGCGCGATGCCGCACGCCGCCGCCCGTACGGCCCTTCGCCCTGTGCGCTCCGTTCGACACTCCGCCTCACGTGGTGCGCGGCCGCCTGCCCCTCCCCGCCGCTGTCCCTCCCGCGCTCTTTCCGGGACGGCCGACTTCCGCGGCCGACTTCCCGGCCACGGCGATCACCGACCTGCGGCACGCCCGGTTCGTCGGAAAGCGGACCGATCCCACCTGGAAATTCAACCCGCAAACCGGGCAAATCAAACAAAACAAGCAGTGGGTCGACTCGCGGTAGATGCCTCACCGCCGTCGATGACGGCCACGCCAGACTCGCGGGCTGGGGGCCGCCCCGCGTTTGGAGCACACCCCGGAAGGCAATTGATATGAATTGTCGGATTTACTCCGCATCATGGCCTCCCCTACCCGGAGGCGTCGCGAAGGAGTGCCCGTGGACGACTACCCGCTTCTCAACCTGTTCTGGACCATGCTGATCTTCTTCGTCTGGATCATGTGGTTCTTCCTGCTCTTCCGGATCATCACCGACATCTTCCGCAGCGACGACATGGGTGGCTGGGGCAAGGCCGCGTGGATCGTGGGCGTGATCCTGCTGCCCTTCGCGGGCGTCCTGGCGTACGTCATCGTCCGCGGCCGCGGCATGAGTCGGCGCGACGTCGCCCAGGCCAAGCAGACCGACGCGGCGATGAAGGACTACATCCGCGAGGCCGCGGGCACGGACAACCGCCCCACGGTCACCTGGTCGGCAGACGAACTGGGCAAGCTCGCCGATCTGCGCGCCAACGGCGCCCTGAGCGAAGAGGAATTCCAAGCCGCGAAGGCCAAGCTGCTCGCCTGACCACGGGGGCCGGTGGTCAGGGCTGTCGGTCGCGGCGGCCGCCGAGACGCGCGGCGGCGGCGCCGACCAGGGCTCCCGTGGTCTCCTGGCGGTCGGGCCCGAGTCGGCTGGTCGGGGCGCTGACGACCAGGGCCGCCGCGGGGCGGCGCAGGTCGTCGAGGACGACCGCGCCGACGGTGGTGATCTCCGAGGTCACCGCGCCCGCGTTGAGCGACCAGCCGCGCTCGCGGGTGTGCTCCATCGCCGCCACCAGGACCGGATCGTGCGGGTCGACGCCGTAGCGGGCGATCTCGTCGGGGTCCATCGCGCTGAACAGCGCGATCCCGGCCGCGCTGCCCGCCGGCGGGAGCACCGACCCCAGGCCCGGTGCCGCGCGGAGCTGGTGGCTGCTCTCCACGACGTCGACGGCCACGATCCGGCCTCCGTCCGGCAGGGCGAGCATCGCCGTCTCGCCGGTACTGCGCGCCAGTTCCTCCAAGACCGGGCGGGCGCGCGCCGGCAGGTCGGAGGGTCTGCGGGACAGGCCGGCCAGGATCAGGGGACGGGTGGACAGCTCCCAGGCGGTCGGACCGCCGCCCGCGGGCCGGATCCAGCCGCTGGCGTGCAGCGTGACGAGGATGCGTTGGACGGCGCTCTTGTCGCTGTCCAGCAGCCGGGACAGTTCACCCACTCCCACCGGCTGGTGTTCGGCGACCGCCTCCAGTACTTCCAGGGCGCGTTGCACGCTCTGGAGGGGTTTGACGCTCATCGACACACTCCTCGACCGGACGGCTCCGACGCACACCGTATCGCTTGGCGACACGGTGTCCACCGACGCTCTCTGGCACGTCCACGAAGCGTGGCCGCATGGCTTCGATGCCCATTGACCTTCATATAGCGGGCTCCTATAGTCCGAACCCGAAGGTCGCCTTGCAACACATCGTATCGCTGAACGATACGCCAAGCGGGATTGCAAGGCGGAAAGGGAGCCCCCATGACGCAGTCCCAGCCGAGCCGGCCGACACCGCCCGTACTCGACACCGAACTGTTCCTGCCCGACCCCGAGCCCGCCGAGGTCCGCTACACGGTGATCTCGGTGGACGACCACGTCGTCGAGCCGCCGCACCTGTTCGAAACCCACATGCCCGCGTCGCTGCGCGACCGCGGCCCGCGCATCGTCGAAGCCGAAAACGGCGCGCAGACCTGGGAGTTCGAGGGCGAGCACTACTCGCAGGTCGGCATGAACGCGGTCGCCGGGCGCCGCCCCGAGACAGTCCGCCTCGAACCCTTCCGCTTCGACCAGATGCGCGCCGGCTGCTACGACGTACACGCGCGTGTCAAGGACATGGACCTCGGCGGCATCTGGGCCATGCTCAACTTCCCGTCGCAGATCACCGGCTTCTGCGGCCGCGTGTTCGCCCACGCGAAGGACGCCGAGGTCGGCAAGGCCTGCGTACGCGCCTGGAACGACTGGATGTACGAGGAGTGGTACCTCGCCTACCCCGACCGCGTCATCCCGGGCGGGATCACCTACCTGTCGGACCCGGTCGAGGCGGTCGCCGAGATCGAGCGCAACGCCGCCCGGGGCTTCACCTCGGTGACCTTTCCCGAGCGCCCGCACGCGATCGGCCTGCCCTCGCTGTGGGACCGCGACCACTGGGACCCGATCATCCGCGCGTGCGTCGAGACGGACACGGTCATCTCTCTGCACGTGGGCAGCTCCGGCATGCACCCCACCCCGCCGGGCGGCCCCACGTTGCAGATCGGCGCGACGATGTTCGGTCAGCTCTCGCTCGGTGCGTGCAGCGAATGGCTGTGGTCCGGCTACCCGGTCAAGCACCCCGACCTGAAGATCGCGATGAGCGAGGGCGGCATCGGCTGGGTGCCCATGCTCATCGACCGCCTCGACAACATCATCGACCGGTCCGGCTACGGCCTGGGCTGGGCGGAGCGCCCCGCCGACGTGCTGCGCCGCAACTTCTGGTTCTGCACCCTCGACGACCCGTCCACGATCGCGCTGCGCCACGTCATCGGCGTCGACCACATCATGCTGGAGACGGACTACCCGCACGGCGACGGCACTTGGCCGCACACGCAGGACGTCGTCGAGCGCTACTGGGGCGACATCCCGCCCGCCGAACTGCGGATGATGTGCAGCGAGAACGCCGCGAAGCTCTACCGCCACCCGCTGCCCGACGTGGTCCTGCCCCTCGACGCCTGACGCCGGACTCCCGACGGACCCGACAGACCGTCACACTCCCTCAGGAAGGCAAGCCATGACGTTCGTGCCGACGGCCGACAAGCTCATCCCCGAACTCACCCCCGCCCAGGAGATCGTGCTGCTGGCCCGCACCCTGTGGCGCGAGGGCTACAACGACCACCTCGCGGGACACATCACCTACAACCTCGGCGACGGCACCCTGCTGTGCAACCCGTGGCTGCTCACCTGGAACGAGATCCGCCCGCGCGACATCATCCGCATCGACCTGGAGGGCAAGGTCGTCGAAGGCGACTGGCCCGCACCGCTCGGCATACCGCTGCACCTCGAACTGCACCGGCTCCGCCCCGACGTCCAGGTGGCGATGCACAACCACCCGCAGTACGGCACGGTGTGGGCCGACATGGGAGAGATTCCGCCCGCGTACGACCAGAGTTCGAGCCTCGGCGGTGGCGGCAACCTGGTCCTGGTCGACGAGTACCAGGGCGCCGTCGACAACAGCTCGGCCGCCGCCAGGACGGTCGCCGCGATGGGCGACGGGGAACTCGCGCTGCTCGCCGGACACGGCGTGTTCGTGCTCGGCATCACCATTCGCGCCGTGCACCAGCGGGCCGTCGCGCTGGAGACCCGATGCCGCAACGCCTGGATGGTCCGCGCCGCCGGCGGCCGGACGACCAGCCCGCTGCCCGAGTCCTGGATCGCCCGTACACGCACCAGCGACGGAAACGGCTTCCGGGGCTTCTGGGAGGCGAGCGTACGCGCCGAACTCGCCGCCGACCCCACGCTCCTCGACGACTGAATCCGCTGCCGGTCGCGCCCGCCTCTCCGCCGATTCCGGAGGGGCGGCCGTCCGGCGTGACACCGGCAGCGACAGGCGCGCAGGGCATCCGACGAACGCCCGCGGACGACGCACCGCCGACATCCCACCGCCGACATCCCACCGCCGACAACTCACCGCCGGCGGCTCGCAGCCGACAACTCACGGAGCACACCATGGTCACGGTCGCCGAATTGGTCCACGCGCAGACGGGCGATCACCGCACCGGCCTGATGTTCGAGGACTTGGTGTGGACGCATGACCAGGTTGCCAAGGCCGCCGCTGCCCGTGCCGCGTTCATCGCCGACCGGCTGCCCGCGGGTGCCGCTCCGCACGTGGGTGTGCTGCTGGACAACGTGCCGGAGTTCCCGATGTG
>NZ_JBSFVE010000018.1:0-197321 GCF_053592165.1 Streptodolium elevatio
GGGCCGTGGTGCGTGCGCTCGCAAGGCGCGGGCCGCAGCTCGGCCTGGGTTTGGCCGGGCAAGGTCCGCAACGCGGCGAGCGTGCGTGCCACGGCTCGCGGGCCCGGCGAGAATTTGAAGACACGACCTGGCACCGGGGCGGCGGCCCGCCGACGCGCCCGGACCGAACGGGCCGACCCGTCGAGGTCGGCCCGTTCTCCTATCCTGGTCGCGTGAGCGAGACCGAGACCACCATCGAAAAGCTTGTCGGCGAATGGCTGACCCTCCCCGAGATCGCCGACATGTTCGGCGTCGAGGTGACCCGGGTCCGCCAACTGCTCAAGGAGCGCCAGTTCCTGGCGGTCCGGCGCGGGGACAACCGCAGCCTCCAGGTGCCTGCCGCATTCATCCAGGACAACGCCACCGTCAAGGGCCTGGCCGGGACCATCACGGTGCTGACCGACGCGGGCTTCTCGGACGACGAGATGCTGGAGTGGCTCTTCACCGACGACGAGTCGCTGCCCGGCACCCCCGTCGAGGCGCTGCGCGGCAACCGCAAGACCGAGGTCCGCCGCCGGGCCCAGGCACTCGCCGTATGACCGGCATAGGGCGGGAGCCCGGCGGGTCGGACACCGCTCGCGCCAGGCTCGCGGACGCCCGCGTCTACCTCTGCACCGACGCACGCGAGGCGCAGGGCGACCTGCCGGAGTTCCTGGACGCGGTGCTGGCCGCCGGCGTCGACATCGTGCAGCTGCGGCAGAAGGGCCTCGAAGCCCGGCAGGAGTTGGAGCACCTGGCGGTCTTCGCGGACGCGGCCCGGCGGCACGGGCGGCTGCTCGCGGTCAACGACCGCGCGGACGTCGCCCACGCGGCGGGGTCGGAGGTGCTGCATCTGGGCCAGGACGACCTGCCCGTGCCGTACGCCCGCCGCATCATCGGCGACGACGTCGTCATCGGGCGCTCGACGCACGCCGAGGCGGAGGTCGACGCCGCGATCGCCGAGCCGGGGGTCGACTACTTCTGCACCGGCCCGGTGTGGCCTACTCCGACCAAGCCGGGCCGCCACGCGCCCGGCCTGGACCTCGTCCGGTACACGGCGGCGCGCCGCACCGAGCGGCCGTGGTTCGCGATCGGCGGCATCGACCTGGGGAACCTCGACGAGGTGGTCGAGGCGGGGGCGACCCGTGTCGTGGTCGTGCGGGCCATCACCGAGGCGGACGATCCGGCGGCGGCGACCGCGGAGTTCGTACGGCGCCTGAAGGCGTAGCGGGGGCGCGCGCCCGCGGGTGTCGGCCTGGGCCGCCGTGCGGGGCCGTCGCCTGACGGGTCGTCGCCCGGGCGGTCGCGCGGGCCGTCGGCCGTGATTGCCGGGTCATCGGGGGCGGACATGCCACCATCCCGATATGTCCGAAATGCCGAGCAAGAACCGGCTGGTCGTCGGCGGCGTGCTCGTCGCCCTCGTCGTCGCGGTCCTCGTAGCGTTCCTTCTCACCCGCGGTGACGGCGACGAGGGCGGATCCCCGGACCGGGCGGCGACCCGCACCGCGACCGCGGGGGCCTCCTCGGCGTCGTCGGGGACCACCGGCACGGTCGGCACCACGGCCACCGCGACCACGCGGGCGGCCGCAACAGCCACCCCGAGTGTGCCGCCCGGCATGTCCGTGGTCCGGGTCGGGCAACTCCCGGCCGAGGCGCGCGAGACGCTGCGGCTGATCGACGCGGGCGGGCCGTTTCCGTATGGCAAGGACGGCACGGTGTTCGGCAACCGCGAAGGGCGCCTGCCGAAGCAGAAGAACGGGTACTACCGGGAGTACACCGTGGACACACCCGGCTCCGACGACAGGGGCGCACGTCGCATCATCGCGGGAGCGTCCGGGGAGCGGTATTACACGTCCGACCACTACGCGACGTTCAGGGTGATCGTTCCGTGAGGACTTGGCACGAGGTGCGCAACGCGACGCCGTGGACGTCGGGGCTGTTGCCCGGCGACCTGGTCGACGTACCGCACGCGGCGGCGGCGCCGCGGCTGCTGGAGTCGGCGCGGGCGCACGGGTGGTGGGGCGTACGCCTGGACCTGGGCGAGTCGGCGGACAAGCCGTCCTTCTTCGCGGCGTGCGCGCGCGACCTGCGGCTGCCCCCGTACTTCGGACGCAACTGGGACGCGCTCTGGGACTGTCTCAGCGACGACACGCTGCTGCCCGCCGAGGGACGCCGCCTGGTCGTCGTCGACCGCTGGCGGCTGTTTGCGGAACGCGCCCCGGGGGACTGGACCACGGCCCGCAAGCTGCTGCGTGACGCGGCGGACCGCTGGCGCGACACGGGCAGTCCGCTGGTGGTGCTGATCCGCATCTGACGTCGGGCCGTTTTCTGGTCCGTTCTGTTCAAGATGGGCCGGGGCGCGGCCGAAAATGTCCGCCATCCGAGTGGTCACCGGTGTGATTGGTTCGCGGCGCGCCGCCACGCGGGCAGGTCGCGGCGACCAACTGACCAGACTGCGGGCCATGAACAGCTCCGTCGAGCGCCGCCCGGCCGGCGCCGTCTACGACAGTGTGTTGCTTGCCTCCACGGCGCCGAGAGCGGTCCGTACGGACGCGATGGTGCCCGGTCCGCGCCCGGTGCAGCAGGCCGCCGAAGAGCACTCGGGCACCGGACCCGCCTCCGACGACGACGCGGAGGGCGGATCGGACGACACCCCCGGTGCCGCAGCACCGCCCCCGGCGGTACCGCCGCCCCGCGGCCGGCCGGCGGTCGCCGACCGCGTACGCATCGGCACGGTCGAACTGGTCCGCCCCCCGGTTCCGCAGCCGGGGGCGGCATCCGGAACGAAACCGCGCGGCACCGGCACCGGCGGGACGCCCGCACCGCCACCCGCCGCACCCGCATCCGCAGGCGGCAGTTCCGGGGACGACCCTTCCGGCCTGGTCGGGCCGCTGGTCGTCCTCGGCCTGTTCCTGACCGCGCTGCTGCTCATCGGGCGCTATCCGCCGGACGTCCTCAAACCGGTCCCCGCGGGCGCGCCCCAGGCTCCCGGTCCCGGCGAGGCCGTGGTGCCGGGGGCGCGGCGCACCGAACTCGCCGCGGGCGGCGTACGGAAGGACGCGGCACCGGCCCCGAGCGGGGCGCCGGCCCAGGCCCTGGTCCCGACCCCGGCTCCGACCCCGCGCGGGGCACTGTCCGAGGCCCCTCCAGAGGCGTCGTCCGCGGCCGGGTCAGCCAGCCAAGACCGCGACGACGCAGGCGACTTGGCGGGCGGCTCGGCCCGTTCGGACCGCTCCGACGGCTTCGGCCCGTCCGGTTCCTCCGACCGCTCCGGCCGCTCAGACCGCTCAGACCGTGCGCACCGTCGCGGCGCCGACGAGGCCGCGCAGCACCGCGCGGGCGTCCTCGGCGACGGGGGCCGCGTCGAGCGCGGCGAGGGCCCGGCCGGTGAGCGCGTCGATCATCGCCTCGACCTCGGCCAGGGCACCGGTGCCCTGGATGACGTCCCGCAGGTCCTTGACCCCGGCGTCGTCGAGCGCCGGGTCCCCGACCAGCTCGTCGAGCAGCCGGGCCTGCGCACCGGAGCTGCGCTCGGCGGCGAGCGCGAGCAGCACGGTCCGCTTGCCCTCGCGCAGGTCGTCCCCGGCGGGTTTGCCGGTCTCGGCCGGGTCGCCGAAGACCCCGAGCACGTCGTCGCGCAGCTGGAACGCCTCGCCGAGGGGGAGCCCGTACGCCGAGTAGGCGGCGAGTAGGTCGTCGCCGGCCCCGGCCAGGGCCGCCCCGACGTGCAGCGGCCTCTCGATCGTGTACTTGGCGGACTTGAAGCGGATCACGCGGCGCGAGCGCTCGACCGAGCCGCCGCCCATCGCCTGTTCCAGCACGTCGAGGTACTGCCCGGCCATCACCTCGGTGCGCATGACGTCGAACAGCGGCTTAGCGGCGGCGAGCGCCGGCGGCGCCACGCCGCTGCCGGAGAACATCTCGTCCGACCACGTCAGGCACAGGTCGCCGAGCAGCAGCGCGGCCGCCGAACCGAAGCCCTCCCCGCTGCCGCGCCAGTCCGACGCCGCGTGCAGGCCCTCGAAGCGCTTGTGCACCGCGGGCTTGCCGCGCCGCGTGTCGCTGCGGTCCATGAGGTCGTCGTGGATCAGGGCGCTGGCCTGCAGCAGTTCGAGCGACGTGGCCGCGCGTACCGCCGCGGCACCGGCCGCGCCCTCGTCGACCCCGCCGGCACCACGCCAGCCCCAGTAGCAGAAGCCGGGCCGCAGGCGCTTGCCGCCGTCGAGCAGGAAGTCGCGCAGCGCGGCCGTGACCGGCGCCATGCCTTCCCCGACCTCGGCGAGCACCGCCGCCTGCCGGTCCATGAACGCCGCCAGCGCGGCGTTGACCCGTTCGCGCAGGCCGTCCCGGTCGAGCGGGTGCACTGTGCGGGAGGTGTGGGGCTGGGAGGAGGTCACGGGTCGTCTTCCGTCGAGAGCCGGGCCCGAGCAGCGTAACCGGGCGTCGCGCGTACCACCGACCCCGGGCCGCGCGGATGGGCGTCTCGGGGGGCGGACAACCACTCCTCACCAACCGGCCGTCCCGTTAACCTGCCCTTATGTCTGTAGGAGTCGCTTCGCCCCGCAACTCGGGAGGGCCGCTGGGCCCGGCTCGCGCCACCGCCATCCGCGACCTCCTGGAGAGCGGCAAGCGGACCTTCTCCTTCGAGTTCTTCCCGCCCAAGACGGACGCGGGTGAGCGGCACCTGTGGGACGCGCTGCGCCGCGTCGAGGCGCTGGGCCCCTCCTTCGTGTCGGTGACGTACGGCGCGGGCGGCTCCAGCCGCGACCGCACGGTCAACATCACCGAGCGCATCGCCACCGAGACGACGCTGACCCCGGTCGGGCACTTCACCGCGGTCGGGCACTCGGTCAGCGAGCTGCGCAACATCATCGGGCAGTACGCCGACGCGGGCGTGCGCAACGTCCTGGCGCTGCGCGGCGACCCGCCCGGCGACCCGCAGGGCGAGTGGGTCGCGCACCCGGAGGGCTTCACGTACGCCGAGGAACTGGTCCGCCTGCTGCGCGAGTCGGGCGACTTCTGCGTGGGCGTGGCGGCGTTCCCCGAGATGCACCCGCGGTCGACGAACTGGGACGACGACATCCGGCACTTCGTCCGCAAGTGCCGGGCCGGCGCCGACTACGCGATCACCCAGATGTTCTTCCACGTCGACGACTACCTGCGGCTGCGCGACCGGGTCGCGGCGGCGGGCTGCGACGTGCCGATCATCCCGGAGATCATGCCGGTCACGAACGTCGGCCAGATCGAGCGGTTCGCCCAGCTCAGCAACGCCGACTTCCCCGCCGCCCTCGCGGACCGGGTGCGCGCGGTCGCCGACGACCCGGCGGCGGTCCAGGCGGTCGGCATCGAGTACGGCACCGAGATGGGCGAACGCCTGCTCGCCGAGGGCGCCCCGGGGCTGCACTTCATCACCCTCAACCGGTCGTCGGCCACGCTGCGCATCTACGAGAACCTCGGCCTCCGCGACCGCGACGCCTGAGCCCGTCCCGCCGCCCTTCCGCGCGGTTCGACCGGCACCCCTCCCGACGGCACTCGGGCCTGCCGCGCGCCCACGGCCTTTGCGGACGCTGGGGAAACCGGCCCTTGCCCCGTTAGGGTGAGGGACCTTCACCCGTTCGACAGAAGGGCGTGCCGGTGAGCCTTGGCATGGTCGTGCTGTACGCGCTTTTCGTCCCGGTCGGCCTGTGGCTCCTCACCGAGGCGATGTGGCAGCACGGCGCGCCGTTCCGCTACCGCGTGCTCGCCCTCGTCGGCTTCGGCGGTGTCGTCGCGGGCGTCGCGATGGGCAACGCGATCGTCTCCGGTGCCGGCGGAGTGTGCTTCGTCGTCGGCCAGTTGCTGGTCACGCGGCAGGTTCGCCGGGGCTACTACCACGGATGGACGGTGCGTTTCGGCCGCAAGCGGGCGCGCCGCGCCCGACACGGCCGCCCGACGCAGACGGACGTCGCCGCGGGTGCGGGCACGCAGCACTTCGACGCGTTCGACTCCCAGGACCCGGCGGACTTCGTCGGGTACGGCGGGTACGAGCAGAGCGACCTCCCGGCCGCGGCCTACGACACCGGCGAATCGGACCGCTACCTGTACGGCGAGGATGGCGACCGGGCCGCACCGCCTCCGCCTCCGCCCGCCTACGCGCCGAACGCGCACGGGCAGTACGGACCTCAGGACGGCTACCCCTCGGACCCGCAGACGCAGCAGATGTACGTGCAGGACGACACGTACGCCGACAGCGGCGCCTACGCGGTCCAGGCCGCACACGGCCCGGACGGATACCGGTCGGACGGCTACGGTCCTGACGGGTACGCGCCCGACGGCTACCGCCCCGACGGCTACCGCCCCGACGGCTACGGGCCGCAGGCGGGCGAGGACCCCGGCGCATACGGCGCGGAATTGCGGCACCACCCGGACACCTACGGCGAGTTCCCCGCTCAGCCCTTCCCGACGAGTTCGGACACCGCCGCCGCACCCATCCCCGCGCCGATGAGCCCGCCGCCCGGATGGGCCGAGGCCCCCACCGCGAACAGGCCGGGGACCGACGAGCGGTTCGGCTGACCGCCGGAGACCGGGCACGCGGGCACGCCGCCGCCCGGTCTGCCGGTGGCGCGCTCCAGATCGGCGGGCGTGCGCATCTCGTACCAGTGCAGGCGATCCGCGACCGGAAGGCCGCGCTGTGCCATGAGGTCGAGCAGCCGGCGCGCGAAGTCGTCGCGTACGCCGGGCTGTTCCCAGTCCACGAGACCCTTGCCGCGGCCGTGGGCGGGGACGCGTACCTGGACCGTCCACGCCTCGTCGCCGTCCGGTGCGCCGCCTTCCGGGGCCAGCACGCACAGGGTCGGATCCGTCGGGGGACGGGCGTCGGAGGCGTACAGCGCCTCCGCCTCGTCGGCGGGCGAGTCCGGGAAGAGGTAGGTGCGAAAGGGTTGTTCGGGCGTGGTGCCGCGCAGCGCGAGGTGCAGCTCGACGAGACCGGTGGCCGCGCCGGTACCCGGCGCTGCGGCCGTTCGCGCCTGCGCCCGGGCTGCGAGCGGGCCCTGCGACGGCCCGGCCCAGATGACGGCGTCGGCGTCGATGCGGCCGCCGTCCGCGAGCAGGACGCCGTCGACGCGCCCGCCGGCGAGCGACACGTCCGCGACGTCCGTGCCGGTGCGGAACTTCACCCCGCGGTCCAGGCACCGGGCGTGCAGGGCCTCGGCGATCTTGTGCAGGCCGCCGCGTACCGTCCACAGGCCGAAGGTCTGCTCAAGGTACGGGAGGACCGCGAGCGTCGCGGGGGCACGCCGCGGGTCGAGGCCCGTGTCCAGGGCGAACCGTTCGGCGTGCGCGCGCAGTCGGGGGTCGCGCACGTTGGACCGGACCAGCGGCCGCAGGCGCCGCCACGGTGTGGTGGTCCGGAAGTCACGGAACCCGCCCGACGCGCGCCGCGGCCGGTCCGGCTCGGAGGCCACCTCGAAGAAGCCGGTGCGCATGACACCCCACATGGCCGCGCCGCGGTCGAGGAGCCGGTTCCAGTCGGCCCCCGCACCGGCGCCGAACGCGTCGTCGAAGGCCGCGGCGGCACCGGCACGCGTCGCATTGGGGATGTCGACGACCGTCGCGCCGCGCTCGAACGAGCACCGCGTCGCCGGATCGACGCCGACCAGGTCGACGCACTCTTCGAGGGCCGCGCCGGTCTTCAGGAAGAGATCGCGGTAGACGGCGGGAAGGGTGAGCACCGCCGCGCCGGACGTGAAGGCGAAGCCGTCGCGGTCGACCGACTCGAGCATGCCCCCGACGCCGTCGGACCGCTCGCAGAGCGTCACCTCGTGGCGCCTGACCGCGAGCCTGGCCGCGACAGCGAGTCCACCCATACCTGCACCGACGACAACGATTCGAGCCACGTCGAAGGAGGGTACGCCACCGCCGCGACCCCGAATGTCACACATCCGCGAGCTGTCCCGTCCTTCCTGCGTGCCAGTGTGTGGACGACAGGCGGAGGTGCGTGATGACCGGCGGGATCCCGGGTGAAGAGGTCGGCGGCACCGGTGTGGGCAAGGCCGGTGGGCACGGGTCCGGCAGGTGGACGGGGAGCGGCTTGGGCGGCTCGGGCGACTCGGGTGGCTTCGACGAGGACGAGCTCGCGCGTGCGTTCGAGGCGGAGCGGCCGTACCTGCTCAAGGTCGCGTACGTCACGACCGGCTCGGCGTCCGAGGCCGAGGACTGCGTCCAGG
Organism: Streptodolium elevatio; assembly: GCF_053592165.1. Lineage (NCBI taxonomy): Bacteria > Bacillati > Actinomycetota > Actinomycetes > Kitasatosporales > Streptomycetaceae > Streptodolium > Streptodolium elevatio. Next base: position 8,226 of record NZ_JBSFVE010000018.1, read on the forward strand.
AGGCGTGGCTGCGCCTGCGCCGGCTCGACGACCCGGCCGAGGTCCGCGACCTGCGGGCCTGGCTCACCACCGCGGTCGGCCGTCTCGCCCTCGACGCGCTGCGCAGCGCCCGGGCGCGCCGCGAGCGGTACGTCGGGACCTGGCTGCCCGAACCCCTCGTGGAACCCGCCGCCGCGACCGACCCCGCCGAGCGCGTCACCCTGGACGAGTCGGTGAGCATGGCGCTGCTGGTGGTCCTGGAGTCCCTGTCGCCGGCGCAACGCACCGCGTTCCTGCTGCACGACGTCTTCGGCATGTCGTTCGGCGAGGTGGCCGAGGTCGTCGGGCGCACGCCGTCGGCGGTGCGGCAACTCGCGTCGCGCGCCCGCCGCGAGGTCGAGGACGCGCGGCCGCGGTTCCCGCCGACCGCGGACGAGCAGCGCCGCCTGGTCGCCGCGTTCGCCGACGCCTGTCAGGGCGGCGACTTGGCGGCGCTCGTCGCGATGCTCGACCCCGACGCGGTCTGCCGCGGCGACGGCGGCGGCAAGGTGTCGGCGCAGCGCGTGGTCGTGCGCGGCGGCGAACGCATCGCGCGGCTGCTGCTGGCGTACTCCGCGCCCGCACCGATGGACATCCGGATGGTGACGGTCAACGGGACGGCCGGCCTGGTGTTGCGGGAACCGGACGGCACACTGTCGGTCATCGCGCTCACCGTGGACCGGCAGCGCATCACCGCGGTGGATGTCATGCGCAACCCGGACAAACTCACCACGCTTCGTGGGTGGATCTGAGTATCTGAACGCTGTCTTCCGGATGCCTGCTCAACTACGGTTCGAGCCGGGGGACGAGCGTGGGGAGAAACGATGCCGGGGGTTGTGCGCGACGACGGGAGTGCGGCGGCGGGGGAGGGGGTACGGCGCGACGAACCACCGCCAAGGGGACCGGAGTTGCCCGGGGCTTCGCCGGAAGCGCGGTCGGCGGCGCGGGAGTCGCCGGAGGGCGGGGTGTCAAACGGGGAGTTGCCGGAAGGCGGGATGCCGGACCGGGGTGAGCGGCACGGTGATGCGCGGGAGGGCGATCGGCGGGACCGCGATGACCGGGAGCGCGATGACCGGGACCGTGAACGCGGCGGCGGCGACGGCGGCCGGGACGGCCACCGCGACGACGTGGACCGGCACGACGACCGCGACGGCGACCGTGACGACGATCGGCGTGCAGAGGAGCGTGACGCGCGGGATCGGGGGCCGCAGGTGCCCGTGGCGCGGACCGGTGCCGCGGCCACCGCGGGCCGCTGGGCCGCCCGCGGCATCGCCGTCGTCCTCCTGGTCCCGTTTCGCCTGCTCTGGGAACTCCTCAAGCTGACAGGCCGGTTGCTCCTCATCGGCATGGTGTTCACCGGCCGCAAGCTGCTGGTGCCCGGAGCGAGGTTCGTGCACCGCTGGATCCTCGTTCCGGGATGGGCGTTCTTCCGGGACTTCCTGTGGGGCTGGCTGCTGCGGACCGTGCTGTGGGGGATCATCCTCACGCCCGTCCTCGCGTTCCTGCTCGACCAGATCCTCAAGCCGCTCCAACGTGCGGTCGAGCGCTACCTGTGGCGGCGCGTCCTCAAACCGCTCGGGCAACTGACCTGGAAGCACGTGGTTCGCCCGACCGCCCGGGTCCTCATATGGGTCTGCTGGACGCTCGTCGTCAACCTGGTGATCCGGCCGCTCGCCGCGCTCTGGAAGTGGGTCCTCAAGCCCCTGTGGCGGGCCTTCCGCCGGGTGCTGACGTTCGGTTGGCGCGTGGCGACCGTGATCGTCGGCGCGGTGGTGGTCGTCCCGTCCCGCTTCGTCTACCGCTTCGCCCTCAAGCCGGTGCTGGTCGGAGTGGCCGTGGTCTGGACGGCCGTGGTCGTGCCGCCGTTCCGGTGGACCTACCGGCGTGTGCTGCTGCCGATGAACCGCTTCGTGGCCGACGCCATGGGTGCCGTGTTCGGGCGTTGATCCCGGGCCGCCGGCCGGCGAGTGCCGACCACCCCAAGCGTTGCCGAAGCCTCACCAGGTGACCGGAAGTTCGACCACGGCCGTGGTCAACTGGTCCTGGGTGAACCGGATGTCGACGGTCGGCACCGCGAGGCGCAGGTCGGGGAAGCGGGCCGCCAACTGCCCCAAAACCTCCGCGAGTTCGATGCGGGCCAGCGGCGCCCCGACGCAGTAACGGGCGCCGTAGCCGAAGCCGAGGTGCTGCGTGGTCGTCCGGTCGGGGTCGAAGCGCTCGGGATCCGCGAAGACGGCCGGGTCGTGGTTGGCCGTGAAGGTGTCGAGTAGTACCAACTCGCCCGCGCGTACCGTCACTCCGGCGATGTCCAGATCGGTCCTGGCCCAGCGCGGCATTCCGCCGGTGCCTGCGGACGGTGCGCGCATGATCTCCTCGACGACCGGCTCCACCCGGGCCGGGTCCGCCACGAGGGCCTGCCATTCGCCGGGCGTGGTGAGCATGAAGAGTGCGCCGTACCCGATCTGCACCACGGTTGTCTCGTGGCCCGCGAACAGCAGGATCATCGACAGCGAGGCGATCTCCGCGTCGCTGAGGCCGTCCGCCGCGCACAGGTCCGAGATGACGTCGTCGCCCGGATCGCGGCGCTTGAGTTCCACCAACTCACGTCCATATAAGTAGAGTTGCGTGAGGCCGTCGGCGGACCGGGTAGCGTCGACGTCGCCGGCGGCGACGGACCAGGCGCGGAAGCGGTCGCGGTCCGCGTACGGCACGCCCAAGAGCTCGCAGATGACCAGGATCGGCAGGGGGAGTGCGAGCGCCTGAGCGAGGTCCGCCGGGCTGCCGCTCTTCTCCATATCGTCCAGGAGTTCGGCGGTGAGCTGCGCGATGCGTGGCCGCAATGCCCGCATCCGGCGTGGTGAGAACAGCGGTTGGAGGATGCGCCGCATGCGTGCGTGGTCGGCGAGTTCCGTCCCGTGGTTGCCGACCGGGGTGCCGAGGAGGGCGGACTCCCCGGTCCGGGGCGCCAGTTCGGGACGGGGATGGGAGCGCCCGAGGCGGTTGTCGTCGAGCAGCGCGCGAACCTCCTCGTACCCCGTCACGAGCCAGGCGTCGTCGCCGGGGAGGACGCCGCCTGCCGCATCGGCCTCGTCGTCGACGGCGTCATCAACGCCGCGGGCGGACCCTCCCCGCGGCTGACCGGCTGACCGGCTGACCGGCTGACCGGCTGACCGGCCGGTCGACCGCACGCGAACGCCGAGCGCCCGTCGCCCCACACGCGGGGGAGACGGGCGCTCGGCGTACGACGTGCCAGTCGGTCTGCCGGTCGAATCAGCCGGTCAGGCCGATCTGGTCCATGGCCAGTTGCCCTTCGTTGACCAGGGTCACGCCGGTGAGTTGGGGACGGTAGACCGTCGACGTCGTCGCTTCCTGCCACACCCACACGGGCAGATCCTTGGCGATCTCCCGGACCAGGTCGGTGTACGCCTGCTTGCGGGCCTCCGGCGTGGCGGCCGCCCGGGCGGCGTCGAGGGCGGCGTCGGCCGCCGGGCTGGAGTACCCGCCGTAGTTCGACGTGCTGGTCGAGCGGAACAGCGTGTCGAACGCGGGGTCCGGATCCGCCTGCCACATCCCGTAGTTCTGCGCCTGGAACTCGCGGTTGACGAGCCCCTTGGTGATGTACGCGCCGACTTCCAACGCCTCGATCTCCATGTGCGCGTTGTTGTACTGGTTGATGCGGCTCTGCATGTACTCGGCGGTCTTCCGCGCGGTGGCGTGCTGCTGTGTCAGGAAGGTGAAGTTCACCGGCTTGCCCTCGGCGGCGAGCTGGTCGAACAGCCGCTGTGCCTCGGCCTTGTCGTACCCCGGCTGTTGCGGCACCGTCGGGTCGATCAGCGTCGAGTTCTCCCGGAACACCCCGCGTCCGGGCTGGACCTGGCCGTTGAACAGCGACTTGGTCAGGTCCTCGGCATCGATGGCGAGCGCGATCGCGCGGCGTGCGCGCGGATCGTCGAACGGCGCGCGCTTCAGGTTGAACAGGAAGAACTGCCCGCCGTCGACCTGCATCGTGTCGGCCTTGAGCTTCTTGTCCGCGGCCTGTTCGCCCGCCTGTCCGTCCGACATGACGGTCAGGTCGGCCTGCCCGGTGGAAATCGCGGACAGGATCTGCTGGTTGTCGGACACGGTCTTGAACGTCACCTGGTCGAGGTGCGGGAGGCCGGCCTTCCAATAGCCGGGGTTGCGCACCATCGTCTGGTGGTCGCCGCGCACCCAGTCCTTGAGCTTGAACGGACCGGCCCCCACCGGGTTCGCGGCGAACCCGGCCGGATCGGCGCGGAAGGCGGTGGGGGAGGCGATGAAGGAAAGGCCGTACGCCACGGTCCGGTTGAAGCTCAGGTTGGGCGTCGCCAGCGTGACGCGCAGTTCGAGCGGCCCGGTGACCTCGGTGGTGACGCCCGTGACGAGGCCCCGGCGCAGGGACTTCATCGCGGGGTCGGCGTGTGCGTCCCAGTTGGCCTTGACGGCGGCCGCGTCGTACGGAGTGCCGTCGGTGAACGTCACCCCGGGCCGCACCCGCAGCGTCCAGACCTTGCCTGCGGCGTCCGGCACCAGGCTCTCCGCGATGCGCGGGGTGACCTCGCCGGTCTTGGGGTCGAGGGTGATCAGGAAGTCGTACAGGGCCGCCATGCGACTGCCGTCCGCGGTCGCGGTGTACGAGGCGACGAAGGGGTCCAGGCCGCGCGACTCGACGGGCAGCGGGATGGTGATGGACCCGCCCTGGCGTACCGGTGCGGTGGACGAGCCGCCGCCGGACGAGTCGGAGCCGCCGCCGCATGCGGTTGCGGTGAGAGCGAGTGCGACCGCCGCCGCGACGACGGACGGCAGCCGGAGCGTACGCCGGGGCCGCAGGCGCCGCGGGCGGCGTCTCGGATCGTCGGGACGGGCGGCGAGGGCGGGCCAAAAGGCCATCGGTACTCCCTGATCGGTGTGGTGGTGTCCCGGCGCTGGCAGCCCATAATGCTTGCCTTTGACAAGAAATCAAGGGTGGCCGAAACGGTTGACGGCCCGAGGGAGTGCTGATTTGTTTGGAACAGGCGTTCCATATGCGGAACAGAATCCACGGCGGAACGCGTCAATCCGTTCCGGGCACGGCGGCGTGCGCGGTACCGCGTTCCACAGCTGGAACCACCGGCGAACGGCGGGCCCGGCGTTCGACCTGACGGCACCTCAAAAATCTTTCGGCGCAGTGGCGTCGGCAGCCACGACGAGGCGACACGAGAGGGGGTGCACGGTGCCCGAACGGCATTCACCACCCACCGAGCGCGTCACCCAAGTGCTCAACCTGCTCGCCGAACACCCGCGTGAGCCGCTCACCTTGGCGCGCATCGCCCAGCGCCTCGCGCTGAGCAAGCCGACGTGCCTAGGCATCCTGACGACACTCACCAAGGCCGGGTACGCGCACCGGACACCGGACAAGGCGTACCGGCTCGGCCCGGCCCTGGGGCGCATCGGCCGCGCCTCCGAGGACGGCACCACTCCGCTCGACGCGCTGCTGCCGCACCTGCACGCGCTACACCGGCGGTTGGGGCTCAGCTGCCTGCTGACGTCGATGAGAGAGGACGAGATCGTGGTGGTCGGCCGCGCCGGCGCGATCCGGGCGGCCGCGGCCCGGGACCTCGTCGGCGAGCGGTTCCCGGCCGTACCGCCGCTCGGGCTGACGCAGTTGCTGTGGAGCGGCGACCAGGTCCTGCACGACTGGCTGGCCCGCACCCCGCTCGTACCGGTGACGGCGCGACACGGCGTGTTGAACGCCGTGGTGCAGGACGCGCGTACGCGCGGCTACCTCGTCGAACACCTCGCCGGAACTCCCGCCGCACGCAACGAAGTCCTGGCCAACCTGATCACTTCCGGCATGGCGGAGACGGTGATCGCGACCCTGCGCGGCTATCTGCCCGAGGCGGATTGGAGCGAGTACGCGGACCCGCAGACGACCGGCCCGCGGGACGTCGCGAGCATCCACGCCCCGGTGCACGACCGGCACGGGGCCCAGCGCTACGGCATCGCCGTCGTGGTCGGCCGACGACGAGTTCCGGCCCGTACGTGCGACGCATGGGCCCGCGCCACGGCCGATGCCGCCCGCGCCGCGACGGCCGCGATCGGCGGATGGACCCCTTGGGCGGGCTGACTGGCCGCCGACTGGTCGGTCGGACTCCCGATTGTCCTCCTGACTGCCCGGCTGCCGGTGGGCCGCCCGGTTGGGCCCCTGTCGTCTCAGGCGCCGAACAGGCTGCTGTAGGCGTTGATCGCGGGTTGGCCGCCGAGGTGGGCGTACAGGACGTTGGAGTCCTCGGGTATGTGCCCGTCACGTACCAGGTCGATGAGCGCGGCCATGGACTTGCCTTCGTAGACCGGGTCGATGATGACGCCTTCCAGGCTGCCGGTGAGGCGGATGGCGTCCAGCGTGGACTGCACCGGTACGCCGTACAGTTCGCCGGCCCACCCCTCCAGCACGGTGATCTCGTCCTCGCGCAAATCCCGTCCCAGCCCGATCAGTTCGGCGGTCGCCCGGGCGATCTTGGCCACCTGGGTCCGGGTCTCGTCGATCTTGGCCGAGGCGTCGATGCCCAGCACGCGGCGGGGCCGGTCCTGGCCGGCGAAGCCCGCGATCATGCCGGCCTGGGTGCTGCCGGTGACACTGCACACCACGACGGTGTCGAAGAAGACACCCAACTCGCGTTCCTGCTCCTGGACCTCATACGCCCAGCGGGCGAAACCCAGGCCGCCGAGCGGGTGGTCGGAGGCCCCGGCGGGGATGGCGTACGGTGTGCCGCCGGCCGCGCGTACGTCGTCCAGGGCCTGGTGCCAGCTCTCCTTGAACCCGATGCCGAACCCGGCCTGGACCAGGCGTACATCGGCCCCCATGACGCGGGAGAGCAGGATGTTGCCGACCTTGTCGTTGACCGGGTCGGGCCAGTCGACCCAACTCTCCTGAACCAGAACGGCCTTCATCCCCGCGTGCGCGGCCGCCGCGGCGACCTGCCGGGTGTGGTTGGACTGGATGCCCCCGATGCTGACCAGCGTGTCCGCGCCCTGGGCCAGCGCGTCGGCGAGCAGGTACTCCAGCTTGCGTGTCTTGTTGCCGCCGAACGCCAGCCCGCTGTTGCAGTCCTCGCGCTTGGCCCAGACGCGAGCCCCGCCGAGGTGCGCGCTGAGCCGGTCGAGTAGGTGCACGGGACTTGGGCCGAAGAGCAGGGGATGGCGCGGGAACGCGTCGAGGCGCATGGGGACTCCATGAGGTGTCGGGCGGCCCGGGGTCTGTGGGCGGGGCCGCGGGTCGCTGCAGGTGGCTGAGGGGTGGGCTACGAGTGGTACGGCGGATCAAGCCGGTCCGGGCGTAGGCCCGCCCGTCCCCGTCCCCGTCCCCGTCTCCGGCTCGGCCTCCGCCTCCGGTCCGGCGTCCGGAAGTCCCGTGTCCAGCAGGGGAACCAGGGTCTGCCAGTTGGCGCGAGTAGCGGCCGCGGCCCCCTCGACGTCCCCCACCTCGCACAACGCGATGATGCGGTCATGCTGGCCGACCGAACTCCGGCCGCCCAGCGACGAAAAGCGCAGCCGTTCGAGACGCCGCAGGACGGGCGTGAACTGCTCCAGCACCGTGCGTACGGCGTGGTTGGCGCAGGCTGCCACCGCGACCCCGTGGAAGTCGTCGTCGGCGGCGATCGCCGCGTCGACGTCGTTGCGGCGCAGGGCTTCGGCGAAGCGCACGTTGGCCTGGCGCATGGCGCCGAGTTCGGCGGCGGAGAGGTTGGGGAGTGCTTCGCGTACGGCCAGTTCGTGCATTGCGGCCGTCACCGACTGCGCGGACCGCGCGGCGCGTACGTCGAGAGGGCTGACTCGCGTGTGGCTGCCGGGCTTGCTCTGCACCAGGCCGGCCTGCTCCAGGCGTGCGAGTGCCTCGCGTACCGGAGTGCGACTGACGCCCAGCCACGCGGCCAGGTCGATGTCGTTGAGCCGCTCGCCGGGCGCGAGCGTGCCGTCGACGATCGCGTCGCGGATCGCGCGGTACGCGTTGTCGCGGAGCAGGGACTTGGTCACGAGCCCACGGGCTTGGGGAACCGGCATGCAATATATTGCATTCCACATGCCGATCCCTGTCAACCAACACCCGTCGCCGGACACGGCGACTCCTCCCGATTCCGCAGCCCGGATCACACCGCGAACCCCCGACACCGGTCTCGACAACGATGGGCGAGTCGCACAGGACCAAGTACTCGACGACATCCACCCGCACCGCAGCAGCGCAACCGTGCTGGACGGACTGCTCGGATGCGCCAAGTCGCACGTATCGACGTGCAGCGCGCAGACATCCTCGACAGCCCCGCGAAGGATCTCCTCCACCAGCGACGCGTCCGCCCCCCACCCCCGCCGCGCCCGTCCGCACCCCGAAGTGTCGAGACAACCCCACTCGATTGCCACAAGCCGACGTGAATCGCCGGGACGTCAGACCAGATCCCCCTGCGGCTGCCCCGCGCATGCCCCGCACGCGCCGTCAGCCCCCGGGCCAAACCGCAACAACCTGCATCACTCCGGCTTCCCGCCCAGAACCGCAGTTGTGTCGCGAAGATCGGTTGAACCCCGGAAACCGCAGGTGGAAGGCTAATTCCCAGGCCCCCATCACCAAAAAAGGCTCAGGGCCCGAGACCGCCCCCCGCCCCCGGTGGATGTGAACGAAAGTGGCGTCTGACCAGCACGTTCGGGATCGGGCTGTGCACACTGATGTTCGCTGCCCAACACACGCCCAACGCGAGAATCAGCGACCAACTGCCGCGCCCGGGCGTGTGCACAGCGGTGGCACGGGCGCCGACGCCCAAGATTCTCAGAGTTACGGTCGCCCAACCGTGCGTGACATACTGGCGTTGTTTGCGCAAACACGCTGGCTTGGCTTGCAAACTGTATACGCAAACATCTATGCTCGTCCTGCAAACAACTCTTGGAGGCAGCATGGCGACTGTGCACACGGCGATTCGGGCCAAGATGGGATCGACGCCGTACTACGTCACGACGATGAAGGTGAGCGACCTCGTGCAGGTCGCGCGGCCCGCAAGCGAGCATGAGGAGTGGGCGACCACAGGGTTGACCGAGCGCCTGCAACGCGAGCTCAACGACACGCGGGTGCGTACGGAGATCGCCCCCTACTTGGCGAACTCCCCGGACCGGTTCTTCGGAGCGCTCATTTTGCTCCTCGATGCGGACGAAGAGCCCGAGTTCGAGTCTTTCAGCGAGGTAGCCAAAAACCTGCCGAAGGCGTACCGGTCCACCATGTCTAAGGAGTCCTTCGGCTTCCTGACCATCGAGAGCGGCGATCGTATCGTTCTTGACGGTCAGCACCGCTTCGCCGCGCTCCGGGAGGTGGTCATTGGCCGCACGGTCGAGGGCGCGGAAGCCAGGTACGTCTCGGACGATGAGGTGACCGTCATCATCGTGCCGCGCATCTCGACTCAGCACACCCGCAAGCTCTTCAACAAGGTTAATCGCTACGCAAAGAACACCAGCCGCGGAGACAACATTCTGACCAGCGAGGACGACGGATTTGCCGTCCTCACCCGTCGCCTTGCGGACGATGATGGCCCCCTAGCAGGGAAGAACCATAAAGGCGAGTCGCTGGTCAACTACAAGACCAATACCATCGCTGACCGAAGTGTTCAACTGACCACCCTAAGTGCCGTCTACGAAACCGTTCGAATCATCGCTGAGCACTACAACATGGCGGATCAACTCAACGAGAAGAAGACGCACGTTCGGCCTGAAGAGGAGACCCTCGACGAGGGCTATGAGCACGTGCAGGGATGGTGGACGACCGTTCTCGATGGCATGCCGATGCTTAAGCACGGTCGGGACAACACGAAAGTGTTGCCTGAGCTCCGGGCTAAGGATGCTGACTATGGTCTCCTCTTCAAGCCCGCTACTCACATTGTGCTTTTCCAAGCGCTGTCTCAGATCTTGAAGGTTGATCCCGCCCGCGCGCTTTCGGAGGTCGTCGAACGTGCCTACCGCATTGATTGGAAGATCACGAGCCCGCTCTGGCGAGACGTGCTGATCAACTCCGCCCACAACATCCTGACGAAAAAGGAGAACTATAATCTTGCCGCTGACCTGCTGACTTATCTGGTCCTTGGTGACAAGATGCCCTCTAACGACGTCCAACAGCTTCGCGTGCGCATCGCAACTACTCGTGGAGCAGACGTTGCGACGTTTAGGCTCCCCCCCTATCTCGAGGACTGACCACGAAACTTAAAATCCCAAGCGCTCCTGGCCGGGCATGCAGCTCACGGCCAGGAGCGCGAGATTTTCTTTTTTGGTACCGTAGCGCCTCGCCTGGCGAAAGGTAGTGTAACCGGCAGGACTCTCGCGAAAATGTAATTGCCAAGAGTTACCCGTTATTTCGCGATCGGACCTGGGGATTCGAAATAACGAGGCATTTGGTCAATGCTTCGAAGGCGGCTTGAGAGGTCCGAGTGCAGGAGGGCGACTCATATCTCGGACCTGTGAAATTGTGCTTGCTGAGTGTCCGCTAACTAATAGCCGTTAGTTGGATGGCTTGACAATTTCTGGATAGCGGGCGAGAATGTCTGGGTTTTTCCTCAAGAGAGCTTCAACTTCTTTCCGGTCCCACCAGTCAGTCCAGTACCCGTTCTTGTCACGGATGTGTTGTAGCCGTGTAGTCAGTGATGAGCTGACCCTGCTGGACACCACGAGTAGGAACCCGCGGGCCCCCGCATCTTCGATGGCATCTCGAATCTCCCGTACGTCGCTTGATCCCACAGTCTTCGCGTGTGCCTTGCATTGAACGACTGCCGTAATGTGATTGACGTTGGCTTCCGATTGGCTCCACGAGTGATTGGGGAGGTCCGCGACCGCGGCACCGATGATGAGGTCGCGACCCCCATCACGTTCCCTCGCAGGCCCGGCTCCTCGTACCCAGGAGATCCATGACGTGCAAGATAGTAGATCTCGGACCATGTCTTCAAAAGCTTGGCCATCGATCCTTTCGCTCCATGTGAATCCCGACGGGGAGAATAGAAAATCAGCCTCTGCTTGTCGCCGAACGGCGAGTGCTTCACGCGCTTCATTGAAGGCGTAGCGACCGCATGAGGCTTCCAGGAGGATTGCATGCTCCTGAGTGACGCCCAGAACTGCATTCTCGAACGGAATGGTCACGATCGACTCTGGCTCGATTTGGCTTTCACCCGCGGCGGCGGCGATTTGGCCGATAAGGCCGATTTTGTCTCCGGGGATGAAATTCTGAATTTCTCCCGAGATGATAAAGTCGCCATCGATTCCCGGAAGTCGACGGAAAGGCTGGGCATTCTCCTGTGCAGTTACATTGCGCATGAAGCTGGCGAGGCCTTTATTTCTGGTGACCGAGATGTCGCCAGCGTGTGTTCTGTAGTACTTTATATCTGGAGTCTCACGCGTGGAGTGCCCGTCCCGCTCCAGGTCAAAAACTTCAGGAAGCCCTGAGTTCAAAGAGCCTGCCAGGTGGTCGGCATTTGGCCAGAAGTCTAAATCGTCTTCCTCTCCGTGATTCGCGGGGCAGTAGTCGGGTAGGAATAGATGCATCAACGCGCCAAATTCGTGAATTTCCGAAAGTAGAGAACCCATGGATTCTGGGGTCATCTCATGGCTGGCGTTGATCGGCTGGACTGGAATTAGAAATCGATGGTGCAGTTCAGGTAGATCCCAGCCCATTCCATTGTCCGCGTCGAAGAACCGATACGAAGCTATTCCCCGCTTTTGGAGATAGGCGGCCAGGGCGAAAGAGGAAGTGTCAACGATGTCGCTACGCTCGCCCGACCAATGCCATGAAGATGCTTGTTGGGAGATATAGGGAAGGTACTGCCCCTCGCCAAGAGGCTCAGCATGAATGACTAGTCCCATGCAGGGGATCCAGAACGTGATCCTTCCGTCACGTTCGTCCATCTTGAACCCAAGCGTCTGGGCTAGCTCTACAAGATCTGGGCCAATCATGGCGGCTCCGAAATAATGAGAATTAGGTGGGGACGGTATGGGAAGTATCCCGGGCGGCAAGAGCCGACCAGGCTAGACCAGCTGCTCCCCATCGTGCGCTCGCACGGTTGGATATCGCTCCGTGAGCGCATCGGTAACGCGCACGCTGAAGGCTGGTGACATGATCTCAGGGAGCGCGCCCGGTGCTACCCAGCGGAATTCGGTGACTTCGGCGTTCGTTTGGAGTGACCCGCCGAGCACCTGGCATCTGAAGACCAGAGCCACAACACCGATTCGCATGTTCTTGTATACGCCGGTGAGTGCCTCGGCATCCACCATCAGGCCCGTCTCCTCTTGAACCTCGCGATGCAGTCCTTCGGTGATGCTCTCGTCCAGTCCAAGGATGCCGCCGGGGGGTTCCCAGTGGCCGTTGTCGCGCCGGCGGATTAGAAGGACTTGCCCCTCGTCGTTGACGATGACGCCGGCGACGCTGACGGAGTGCTTGGCGGGTTCGGTCATGGGGTGAACTCGCGGCAGAGGGCGATGGTGGCGTCGTCGTGGGGCTTGCCGCGGTAGGTGCCGGGGGCGGTGGCGAGTTCGGCGTCACGGACGGCGCGTACTGCGGCGGCGGGGCCCTCGGACTCGGTGAGGTCCATGAGGCGGGACCAGGACCATTCGTAGCGGTCGACGAGGCGGGACATGCCGTCGGTCATAACGGCGATGCGGCGGACGTCGGCGGCGGGGAGTGAGCCGACGACAGCGTGTTCGGCTGCCTCGGGTTTGGTGCTGGCGATCCAGAAGCCGCCGGGGTGGTTGCGGAGGCGGTTCAGGTCGGCTTGCGTGTAGCCGGGGAGGTGGGACGTCGCGTCGTCGCTGATGGCCTGCACCTTGCCTTCGGTGGTCTCGATGGCCATTGGCGAGTCGCACAGGATCAGGTAGTCGATCGTGTCGCCCTGGTGGCGCATAAGCGCGACTGTGCTGGACGGGCTGTTCGGGTGGGTCAGGTCGCAGGTGTCGGCGTGCATGGCGCAGACGCGTTCGATCGCTCCGCCGAGGATGGATGTCAGGGACGCATCCGGCTCGGTGACGATGGCGGTCGCGAGTTGTGTGCCGAGGCGTTGGACCAGCCATCGGACGTTGTGGATGCATCCGGATTCGCTGAGCTGCGTTGCTCCGTCGAGCACGACGACGAACCGTTCCCCCGCGATGACGAAGTCGTCGTTCTTGCCGCCCGGTTCGGGCTCGCTCGTGTAGGTGACCTGCAAGGCTCTTCCTGACTACTCGGGTGCGGGGAACTCGTAACAGAAGACGTGGCGGTCGCCGGCGACCACTGACGTCAGTACTTCCACGGGACCGTCTGCGGTGAACGCAATGCGTCGTAGCTCGGCAACCGGGATGCCGGGGGAGAGGCGGAGAGACTTCGTCTCGTCGGGTGAGGGCATGCGGATGGCGATCTCTTCGCGGAACCGCTCCAGGCGGAGCCCCTTCTCTTCAAGCCGCGCATAGCTGCCGCCGGGGCCCGTGTCCTCGTTGCGGATCGCGGTGTCGGCGACGGTCTCCAGCAGGTAGTAGCTGTCCGCGACCTGCGTGGGCTCGTCGTCGACCCAGTTGCGCCGGCGGCGTACGAATACCGTGGTGTCGGGCTCGATGCCGAACCACTCGGCGACCCACTTGGGAGCCGGTACGTCTTCGAGCCCCAGAATCTCCTGACCCCAGCGGCGTCCCTGAGCCTCTATCTCCGCCTCGAAGGCTGCTTTGCCCTCCGCGCGCGTCTTCCGAGAGAAGCGAGCCGAGCCCATGTGGATCGTGGGTGGCTGCTTCTTAACGAACACGCCACGGCCCCGTTCGGAGACGACGAGACCTTCCTCCTTGAGGAGCCGTACGGCTTGGCGAGCGGTCGTCGGCGACGTGCCGTACGTCCCGACCAGCACGCTTTCGGACGGGAGCGGCTGCCCCGGTTCAAGCGCGCCGCTGACGATCTGCTCGCGCAACTCGTCGGCGATCTGGCGCGACGGGGGCCGGGGGTCGGTCGGATCGATGCTCATGCGAGCCATCGTAGGACTACTTCCCTAGTGAGGTATTGCGGCACCCAGACTTGTCGCGCTACGGTGACGTCACTACCTCACTAGTGAGGCAGTGACGTAGGGGTTTTGGGATCGCTACGTGTGCTTTGACCTGCACGTACGCACGGCGCCGAGACAGAGCGACCGGCAGGGAAGGCGGCAGTGGCGAGCCGCGCGCCCGTCGGGACAGCGCGTTCCTTGAGAACTCCACAGTGAGCTGAACGACCACAGACACGAGTGCTTTTGGTCCCCGATCCGCGCCGAATCCGGTTGTGGGTCGGGGGTCATGACCGCTCGTCAGTTGTGGCGAGGCGCACCGATGTGCGCCGGGGCGGTCGCCGTCCGGCCAAGGTCCGGCGACCGCCCCGTGGGTCACCTCCTGAAGAAGAGGAGAGCGACTTGCGAACCATTGTTGCGGGACGCCCGACGTCGTCGGGTGGTGAGTTTGCCGAGATGGTGCTCGGCTTCGACCCGGTTCTGTTCACGGGGCCGGCGGTCGAGACGGAGTCGGAGCGCGCGGCGCGGCTGGATGCGGCGTCCGACGTGCTGACGGAGATGTGGCGGGAGGACGCCGAGGCGGCGGCCTACGCCACCTTGCTGTTCCTGGCGGCGACGCGGTCGCGGCCGTCGGTCGTTGGTCGGGCTCGCGGTTACCGCGTCTGCGCGTACGGCTCGCTGCGGCGTGGCCGGGTGGGCGGTGCGATGGCTGTGACGCTGATTCGCCAGGCTGTGGCGTCGCCGAGCGCGGGCACCGTGTACGCGCGGGCCGATGAGGCGGTCAACGACCTGCTTCGCTTCCGGTCGCAGGTCGGGAAGTTGGCGACGCTCGCAGCCGAGTTGGAGGCGCGGTACGGACCGGCCGAGTGCTGGGACGCGCGTACGTGGGATGAGTACGAGCATCGTTCCGAGGCTGCGTCGTGGCGTGAGGCTGCGGCGCTGTTCGGCGGTCAGCAGTGAAGCGGCCGACGCGCCTGTCGGAGTTGGTGGGCGCGGGGCCCGCGTCGCTTTGGCTGCCGGAGCCGACGGCCCTCGCGGTCGAGTTGGAGGCCAAGGCGCGCGCCGCGCAACTCGTCGACGATGCCGAGCAGACGGCACGTGAGCTGTTGGCGCAGGCACAAGCCGAGGCCGACCGCATCCGCGGCGAGGCGTTCACGGAGCGGCGCACGGCACAGGCCGAGGCCCGCAAGGCGGAGACCGGCGCGGGCATCGCCCGCGACGAGGCGGAGCAGTTGAGTGCTGCTGGCCGCGAAGCGGTGGAGCGGGCCCGGGAGACGGCGGTGACGATCGTCGCCGAGGCTCGGAGCAGTGCGGCGACGTTGCGCGACGTCGCGTCGGCGACGGCATCGCGGGTGCGTGGTGCGGCCGACACGTACGCCAAGGGCGTCGTCGACGAGGCCGAACACGCCAAGCTGCGCGCTCAGGAACTCGTCAACGAGGCCAAGGCCGAGGCTCAGCGCATCGTCGAGGGTGCGCATGGCGAAGCGGGCGACGTCGTCGCGGCAACCAAGGATGCGGCGGCGGAGGCGAGCGGCACCGCGAACGCGGATGCCGACCGCATCCGTGCCGAAGCTGAAGCGGCGGCCGACGCGTTGCGGGCGCAGGCGCGTACCGCGGCCACGCGGATCACGTCCGAGGCGAGCCGCGACGCGCAGGCCGAACGCGCGCGGGCGGCGGTCGCCGTCCGCGATGCCGAGGCGGCGCGAGCGGATGTCGAGCGGTTGCGCGTGGACCTGGGCAAGAAGCTGGACCGGTTGCGGTGGCGTACGAACATCCTTGGGCGCGTGCTGCCGGTTGTCGCGCTTCTCGCGGCGGTCGCGCTGACGGCGTCGGGTGAGTACCACCTGTACGTGTGGGCGGGGTTCGGGTTCTTCGCCGCGTTTGGTCCGGTGTGCATCGACGCGTACGTGATCGCTGCGTTCCGGCGTCGACGCGAAGTCGGTTGGGCGATCGGCGTGATGGTGCTGACGAACGTCACGGTGCACCTGCTTCCGCTGCTTCCCGGCGGATGGGTGCACATCGTCATCCGGGTCGCTGTTGCCGGGCTTGCTCCCGTCGTCTTGTGGCGGGTGCACGAACTCCTGCATGACGGAAGCGCTTCCGGCGACGCTGACCAGCACGGGGAGCACACGGAAGCGCTTCCGGCGGACGTACCCCCGGTGCTTCCCGCGCCGGTGGCGAAGGCTGTGGACACCGCTTCCCGGGAAGCGCCTGCCGCTCCCCGCAAGACACCCCGAACGACCGCGAAGCAGACCGCGCCGATGCCCGGAAACGGCTCGCGAGATCACATCGCGGCAGCGCTGCAACTGCTCCGCGAGCACAACGGCGACGTCTCGTACCGCGCGGCCACGCAGGCTCTCGGCTGCCGCTACGACACCGCCAAGGACGCGCTCGACGAGGCCAAGCGGCAGTACGCCGGCGGCGCGACCGTCCTGACTCTTCCCGTTCAGACCGGCACCACCAACGCCGAGGAGGCGACACCCCGATGAGCGTCAAGAAGGCAGCGGCCGGCCCGCGCAAGCGCTGGGAGGACGCGGCGGCGTGCCGCGACTCCAGCGGCGGCAGCGCGTACGCCGAGTGGTTCAGCGAGCCGGACGGCGTCCGCGAGACCGACGCCGCGCGGGAGATGCGCGAGCGGGCCGCGAAGTCGCTGTGCCGCTCGTGCCCGGTCCGGCGTGACTGCCTGGTGGCGGCGCTGGAGGAGCGCGACGAGCACACCATCCGCGGCGGGCTGACCGTCGAGGAGCGGCGCGCGCTGCGGCGCAAGGCGAACCGCACCGCGGCCGAGGTCGCCAAGGCCGCCTGACGGCCGAACACGAACAGCTCAGTACGACAAGCACAGCCGACATCTCGTGCGGGGCCCGGAACTTCCCGGGTCCCGCTTCTTCTTGGAGGACTGCCCTATGGCTCGCCGTTCGCTCGGCAACGCCCGTCAGATCCTGTCGGACCCGGAGTTCTTGAACCCGGAGAGCATCCGCACGTACACCAACGCCGGCCGTGAGCTGCTGCGTGACGTCTCCGTCGACCTGGCCATCGGGTCCGAGGTGCTGCGCGCGGTGCTCAAGGAGATCCCCGTCATCGGCTCGAACGCCCCGGGCGGGGCCCGCATCCGCGCGTTCGCCATCGCGCGGCACGTCGACATCGCGGCCGAGGAGTCCAAGGCCGCCGCCGCGCGCATGGCGCAGTGCTACGCGGCGTTCCTCAAGCACTTCGCGCCCGAGCTGGAGCAGGCCGGACACAAGAAGCCCGCGCCGAAGTTCACCTTCGCCTGACCGCCCCACGACTTCGAGAGGACGAACGATCGCGATGGCAGCGAAGAACACCTTGCAACAGGGGAGCACGGACGTCGGCGCGCAGATGGCGAAGTGGATCGCGTCGCGCACCGCGCCGTTCCTCCCGCCGTGGCTGCTCGTCGGCGTCCTCGGTGGCGCGGCGGCGTTCGGGCACGCGCACTTCGCGGACAACACCGCCGCGACTGCCGTGATGGGCGCGGCGTCGACTGCGGTCACCGCGGCGACGTGGCAGGAGGCGTCCCGGCGTTCGCCGCGCCTGCGCGGACACGCCACGGTGACCGTGGCCGCGTCGACCGCGTACGTCACCGCCGGAACCGTCGCCGGTCCGCTCGCGGGCGGCGTCGGCACGATGTACGTCATCGGCGGCGCGGCGCTCGCGCTGTCGTGGAACGTCCGGTACGCGCTCCGCAACTCGGCCGAGGCTGAGGGAGCGGGCGGGGACAAGCTGCTCGACATGGTCGGCATGGCCAAGGCGAACGTCGTCAAGGGCAGTGTCGAAGGCTCGCGCGTGGACGCCGTGTTGCAGCTCGAACGCGGCAAGATGACCGCGGCCGACGCGCAGAACAAGGCAGGGCTCATCGCATCCGCAGCGGGCATCCCTGCCACGGCCGTGCGCATGACTGCGGACCCGGACGACAGTTCGCGCGTGTCCATGTCGCTCGTCGCCCAGGACGTGTTGAAGAAGCCGACGCCGTGGCCCGGCCCGTCCGCGCCCGGCGGTTCGGTCGCCAAGCCGATCGTCATGGGCGTGTGTGAGGACGGGCTCGCGCTTGAGTTCTTCCTGCCCGGTGACCCGGACGTGCCGCGCAACGCGAGCCACATCCTGTGGGCGGGCATGAACGGCTCGGGCAAGTCCGAGGGCTTCCTCGTGATGGCTGTCGAAGTCCTGACGCGCTCCGATGTGCTGCTGTGGGTCGGCGACCCGTCCAAGGGACGCCAGACGCTCGGCGACATCGCGCACGGCCTTGACTGGGTCGAGACGACGCCGAAGGGTGTCGGCGCGATGCTGGACGCGTTGCCGCACGTCATCCGCGCCCGCGCCGACCAGCTCGGGCGGCTCGGCTACAAGCAGTGGGTCCCGGAGTGCTGGACCAAGCACCGAATCCCGCTTGTCGTCGCGCACTTCGAGGAGGCGGCCGACAGCACGGTGTCGGAGAACCCGAATCTCAAGCCGATCGCCCAGCAGGCACGGTCCGCCGGCGTCATCCTCTCGGTCAGCCTTCAGCGTGCCTCGGGCACGAACGTCGACACCGACGTGCGGTCGGAGTTCGGCACCGGGTTCATGTTCGGGTGCCAGAAGCCCGTGGACGCGACGTTCGTCCTCAACGAGGAGACGATCGAGGCGGGGGCGAACCCGCAGGCGTGGAAGAACAGCAAGCCCGGTTCCTGCTACGTGCAGAGCCCCGGGCGCACGCTCGGTCGCTGGGCCATGCCGAACCGCACGTTCCGGCTCGACCCGAGCGAGGACGCGCGGCGCGAGGTCCGCGAACTCATCGCCGCGTACAAGGGCATCCGCGCGGTCGCCGACCCGGTCACCGCCCGCGCGGCGGGACCGGCGTACGCGGCCCACCGCGCCACCGCGACCGCGAAGGCGCGCGAAGCCCGCGCGGGCGTTCCTGCACCGCGCGCAGATCTCGCACGACGGGACCGCACACCGGACCGTCTGCCCGAGGCGGAGGTTGTGGACGCCTCGTTCGTCTTCGCGACCGACGACGAGGAGCCACGCGGCTACTCGGACGCCGAACTCGCCGCGATGGACGACGCGCAGCTTGCCGCCGCCATGCAGGCGTCCGGCACGGACGACGACCTGGTCGTGAACCCCGACATGGAACTGCCCGAACTGCCGGACGGCGCCGACTCCGTCGTGCTCGGGGAGCCTTCGCAGTTCCCGGCGCGCGAGTTGACCGAGGAGGAGGCGTACGCCGAACTTCTCGCGCTCGTCGACGCGCTGGAGGCCGCCGGATATGACGAGATCGGGCCGCGCGAGATCACCCAGCAGTGGAAGGGCCGTTCGCGGTCGTGGGTGTCCCGGACCCTCAACCGGCTCGCCGACGAAGGACGCCTCCGCGAAACGCAGGCTGCCGGCCGGTACGGCATCGTCCCGGCAGACGGCTACGCCGCGTAGCTGTGCGCGCCAGGTGTGCGCACACCTCTCAAATGTTCGCACGGCGTGCGCACACCCCGTCCCCGCGTACGCGCCCGCATAAAGGCCCGCACGCGCCCGCGCACACCTGTGTGCGCACGCTCGCGCACACCTCACCCAACGTGACCAAAGCCCTGAGGAGGGAAGCACCGCCATGGCCGAGTTCTACATCGAGTTCAAGGACGCCGCGGGCAACAGCCGCGGCAGCAAGTACTTCAGCAAGTCCACCGACAGCGACGCGCTGACCGAGGGACAGAGCCTGCTCACGTCCGAGCACCGCACCAACAAGCGGATCGTCGTGGCGACCGTCTACCACCGCACGTTGTTCTCCGACCGGGCGAACGAGGTCGGCGAGCTGAAGGTCTGACCGCACCCCGGGACGGCCGTCCCAACCGCCAAGAAGAGCCGGCCGCCCCGGGCCCCTGTCCCTCAAGCGAGTACAGGAGAGCCCCAGCATGCCCATGAACCACCACATCGTGTCCAGCCTGTCGGGATGCGTCCGGTGAAGGCCCCACCGCGAGTGCTGTCACTCGGCGCCGGTGTCCAGTCGACCGCACTGCTGCTGATGTCCGCCGAAGGCGTCATTCCCAAGTACGACGCTGCGGTCTTTGCGGACACCGGGTGGGAACCCGCCGCGGTATACGCGCACTTGGACCGGATCGACCGCGACATCGCGCAGCCTGCCGGTATCCCGATCCTGCGCGTGTCGAACGGGAACATCCGCAGCGACGCGCTGGACCCGGAGCATCGTTTCGCGTCAATGCCGCTGTTCATCAAGAACCCCGACCCGACCGAAGACGATGGGCTCGGGCGGCGGCAGTGCACCAACGAATACAAGCTCAAGCCCATCAAGTCCGCCGTCCGAGCCATGCTCGGCGCCAAGACCGACGCCGATGGTCGGGTGGGGCGGACCCCGCACGGCCGGCACGCGCGGCAGTCGATCGGGATCAGCAAGGACGAGTTCGAGCGAGCGAAGGACGCGGACGTGCAGTACGCCCGCAACACCTTCCCCCTCCTCGACCTGGGCATGAGCCGCAACGACTGCACGCGGTACCTCACCGCCGCCGGGCTCGGCGATACCCCGAAGAGTGCGTGTATCGGGTGTCCGTTCAGCGGCAATGCCCGCTGGCGGAAGATGCGCGACGAGACGCCGGAGGAGTTCGCGGACGCGGTTGCGTTCGACCGCGCCATCCGCAAAGGCGGCGCTGGCGCGAACGCCAAGGGCAAGCAACTGCGCGGGACCGCGTTCCTGCACCGGTCGATGGTGCCGCTGGACAAGGCGCCGATCGACCGCGTGACCCGCGGGGAGTGGAAAGGCCGGCAGGTCGACATCTTCGACGCCATCGCCGACCAGCTCATGGAAGACGGCGACCCCGACGGATGCTCCCCGTGGGCCTGCCGCTCCGGGGCCCCGGTGGCTGACGCCGCTTGACCCGCCGCTCGCCGTGGCCTCGGAAGCCTGCTGGCTTCCGAGGCTGCGGGGGACGGCCGGAAGGACCGGCGCTCTCGCTCAAAGGAGGCACCACCGTGGGCACCAACACCACGCACATCACGATCACCGGGAACCTGACGCGCGATCCCGAGGTCGGACACACCGCCTCGGGCGCGTTCTTCGCCCGGTTCTCCATCGCGGTTACGCCGCGCAAGTTTGACCAGCAGTCGAACCAGTGGACCGACGGCGAGACGACGTTCTGGGACACCACCGCGTGGCGCGCCCTGGGCGAGCACGTGGCCGAGTCGCTGACCAAGGGCGACCGCGTTATCGCAACTGGCACCGTGCGTACGCACCGGTGGAAGGACGAGAAGTCCGGCGACGTCCGCTCCCGCGTCGTTCTGGAGCTGGAGGACATCGGCCCGTCTCTGACCTGGGCCACCGCGGCTCTCACCAAGGCCAACCGCAGCAACGGCGCGCCGCGCACCAACGGCGCCAGCGAAGACCCGTGGGCCAACGGGCCCGCCGACGGATGGGCGCCCGCAAAGGCCGCGGCCTCCGACGACAACCCGCCGTTCTGAACACGCCCCGGGGCACCCGAAATCTTCTTGGCGGAAGCGGGTGCCCCGGGTCTCTCACCGCCCCGAAGGGGCAGACAGGAGACCTTAAGCATGACTGACACAACCGCCGCGCGTCGCGCGGTCGACGCGCCCATTGCGGCGGATGAGGTCGCTGAGTTCGTGCGACGCCTCAACTACGCGTTGCAGGACGCGGCGGCGCGCGGTGACTTCCCGATGTCGCCGACCGACGCGTACCGCATCACCGGAGCCCTTGCGGCCGCGGCGCGTCGACTGCCGCAGGCGCTCCACGAGACGGCATCCGTCGTGTGCGAACCCGAGGGGCTGCGCGTCGACGACGGCACGGACCCGTTCAAGCACCTCGCCCGTGTCTGCGCCGCGTTCCACGACGCGCAGCAGCACGCGCGGGCCCTCGAAGCGGCCCTTGAAAACGCGTGGCGGCTGCTCGGCTCCGTCGCCTACGCGAGCCCGCGGGACCTGACGTGACCAACCCGCCCAACAAGCGCATCTGCCGCCGTTGGACAGCCCACCCCTGCCCGGAGACCAGTGGCCTGCGCCAGTACACCAACGGCTACTTCTGCCCCGCGCACGCCCCGGGCGGGGGCGCCCCGCCGCTGCCGGACCTGAATCCCTTCAAGACCGCAGCACTCGCCTGTGCCGCACGCGGATGGCATGTGATCCCGCTCGTTCCGGGTGGCAAGGAACCGGCAGTCAGTGACTGGCCGGACCGGGCGAGCACCGACCGCGAGCTGATCGCGCGGTTCTGGGACCGCGGCCCGTACAACATCGGCATCGTCACCGAGCCCAGTCGCCTGGTCGTGGTGGACCTCGACATGCCCAAGCACGCCGGGGACAAGCCGACGAAGGAACCGTGGTCGGGCATGGACGTACGCCACGGCGCGGATGTGCTCGCGGTGTTGGCGAAGAACGCGGGACAGCCCTTCCCGGACCAGACGTTTGCCGTCACCACCCGATCTGGCGGAACGCACCTGTACTTCGCGGCACCGCCCGGACCGGCACTGCCGAGCACGGTCGAGAAGTACGGGTGGAAGGTCGACACCCGGGCCCGCCGCGGCTACGTCATTGCGGTCGGCAGCATCGTCGACGGGCAGCCGTACACGGTCGCCCGCGATGTCGATGTCGCGCCGCTCCCGGCATGGCTCTTGGGCGTCCTGCGTCCCGTGGCGACGCCCGCGCGACCGGTGTCGCTCGGTTCGGTTCGCGTGGCGTCCGCGTATGCGGCCACAGCTTTGCGGAACGAAACGGCGAACGTGGCGGCTGCACTCGAAGGCGGTCGTAACGCTGCGCTCGTACGTGCCGCACGGGCGTTGGGTCGGCTCGTCGCGTCCGGCGACATTCCGCGTGCAGTGGTGGAAGGCGCTCTTAAGGGGGCAGCGGCGACTGCCGGGCTCCCGGACAGCGAGAGCGTTCCGTCCATCCGAAGCGCTCTCGACTGGTCAATCCGCAACAACCGCAAGGGAGCGGCATGACCGAGCCGGAATCCCCCCGCCTTAAGAGCGCTCTTCCTCCCGAGCCCACCGGACCGCGAGTCGACGGCTCCTCCGTGCTCGATGAGGTCGAGGCATTCCATCGAAGGTTTAACGTGTTCCCGCTCGAAGCCGCCTACGTGGCGGTGACGTTGTGGGACGCGCACGCGCATCTCGTCGACTGTTTCGACGCCACACCCCGACTCGCGTTCCTCTCGCCCGAACCGGCGAGCGGCAAGAGCCGAGCGCTGGAAATCGTCGAAACGCTCGTTCCCGCGCCGATGGTGGCCGTAAGCGCGAGTGCTGCCGCCTTGTTCCGATCCGTGTCCGGGGATGCACGGCCGACCGTGCTTTTCGACGAGATCGACACCGTGTTCGGCCCGAAAGCGGGCGAGAACGAGGAACTGCGCGGGTGGCTCAACGCCGGCCACCGACGCTCGGGTGTCACGTACCGGTGCGTCGGCGACGGGTCGAGCCAGAGCGTGCAGGCGTTCCCGTCGTTCTGCGCGGTCGCCGTGGCCGGGCTCGGGTCGCTGCCAGACACGATCCTGACTCGCTCGGTCATCATCCGCATGCGTCGGCGGGCCCCGAACGAGCGTGTGGAGCCATTCCGGCAGCGCATCCACACGGACGAGGGACACGAGATCCGGGACCGCCTGGCGGCGTGGGCGACGACCGTACGGGAGCAAGTCGCCGACGCATGGCCGGAGATGCCCGAGGGCATCACGGACCGTCCCGCAGACGTCTGGGAGTCGCTGCTTGCGATTGCCGACGCCGCGGGCGGGGACTGGCCTGAGCGGGCCCGCGCGGCGTGCGTCGAACTCGTCGACGCCGCGGGCGACGACAAGTCGTCGGTCGGGATCCGGCTCCTGACGGACCTGCGGGACCGCGTGTTCCGCGGTGCCGACCGGATGCCGACCGC
The DNA here is from genome assembly GCF_053592165.1 of Streptodolium elevatio. Classification (NCBI taxonomy): domain Bacteria; kingdom Bacillati; phylum Actinomycetota; class Actinomycetes; order Kitasatosporales; family Streptomycetaceae; genus Streptodolium; species Streptodolium elevatio. The sequence goes on from NZ_JBSFVE010000018.1 coordinate 32,102, forward strand.
GGTGATCCTGGAGCACCTGAACGCCATGGACGAAGCGCCTTGGGCCGACCTGAACGGGCGCCCGCTGGACGGCCGAGGTCTGGCGAAACTCCTCAAGGAGTACGTCACGACCAAGAACGTTCCGATCGGCGCGAGGAACATCCGCAGCAGCGCCGGACCGGTCGTGAAGGGCTACTACGCGGCCGATCTGTACGACGCGTGGACGCGCTACTGCCCCCCACCCCTGGATAGTGCGCTACATCCGCTACAGGCGGTCTGAAACCGGGGTTGACCAGCGCAAACGACGTAGCGGGACGGTGCTTTCCGTCCCGCTACGTAGCGGCAACGTATCCGCTACACGTACGCGCTCCGCTACGCCGATCAGGGCTCTGACCTGCGATGTAGCGGATGTCGCGCTTGTAGCGCACTTTCCGGCGAAGAGCCGGAGCACGACACACCCACACCGTCATCGCGTCTCCGAAGGAGCGACCCTTGAGCCGCCCCAAGCAATTGAAGCTCCGCGAAGTGCTCGCCGAGTTGGACATCTCCCGCGCCGCGTTCTACCGCATGTGCGCCAAGGGCAAGGGCCCCAAGTACAAGAAGCTCCCGAACGGTCAGCTCCGCTTCCTCCAGGCCGACATCGATGTCTGGTGGGACGGCTTGGAGGGCTGACACCCCACAACATCAACGGAGTTCATCAGGCCGGGTGCGGTTCGCCGCACCCGGCCTTCCTCATGAAAGGACGAGCCTTGTTCAAGCCGACGTTCAAGGTCCGCATTTGGGCTGTGCGACAGCGCAAGGACCGCGGGCAGAAGAGCGCCGAAGTCCTCTGGAAGGTGGGGGAGAACCGCTGTCAGGAGACGTACGCCAACAAGACCCTCGCGGACGGCCGACGTTCCGACCTGCTGAGCGTGGTCAACCGCGGCGAGCCGTTCGACGAGGTCTCCGGGCTGCCGATGTCCGAGGCCCGCAAGCTGGCTGACGTCTCGTGGTACGTCCACGCGCGGGAGTTCGCCGCAATGAAGTGGCCGAGGAGTTCGGCGACCGCGCGCACGAAGCTCGCGAAAGGACTCGCAAGCGCATCCGCCGAATTGCTGGCCAAGCAGACAGGCGGGCCCTCGAAGCGCGAGCTGAGTCGTGCCCTGTACGTCTGGGGCTTCAACGTGAGCCGTTGGGGCCAAGAGCCGCCCGAGGACGTCACGCGCTGCCTCGACTGGGTCGCGCAGCACTCGTTGCCGATGAGCGCGCTGCAAGACGCCGGCGTCGTGCGCGGGTTGCTAACCGCGTTCAGCCTGAAGCTCGACGGGAAGAAGGCCGCGAAGGACACCTTCGAGGGCAAGCGCGCCGTGTTCCGCAACGCCGTGGGCTATGCGCTGGAGAAGAACCGCCTTACCGAAAATCCGCTGGAGCGGGTGCAGTGGGATCACTCCAGCAACGCTCGGCAGGTCGAGCCCGCGTGCGTCGTGAACCCCAAGCAGGCCCGCGCGCTGCTCCGGCAGGTCTACGGGCAGAGCCGTCGTGGACGGCACCTGGCGGCGTTCTTCGGGTGCATGTACTTCGCCGGGGCGCGTACGAGCGAGGTCGTTCGCCTGCGGCTGGTGGACTGCGTGCTTCCGAAGCGCGGATGGGGTGTCCTCAACCTCCAGAAGTCCGGTTCGCGCGCTGGCCGCGCGTGGACGGACAGCGGGCAGGCGCATGACGACCGGCAGCTCAAGGCCCGCGATGAGGGGGTGATCCGCCCGGTGCCCATCCCGCCCGAGCTGGTGGCCATGCTGCGATGGCACGTGTACCGATACGGCGCCGCCGCCGATGGCCGCCTCTTCCGCAGCGCTATCGGGCGACCGGTGCAGGACAGCGCGTACGGCGACGAGTGGCGCGCGGCGCGCAAGGCCGTGCTGACGCCGGCGCAGGTCGAGTCCCCGCTCGGGAAGCGCCCGTACGACCTGCGGCACGCGTGCGTGTCGTTCTGGCTGAACTCCGGAGTCGATCCGACCGAGGTTGCGCGGCGGGCCGGACAGACCGTTGCGGTGCTGCTTCGGGTCTACGCCAAGTGCCTAGACGGCGGTACGGAGCAGGCCAACGAGCGCATCGCGGCGGGTTTGGGCAGGTGGGAGGGGGTGTGAGCCGCCCAACGCTGCCCAACAAATGCCCAACGAACACTGGACAAGACGCGGTTCAGGGCGGGGCAAAGTGAGATAAGTCGGGTTTCTGGGGCGCGCGGGCGATCCTGGCGCGTTGATCGGTTGAGGTGACGAACCCGCAGGTGGGAGGGTGGTTTTCGGAATCCCGTTCGAGAAAAAGGCTCGGGGCCCGAGACCGCCCCCCGGTCTCGGGCCCCGCCTTCCCGTGCCCGCTCCCCACGGCTGCACGGGCCCACCCCCCAGTGGGTCGTCGCAGTGTTTGACTCACGGACCCCCGGGAGGGTTGTGCGGGTTGGGATTTTTTCTGGGATTTCTGCGGCGGCGGAGGAAGCGGCGGATGCGGGTGGCGAGGAAGAGGACCAGGGCGGCGCCGAGAACCAGGAGGAAAAGGGCGATTCCGGCGGCGAGCCAGGGATGGTTGACGGTCAGGGCCAAGACGACGAGGACGGCGCCGTCTTCGCCGAGTGAGGTCACGGAATTGGTGAAGGGTTCTGGGGAGGTGTTGACGGCCATGCGGAAGCCGGCTTTGACGCTGTGGCTGCCGAAGGCCATGCCGCCTCCGCCGAGGGCGGCGGCGAGTTGTTGGGCGGTGTCGGCGTCGCCTACGCCTGCGTAGAGGGCGCCGATCCAGGCGCCGACGAGGGGGCGTACGACGGTGTGGACGGCGTCCCAGGCGGAGTCGAGGTAGGGGATTTTGTCGGCGACGAACTCGATGACGAAGAGGATCGCGGCGACGACGAGGACGTCGGTGCGTTCGAGCATCGCGGGAGTGCTGTCGTCGATGCCCAGGCGGCCCATGCCCCCGAGGATGAGGACGGTGGCGTACGCGTTGGTGCCGCTCGCCCAGCCGCTGGTGACGACCATGGGGGCGATGTCCATGCGCGCCCCCTGAGTGAGGTTTGCGGCAGTTGTCGTGATCTTGACGTTAACCCGCAGGTCGAGAGGCCGCATACTCAGACGCGCTCAGCGGTTCGGGCCTTTCTACTCGGGTTGCGATCTGAGTACCTGTACGGATACCCGGGGGCCTTCGCACCGGCAGAGTTGTCGCCAACGGGGAAGTGCAGGACCGCGGTCCGGACGTCGGGGGGCGGACGGTCCGCGGAGCGGGGGAACGGGGGACAACGGGGATCTCGCGGGGGGATCGCGGGATCCCGAGGGGGAAACGGGGACCGGGTTCCCCGGGCTGTCGCGCACGGGGGTGCGGCGGCCCGGGGGGCCTTGCGGGAAACGCGTTCGTGCATGCGTACGGGACGCGGGGGTCGCATCTGCACCGCCGACACGGGGCGGCGGTTCGGGTGCCGTCGTCACTGCTGTCACGGGGGTGGTGGCCGACGACGAAGCGGGCTGTGCCTCCACGGGGGAGGCACAGCCCGCTGTCCTGTTTGGCGCCGTCTTCGGGGTCGGGGCGGTTCAGAGGAGGGACTGCAGGGCCTGGTCGGTGCGGACGACCACGGCGCGGCCGTCGTCGCCGATCACGATCGGGCGCTGGATCAGTACGGGGTGCTCGGCGAGGGCCGTGATCCACCGCTCGCGCTCTTCGGCGGTCCTGGGCCATTCCGTGACGCCGAGGTCCTTGGCGGCCTGGTCGCCGGTTCGGGTGATGTCCCAGGGGTCCATGCCCAGGCGCTCCAGTACGTCGCGGATCTCGTCCGCGCTCGGCGGGTCCTCCAGGTAGCGGCGGGTGCCGTAGTCGACGCCGGCCTCGTCGAGGAACGCGGTCGCCGCACGGCTCTTCGAACAACGCGGGTTGTGCCAGATCTCCATGGCCGCAGCATAGGCATCGGCGGCCGGGTGTCAGTGGCTCGTGCGACGGTGGTTCCCGAGCGCCGAAAAATCGAACAAAGATCGAAAACAGCAGGAGCGCGGCAAGGCTGGCGACTCGCGCCTTATGACGTTGACGTCGTGGAAGCCGCGAGGTTTACTGAAGCCACAGGTTCGAACTTGAGTTCGATTTTCGAAGGTGGCTCCGAAGGAGCCGGCTTCGCGGGGATCGACAGGGGCTCGGGTTCGTCCGGCGGAAACCGACCCCGGCCGGGGGTGCGAGGGGAAGCGCATCTCCGGCCGGGTCACCGCAGTGAAGGAGAGGCCATGGCACGTCGTCACATCGACCCGGTGGAGGTAGTACGCAGCGGAGGGGAACCGGCCCGGTTCCTGTGGCACGACAAGCTGTACGTGGTGAGGGACGTCCTCGACCACTGGGTGGAGAACGAGGAGTGGTGGCACGCCGGTCACACCAACCGCGCGGGAGCGCACACAGGCGCGGGTGCCCGCACGGGGAGCCGTACGAGCGGCGTGGTGACCGCGGACGCCCCGGCGGCCGGCACGGGGACGGCCCTCCTGGCCATCGAACGTGAGGTCTGGCGCGTCGAGGCAGCCGCCGGCCGCAGCGCGCCGCTCGGCGTGTTCGACCTGAGGCTCGACTCGCAAGGTTCCTGGACCCTCGCCCGGACCCTGGACTGAAGGCGGCGATGTGATCATGGCCACCGAATCCGCAGCAGCACGACGCCGACCGGGGGAGACGGGCGACCGTACCCGCGACAACCGGGACATACCCCACCTCCCGTCGATACCCCGCGCACCCGTGCGCTGGACCAGTGCGCCGCCCGGCGCTCTCGATCTCCTCGCCCACGCCCGCCGCGCACTCGCGGAGGCAGCCGAGGCAACCGCGCCCAACGAGCGCTACGCCGCCGCGCATCTCGCGGCGCTGCGTACGACCGCCGCAGTATTGGCCGCGCGGGCCCGCCCCGAGGAGGAGAAGCCGGGACGCCGCCGCGCGCCCCGCAGCGCGTGGCAGCTGCTGCCCCAGGTGGCCCCTGAACTGACCGAGTGGGCCGGATACTTCGCGAGCGGAGCGCGCAAGCGCGCGGCGGCCGAGGCAGGACTGCCGAACGCCGTCACCGCGCGCGAGGCCGACGATCTCGTGCGGGACGTGGGGGTGTTCATCCGCCTCGTCGTCCGACTCCTCGGCCTGCCGGCGCTGACCGTGGTGCCGCCGCAGGAGGACTGACCACCGCGTACCGCCGCCGGATCACCGCGGATCACCGCGGATCCGCGGCGGTACGCCCCAGGACCGCATCAGGTCCGCCGCGGATCCGCTCGCGCGGGATCCGATTGCTCGGGGGAGCAAGGCCCCATCCGTTCCGACCGGCTGACGGAGCAGCCGCCGCCGCACGTACCGCCCCCGACCCCATCGAGCACCCCATGACCCCTCCGTTCACCCACCTGCACGTCGCCTCGGGGTATTCGATGCGGTACGGCGTGTCCCATCCGCACACCCTCGTCGAGCGCGCCGCCGACGAGGGCATGGACGCGCTGGCCCTCACCGACCGCGACGGCGTCTACGGCGCCGTCGCGTTCGTGAAGGCCTGCGTCAAGGCGGGGATCCGCCCGATCATCGGGGCGGATCTGGCCGTACTCCCGGAAGGCGGCGGAGCCGACGCCCGCGGCGGTCGCAACAGCCATGGCAGCAGGGGCGGCAGGCCGGGTGAATACGCCGACGCCGGCGGGTTCGGCGGCGTCGGGTTCGGCGGTGGCGCCCGGGGGAGCGCCAAGACCCGCAAGACCCCCGCGCGCGGCGGAGCGTACGTCGACCCCCGGCACCCCCGCGTCACCGTCCTCGCCCGCGGCCGCACCGGCTGGGCCGCCCTCTGCCGACTCATCAGCGACGCCCACCGCCGGGGCCGCGAGACGCAGGTCCACGACGCGGCCGCGCGCCCCGTCCCCGCGTGCACCCGTGCGTCGCTCGCCGAACACGCCGCGCGCGGCGATCTGGTGGTGCTCATCGGACCCGACTCCGAGTTCGGCCGTGCGGTGGCGGCCCGGCGCGACGCCCACGCCGCGCACCTGCTCACCGCGTACCGTGACGCCCTCCCGCCCGGCGCGCTGCACGTCGAACTGGTCAGCCACCTCGGCCCGTCCGGCGGTCCGATGTCCACCACCCTCGCCGCACGCATGCTGCTCGCGGCCGACGCGCTCGGCGTCCCGGCCGTGCTGACCAACGCCGTCCGGTACGCCGAGCGCGGCGACGCACCCGTCGCCGACGTCCTCGACGCCTCCCGCCGCCTGGTGCCGCTCGGCCATCGCCACCTCGACCGGGTGGGCAGCGAGGGCTACTTGAAGCCGGCCCTCGACATGGTTCGCGTGGCCGCCGAGATCGCCCTGCACGCGGACCGCGGAACCGCGGGCGCGCTGCTGGCCCGCACCCGCGACCTGGCCGAGTCGCTCGTGCTCGATCCGCGCGAAGACCTCGGCATGGGCAAGGTGTTCTACCCGGAGCCGGAGGTCGTCGGAGTGGCGTCCCACGAGGCCGCGGCCGAGCTGCGGCACCGCTGCGAGGCGGGGCTCGGGCTGCGCGGGATGGAACCGACCGCGAAGGTACGCAAGCGCCTTGACGACGAACTCGACCTGATCGGACGGCTCGGACTGCCGTCGTACTTCCTGACCGTCGCGGGAGTCGTCGACCTCATCCGCGAGATGGGCGTGCGCTGCGCGGCGCGCGGCTCGGGGGCGGGCAGCCTGGTCAACCACCTGATCGGCATCTCCGGCGTGGACCCGATGCGGTACGGCCTGATCATGGAGCGCTTCGTCTCCGACCGCCGCTCCGCACTGCCGGACATCGACGTCGACGTCGAATCGGCCCGCCGCACCGACGTGTACGAGCGCATCCTCGAGAAGTTCGGCGCCGAGCGCTGTGCGATGGTGTCGATGACCGAGACGTACAAGGCACGCCACGCGATCCGCGACGTCGGTGCCGCCCTCGGCCTGCCGCCCGGCGAAATCGACGCGGTGGCAAAGGCGTTCCCGCATATCCGCGCCCGCGACGTCCGGGCCGCGCTGCGCGACCTGCCCGAACTGCGCGCCTCCGGCATCACGGAGGGGAACTTCGGCACGCTGCTCACGCTCGCCGAACGCCTCGACCGGCTGCCGCGCCACCTGGCGCTGCACCCGTGCGGCGTGCTGCTGTCCGACGTCAGCCTGCTCGACCGCACGCCCGTGGAGACCAGCGCGCAGGACTTCCCGATGAGCCAGTTCGGCAAGGACGACGTCGAGGACCTGGGGCTGCTCAAGCTGGACGTGCTGGGCGTACGCATGCAGTCCGCGATGGCGCACGCCCTCGACGAGGTCGAGCGCACCGGCGGCGGGCGGATCGACCTGGACGCCGTGCCGTTCGACGACCCGGACACCTTCGAGCTGATCCGGTCGACGCGCACCCTCGGCTGCTTCCAGATCGAGTCGCCCGGACAGCGGGAATTGGTGGGCAAGTTCGCCCCCGAGACGTTCGAGGACCTGATCGTCGACATCTCGCTGTTCCGGCCGGGGCCGGTCAAGAGCGACATGGTCACCCCGTTCCTGAACGCCCGTCAGGGCTGGTCCGCACCCGACGTCATCCACCGCGACCTGTGGCCCGCGCTCGCCGAGACCGAGGGCGTCGTGGTGTTCCACGAGCAGGTGATCCGCATGGTCGCGACCATGACGGGCTGCGACTTCGCCCGGGCTGACGTCGCGCGGCGCGCGCTGGGCACGGTCGACGGGCAGGTCGCGATCCGCGACTGGTTCTGCGTCGAGGCGGACCGGCGCGGGTACGACCGGGCCACCGTCGAACGGGTGTGGGAAGTCCTCAAGGCGTTCGCGTCGTTCGGGTTCTGCAAGGCGCACGCGGCGGCCTTCGCGGTGCCGACGTACCAGTCCGCGTGGCTCAAGGCGCACCACACGGCGGCCTTCGTCGCGGGTCTCCTGACCCACGACCCGGGGATGTACCCGAAGCGCCTGATCCTGGACGACGCACGGCAGTTCGGAGTCCCGGTGCTGGGGGTCGACGTCAACGTCTCGGACGCCGTCTACCGCGTCGAGGAGGCCGGCGGACAGGAGGGCATCCGCATCGCGCTGGCCGAGGTGAAGGGCATCAGCGAGGCCGAGGTCGAACGCATCATCGGGGTACGACCGTTCACCTCCCTGGCCGACTTCTGGCACCGCACCGGGGTGTCCCGGCCGGTGACCGAGCGCCTGATCCTGGTCGGCGCGTTCGACGCGGTGCACGGCATCGGTACGGGCGGCGGCGGGCCGACGCGGCGGGACTTGCTGCTGCAACTGACCGACCTGGACCGGTACGGCCGCGAGGTCGCGCCGGCCAAGGGCCGACGTGCGGCGGGGGCCGGCGGCCGGCCGGGAGCCGTGACCACGGCCGGAACCGCAACCGCAACCAAAACCGGCAGCAGCAACAGCAACGCGCCCGGGCCCGGGCCCGGAACCAAAGCCGGGAACAGAGCCGGAAGCAGAGCCGGGACGTGGCCTTCCGGGGCGTCCGCCGCCCAACTCGCCTTCGGACTCGCCGACAACGAGGCGCCCGCGGTGACCGGCCTGCCGGAGATGACCCCCGCCGAACGGGTGCGCGCCGAACTGGAGATCCTGGGCATGGACGCCGACCGGCATGTGGTCGGCTTCTACGACGACTTCCTCGACGCGATCGGCGTGACGCGCTCGCGCGACCTGCTCGCCCGGCGGTCGCGCAGCGAGATCCTGGTCGCGGGCGTCAAGGTCGCCACCCAGACCCCGCCGGTGCGGTCCGGCCGCCGCGTCGTGTTCCTGACCCTCGACGACGCGACGGGGCCGGTCGACGCGACGTTCTTCGAGGACGCCCAGGGCCCGTACGCCGCCACGCTGTTCCACTCCTGGCTCCTGGTCGTACGCGGCGTGCTCCGGCGTACCGGCCCGCGCGGGGTGTCGCTGCGCGCGACCGGCTGCTGGGAGATGGGCGCGCTGCACGAGGCCTGGTGCGAGGGCGGTACCGAAGCCGTCCACGAACTCATGGCGGGTGCCGGGGCTGCGGGCGCGACTGCCGGGGGCACCGAGGAGGCCGTCGAGGGCGCCGCGGCGAGCCGTTCGACCCGACCGGTGATGCACCGCGTGCTGGTGCATGCGAGCGGGTTCAAGGTGTCGCCGTACGCCGACCTGCGCCCGCCGGGCACTCCCACCAAGGACGCGCCGCGCAAACTGTGGCACGCGAGCCCGGGGAGTTCGGGATGACGCCGCCCGAGGCGCCGCCCAAGACGCTGTCCACGGCGCTCGCGGCCGGGCGAATCCGCGTCAATCCGGCACTAGGGTGGAGCTCCCGGCAGACGACAGGAGGCCTCCCGTGTCCGACCAGATGCGACGCCGCAGCTCGATGCGTACCGCTGTGGTGTGGCAGGTGCTGCGCGACGCGCTGGACCGCCGCGCGCGGGCCGCGGGGCGGGATGTGCTCGACGTCCTCGACACCGGGGGCGGCACCGGCAACTTCGCCGTGCCGCTGGCCCGGCTCGGGCACCGGGTCACCGTCGTCGACCCCAGCCCCGACGCGCTGGCCGCGCTGGAGCGGCGGGCGGCCGAGGCCGGCGTCACCGACCTGGTCAAGGCGTACCAGGGCGACACCCAGAACCTGTTCGACGTGGTCGAGCGCGAGGCCGCGGACATCGTGCTGTGCCACGGCGTCCTGGAGGTCGTCGACGAGCCCGACGATGCGCTGGGCACCGTCGCGGCGTCGCTGCGCGACGGCGGCACGCTCAGCCTGCTCGCCGCGAACCGCACCGGGGCCGTGCTGGCACGGGCCCTGGCCGGGCACTTCGCCCAGGCCGCCGCGGCGCTCGCCGACCCGGCGGCGCTGCCGCGCAGGTTCTCCGTCGACGAACTCACCGCGCTGCTCACCAAGGTGGGCCTGCGGCCGGGACCGGTGCACGCGGTCCGGGTCTTCGCGGACCTGGTGCCGGGTGTGCTCGTCGACGACCCCGCGTCGTTCGACGCGCTGCTCGACCTGGAGCGGGCCGCGGCGGAACTGCCCGAGTACCGGTCGTTGGCGACCCAGATCCACCTGCTCGCCGACAAGTAGCGCGCCCGGGGTACGCCGGGTACCCGCACGCGCGGGACGCCAGGCGCATCGCGGGCCCGGGGTGGTGAGCCCATGACCTCCGACCCCACCACCCCGCCCACCGTGATGCACGTCGACATGGACGCCTTCTACGCGTCCGTCGAGATCCGCCGCCGTCCCGAACTGGCCGGGCGGCCCGTCGTCGTCGGGGCGCTGGGCGCGCGCGGGGTCGTGTTGTCCGCGACGCACGACGTCCGCGCGTACGGCGTGCACGCGGGCCAGCCGGTCGGCCGCGCCCGTCGCCTCTGCCCGCAGGCCGTCTACCTCCCGCCCGACCACGACGAGTACGCGCGCGTGTCCGACAACGTCATGGCGATGCTGCGCTCGATCACCCCGACCGTCGAACCGCTCTCCCTCGACGAGGCGTTCCTCGACCTCGGCGGCTCGCTGCGCCGCCTCGGCGGCGACCCGGTGCGCGTCGGCGAGATGATCCGCGCCCGCATCGCCGACGAGCAGGGCATCACCTGTTCGGTCGGTGTCGCGGGCACGAAGTTCGTCGCCAAGCTGGCCGGTGCCACCGTCAAGCCGGACGGTCTCTGCCTGGTCCACGACCACGAGGCCGTCGTCTTCCTGCACCCCCTCCCGGTCTCCCGGCTGTGGGGGGTGGGAGAACGCACCGAAGCCGTCCTGACCCGCCTGGGACTGCACACCGTGGGTGATATCGCCCACACCCCGCGTGCGACGCTCTGCCGGGCCCTGGGCCAAGCCGCGGGCCGCACTCTGCACGCGCTGGCCTGGGGACGCGACGAGCGCCCGGTGGTTCCGTCCGAACCCGAGCGCAGCATGGGCCACGAGGAGACCTTCCCCGCGGACGTCGACGACCCCGAGGTCGTACGCCGCGCGCTGCTCCGCCTCGCCACCCGCACCGGTGCCCGCCTGCGCGCCGCCGGGCTGGCCGGCCGTACCGTCTCCATCAAGGTGCGCTTCTCCGACTTCACCACGTTGACCAGGTCGAAGACCCTGCGCGAGGCGACCGACGTGGGCCGCGAGATCTACACGACCGCATGCGCCCTGCACGCCGGCCTCGGACTCGAACGGGCCCGCCTGCGCCTGGTCGGGGTGCGCATGGAGCACCTGGTCGACGGCGACCGCCCCCGTCAGATGGTGCTCGGCGAACGGGCCCGGGGCTGGGCGGAGGTGGAACGCGCCGCCGACGCCGTGCGGGACCGTTTCGGCGGCCAGGCGCTGGCGCCCGCGAGCCTGCTCGGCGGATCGTCCGGCCGACCGCCGGGAACCCGCGGCTGATCACGTTCGTCAGCGGTGTGGGAATGGTCGGGGACGCATATCATCCTGGAAGCGGCCGGTGTCCGTACGCCGGTCGCCGCACCCCTGTTCAGCTCCCGCCGCTCGGTCGTATCGATCTGACATGACCGCGCACCGGACAGGGAATGCATGGGGAAGGTGGGGAACCCGTCGTCGACGGAGACGTCACCCGCGTACGCAAGTCGACATGGCGGCAGATGTGGCCGAGTCGTCTTTCGCGGGTGGCTTTCACGATGGCGGTTACCTGCCTATCCTGAAAGGGCCGCACCGGTCGCCTCGCGGCCGACGAAGGAGGACGCCGTGCCGCTCTCAGAGCACGAGCAGCGCTTGCTCGAGCAGATGGAGCGAGCGCTGTACGCCGAAGACCCCAAGTTCGCGACAGCGCTCGAGGGTGCCGGCATGCGCACGCATACCCGGCGTCGGACGGGCTGGGCGATCGCCGGTTTCGTCGTCGGCCTCGTTCTGCTCATGACCGGCGTCATGCTGCCGGCAATCTGGATCAGTGTCGTCGGCTTCCTGCTGATGCTCACGGGTGCCGTGCTCGCCGTCACCGGCTGGCGCCGTTCGCCGGGGCAGGCGCAGGCGGAAGGCGGCTCGGGGAGCACGGGACGGGCACCGCGCCCGCGCCGCGCCAAGATGATGAACCGCATCGAGGAGCGCTGGAAGCGCCGCCGCGACGAACAAGCCTGACACGCTCGGGCGCACGTCCGACGTGCCGTCCTGACAGGCTCATACGTACTGCCACGAAGCCGGGTTCTCCGCTGGACGGAGGCCCGGCTTGGTGCTGCCCGAGGTGGTCAACTCATCCGTCGGCCACTGCCGTTGCCCGGTCCGGTGCCGGTGTCGCTCCCGCCGGGTCGGGTGCCGCTTCCGCTTCCGCGGGATCGTAGGCGCGGACCGCGTCCAGGTACTCGGCCACCGCGTCCCGGTTGCGGGACAGGCAGCGGATCCGCTCGGTCATGCGGTCGAGTTCGTGTTCCAGGGTGGCCAGCATCTCCGGGGTCGCGTCCGGGAAGTAGATGGCCCGCGGCTTGTCGAGACAGGGCAGGATCTGCTTGATGATCCGGGTCGGCAGCCCGGCGTCGAGCAGGCCCCTGATCTGGACGACCCGGTCGACGTAGCGGTCGTCGTAGTCGCGGTAGCCGTTGGGGGTGCGGTCGGCCACGATCAGCCCCTGCTCCTCGTAGTACCGCAGCAGGCGGCGCGACGTGCCGGTACGCTCCGACAGCTCGCCGATCCGCATGTGACCCACCTCACGCCCGTCCCGCTTTGACCCTCACATAGATGTGATGGTTCGAGCGTACAGGGAACAGCACCACAGGCCCCGGCGGACAGCCGTGCGGCAGGTGCGTCGCCTACGTGAGGAGCGCCCCGATGGACAACCGGCTCTACGACTACAGCGCGATCGTCGACCGTGCGGCGGTCCGGTGGCCGGGCGGTGCCCGCGTCGCCTTCTATGTCGGACTCAACGTCGAGCACTACCGGATCGACCGCCCTTCGACCAGCACGTTCGCCGGGACCGCGGGGCTGACCCCGGACCCGCTGAACTACGGCTGGCGGGACTACGGGCCCCGGGTGGGCATCTGGCGGGTGGCCCAGAGCCTCGACCGGCACGGGATCCGCGCGAGCGTGCTGCTGAACTCCGATGTCGCGGAGCGCTATCCGCGCATCATCGAGGCCGGGCGCGAACGGGACTGGGTGTGGCTCGCGCACGGCAAGAACAACTCGGTCTTCCAGGCGGACATGACCCGGGACGAGGAACGCGCCTACCTCGCCGACGTGGTCGGCACCATCGAGCGGGCCACCGGGAGGCGGCCGCGCGGTTGGATGGGACCGGCGCTGACCGAGACGTTCAACACCCCGGAACTGCTCGCCGAACTGGGGCTGGACTACGTCCTGGACTGGACGAACGACGACCAGCCCTACCGGCTGAACGTGCCCGGGATGCTGAGCGTGCCGTACTCCGTGGAGCTCAACGACATCAGCCTCTTCGTCGGAAAGAGCACGAGCGGACCGGAGTTCGTCCGGATCGTCAAGGACCAACTGGACCAACTGTACGAGGACTCGGCCGACAGCGGACGCGTGATGGCCCTGGCGCTGCACCCGTTCGTCATCGGCCAGGCCTTCCGGCACAAGTACCTGGACGAAGCGCTGGAGTACGTGGCGAACCACGAAGGTGTGTGGCTGACGACAAGCGACGACATCGCCGAGCACTACGCGGGCACCGGCGCCTGTACCGGCACCGGCGGTGCCGGCGCCGGTAGCCGCGTGGGCTGAGCGGGGTGTGTCCGGGCGGCGGTCGACGTGGTCCCGGGGCCTCGGCCGCCGCCCGCAGTGCCGCCGCCCGCAGTGCCGCTGACCGTACGGCCGCCGACCGTACGGTCAGTTCGTCCGGGTGTTGTCCAGGTGATGGCCGAGGTAGCCGATGTGGATTCGGCCGGTGACACCCGCCGCGTCGTCGTGGAAGTGCATGCGGGGGGCCGGGTTGCCGATGCCCCGGAGCTTGACGTGCGCCTCCATGAAGACCACCTGCTCAGGGGCGACTTCGGGAGGCACCGGGAAGGTCCGGGCGCGGCGGAACTTGGCGCGGCCCGCCACGGCGTCGGACTCCTTCATCGCGAACTTCTTGGGGGAGAGCGCGTAGGCGCCGTGCGGTGGATTGCGGCACCAGTCGCGGAAACCTCCGCGGAAGGTGTTGGCCGACCGGGCGGCGGCGTACGCGTTGAGCGCGCGCAGGGCGTCCCACGCCGCGCCCGCCCACACCCGGGTGTGCCCCGGCTCTCCCTTGTCGAGGGCGGAGGCGCCCGCGTCGAGCGCGTGGGGGAGGCTCACGTGCGGGAGTTCGGCCCGGGCGCGGAGCAGCACGTCTGCTAGGCACTCCGGTATCCACATGTCGTTGACGGGCGCCGCGTCGAGGGGGCGTTCCGCGAGCAGGCCGTCGAGACGGCGGATGCGGTCGTCGGAGCGCCGCGACTCCTCGGCCAGTTCCTCGTACTGCAGGACGAGGAGGTCGTAGTCGTACCGCAGTCGCGCCAACTCGGCGGCCAGTGCCTCGGACTCGGCCGCGTCGCGCCGGGGCACGCCCAGCGAGTCGGCGACTCCGCGCAGGTCGCGGACGAGTTCGGCGAGTTCTGCGAGGGCCTTCCTGGCCTCGGTGGCCTGGGCCAGTTCGCCGACCACCTGCCGTGCCACCTCGGCGACCCAGGCGGCGGGCGGTGCGGGTACGGGAGACCCGGGAGTCCGCGAAGGGCCGGGCACCGCCGCCGTCCCGGACCCCGAGGCGGGTTCGCCGGGAACCGGGCGTGGGTCGTCGGCGCGGGCGGGGTCGGGGCCGGGGGGCGTGTGCGCGGCTGAACTGCCGTTCACCTTGGCCGCTTGGGAGGGGAGCGTGGGGCGTCCCGGATGCCCGTGCCCGGCCTGCGGGGAGTGCGGGGCCTCCGGTGCCGCTCGTGCCGCGCCGGTGGGGCGGGCTGTGGTGTTCCGGGCGGCCAAGGCTGCCAGGTCGCCGGGGCGGAGCGGTACGCAGGTCCCGGCGGCGGCGGAGGCGGCACCCGGGCCCGACCCCGCCCCCGTACCCGGACCTCCCGCCTTGTCCCCACCTGCACCCGCATCCGCATCCGCAACCGGTTCGAGGTGCCGCCGCACCAGGGCAGGGGGTGGCGGTGGGGTCGGCGCTGCCGAGCGGGTCGGTGCGCTGGTCGTGCGCCCCGGCGGTGTTCCGGGATGGACGACCACATCGGGCCAGTCGAGCCCGCGGTCGAGGATCTGCGGGACCAGGCGCATGCCCCGGCGCGCGTCCGGTGGCAGCGGCCTGCGTACGCCGTCACCCGTGACGCCGGTGACCACGACGTCGAGCGCGCGCCTGCCGAGGTCCCGGAGTGCGGATCCGCTGCGGACCGGATGCCGTTGCGGATAGTCCTCCGTGGTGGGGTCGAACTCGGCGAGGTACGTGCGCAGCGCACCCCCGTAGACACCGAAGCCGGGCCCCAGCGCGGCGTTCAGGCGGTCCTGCGCCACCTTGTCGCAGAGCCGGGCCACCACTGCGGTTCCCGCCAGGCGGCGGGCGAGGTAGGCGGCGTGGCTCGCGGGCAGCGAAGCCTGGTGCTCGTCCGTGCTCAGCACCACGATCGGCACGCGGCGCCGGGGGTCTAGCAGTCGGCCGAGCAGTTCGGCGACGTGGTCGGTGTCCACGTCCAGCGGCGACGTCTCCAACGGGATGGCGCCGTCGAACGCCCGTTCCGCGTCGAGGAGTCCGGACACAGTGGCCACGGCCCGGGACAGGTCCGCGGCCTCGACGGCCGCCGCGTCCACGGCGACGACGGCCCAAGCCGTCGGCGGGGACGGCGTCGACGCCGCGGGCGGGGTGGGCGACGACGGGCCCCATAACGCCGACAGCCCGCCGACCGTGTAGCGGCCGCAGGTGGGTCCTTCGTCCAGCGTGACGGACTCGCCGTCGGCGAAGTGCCGCAGCGCGGTGGAGCCGTCGTCCGGCACGCCGGATGCCGCCGCGAAGCTGCGGCGCAGTGCCCGGCCCAAGTGCTCGCCGGATCCGTGGAGTACGGCCTGGTAGACGCGGGCCACGAGGCATCCCCCCGGTGTGAGGCTGGTGATTCCGCCTGCGTTACGCCTTCATGGTCACCGTACGGGGATACTGCTCAAGCAGTGAGTGACTTCCCCCAAACGCGAAACATGCGCTGGGTGCGCGAAGAGCCCGGCTTGGCGCCGAAATTCACCCCTGGATGCCCCACAATGCAGGTGTATGGCGCGCGGCTGCGGCGGCGAAAAGGCGCCGACGCGGCCATGTCGGAGACACCTGGAAGGCACCTGCGAGACACGGACCAGGCACGGAAAGGGCGTTGACCGGGCACTCACCAGGCACGCACCTGCCCGACCGGTGCGAAGAGGCGGTGTGCCGGGACCGAATACCGGTCCCGGCACACCGCCTCCGACACACCCTCAGCCGTCAGCCGACCGCGTCACCCCGGGGCCGCGCCCGGCTCCGGCTCCGCGTCCCGCCCGTTGCGCAACCGGTCCAGCGGGCCGGACTCCGGGCGGCGGAACGCCGAGGCCGGGAGAACCGCCGCGCGGAACCGGGTGCCCCGGGTCGTGGACGCGAGCAGCGTCGCCCGCACCACGCGTACGTCCTCGGCGAGGCCGACGGTCCGCTGCGGCGCCTCCGGGGCGTACATGATCTGCTCGGCGGCGAGCGCGATGCGCGGCAGCGCCTCCCAGGCCTGCGTGGCGTCCTCGGGGATCGCCTCCAGCAGCCGCACCGTCAACTGGCGCGGCGTCTCGTGGTCCTCGGTACGGATGCCCAGGTCCCGTGCGGTGTCCAGGACTTCGTACCAGGCCCCGAGCACCGCGTCCCCGGGTTCTCGGGCCACCCCGTCGGCGGCCGCGTCCCGGCTCAGCGCGGTGAGCCTTCGTCTGCGCACGCGTTGCCGCAGCAGCATGGGGGCGGCGAGCACCAGCAGCACGACGACGGCGATGCCGGTGCCGATCAGCAGCCCGGACAGCCACGTGTTGTCGTCGTCCTTCGCCGCCACCGGCGCCGCACTCGACGACTCGGACGGGCAGTCGTCCATGCGGCACCGCTCCGACTGCTCGGGTGCGGGGGCGGAACTGCTCTCGGTCGGCGCGGTCGTGGGGGCCTGTGTGCTCGCGCTCGGCGCCGGCTGCACGCGCGAGTAGTCGGGCGTGGTGCCGCGCGCCGGCGTCGGCTCGAACCGCACCCAGCCCGCGCCCTGGAAGTACAGCTCGGGCCAGGCGTGTGCGTCGTGGCTGCCGACCCGGTACGTGTTGTCGCCGACGAAGTTGCCCGGGACGAAGCCCACCGCGACGCGCGCCGGGATGCCGAGGATGCGGGCCATGACCGCCATCGCCGACGCGAACTGCTCGCAGTAGCCGACCTTGTTCTTCATGAAGTTCTCGAGGGCGAACGCACCGGTCCCAGGCGGGACCTTCGTGTCGTAGGTGAACTCGCCGGACTCCGTGAACCACTTCTCCAGCAGCACGGCCTTGTCGAACGCGGTCTGCCCGCGCCCTGCGACCCGCTGCGCGATCGGACCGAGCACGTTCTCCACCTCGGAGGGCACGTCGCGGTAGCGGTTCATCGAGGGAGGCGCCCCGCCCGCGTTGCGCAGCTGCTCCTCGGTCGGCTTGATGTCCAGGCTGGTGACCTGGTACTTCAGGTTCGACACCGTCTGGCCGTCATCGCCGTAGAGCAGCCGGCCCTCGTGCTCGTAGCGCCACTTGCCCTTGACGTCGACCGCGGAGGCGGCGTACGGCATCGGCAGCGAGGTCTGGCGGAAGTTCTTCTCGACCTTCACGGTCGTGGTGACCGTGTCGGCCTTGATCGCTGCGTTCAGCCCCTGCGGGGTGGGGAACGGCCCGCGCGGCACTTCGGTGAGCGTCTGCCCGGTCGGTTTCCAGGCGTTCCCGTCGAACATGTCCAGGGCCGCCAGCCGCAGGTAGAAGCCCCTGGGGTTGGGCGAGTTCGTCGTGTAGCTGAGGACGTCGACGTTCTCCGGCCGGTTGAGTTCGTCCTGCAGGTCCACGATCGGATTGATCGTCGTGAGCCGGTCCTTGCCGCCGCCCGAGTCGCGGTCCGCGAGGCGGTTCGCGGTCATCGGCACGATCGCGGGCACCGCGACGGCGACGGCCAGGGTCGCCAGGCCGATGCGTCCGCCGCCGCGCGCCCAGGGCCGCGGCGACCCGGACTCGGGACCGCGCATGCCCGGCGGCACCAGGGGCCGCCCCCAGCGCAGCAGGCGTTCGCGGCCCTCGGCGAGCAGCAGGATGATGTACGCGAGGCCGGACAGCAGGAACACCGTCCAGCCGAGGCCGGATTCGGCGAGTGCGGCGGGCACGCTGTAGAGCGCGAGCAGCGGGAGCCCGGCGGGCGCGGCCTGGGCGTACGTCACCGCGATCGTGTCGACCATGACGGCGACGCCCGCGACCACCGTCACCAGGATCGCGCCGATGCCGTCGGTGGCGGGCACCGGCGGCGCGAAGCTCTGTATGTCGTCGCCGCCGGTCCCGAGCAGCTCGCCGTACGCACGCAACGCGTCGGGCGTCGGCAGCGGCCCCGCGACGTCGGGGACCAGCACCACCAGCAGGTACGGGATCAGCATGACCAGTTGGATCACGCCGATGAACGGGCGCGGCACCGACAGGCGCCGGACCACTTCCCCGGTCACCGCGACCATGACGATCGCGCCGATCGACTGGCCGATCCACTCGCCCTTGTTGACCAGGGGCAGCAGCGACGACGCGGTGAGGGCGGTGGCGAGTGCGGCGGCGACGGCCATCCGCAGGCGGCCGGTCATGCGCGGTACTCCGATCCGGACAGGGACGTACCGTAGGTGCCGAAGGAGGCGCCGCGTACGGGCGATTCGGACGAGCGGCCCGCGCCGCGCCACAGGTCCGGCAGGCGCGTCGCCGCCGAGGCGGGCAGGACGCGCCATCCGGCCTGGCGCAGCATGCCCACCGCCACCTCGTGCGGCAGCGCGCCCGGCATCGGGACGGACTCCCACGCGGCGGTGTCCAGGACGATGGCCAGGCCGCGCCCGGCGGTGCTGCGGGCCCGCGCGAGGCGGCGGGTGTCGTCCTCGGTCAGATTGGCAAGAACGGCGACCGCCATGCCCTCGCCGCCGGGCTGACGCAGCGTCATCTCGGCGCCGTCCAGCGATTCGGTGTGCTTGGCGTCGACCACGGCGAGCGCGTCCAGCAGGAAGCTCTCGGTTTCGGCGGGGGCGGTGCGCAGTCCCTCGGGCGGCCCGGCGAGCCGGCGACCGTCGGCGGCGATCAGGTGGGTCGTGTAGCCGCGCCGGCACAGGTGCACGCCGATCGACGCGGCGGTGGAGACCGCCCACTCGAACGACGACGAGGGGCCCTCACCCCGGTGTACCGACAGCCTGGTGTCGAGCAGCAGCGTCGCCTGGTTCTGCCACGACTGCTCCTCGCGGCGGACCATCAGCTCGCCGCGGCGCGCGGTCGAGCGCCAGTGCACGCGGCGCACGTCGTCGCCGTGCCGGTACTCGCGCGGGACGACGTCCTCCTCGCCGGCCGAGGCCAGGCTGCGGGAGTTGCCGTCACCGTACCCGGTCCACTCGCCGCCCAGGTCGACGGCCGGAAGCTGCTGCACGACCGGCGTCACCACGAGGGTGTCCCGGGCCGCGAACGAGCGCGTCAGCTCGCACATGCCGAACGGGTCGGCCAGCCGCAGCCGCAGCGGGCCGACCGTGAACTTGCCGCGCAGATCGGACCGGACGCGGTAGGCGACCTGCCGGTAGCCGTGCGGCTCGATGCGGTCGAGCACGAACCGGGGGCGCGAGCCCAGCACGTAGGGCACGTGGTCCTCGAGCATCAGCAGCCCGGTCGGGATGCGCGACACGTTGTCGACGCGAAGCCGCACCTGGGACTCGTGGCCCGCCGCGACGCGTGCGGGCTCGAGGCCGCGCGTGCTGGTGACCAGGTGCCGCGTGCGCGCCACCACCAGGACGGCGACCAGCGGCAGCGCGGCCAGCAGGAAGCCCACGCGGAGCAGGTCGCGCTGGCCGAGGACCACCGCGCAGACCGCCGCGGCGATGCCCGCCGCGAGGAAGGAGCGTCCCCGGGTGGTCAGCCCGGACAGGGCGGTACGCATGTCAGCGCGCCGGGCCGTGGCCGTTGCCGTAGAACGGGCCGCCGGGCGCGCCGTACGGGCCGCCCTGCGGGGTCGACCCCGGGTAGGACTGCTGCTGCCGGGTCGCGTACGCGCTCGGCGGGGGACCGTAGGGCTGCTGGGCGTGCTGCGGCTGTCCATGCGGCTGGGACTGCGCCTGCGGCTGGTACTGGTTGTGCTGCTGCGGTGCGGGCGAGGCGGCGGGCGCCGACTGGCCGGGCGCCCCGGGCACCGGGACCGAGCGCACGATGTCGCGTACGACCTGCTCGGCCGAGCGCCGCGACATCTGGGCCTCGGCGGTGGGCAGGAGGCGGTGTGCCAGCACCGGCACCGCGAGCGCCTGCAGGTCGTCCGGCAGCACGTACCCGCGGTTGTCCAGGGCCGCGGCGGCCTTGGCGGCCCGCACCAGGTGCAGGGTCGCACGCGGCGACGCACCCAGGCGAAGTTCGGGGGAGTTGCGGGTGGCGTTGACCAGGTCCACCGAGTAGCGCGCGACGCCGGGGGAGACGTGCACCTCGCGCACGGCCTCGATCAGCTTCACGATGTCCCGTGCGTCGGCGACCGGGTCGAGCGCGCCGAGCGGCGAGCCGGCCCCGTGCACGCCGAGCATCTCGAGCTCGGCCTCGGGCGACGGGTAACCCATCGACACGCGGGCCATGAAACGGTCCCGCTGCGCCTCGGGCAGCGGGTACGTCCCCTCCATCTCCACCGGGTTCTGGGTGGCGATGACCATGAAGGGGGCCTGCAGCTCGTATGTCGTGCCGTCGACGGTCACCTGGTGTTCGGCCATCGACTCCAGCAGCGCCGACTGGGTCTTCGGCGAGGCCCGGTTGATCTCGTCGCCGATCACGATGTTCGCGAAGATCGCGCCCGGCTTGAACTCGAACTCGCGCCGCTCCTGGTCGTAGACGCTGACGCCCGTGATGTCCGAAGGCAGCAGGTCCGGCGTGAACTGCACGCGCCGGACCGTACAGTCGACCGAGCGGGCCAGGGATTTCGCGAGCATCGTCTTCCCGACACCCGGTACGTCCTCGACCAGCAGGTGGCCCTCGGCGAGCAGCACGGTCAGTGCCAGCCTCACCACCTCGGGCTTGCCTTCGATCACGCTCTCCATGGCCCCTCGGATGCGCGCGGCGGTAGCCGCCAGCTCCTTGAGACCGGCCTGATCGTTGAACGTCGACACCCGTGCCCTCCCTGCCCCATGACGCCCCGCCGTCGAGACGGGACCACAGGCCGATTGTCACAGGTGAACGGCCGTTCGTGTCACTCGGTCGAGTGATCGTTTCCGGACGGCCGGCCAATGCACCCAATCAGCCTCGGGGCTTAGGAGTCGGATCCCGGTCGGTTCGGTTGCACCTTCGGGGCACCGGACATGAGGTCGGGGGGATTCCCGGCCACGATCGGCGTCGCCGCGGCGGGGTCGGGAGCTTCCGCGACGGCGGGGACCTCACGCAGCAGACCGGTGTGCACGTCGTACACGAAGCCGCGCACGTTGTCGGCGCACAGAAGGAACGGTGAAGTACGTACCCGGTTCATGGACTGACGAACGTCGCCGTCGAGGTCCGCGAAGGCCTCGACCGCCCACGAGGGACGTATGCCGGTGTCGACCTCCAGCTCCACCCGGAAATCCTCGGTGACCGTGAGCATGCCGCAACCGGTGTGGTGGATGAGCACGACGGCCTGGGTGCCGAGGTGCCGTTGGCTGATGGTGAGGGAGCGGATCACATCGTCGGTGACCACACCGCCCGCGTTGCGGATGATGTGGATGTCGCCGAGTTCGAGGCCGAGCAGCTCGTGGATGTCCAGGCGGGCGTCCATGCAGGTGACGACGGCCACCCGCTGCACGGGCCGGGCGGACATTCCGGGATCGGTGTAATCAGCGGCATAACGGGCGTTCTTGGCCACCAGGCCGTCGACGACTTCGTTGAATCGCCGCTTGCTGTCGGCGTTCATCGGCGGGGTGTCTGTGTCGGTCATGGTCAACAAGCTAGCGACGCCGTGTTACCGGTACCTCACGAGAAGAGCGCGATCCCGATCCGCGCGGTGAACCGCGCGCGCTCCGGACCGGCGGGGGTGGGCGAGGGGCGGGCGGCCGGCACCACTCGGACGCAGGGGGCGCGTGCGAGTCGGTCGTACGCGCCCTCCACTTTGCCCCACCCCCTCCGACCTGCGCTTTTGTGGCCACTGGGGGGCGTGTGGCGGGTCCGCTGAGGGTTGACCGTGGGGTTTGGTGGAGTAGAGTGGCGGGAAATGGGGCCGTGAGAAAGCAAGAACTCGAACGGTGCGGAGGTGCCCTGTGTTCTTGGGCACCTACGAGCCCCGGTTGGACGAGAAGGGTCGGCTGATCCTTCCGGCGAAGTTCCGTGACGAATTGGCGGAGGGCCTAGTGATCACCAAGGGGCAGGAGCGCTGCCTCTATGTGTGGCCCCTCCCCGAGTTCGAGCGCATCACCGAGCAACTGCGCGAAGCCCCGCTGGCCTCCAAAGCCCACCGGGACTACATGCGGGTGTTCTTCGCGGGCGCCTCCGATGAGGTCCCGGACAAGCAGGGCCGCGTCCTGGTCCCCCCGGCGCTTCGTGCATACGCGGGCCTGGGACGCGAGTGCGTCGTGATCGGAGCGGGCGCCCGGGTGGAGATCTGGGACGCCGAGGCGTGGCGCGTCTACCTGGAAGAGCAGGAGGACTCGTTCGCCGAGCTCTCCGAGGAGGTGCTGTCCTGACGGACGTGCCGTGAGGTCTCCACCCGCTCCGAGCTTTCTGGCACTCCTTCCCCGGTGCCAGAACGTCACTTCCCCAGACGAGCGGGCGGGGACCTGACGGTACGTACGGTCCGGACCTCCCCGGCGCCGCGCGCCATCCGTGGCAGTCTTGCCCCGCGGCACTCCGACCGCGCGCCGCCGGGCCCGGCGGCACCCGAGCCCGCCGCCCCGACGGCGGCAGCACCACCGAAAGGGTCGAGATGAACGCGACCGCCAAGCCTCCCGCAGCGCCCGGCGGTACCTCGTCCTCTTCGGGAGCCGCGGGAGCCTCCACGGCGGCGGGAGCACCCGACCAGGGCGGCCACGCGCACGTCCCCGTCCTCCTCGACCGCTGCGTCAACCTGCTCGCCCCGGCGCTGGCCGACCGGCCCGGCGCGGTCGTCGTCGACGCCACGCTCGGCATGGGCGGCCACAGCGAGGCCCTGCTCACCCGGTTCCCCGAGGCGCGGCTGATCGGTCTCGACCGCGACCCCGAGGCCCTGGCCCGGGCGGGCCGCCGCCTCGCCCCGTTCGGCGAGCGCTTCACCCCCGTGCACGCGGTGTACGACGAGCTCCCGGCGGTGCTGACCCGGCTCGGCGTGCCGCGCATCCACGGCATCCTGTTCGACCTCGGCGTCTCGTCGCTGCAACTGGACGAGGCGGAGCGGGGGTTCGCCTACGCCCAGGACGCCCCGCTCGACATGCGCATGGACCCCACCCGGGGCATCACCGCGGCCGAGGTGCTCAACACCTACCCGGCGGCGGACCTCGCCCGGATCCTCAAGGTCTACGGCGAGGAGCGGTTCGCCCGCAGGATCGCCGACACCGTCGTGCGCGAGCGCGAGCGGGAGCCGTTCACCGACAGCGCCCGCCTGGTCGACCTGGTACGCAACGCCATCCCGGCGGCCACCCGGCGCACCGGCGGCAACCCGGCCAAGCGCACCTTCCAGGCACTGCGCATCGAGGTCAACGAGGAACTCCCGGTCCTGGAGCGCGCGCTGCCCGCCGCGATCGCGGCGCTGGCCGTCGGCGGCCGGATCGTCGTGCTGTCGTACCACTCGCTCGAGGACCGCATGACCAAGCGGGCCCTGGCCGTGGGCGCGACCAGCAAGGCGCCGCCGGACCTGCCGGTCGTGCCCGACGAACTGAAGCCCACCCTGAAGCTCCTCACCCGCGCTTCCGAAGGTGCGACCGAGGAGGAGGTCCGGCAGAACCCGCGTGCGGCGTCGGCGCGGCTGCGGGCCGCCGAGCGCGTACGGGAGGATTCTTGACGAGCGACCGGTCGGACAGCGCCGCCGTACGGGACTCCTCGCGCGCGCCCACATCGCGCACGCCCTTCGTGCTGCTCATGGTGCTGCTGCTCGGCGGCGGCCTGCTCGGCCTGCTGCTGCTCAACACCGCGCTCAACCAGGGCTCGTTCGAGCAGTCCCGGCTCAAGAAGCAGAACGCCCGCCTCAGCGACGAGGAGCAGGCGCTGCGCCGCGAACTGGAGGCGGTGTCCGCCCCCGGCGAGTTGGCCCGCAAGGCGGAGGAACTGGGCATGGTGCCCGGTACCACCCCGGTCTTCATCGACCCGGTGACCGGACAGGTGCTCGGCTCGCCCAAGCCCGCGTCGCCGCGGCCGACCCCGACCCTGGTGCCGCCGCCCGCCGTGCTGCCGGGCGTGAGCCCGGCACCCGCGGCCACGACGCCGGGCGCCGTGCCGGCCACCGGGACCGCGCCGCCCGCCGTCCCGCAGGCGACTCCGCAGGCGACACCGCAGACGACTCCGCAGGCCACCGGCCAGGCGCCCGCCGCCGGTCCGCAGGCCGGGGCCACCGGTCAGGCCCAACCGCATCGTTAGAGCAGCAGACCGCCGCGCTCGGACCGTGCTCCGGGACGAACCCGCGGCCACCCCAATGCGCGCCGTGGTCCAGGGCCACGGCGGTGAAGGAGCCCACCGGCCCCGTGCTCGGGGCGGGGCCGGTACGGCTCCGATCGGAGTACGTTGCGGCCCGCCCGGAACCGGCGTCCGGCCGCGGGGCGTGACGGTCCTCGACGGCTCGGCACGCCGCGGCAACCGCGCGTCGTCGCACGTGCGGCGTGCGTGAGATGTGCGCGCGGGACGGCGCGTCGGGTGGCGGACGCCGGGCTCGGGGGCGTTGGTTGGTGCGTGGCGGACTGCCGGTGAGGTCGGGAGAGGCGAGATGCAAGACGGGCGTGGGCGCGACGGGGACGACGAGCCGCGCGGTGACGCGCGGGACGCGGAGCGCCGGCCGGACGGCACGCCGCGGCGTCCCGCCCGCCCCGCAGGCGGCCGCCCGGCGGCCTCCGGCGCGGGGGCGTGGGCGCGCCGCCTCCTCGGCGGCACCGACGGAACGGATCGCGGTGCCGAGAGGCGCGTGCGCGGCGGGCGACCGCTTCCGCGCGACGGCGCGTCCCGCGACGCGGGAGCCGCCGACGACCGTGACCGGCCCGGCACTTCGACGGACCGCCCATCGGATCTCCCGACGGACCGCGGCGGCGACCCACGCCGGGACGGGGACCCACGCCGGGACGGGGATCGCCGCGTCAGGCGACCGCGTCCCCGTGACGGGGAGCGCGGCGGGAGCACGAGCGGTCGCGGTGAGGGCGCCGAGCGACGCGAGAGCCGACGTGACGCGGGGGAGCGCGAGCCGCGTGGGGCATCGCCGGGCCGTCCGCGCCTGCCGGACGACCGGCGGGCCGGCGGTCGCGAGGGCCGTCCGGATGGGCGCGACGACCGTGCCCGGGTACGCCGTCCCGACGACCCCAGGCGCGCGGGCGGTTCCGACGCCGCGCGGGAGGACCGGCAGGCCGGCCAGGCGCGTGAGCCCGGCGCCCCCAGGCCGACACCAGGTGCCCGCGGCGCGAACGGCCGCGGTACGACCGGACGCGACGGGAACGGCGGTCCGGAGGAGCGGCGTTCGGGTGACCCGCGTCGCCGGTTTGCCCGCGACGGCCGCTCGAGCGGTCGCGGTGAGGGCGCCGACCGGCGCGAGGGCCGCCCTGGCGGTCCCCGGCGCGCACCGGAAGGCGGCCCCCCCGACGCAGGACGCACGGACGGCCGGCGGACCGGCAGCCGCGGCGAACCGCCTGTGCGCCGAGAGGACGGGCGCCCGGCCGACCCTCGCGCCGCCGACACCAACGACCTTGATCAGCACGGGCGTTCGATCGACCGTGAGCGCGCCCGGGCTGAGGACGCACGCCGTGCCCGCGACGGGCGGCCGGGTGACCCGCGTGGCCGCCGGTTCGCCGACGACGGGCGCGCGGGCGGGCCGCGTGGGCGCCGCCCCGCCGACGACCGCGGCTTCCGGCGTCCGCCCGGTGACCCCGCTCGCGCCGAAGGCGCTGCGCGCAGGCGTGTGGTGCGCGGTGACGGCTCTCCGGTCGCCCCCGACGGTCCCCGGCGGCCGAGGCTGCGCAGCGTCCCTCCGGCAACCCCTGACGGCCGCCCCCGCCGCGTCGTACGGCCCGGTGCCGTCGGCGCTGCCGGGGCCGGTGCCGAACGCCGTCCCCCGGTGCGGCGCGAAGTCCGCCGGGAAACTCTCCGGGAGTCGCAGCGCGATGTACCGCGCGAAGTCCGCCGCGGACCCGTCCGCGTGCGCACACTGCGCCTCGGCGACCCGAAACGGCGCCTGCGGTTCGGCCTGATCGGGCTCGGCGTCGTGCTCACCTTGTTTGTGGGCCGCATTGTCCAGTTGCAGGCGCTCGACGCCTCCGCGTACGCCGCGGACGCAAACAGCCTGCGCATGCAAACCGTTCGGTTGCCAGCCGATCGCGGAGCCATTGTGGACGCGAACGGCGTGACCCTCGCGTCATCGGTCGACGCGTACGACATCACCGCCGACCCGACCCAGGTCCAGCAGTACAACCCCACGGCAACGGCTCTCGCGCTCGCGCCGATCGTCGCCGGCGACCCCGTCAAAATCGAGGAACAACTGCGCACCCCGAAATCCCGCTACGTGGTCCTCGCCAAGCAGGTCGACCCCGCCGTGTGGACGAAGGTCAAGGAAGCGCAGAAGAAACTGTCCGACGAGAAGCGCGACGACCTCGTCGGCATTTACGCCAGCCCGCACAGCAAGCGCGTATATCCCGCGGGTTCGGTCGCCGCGAATCTCGTCGGATTCGTCAACGCCTCCGACAAGGGCGCCGGCGGCCTCGAACTCGCCCTCGACAAGCAGCTCGCCGGACGCGACGGCAGCGTGACGTACGAGAACTCGCTCGGCCGGCAGATTCCCACCGCCGGGAAGAAGGGCAAGGACGCCGTCTCCGGCGACACCGTGCAGCTGACCATAGACCGGAACATCCAGTGGTACGCCGAGCAGATGATCGCGCGGAAGGTCGCCGAAGCCGGCGCCGAGAGCGGCACCGTCGTCGTGCAGGACGTGAAGTCGGGCGAAGTCCTCGCGATGGCCACCGCCCCCGGATTCGACCCTAACAACCTCGGTGCCGCCAACGCCGCCGACATGGGCAACCGCCCGATGCAGGAGGCCTACGAGCCCGGCAGCACCAGCAAGGTCATGACCATGGCCGCGGTCATCCAGGAGGGCAAGGCCGGCCCCGAGACGCAGGTCGTCGTCCCCGGCACCCTGCCGCGCGCGGACCGGGTCTTCCACGACGACGTCGACCACGGCACCTGGTACCTGACGCTCAACGGCGTGCTGGCCAAGTCGAGCAACATCGGCACGATCCTCGCCGCCGAGAAGCTCGGGCCGAACCAGGCGGCCGCCAACGCGAAACTCGACGAGTACCTGCGCAAGTTCGGCATGGGCTCCAAGAGCGGGATCGGGTTCCCGGGCGAGACCGCGGGCCTGCTGCCGCCACCGCAGAAGTGGGACGGCGCGCAGCAGTACACGATCCCGTTCGGCCAGGGCCTCTCGCTCAACTCGCTGCAGGCCACGAGCGTGTTCCAGACCATCGCCAATGGCGGCGTACGCATCAACCCGACGCTCGTGAAGGGCACCACCGGTCCCGACGGCAAGGTCCGGCCCGCGCCCGCGCCCGGGCGTACCGAGGTCGTCAGCCCCGAGACCGCGCGGATGGTCGCCGACATGATGGAGTCCGTCGTCGCCGACGACGAGGGCACCGGCAACAAGGCGCAGATCCCCGGCTACCGCGTCGCCGGCAAGACCGGCACGGCCAACCGGGTGGACCCGAAGGTCGGCGGCTACAACGGCTACACCTCGTCGTTCATCGGCTTCGCACCCGCCGAGAACCCGCAGATCGTGGTGTCGGTGACCATCCAGGCACCGGTCAACGGCAAGTGGGGCGGCACCCTGTGCGCGCCCGTCTTCAAGGACGTCATGTCGTTCGCACTCCAGACCCGCAAGATCCCGCCCGCCGGCACGAAGTCGCCGGACATTCCCGTGGAGTGGAAGCCGTGACGGCTCCCGACGCCGCTCCCGGGGGCGCGCCCGGCGTGCTTCGACAGCCCGCAAAAGCAGGTAGCCTCACCGCCGTGCCCGATCGAGTTCTCCGCCGTCCCGCCCGTGTGCGCCCGCGACCGCTGTCCGGCCTGTACGACCTCCTGGGGGCGGCCGCCGGCCCGGCGGGGACGGCCGGGGAGACCGCACTCACCGGTGTGACGCACGACTCCCGTGCCGTACGCCCGGGCGACCTGTACGCGGCTCTGCCCGGCACCCGCGCGCACGGCGCCGAGTTTGCCGCGCAGGCGGCGGGCCTCGGCGCCGCGGCCGTGCTGACCGACCCGGACGGCGCCGACCGGGCCCGCGCGACCGGCCTGCCGGTGCTCGTGGTCGCCGACCCGCGCGCCCGGCTGGGCGAGGTGGCCGCATGGGTCTACGACCATCCGGGTGGCGCGCTGACCCTCTTCGGGGTCACCGGCACCAACGGCAAGACGACCACCGCCTACCTGCTCGACGGCGGCCTGCGCGCCGGCGGCCACACCACGGGCCTGATCGGCACGGTCGAGACCCGGATCGGCGACGCGGTGGTGGCCAGCTCCATGACGACGCCCGAGGCCCCCGACCTCCAGGCGCTGTTCGGGGTCATGGCGGAGAAGGGCGTGACCGCCGCGTCGATGGAGGTCTCCAGCCACGCTCTCGCGATGGGCCGCGTGGACGGCACGGTGTTCGACGTCGCGCTGTTCACCAACCTGACGCAGGACCACCTGGACTTCCACGGCACGATGGAGGAGTACTTCCGGGCGAAGGCCGACCTGTTCACGCCGCAGCGGGCGAAGGCGGGCGTGGTCGACGTCGACGACGCGTACGGCCGCCGCATCGCGGAGGCGCCCGCGATCCCGATCACGACGGTGTCCCCTTCCGGCACCCGCGACGCGGACTGGCGGGTCGAGGACACCGAGCTGGGCCCGGACGGCAGCCGCTTCCGCCTGGTCGGCCCGGACGGCGTGAAGGCGGATGCGTCGGTACGCCTCCCCGGCCCGTTCAACGTCGCCAACGCCGCGCTGGCGGTCGTCACCCTCGTCACCGCCGGGATCCCGCTGGACGTCGCGGTCGCCGGGGTCGCCGGCGTGCCCGGCGTGCCCGGCCGCATGGAACGCGTCGACGAGGACGCCCCGTTCACCGCCGTCGTCGACTTCGCGCACACGCCGGACGCCGTCGAGACGCTGCTCGGCGCGCTGCGCGAGGTCACCGCGAACCGGCTGTTCGCGGTGCTCGGCTGCGGCGGCGACCGGGACCGCGGCAAGCGTCCGCTGATGGGTGCGGCCGCCGTACGCCTCGCCGACGTCGCCGTCCTGACCAGCGACAACCCCCGTTCGGAGAACCCGCTGGCGATCCTCGGCGAGATGGTCGAGGGCGTCTCGGCGGTCGCCGAGCCGCACGGCGAACTCGTGGTCGAGCCGGACCGGGCCACCGCGATCGCGTGGGCCGTGGAGCACGCCGGCCCCGGCGACGTCGTGGTGGTCGCCGGCAAGGGCCACGAGCAGGGGCAGAAGATCGGCGACGAGGTGCGCCCGTTCGACGACCGCGTCGAACTGCGGGCGGCCCTGCGCCGCCGACTCGACCGCGACCGCGGCCCCCGGCCCGGCGGGAGCGTCCGCCCCGGCATCGGTCCCGCCGATCCTGCCGCTCCTTCCACCCCAGCTGACGGGGCGTCCGGAAGTGCCGCCTCCGGGGCGCCCGATCCGGCACCGGGGGCCGGTGGGAGGATCGACGCCGACCCGCCCGGCGAGGCCGCCCCGCGCAGCGAGGCACAGCCCGGCGGGGCCGCTCCGACCACCTACGCTCCGACCACCGACCCGGCCCCGACCGCCGGACGCACACCGCGCACCGATTCCGCCCCGACCACCGATCGCGCGGCGCACGCCGCCGCGGGCGACCGCGCCGTGGCGCCGTCTGTGTCGCCGCTTGAGGAGACCCAACAGTGATTGCCACGACACTCGCCGACGCCGCCGCGGCCGTCGGCGGGCGGCTTGCCGGGGGCGCGGACCCCGAGGCGCTGATCACCGCCGAGGTGGTCGTCGACTCGCGCCGGGTGACCCCCGGTTCGTTGTTCGCGGCGGTGGTCGGCGAGCACGCCGACGGCCACGATTTCGCCGAGGCCGCGGTGCGCGACGGTGCCGTCGCGGTGCTCGCGACCCGCGAGACCGGCGTGCCCTCGATCATCGTGGCGGAGACCGCGGGCGACACCGCGGCCGACGGGACCGGCGCGGTCGTCGAGGCGCTGGGACGCCTCGCCCGGCACGTCACCGACCGCCTGCCGCAGACCGCCGTGGTCGGCATCACCGGCTCGTCCGGCAAGACCAGCACCAAGGACCTGATCGCCCAGGTGATCGCGCACGCCGGCGAGACCATCGCGCCGCCCGGCTCGTTCAACAACGAGATCGGACTGCCGCTGACCGCGCTGTCCGCCGAACTGGCCACCCGTCACCTGGTCTTGGAGATGGGAGCGCGCGGGGTGGGCCACATCGCCTACCTGTGCGGCGTCGTACCGCCGCGCATCGGTGTCGTGCTCAACGTCGGGACCGCCCACCTGGGCGAGTTCGGCGACCGCGCGACGATCGCCAAGGCCAAGGGCGAACTCGTCGAGGCCCTGCCGGCCGACGGCGTCGCGGTGCTCAACGCCGACGACCCGCTGGTGCGCGCGATGGCCGAACGCACGCGCGCTCGCGTGGTGTTCTTCGGCGAAGGGGCGAGTGCGGACATCCGCGCCCAAGACGTACGACTCGACCCCGCCGGACGCGCCTCCTTCACACTCCGCACACCGGACGGCGATGCGCCGGTGATCTTGCGCCTGTACGGTGAGCACCACGTGGCCAACGCCCTCGCCTGCGCGGCGGTGGCACGCGAGTTGGGCATGGGCGTCGGCGAAATCGCGACCGCGCTCGGCGAGGCCGGATCGGTGTCGCGCTGGCGCATGGAAGTGACCGAGCGCGCCGACGGCGTGACGGTGGTCAACGACGCGTACAACGCCAACCCCGACTCGATGCGTGCCGCGCTCAAGGCGCTCGCGGCGATGGCGGGCGGCCGCCGCACATGGGCGGTGCTCGGGGAGATGCGCGAACTGGGGGACGCCTCGCTGGCCGAGCACGACGCGATCGGCCGCCTCGCGGTGCGGCTGAACATCGGCCGCCTGGTGGCGGTAGGGGGCAGGGAGGCCGCATGGATGGACATTGCGGCGAAGAACGAGGGTTCTTGGGGTGAGGAGTCGGTGTTGGTACCCGACACGCAGGCGGCCGTCGACCTGCTGCGGTCCGAGCTGCGCGCGGGCGACGTCGTGCTGGTGAAGGCGTCGCGCGGTGCGGCGCTGGAGCGCGTCGCCCTCGCCCTGCTGGACGACGGAGCGGACGGCGCGGGCGGGGCAGGCGGCACGGGCGGCGTGCACGACGCGGCGGCCGCCGGGGAGGTGCGCCGGTGAGGGCGGTTCTGCTCTCCGGTGGAATCGCCCTGGTGCTGTCGCTCATCGGCACACCGCTCGCGATTCGCATCCTGGTCAAGCGCGGCTACGGCCAGCTGATCCGGGACGACGGCCCGCAGGGCCACCACAGCAAGCGCGGCACCCCGACCATGGGCGGTGCGGTCATCATCCTGGCCGCGCTCCTGGGGTACGCGGGGGCCAAGGCCATCACCCTGGAACGGCCGACCGCGTCGGCGATCCTGGTGCTCTACCTGATGGCCGGCCTCGGACTCGTCGGCTTCGTCGACGACTTCATCAAGATCGTCAAGCAGCGCAGCCTGGGCCTGCGCGCCAAGGCCAAGCTCGCGGGCCAGTCGTTCGTCGGCATCTCGTTCGCGATCCTGGCCCTGCAGTTCCCCAACGACCGCGGCTTCGAGCCCGCGTCGACGAACCTGTCCTTCGTCACCGACACCGCGCTCGACCTGACGCCGGTGTTCTTCGTGGTGTGGGCGTACATCCTGATCGCCGGCCACTCGAACGGCGTCAACCTCACCGACGGCCTCGACGGACTCGCCACCGGCGCGTCGGTGATCGTGTTCGGCGCGTACACCTTCATCGGCGTGTGGCAGCACGGCCAGAGCTGCGCGTTCGAGGCGTCGGCCAGTGCCGCGTGCTACGACGTACGCGACCCGCTCGACCTCGCGATCGTGGCCGCCGCGATGATGGGCTCCTGCTTCGGCTTCCTGTGGTGGAACACCTCGCCCGCCAAGATCTTCATGGGCGACACCGGCTCCCTCGCCCTCGGCGGCGCGCTCGCGGGCCTGGCGATCTGCACCCAGACCGAGCTGTTGTCCGCGCTGCTGGGCGGCCTGTTCCTGATCATCTCGCTGTCCGTCATCATCCAGGTCGGCTTCTTCAAGATGACCGGCAAGCGTGTCTTCCGCATGGCTCCGCTGCAACACCACTTCGAGCTGAAAGGCTGGCCCGAAGTACTCATCGTCGTTCGCTTCTGGATCATCGCGGGCCTCTGCGTGATCCTCGGCATCGGCATCTTTTATGCGGGCTGGGTGACGGCCAAGTGACGGGTGACCGCCGGATGACAGACGAACGCCCCGTGCCGGGCCACCGTGCGACGGCGCCCGACCTCGGCGCGTTCGACCACCTGGACGCCCCGTGGGGCGAGCTGTCCGCCTGCGTCGTGGGCGCCGGGATCTCGGGCGCCTCGGCCGCCCGTGCGCTGCGCGAACTCGGCGCCCGGGTCGTGGTGGTGGACGGTGCGGACGACGAGCACGCGCGCTCCCGGGCCGCGGACCTGACCGCGATCGGCGCGACCGTGCGCCTCGGCGACGACACGACGTTGCCCGACGGCGTCGACGTCGTCGTGACGTCGCCCGGCATGCGCCCGGACGCGCCGCTGTTCGCCGCCGCCGCGAAGGCCGGGATCCCGGTGTGGGGCGACGTCGAACTCGCCTGGCGGGTGCGCCCCCGCGAAGGCGCCGCCCCCTGGCTCGCCATCACCGGCACCAACGGCAAGACCACCACCGTGCGCATGCTCGCGAGCATCCTGGCCGCGGCCGGGCTGCGCGCCGAGGCGGTCGGCAACGTCGGGACGCCGGTGCTGGACGCCGTGCTGGCCCGCGACGAGCGGGGCGGCCAGGCGTACGACGTCCTCGCCCTCGAACTGTCCAGCTTCCAGCTCCACTGGCTCAGCCCGTGGCAGGAGGGCTCCCGCGCCCCGCGCATGCGCGCCGCGGCCGTCCTCAACATCGCCCCGGACCACCTGGACTGGCACGGCTCCCCGGAGGCCTACGCCGCCGACAAGGGCCGGATCTTCGCCGGCGCGGAGGTCGCCTGCGTCTACAACCTCGCCGACCCCGCGACCGAGGAACTGGTCCGCGAGGCCGACGTCACCGAAGGCTGCCGGGCGATCGGCTTCGGCCTCGGCGCACCCGGCCCGAGCGGCTTCGGTGTCGTGGAGGACCTGCTCGTCGACCGGGCGTTCGTGGCCGACCCCCGCACGGAGGCCGCCGAACTGGCCCAGGTCGCCGACGTCGTGCCGGCCGCGCCGCACAACGTCGCCAACGCGCTGGCCGCCGCCGCGCTCGCCCGGGCGTACGGCGTCGATCCCGAGGCGGTGCGCGAGGGCCTGCGGGCCTTCCGCCCCGACGCGCACCGCATCGCCCACGTCGCCACCGTCGAGGACGTCACGTACATCGACGACTCCAAGGCCACCAACGGGCACGCGGCGGCCGCGTCGCTCGCGGCGTATCCGTCGACGGTGTGGATCGCGGGCGGCCTGGCCAAGGGCGCGTCCTTCGACGAACTCGTCGCGGGCGCCCGCGACCACCTGCGCGGCGTCGTGCTGCTGGGCGCCGACCGCGCTGTGATCCGCGACGCACTGGCGCGACACGCCCCCGATGTCCCGGTCTCCGAGGTCGACGCGACCGACACTGGGGCCATGGATCTCGTGGTGCGCAAGGCGGCGGAACTGGCCCGTCCGGGGGACACCGTGCTCCTCGCCCCGGCGTGTGCCTCGATGGACATGTTCAGCAACTACGGTGCGCGCGGCGACGCGTTCGCCGAGGCGGTGCACAGGCTCTCCGGCGACGTTTCCTGACGGGGCGGCCCACCATGCCCGGGGCGACGAAGGAGGCACGCAAGAGCGCGCAGAGGCCCGCCGCGTGGTGGGGGAGAGCGCGCGCGGCCGCCGCCGTGCCGGCCGCCCGCGGGTCCGGCAGCCGTGGACCGGAGCGGTCGCGGATGCGCGACATCCGGCAGGCCCTGGACCGGCCGCTCGCGTCGTACTACCTGCTGCTCGGCGCCGGGTTGCTGCTGTCGGTGCTCGGCCTGGTCATGGTGCTGTCCGCATCGCAGATCTTCTCGCGGGTCACGTACGGCGACTTCAGCGCGGTCTTCCTCAAGCAGGCGATCGCGATCGGCATCGGGCTGCCGCTGATGTGGCTGGGCGCGCGGCTGCCGGTGCGGGCGTACCGCATGCTCGCGTACCCGCTGCTGCTGGGCGCGATCGGTGCGCTGTGCCTGGTGCTGGTGCCCGGGATCGGCATGGAGGTCAACGGCAACCGCAACTGGATCGCGCTCGGCGGCGTGTTCCAGATCCAGCCGTCCGAGTTCGCCAAGCTCGGCCTCGTACTGTGGGGCGCCGACCTGCTCACCCGCAAGCAGCGGCTGCTCGGCCAGTGGCGGCACCTGTTCATCCCGCTGTTCCCCGGCGCGCTGCTGGTGCTCGGCCTGGTGATGATGGGCGGCGACATGGGCACCGCGATGATCATCACGGTGGTCGTGCTGGCACTGCTGTGGGTGGCCGGGGCGCCCGGCCGGCTGTTCGTCCTCGCGCTGGGTGCCGCGGCGCTGCTGACGACCGTCTTCGTGCTCATGAAGCCGCACCGGGCGGCCCGCTTCGGCTCGTTCCTCGACCCGTTCTCCGATCCCCAGGGTGAAACCCTCCAGGCCGCCCACGGCATCTACGCGCTGTCGACCGGCGGGTTGTTCGGCAGCGGAATCGGGACGAGCTATGAGAAATGGGGCACCCTTCCCGAAGCCCACACCGACTTCATCTTCGCCGTCATCGGCGAGGAACTGGGACTGGTGGGGACGCTGTCGGTACTCACCCTCTTCGCGGCCCTAGGCTATGCGGGTATCCGCGTCGCAGGCCGCACGAAGGACCCCTTCGTACGGCTTGCCGCGGGGGGCGCCACCGCGTGGATCACGGCCCAGGCCACGATCAACATCGGTGCGGTGCTCGGTCTCCTGCCGATCGCCGGTGTGCCCTTGCCGTTGGTGTCCTACGGAGGCTCCGCCTTGCTTCCGACCATGTTCGCCGTGGGAATGCTGCTCTCGTTCGCCCGTACCGAACCGGGAGCACAGAAGCAGCTCGCGGCCCAGGGTCCCGGGGCGGTCCGCCGTGCGTTCGCGCGGATCCTGCCGCGCAGGGAGCGGTGAAACAGGTGCATGTCGTCCTCGCCGGCGGTGGAACCGCCGGGCACATCGAGCCGGCCCTCGCCCTCGCTGATGCGTTGCGGCGCGAGAACCCCGATGTGGGCATCACCGCGCTGGGCACGTCCAAAGGCCTGGAGACGAAGCTCGTCCCGGCCCGCGGCTACGAGCTCGCGCTGATCCCGGCGGTCCCGTTGCCGCGCAAGCCAACCCCCGAGCTGATGACCGTCCCCGGTCGTCTGCGCGGCACGATCCGCGAGGCCGCCGCGGTGCTGGAGCGCACGCGCGCGTCGGTCGTGGTCGGCTTCGGCGGGTACGTCGCGCTGCCGGGATACCTCGCCGCCAAGCGCCAGGGCGTCCCGATCGTCGTGCACGAGGCCAACGCGCGGCCCGGCCTGGCCAACAAGATCGGGGCGCGCTACACGCAGTTCGTCGCGGTCAGCACCCCGGACAGCAAGCTGCGCAACGCCCGCTACATCGGCATCCCGCTGCGCCGCGCGATCTCCACGCTCGACCGCGAGGCAGAGCGCGAGAAGGCCCGTGCCGCGTTCGGGCTCGACCCGATGCGTCCGACGCTGCTGGTGTTCGGCGGGTCGCAGGGCGCGCGGCGGCTCAACGAGACGCTGTCCGCGACCGCCGAGCAGCTGCTCGCGTCCGGCGTGCAGGTGCTGCACGCGGCGGGGCCGAACAACGAGCTGACGATCACACCGCCGCCCGGCGCGCCGCCGTACGTCGTGCTGCCGTACGTGGAGAGGATGGACCTCGCGTACGCCGCGGCCGACATGGTGTTGTGCCGCGCGGGCGCGATGACCTGCGCCGAGCTGTCGGCCGTCGGGCTGCCCGCAGCCTACGTGCCGCTGCCGATCGGCAACGGCGAACAGCGGCTGAACGCCCAGCCCGTGGTCAAGGCGGGCGGCGGCCTCCTGGTCGACGACGCCGACCTGACCCCGGAGTGGATCACCGCGAACGTGCTGCCGGTGCTCACCGACCCAGGGCGCCTGTACACCATGGGGCGCGCGGCGGCCGAGTTCGGCCGCCGGGACGCCGACGAGACTCTGGTGCGCATGGTGCACGAAGCGATCGCGGCGGCGCGTACCTGACATTCGCGCGCAGTCGAGGAGA
This sequence comes from Streptodolium elevatio, assembly GCF_053592165.1. NCBI lineage: Bacteria > Bacillati > Actinomycetota > Actinomycetes > Kitasatosporales > Streptomycetaceae > Streptodolium > Streptodolium elevatio. Next base: position 68,683 of record NZ_JBSFVE010000018.1, read on the forward strand.
CCCAGCCCGAGGAGACACGCAGGACGTGAGGGACCGTCAGGCCACGGTGGAACGACCGGGACGGCAGCGGGCGCCCGGTGCCGCCCGGCCGCCCCGGCCCGCCGGGCCGGGCAAGTCCCGCACGGGGCGCCGGTGGACGAACCTCAGGCCGGCGATCGTCATCATCGTCGTGCTCGTGCTCGCGGGCGGTGTGTGGGGCACCGTCATGTACTCGCCGCTGTTCGACACCGAGAAGGTGTCGGTCCGCGGCACGGCGGTGCTCACCCCGGCGCAGATCACCGACGCGGCAAAGGTCCCGGTCGGCAAGCCGCTCGCGCGTGTCGACCTGGGCGCGATCGAGCGGCGGGTCGCGGCGCTTCCGCGCGTCGCGTCGGTGAGCGTGACGCGCGACTGGCCGCACACCGTCAAGATCCGGGTGACGGAACGTCAAGTCGCCGCGGTGATGCCGGATTCCGGGCGTTTCGCGGAAATCGACAAAACCGGCGTACGGTTCGGTACGGTGGACGCGGTGCCGCAAGGGGTACCGGTGATCAAGGCGGATCCCGCCACCGTGGACGACAGGACACTGCGCGGGGTCGTGGAGGTCATCGGCGCGCTGCCGCCCACCGTCGCCCCCCGGGTCCGCGACATCACCGCGCGGACGAGGGACGACATCGTCATGACCCTGGACGACGGGGTCCTGGTGATGTGGGGCGGCGCGGGGGACTCCCCGCGCAAGGCCGAGGTGCTGGTCGCCCTGATGAAGCTCAAGGCGAAGGTGTACGACGTCAGCGTCCCCGAGGCGCCTGCGACTCGGAACACCCCGCTGTAAGGGTCCGTTCGGGGGTCGGCGGCAGGTCCGTGGGGGACCGGCCGTGAGCCCGGTACGGGGTCGCCGTGAGCCGGGGGCGCGGCGATGCGATAAAAACACCACGGCAAAAAGAAGGGGGGATGGCTCGGCGTGTTCGTTGAACCGGGCCCTTCCGGCACCTAGTGTCCTGCGTAGCCCCAGGTTGACGCGGTTTTCGTATGGCGCAGGCCCTAACTCTATACCTGAGGGTGAGGGTTCGGGGGCTCATCACGAGCCGAGTCCCGAGACTTCCCCTGGTCGGCAATGTCGGCACGCCGCACCACGGCGTGTCGACCGGAACTCGAGGCGAGAGGCCTTCGGCGTGGCAGCACCCCAGAACTACCTCGCAGTCATCAAAGTCGTAGGCATCGGCGGTGGCGGTGTCAACGCCATCAACCGCATGATCGAGGTCGGTCTCAAGGGCGTCGAGTTCATCGCGATCAACACCGATGCGCAGGCGCTGCTCATGAGCGACGCCGACGTCAAGCTCGACGTCGGCCGCGAACTGACGCGCGGACTCGGCGCGGGGGCCAATCCCGAGGTGGGCCGCAAGGCCGCCGAGGACCACCGCGAGGAGATCGAGGAGGTCCTCAAGGGGGCCGACATGGTCTTCGTGACCGCGGGCGAGGGCGGCGGCACCGGTACGGGCGGCGCACCGGTCGTCGCGAACATCGCGCGCAACCTCGGTGCCCTGACCATCGGCGTCGTCACGCGCCCGTTCACCTTCGAGGGACGCCGCCGCGCCAACCAGGCCGAGGACGGCATCGCGCAGCTGCGCGACGAGGTCGACACCCTGATCGTCATCCCGAACGACCGTCTGCTGTCGATCTCCGACCGCCAGGTCAGCGTTCTCGACGCGTTCCGCTCCGCCGACCAGGTCCTGCTGTCCGGTGTCCAGGGCATCACCGACCTCATCACCACGCCGGGCCTCATCAACCTGGACTTCGCGGACGTCAAGTCCGTGATGTCGGAGGCCGGTTCCGCGCTCATGGGCATCGGCTCCGCGCGCGGCGACGACCGCGCGGTGGCGGCGGCGGAGATGGCGATCTCCAGCCCGCTGCTCGAGGCGTCCATCGACGGCGCCCGCGGCGTCCTGCTGTCCATCTCCGGCGGCTCGGACCTCGGCCTGTTCGAGATCAACGAGGCCGCGCAGCTGGTGAGCGAGGCCGCGCACCCCGAGGCCAACATCATCTTCGGTGCGGTGATCGACGACGCGCTCGGCGACGAGGTCCGCGTCACCGTCATCGCGGCCGGGTTCGACGGCGGGCAGCCGCCGTCCAAGAGCGAGTTGGGCAAGGTGAACCGCCCGGCCGAGCAGCAGCCGCCGCAGCGCGCCCCCGAGCCGCCGCGCACCCCGGCGCCCGGCGGGCAGAGCGTCCTCGGTCCGGTGGACAGCCCGGCCGGCGGGCAGTACCCGCCGCCGCCGCGCACCCCGCTGGTCCCCGAACCGGTGCGCGAGGACATCGACCTGGACGTCCCGCCCTTCATGAAGTAGTCGGTCGTCACGGGCCCTTACCCCTCGGGGTAGGGGCCCGTGCGCCGTCCGGCCGCCGGAATCCGGTGCGGTGGCCGCGGCCGCGTCCGGCGAATCCGTCCCGTACCGGTCCCGCATCCGTTCCGCATCCGTCCTACATCGTCGCCGTATCCGTGCCGTGCCCCCTTCGTCCCGTGGGAGTCGCCTTGTTCACCTTGCGGACCGTGGAACACGGCGTCGGCTTCGCGTTCACCGACCGGCACGGCGGGGCCGGTGCGGCGCCGTACGACAGCCTCAACCTCGGCGGCCACGTCGGCGACGACTCCCGGACCGTGCACGGCAATCGCGCCCGCGTCGCGGAGGCGCTGGGGTTCGACGCCGGGCGGGTCGTCTGGATGAACCAGGTGCACGGCCGCGACGTGGCCACCGTCGACGGCCCCTGGCCCGGCGCGGCGCCCGAGGCGGACGCCGTGGTCACCCGAACCCCCGGGCTCGCACTGGCCGTTCTGGTGGCCGACTGCACGCCCGCACTCCTCGCCGATCCGGTCGCCGGGGTCGTCGCCGCCGCCCACGCGGGCCGTCCGGGCCTGTACGCCGGGGTGATTCCCGCCACCATCGAGGCGATGGCGGCACTCGGCGCCCGCCCGGAACGCATCGTCGCCAAGACCGGCCCCGCGGTCTGCGGCCCCTGCTACGAAGTCCCCGACGCGATGTGCGACGAGGTGGCGGCCCGGGTGCCGGCGTCCCGTTCGCGGACGAGGCAAGGCACTTCGGCCCTCGACATCGTGGCCGGCGTCTGGTCGCAACTCGCGGACGCGGGCGTGCCCGCCGGTGAGAAATCGCACATGTGTACGCGTGAGTCCGCCGACCACTTCTCCTACCGCCGCGACGGCAAGACCGGGCGCATCGCCGGATACGTGTGGCTGGCCACAACCCCGGCACCGACGGCTTGACGACCCTCGGGGACGATGGGCACATGAGTTCGGAATCCACAGACGGCCCCGGTCCCGCGGCACTTGCCGCCCGCCGCGAGGAACTCGCAAGCAACCTCGGCGAGGTGCGGGCGCGCATCGACGCGGCATGTGACGCGGAGGGCCGCGCGCGCGACGCGGTGGACCTGATCGTGGTGACCAAGACCTACCCCGCCTCGGACGTACGGCTGCTCGCTGGCCTCGGGGTGCGCGATGTGGGGGAGAACCGCGACCAGGAGGCCGCGCCAAAGGCCGAGGCCTGCAAGGACCTTGATCTGACCTGGCACTACATCGGCCAGCTCCAGACCAACAAGGCGCGTTCGGTGGCCGCGTACGCCGACGTCGTGCACTCGGTCGACCGGACCCGCCTGGTCGCCGCCCTGGCCGTCGGCGCGGCCCGCCGCGAACGGGAGTTGACCTGCCTGATTCAGGTGAGCCTGGACGGCGACGCGGGGCGCGGGGGAGCGCTCGCGGCCGACGTACCGGCGCTCGCCGACGCCATCGCCGAGGCACCCCGCCTGCGGCTCGGCGGGCTCATGGCGGTCGCTCCGCTCGGCGCCGAACCCGCCCGCGCGTTCGAGGCCTTGGCGGAAATGTCAACCCGCCTGCGCGAAGCGCATCCGGCTGCAACCATGGTTTCGGCGGGGATGAGCAACGACCTCGAGCAGGCCGTCGGGGCCGGAGCGACACATGTACGCGTCGGTACTGCGGTGCTCGGCGTCAGACGCTTGCTCCGGTAGCGTCGCCATGAAGTGGATCGCACGACCCACGGTGACCCACAGCCGATCCACCATGGAGGACCCTGACTATGGCCGGCGCGATGCGCAAGATGGCGGTCTACCTCGGCCTCGTGGAGGACGATGTCTACGAGTACGACGACTACGATGAGGACGACATCGGCCCGGACGGCCGTGCCGAACGGGGCTCCGAGCAGCCTCGTCCGGAGCGCCGCGAGGAGCGGCGGGAGGAACTCCGCGAACCACCTCGCGAAACCCGCGAACGCCGTGAAGAGCTCCCCCGGCCCGTGCCCGCACTGCACGTCGAGCGCGGCCTCGACGAGCACCGGGCAACCGTGTCGACCATCCCCGACCGCCGCCCCGAGAGCAGTGCACCGGTGACCGTACACAAAGTCGTCAGCGAGCGTGAGCCCTACCGCATCACGACGCTGCACCCCCGTACCTACAACGAAGCCCGTACGATCGGTGAGCACTTCCGTGAAGGCACACCGGTCATCATGAACCTGACCGAGATGGAGGACACCGACGCGAAGCGACTCGTCGACTTCGCCGCCGGACTCGTCTTCGGTCTTCACGGCAGCATCGAGCGGGTGACCCAGAAAGTCTTCCTGCTGTCGCCTGCTAACGTCGACGTGACAGCAGAGGACAAGGCCCGCATCGCTGAGGGCGGGTTCTTCAACCAGAGCTGAAACCCTGGTTGATGTCAGAGGGGTGCGAGAACTGAGGAGAGGAACCGGGTCTCCCGGGAACGCGTATGAGGGGGCAGAGGCATGAGCGTCGCGGGCGAGGTATTGACCATCGTCCTGTACTGCTTTCTGTTCCTGCTGATCTTCCGCTTGGTGATGGACTACGTGTTTCAGTTCGCACGGTCCTACGAACCCCGAGGGGCCATGGTCGTCATCTTGGAGGCGACCTACTCCGTCACGGATCCGCCGCTCAAGCTGCTGCGCAGGTTCATTCCTCCCCTGCGCCTCGGGGGCGTAGCGCTCGACCTGTCCTTCTTCGTACTGATCATCATCGTCTACATCCTGATCTCCGTCGTGGGCAGGCTGTAAGCGGTACGGTCTGTCCGGATGCCGACGATCACGTTGAGGTGAAGAAATGCCGTTGACCCCCGAGGACGTGCGTAACAAGCAGTTCACGACCGTCCGTCTCCGCGAGGGCTATGACGAGGACGAGGTCGATGCGTTCCTCGACGAGGTCGAGGCGGAACTGACCCGCCTGCTTCGCGAGAACGAAGACCTGCGGGCCAAACTCGCAGCCGCGACGCGCGCTGCCGCGCAGAGTCAGCAGCAGGCGCAGCAGCGAAAGGAGCGTGAACGCCCCGACGCCCCTGTTCCGGCTGCCATATCCGGGCCCACCCCGGTTCCGCCGCCCCCGCAGCAGCAGATGGGCGGCCCACAGCAGATGCACGGCGGTCCCCAGCAGCACCCGATGCAGGGCCAGCCCCAGCTTGGCCCCGGCGGTATGCAGGGACAGCCGCAGCTGGGCCCGGGCGGTATGCAGGGGCAGCCGCAGCAGCACCAGTTGCAGGGCGGGCAGTTCCCCGGCCAGCAGCAGATGCAGGGCCAGCACATGGGCGGGCAGCTCCAGCCGCAGCAGCACCAGATGCAGCAGCAGGGCCAGATGGGCGGCCCGCCGCAGCTCGGCGGCGGCCAGATGCAGAGCCCGGGCGGCGACAGCGCGGCCCGCGTGCTCGCGCTCGCGCAGCAGACCGCGGACCAGGCGATCGCCGAGGCGCGTTCCGAGGCGAACAAGATCGTCGGTGAGGCACGCACCCGCGCCGAGGGCATGGAGCGCGACGCGCGCTCGAAGGCCGACGCGCTGGAGCGGGACGCGCAGGAGAAGCACCGCGTCGCGATGGGCTCGCTGGAGAGCGCGCGTGCCACCCTCGAGCGCAAGGTCGACGACCTGCGCGCGTTCGAGCGTGAGTACCGCACGCGGCTCAAGTCGTACCTCGACAGCCAGTTGCGGCAGTTGGAGTCGCAGGCGGACGACTCGCTCGCCCCGCCGCGTACCCCGGCCACCGCTTCGCTGCCGCCCGCGATGTCGTCGTCGCCGGTCCCGTCGTCGATGACGCCGGCCATGACGCCGTCGATCGGCCAGCAGATGGCGCCCGCCATGAGCCAGCCGATGACCCAGCAGATGGCTCCGGTCCGCCCGCAGGCGCCGCAGCCGCAGCCGATGCAGCAGGCCACGCCGATGCGCGGCTTCCTGATCGACGAGGACGGCGACAACTGAGTCACCGTCAGACCTGACGACGGCTTCGCCGCCCGACCCCGGTCGACATCCGCAGATACGCCGAGGCCCGCCCTTGCCAAGGGGCGGGCCTCGGCGCGTTTAGCAACAAATTGACCCACACCTTCGAGTGAACCGCGGGCAGGTCTCCGAAAGCGGGGCGGCACCAGGAGGCGGCGCCTGCCAGATCCGGTGGGCGCGTCCGGGTCGCGGGCCGATGCGACCGTCCTGGGCGGGTGGTCGGCGCTATCCGTCCGGGCGGAGAAGTACCGAAAGGATCAGTCGGGAAGGACGCCGTCCACCTGCTCGGCCGCGGGGCGTTCGACAGCCTGGTGACCGGTCGGGCCACGGTCGAGCAGCCGTGCGCGGCCGGGCAGATCAAGCCCGCCAGTGGCACCGTCGAACCGCTCCAGCGGTTCGCCGGACTACCTCGACACCTTCGACGAGGACTTCGCGATCACCACCCCGTGGCCGGCCGCCCGGTGCGAACGACCCGCCGGTCCCGGTGACTTCGCGGGCTGCCTACGCTGCGACCAGCGGACGGCAGCCCGCATTGTGAGCCGGGTAGTAGTGGTCGGTGAAGATGCGCGAGGTGAGCTGGCCGCGGTTGGCCGAGCCGGTCTTGTGCAGCACGCTCCGCACGTCCAGGTCGACCGTCTCCGCGGCGAGGCCGAGTCTGGCCGCTATGTCGGCGGGCGCGAACCCCCGTGCCAGGTACGCGGTCACGGCCTGCTCGCTCTGCGACAGGTCGTACGTCCCCACGGCCGTCGGCGCGAGCTCCGCGGCCGCGGACGGTGCGATGGTCAGCGCCGTACCGCCGGGAGCGCCGTCGGGGGTCCGGGTGCACGCCGCCTGGAGTCGCAGCCCCGCACCGTTGCGGGTGCGCAGCCGAACGCTCGCCGGGGGTGCGCCGCGCCCCGCCGCGTGTGCCCGGGCCCGGGCGACGAGCATGGACGCCGCGAGCGGCAGCGGGAACCCGAAGGGCGTCGCGGCACCGGCGGTCGGCGTACGCGGGTCGATGCTCCGCAGGCACGCCGCGGCCTCGTCGGTCGCGCTGATCAGGCGCCCTTCGGCGTCGAAGACGACGACACCGGGGCCGGCGGGAAGGCTGTCGGGAGCCAGGACCTCGGGCTCGCGCTCGCCGAGCACCGCGGCCCGCATGCCGCGTGCCACGTCCTCCGAGACCAGGGCGAGGAACTGCCGCTCCGCCTCGGTGAAGTCGCTGCTGCCCTTCTCGCGCAGCAAGTTGCCGACGGCCCAGGTGCGGTCGCCGACCGAGAAGGCGACGCGCGCCTCGTGGCCGAAACCGAGCCCCGAGTTGATGTCGATGTAGCGGGCGCTGCGGCCGAGGTGTCCGTCGGTGGCCTCGCCGAGCGTACGCACACCCGTCGGCATGCGGGCCAGGTCGGCGAACTTGTTGAAGTCGTTGTCGAGGAACTCGTTGTGGAAGAACGGGCCGCACACCCAGGGGGGAAGGCCGTCGGCCACCGCGTGATGCGTGCACATCAACGTGTCGGGGTCGGTCGAGGAGATGAAGCAGCCGTCGAACGGCACGACCTCGCGCAGCCGGGTGGTGACCTCCGCGAGCAGCCGGTCGCCGTCTAGCCCGGAGCCGCACAGGCGTGCGATCTCCACGCGTGCCGAGCTCCGGCTCTGAGGCGGTATAGCGGTCATAACCGGCCAGCATAGGCACTTCGCCGGAGAAATGGAGTAAAGGTCCGAAATACCAGGGTTCTGGGGCAGTCATGCGGTGGGGTACGGAGCTTGGTCGTACCCCACCGCATGGCGAGGTTCCGGATCGAGCGATCGCCTGATCAGGCGATCATGCGATCGACGGATCAGGTGATCGAGTGATCAGGTGATCCGGCGCAGCCAGAAGCGCAGGCCGAGGTTCTCGTCGCCGTGCAGCGGCAGCTCCTCGTCCTCCGGGGCACCCTCGGCGAACTGCAGCGCGAGCACCTCCTCGGCGATCTGCGGGCCGTGGGCCAGCAGCGCCGACCGGGTGTGCTCGCTCGTGTCCGCGCTCCACCAGACCGCGATGCGGTCGGCGACGTCGAAGCCCGACGTCTTGCGGGCCTCCTGGATCAGCCGGATCGCCTCGCGGGCGGTGCCCGCGAGGCGCAGCTCGTCGGTCAGGTGCAGGTCGAGGGCGACGGTCGCGCCCGCCTCGCTCGCGACCGCCCAGCCTTCGCGCGGCGTCTCGGTGATGATCACCTCGTCCGCGGAGACCTCGACCGGCGCGCCGTCCAGCAGCACCGTCGCGGTGCCGGACGCCTTGAGGGCGGCCGACAGCTCCGCGGCGTCGGCCGCCGCGACGGCGCCCGCGACCTTCGGCGTCTCCTTCGCGAACCGCTTGCCCAGCGCCCGGAAATTGCCCTTGGCGGAGAACTCCACGAGGTCGCCGCCCGCGTCGGAGAGGGACGCCAGCGAGACGACGTTCAGCTCCTCGGCGATCTGCGCGCGCAACTCGTCGGACAACGCGTCCCAGCCCTGCGCGCCGATGAGCGCGCGGCCGAGCGGCTGGCGGATCTTGACGCCGGAGTCGGCGCGCGTCGCCCGGCCCAGCTCGACCAGGCGGCGCACCAGCCGCATCTGCGCCGACAGTTCCTTGTCGACGAGCGCACTGTCCGACACCGGCCAGGCGGCCAGGTGCACCGACTCGGGGGCGACGGCGTCGACCGGGCGCACGATGTCCTGCCACACGCGCTCGGTGATGAACGGCACGAGCGGTGCCATCAGCCGCGTCACCGTCTCCAGCGCGGTGTGCAGCGTCGCGAGCGCGGCGGCGTCGCCGTTCCAGAAGCGGCGGCGGGAGCGGCGGACGTACCAGTTCGACAGGTCGTCGACGAAGGCCGACAGCGCCTTGCCGGCGCGCTGGGTGTCGAAGGCCTCCATGGCCGCGTCGACGTCGGCGACCAGCTGGTGCAGCTCGGAGAGCAGCCACTTGTCGAGCAGCGGGCGGTCCGCGGGCGCCGGGTCGTCGGCCGAGGGCGTCCAGCCGCTCGTCCGGGCGTACAGCGCCTGGAAGCTGACGCTGTTCCAGTACGTCAGCAGCGTCTTGCGGACGACCTCCTGGATCGTGCCGTGGCCCACGCGCCGCGCGGCCCAAGGCGATCCACCGGCGGCCATGAACCAGCGCACGGCGTCGGCGCCGTGCTGGTCCATGAGCGGGATCGGCTGCAGGATGTTGCCCAGGTGCTTGGACATCTTGCGGCCGTCCTCGGCGAGGATGTGGCCGAGGCAGACCACGTTCTCGTACGAGTTGCGGTCGAAGACGATCGTGCCGACCGCCATGAGGGTGTAGAACCACCCGCGCGTCTGGTCGATCGCCTCGCTGATGAACTGGGCGGGGTAGGCCTGCTCGAAGATCTCCCGGTTGCGGTACGGGTACCCCCACTGCGCGAACGGCATCGCACCCGAGTCGTACCAGGCGTCGATCACCTCCGGCACGCGCACCGCCTCGGCGCCGCACGCCGCGTCGCCCGACTTCGCCGGGCACCCGAAGACGACCTCGTCGATGTACGGCCGGTGCGGGTCCAGGCCCGACACGTCGCGCGCGGTCAGCTCGGACAGCTCGGCGAGCGACCCCACGCACGTCAGGTGGCCCTCGGCGCAGCGCCAGATGGGCAGCGGCGTGCCCCAGTAGCGGTTGCGCGAGAGCGCCCAGTCGATGTTGTTGTCCAGCCAGTCGCCGTAGCGGCCGTGCTTGACGGTGTCCGGGTACCAGTTCGTGCGCTCGTTCTCGCGCAGCAGGGCGTCCTTGACCGCGGTGGTGCGGATGTACCAGGACGGCTGCGCGTAGTAGATGAGCGCGGTGTGGCAGCGCCAGCAGTGCGGGTACGTGTGCTCGTACTCCATGTGCCGGAACAGCAGCCCGCGTGCCTGGAGGTCGGCCACCAGCGCCTCGTCGGCCTTTTTGAAGAAGACGCCGCCGACCAGCGGCAGGCCCTCCTCGAAGGTGCCGTCGGTGCGCACCGGGTTGACGACCGGCAGGTCGTACGGCCGCACCGCGGCGAGGTCCTCCGCGCCGAACGCGGGGGCCGCGTGCACGATGCCGGTGCCGTCCTCGGTGGTCACGTACTCGGCGAGCACCACGAAGTTGGCGCCCTCCAGCTCGACCAGATCGAACGGGCGGCGGTACGCCCAGCGCTCCAACTCCCGCCCGGTGAACCGCTCGCCGGTCGCCGCCCAGCCCTCGCCGAGCGCCTTCTCGACCAGCGGCTCGGCGACCACGACCGGGCGCTCGCCGTCCTTGGCGGCCATGACGTAGGTGACGTCGGGGTGCACGACGGCGGCCGTGTTGGAGACCAGCGTCCACGGCGTGGTGGTCCACACCAGCAGGTCGGCGCGGTCGGCCAGCGGGCCGGAGGTGAGCGGGAAGCGCACGTACACCGACGGGTCGACGACTGTCTCGTAGCCCTGCGCGAGCTCGTGGTCGGACAGTCCGGTGCCGCAGCGCGGGCACCAGGGGGCGACGCGGTAGTCCTGCACGAGCAGGCCCTTGTCGAAGATCTCCTTGAGCGACCACCACACCGACTCGACGTACTCGGGGTCCATCGTGCGGTAGGCCTGGGACATGTCGACCCAGTAGCCCATGCGGGTGGTCAGTTCCTCGAACGCGTCCACGTGGCGCAGCACCGACTCGCGGCATTTCGCGTTGAACTCCGCGATGCCGTACGCCTCGATGTCCTGCTTGCCGGAGAAGCCCAGCTCCTTCTCGACGGCGAGCTCCACCGGGAGACCGTGGCAGTCCCACCCGGCCTTGCGCCGGACGTGGTGGCCCTTCATGGTCTTGAAGCGCGGGAACACGTCCTTGAAGACGCGGGCCTCGATGTGGTGCGCGCCCGGCATGCCGTTGGCGGTGGGCGGGCCCTCGTAGAAGACCCAGTTCGGTCCCTCGGCCGTGCGCTCCAGGGTGCGGTCGAAGATGTCGTGCTCCTGCCAGAACGCGAGAACGTCGTGTTCCATGGCGGGCAGATCGACCTGCGCCGGTACCGGGCGGTACATACGTGCCTTCCTTCCGCGGGCTCGTGAAAAGCTGCCGGCCGAAGGGACGAGGCGGCGAACGCCCCGCGGTACCACCCTTCTTGGCCGTGCCGGTGATGCGGCACGACCCTCTCGAGGTCAGCGAGCGCCGGTTCTACCCGGTCCACGGGGGACCGCTCTTCCGGCGGCTCCGGGGTGATCTTCGGACCGCGCACACCTCCGGGCTCCCACCGTCCCCGGATCGCTCAAGGCTGCGTGCGGACGTACTCGTCCCCATCGACACCGTCTCGCTTCCCGGAATTCTACGGCCACGCGCGACCCGCCCGCCCCCGGGTTTCGCGGGCTTCCCGGGTCCGGGCGGCCCGGGGGCACGCCGGAGGGTGCGGCCGCGCGGGCATGATGGTCGGCATGAGTCCCGCCCCCGTCCCCGCCCCGGAGCCGCGGCGAATCGCGATCCGCGTCAAGCCCGGGGCGTCGCGTACCGCTGTCGGGGGCACGCACGGTGACGCGCTGGTGGTGGCGGTGAACGCGCGGGCGGTCGAGGGCAAGGCCACCGAGGCCGCGTTGAAGGCGCTCGCGGACGCGCTCGGGGTACGCCGGCGTCAGATCGTGCTCGTGACCGGTGCGACGAGCCGCGACAAGGTGGTCGAGGTCGCCGAACCCCCGGCCGGCCTCGACGCGGCCCTCGCCGACCTGCGCGGCTGACCCGTGTACGCCTGCTTTCGGCCCGCGGTCCGCCCGGCCCGGTGTTCCCGTGGAGTTACCGTTCGGTAGCGCTGCGTTCAAGGGTGCCTAACGATCCAACCGGCATCCGGTAACGAAGCGGACACGCACAACTAGGGATAGTCACGCCCGGTTCTGGGCACAACCGACTTACGTTGCCGGTCGCCGGGGCAGCCGAAGCCCCCGGACCCGGCAGCGCGCCCTGTTGTCGGGGGCATGGGGTGGGCGTAAGCTTCCCGAGCTGTTTTGTGAATTTTGTGCAGTATGTCCGGAAAGACCCTACGGAACGAGGGGGCCGTGACCATGGCGGAAAGCGGCAAGGCGGCCGGAGGACGGGCCCGCAGCACAACGACGGCCAGGTCCACCAAGACCGCGGGAAGCGCCGCAGCGTCCGGCGGGCCGACCAGGAGCACCCGCTCCACAACGGCGCGCGCGGCCACGTCGGCGGCCAAGGCCAAGGCCGCCCCGGTGGCCGCGACCACCGGCGCCCCGGTGCGTACCGCGACGGCCACGGCTGTCGCCCCGCCACCGGGCGGTATTCACGAGGCGGCCACGTACCCGGTCCGTCCGGGCGAGGACCCGTGGACCGAAGACGAGCTGCGCGAACTGCGGGACGGCCTCATCGACGAGGTCGCCCGGCTCAACAGCGAGATCCAGTACGCCGAGCACGAGATCGCCGACATGCTGCGCGACTCCGGCGACGGCGCGGGCGACGACCAGGCGGACGCCGGGACCAAGAACTTCGAGCGCGAGCACGAGATGGCCCTGACGAACCAGACCCGTGGCATGCTGAGCCAGTCGGAGCGGGCCCTGCGCAGGCTCGCCGACGGCACGTACGGTGCCTGCGAGTCGTGCGCATCGCCCATCGGGAAGGCGCGACTCCAGGTCTTCCCGCGTGCGACCCTGTGTGTCACCTGCAAAGAGCGCGAGGAACGCCGATAACGACCGGGCCGCCCCGGACGGCTGCTCCGCGCTGGACCTAGGAGCGGAGCGAGCCATCGGCACCGGAGCGGAACGGCGGGACGGCAGCACGCCCCTCGCCGCCCAGGACACGGACAGGGGCGCCCGCCCGGGCACCCGGCAGGAAATCGCGAAGGACGGCACCACGGACAGCGGCACGGGAGCGACCTCCGGGCCGGCCGACGACCGCCCCGCCGACTCGGGGGGCGGTCGTCCGGCCGGTTCCGACGACGGCGCGGCGGACTCCTCCGCCGCGCCGTCGCGGCGCGTACGCCGGCCCCGCATCGCCGTCCTGCTAGGCGTCGCCGCCTTCGCCTACGCCCTCGACCTGGTCACCAAGCTCGTCGTGGTGGCGAAGCTGGAGGGCGAGGCGCCGATCGACGTGATCGGCGACTGGCTCCAGTTCCGCGGCACCCGCAACCCGGGTGCGGCGTTCGGCATGGGCCAGGCGTACACGATCGTCTTCACGCTGATCGCGACGGCGGTCATCGTGGTGATCCTGCGGCTCGCCCGCAAGCTCTACAGCCTCCCGTGGGGGATCGCGCTCGGCCTGCTGCTCGGCGGCGCGCTCGGCAACCTGACCGACCGGCTGCTGCGCTCGCCCGGGTTCCTGCGCGGGCACGTCGTCGACTTCATCGCCCCCAAGCACTTCGCGGTCTTCAACCTCGCCGACTCGGCCATCGTGGTCGGCGGCTGCCTGATCGTGCTGCTGTCCTTCCTGGGCCTCCAGCCGGACGGGACGCGGGAGGGCGACGAGTCCGAGGACGCCGACGAGTCCGAGCGGGCGGATGCCGCCGACCGCGCCGAACCCGCCGAACCCGCGGACCCCGCCGACCCCTCGGAGGGCGCCGAGAGCGGCGATCCCCGCGGGGACGACCGCCGTGACCAGGGCGAGAAGACGGACTGATCCCCGCACCCGGCATACTCGACGGGTGACCTCCTCCACCGGCTCGCCCGAAATCCGCACGCTGCCCGTACCCGACGGCCTCGAAGGCGAGCGCCTCGACGCCGCGCTCGCCCGGATGTTCGGGTTCTCCCGCACCCGGGCCGCCGAACTGGCCGCGGCCGGGAAGGTGCTGGTCGACGGCAAGCCGGCGGGCAAGTCCGACCGGGTGGCCGGCGGCGCCTGGCTGGAGGTCGAGATGCCCGAGGCCCCCGCACCGGTACGCATCGTCGCCGAGCCGGTGCCCGGCATGGCCGTCGTGCACGACGACGAGCACATCGTCGTCGTCGACAAGCCCCTCGGCGTCGCCGCCCACCCCAGCCCCGGCTGGCAGGGCACCACCGTCGTCGGCGGCCTTGCCGCCGCCGGCTACCGCATCTCCACCTCCGGCGCCGCCGAGCGCCAGGGCGTCGTGCACCGCCTCGACGCCGGGACCAGCGGGCTGATGGTGGTGGCCAAGTCGGAGCGCGCGTACACCCTGCTCAAGCAGCAGTTCCGCGACCGCACCGTGGACAAGCGCTACCACGCGCTCGTGCAGGGCCACCTCGACCCGCTGTCCGGCACCGTCGACGCCCCGATCGACCGGCACCCCAAGCACGACTGGAAGTGGGCGGTCGTCGCGAGCGGCAAGCCCAGCGTCACGCACTACGACACCGTCGAGGCGTTCCGCGCCGCGAGCCTGCTGTCCATCAAGCTGGAGACCGGGCGCACCCACCAGATCCGCGTGCACATGTCGTCGCTGCGCCACCCGTGCGTGGGCGACATGATGTACGGCGCCGACCCCACCCTCGCCAAGCGCCTCGGCGTGGACCGGCAGTGGCTGCACGCGGTGCACCTCGGCTTCGAGCACCCGGGCAGCGGAGACTGGGTGGAGTTCGACAGCACGTACCCGGACGACCTGGCCCGGGCGCTGGAACGCGTCTCCGACGGGCAGTAGGTTTGCGGCGGCCGCCTGCCGACCGCCGGCGATCGGACCGCCGCCGGCCCGATTGCCGTAGGCCGGACTGCCCTCGACCGGACCGCCATGCGCTCCGGCGTCGGCTGCCGACGACGCGGCCGCGGCCGGTGCGGGGCGCCTCCCGCAAAAACGGATAATTCCGGCGTAGCGTGACCCCACCCGTGTTCCGGCGGCGCGTGGGGGAGTCCCGTGGACCAGCTGACCGTCCTGTTCCTGCTGTTCCTGGTCACGCTCGTCGCGGTCCCGGTGGCGTCGTGGATCCGGATGCCGTACCCGGTCGTCATCACCATCGGCGGACTGCTGCTCGCCGTCGTGCCGGGCCTGCCGGAACTGCGGCTCGATCCGGAAATGCTGCTCCCGCTCCTGCTGCCCCCGCTGCTGCACACCGCCGGATGGCGGACGAGCTGGCGCGAGTTCCTCGCCAACGCCAAGGCCATCCTGCTGCTCGCGGTGGCGCTGGTCTTCGTCACGACGGCGGCGGTCGCGTTCGTCGCCCACCAGGTCGTGCCCGGCCTGCCGATCGCCGCCGCCCTGGCGCTCGGCGCGCTGGTCGCCCCGCCCGACCCGGTCGCGGCGTCGGCCGTCGCGTCGACGCTGCGCCTGCCCCGGCGCCTGCTGTCGATCCTGGAGAGCGAGGGCCTCTTCAACGACGTGACCGCGATCGTGCTCTACCAGGTCGCGGTCGCGGCGGCGGTCACCGGCTCGTTCTCGGCCGGGGAGGCGGTCGGCACGTTTTTCCTGTCGGCCGCCGTCGCGGTCGCGGTCGGCTGGGGCGTCTCGATCGTGGCCCGATGGGGCTTCCGCTACCTGAACGACGAGCGCCTGCGCGTGATGGGCTCGTTCATCGTCCCGTTCGTCGCCTACATCGGCTCCGACGAACTCGGCGGCTCGGGCGTGCTCGCGGTCATCGTCAACGTGCTCATCATGCGGGCGAAGAACGTCGAGCCCGACGAGCCGATCGGCCGCGTCTCCGGCGGCGTCTTCTGGGCGGTCCTGGAACTCATGGTCACCGGGCTGACCTTCGGCATCATCGGCCTGGAGCTGAGAGTGGTCCTGCAGGCGCTCGGCGACGACACCGGCGACGTCCTCGCCGAGGCCGCGGCCGTGGTCGCGACCGTCATCGTGGTACGCGGCGTCTGGCTCTTCCCCACCGCCGTCCTGGCCCGGCGCCGCAACCGGCGCGCGGCGGACGAGGACGACCCCGACGTCAAGGACCTCGCGCCGGTCGGTCCGCGCGAGACGGCGGTGCTGTGGTGGGCGGGCATGCGCGGCGTGGCCACCGTCGCGCTGGTGCTGGCCCTGCCGCGTACCACCGACGCGGGCGACCCCTTCCCTGGGCGCGACCGCCTGATCGTGATCGCGTTCGCGGTGGTGATGGTGACGCTCGTCTTCCAGGGGCTGACGCTGCCCTGGCTGGTCAAGCGGCTCGGCGTCCGCGAGTCGGAGGACGCGGCGGGTGCCGCCGAGGAGGCCCTGCGGGTGCGCTGCGCGAAAGCCGCCCTCGCCCGGCTGCGCGAGATGGAGGCCGGTGGCGAACTGCCCGACGAGGTCATCGAGACGCTGCGCGCCCGCCAGCAGGCGATCATCGCGCGGGTGCGGCCGGACGCGTACGAGGAGGACGCCCGCAAGGCGCTCGCCGAGAGCGGCCGCCGCAAGAGGCAGCTGCGGCGGGTCGAGGAGGAACTTGCCGAGGCGTCACGAGAGGAACTGCAGCGCGCCCGCGCGGAGCCGGGCCAGGACCCGGTGGCCGTCGACCGCATCATGCGCCGCATCGACCTGCGCCGGATCGTCTGAACGGGTGGGGCCCCGGCCGCCGGTCGGACCATCGGGCGGACCGGGCGCGGGGGAGTCCCGCGACTCCGGAGACGCACCCGGCCCTGACACTCCCCGGCCCTGACACACCGGCGTCGTGTGGTGCCCTGGTGGCCCATCCGGCGGGCGGGCGGGGATCATGGGGTCGGCACACGCACCGCACACCGGCGGACTGCGCCCGCACGTCACCCACGTGCACCCGCACACACCTGCACGAACTCGTACAAGCTCGCACGAACGAACCAGCGCTCGCCCGCACGACATCGCAGCACCGAGAGACGAGGACCCCTGTGGCCCGCATCATCCTGTTCCATTCCGCGTACGGACTGCGCCCGGCCGTCCTCGACGCCGCCGAGCGCCTGCGCGCCGCGGGCCACGAGGTCGAGGCCCCCGACCTCTATGACGGCCGCGTCGTCGACACCGTCGAGGAAGGCATGGAGATCAAGGACGAGATCGGCACCGAAGAGCTGCTGCGCCGCGCGGTCGCGGCCGCCGCCCCGCTCGGCAAGGGCGTCGTCTACTCCGGCTTCTCGATGGGCGCCTCGCTCGCCCAGAACCTGGCGCTCGCCGACGAGCACGCCGGCGGCCTGCTGATGTTCCACGGCACGTCCGACCTGCGCGACGAGGCGGAGACCGAGTCCGCCGTACAGCTGCACGTCGCGGACCCGGACCCGTTCGAGACCGAGGACTGGCTCAACGCCTGGTACCTGCGCATGGTCGCCGCGGGCGCCGACGTCGAGGTCTACCGCTATCGGGGCGCCGGGCACGTCTTCACCGACCCCGACCTGCCCGACTTCGACGCCGAGGCGGCCGACCGGGCGTGGGCGGCGGCGCTGGCGTTCCTCGAAGAGATGGATGCAAACGCGGCGTAGCAGGCGGCTCGCCCGTCGGCATGTGACGATTTACGGGTGTTGGGATGGGACGAATTCTGGGAGCTCATCGACCTGCTCGGCGGTCGTGCGGACGACGACGCCTGTGAGCGGTTGACCGAGGTGCTCGCCACCCGCTCGAAGTCGGCGATCATCGGGTTCGCCGACCTCCTGGCGGAGGCGCTGTACCGACTGGACCGCGCCGATCTCGCGGCGCTGCCCTACATCGACGTGACGGATCGTCAGGGCGTGCCCGTGCCGATGTCCGCCGACGGATTCCTGTACGCGCGGTGCGGTGTCGTCGCGGCCGGGCGGGAGGCGTACGCCCACGTGCTCGCCGAGCCGTCCGAGTTCTGCCGCTACACGGCCGCCGAGTACGACGGGGAAGCCCTCCTCTACGTCGCGGAGGACGCGTGGGAGGAGCTGACCGGGCGGCCGTGGCGGCACGAGGAGCCCTTCGACTACGAGACCGGGTCGAACCCGGAGGGTTGGCCGGGCTCGGCTCCGCTCTGAACCCGCTCTGAACCCCGCTCTGACCGGCCGCCCTCGCGGGCAACCCTCACTTGCCGGGATCGGGCCCCGAGTGGTCGGCCTGGGCCATTCCGGCCGCGTCCGTCCCGGCTTCCTCGCGCTCGCGCATCCCGGAGCCGGCCCGGCTGCCGGCTTTGGCCATGGACACGTCGGACCTGGCCGCGTCGGCCCGGTCCGAGTCGGTCGGCCGCGGATCGGCCGCGTCCGCCCCGGGCTTGCCCAGGTCGACCTTCGGCTTCTTCGCGAGTTCGACGAACCGTTTCGGCCCCGTCTGCGCCGGGATGGCGGCGTTCTGGCCGTGGCCCCAGGCGTCGTCCCCGTACGCCGGACCGGTCGCCGCCGGGGCGGTCGCCACGCGCGGCAGCGCGTACGGGTGCTTGCGGCGCACGTAGTCGAGCAGCTTCTCGCGCACCTCGCAGCGCAGCGTCCACACGTCGTCGGCGTCGCGCGCGGTCACCACCGCACGCAGCACGACCGTGGTGGGCGTCGTGTCGGTGACGTAGAGGCTCCAGCCCTGGCCGTCCCACAGGCCGGAGTCCTTCAGCATGCGGTGCAGCTCGTCGCGCAGCTCGGGGACCGGCGCCGAGTGGTCGAGGTGCAGGAAGACCGTGCCGGTCATCCGCGTGTCGGTGCGCGACCAGTTCTCGAACGGGCGGCTGGTGAAGTACGACACGGGCATCACGATGCGGCGCTGGTCCCACGTGTTGACCACGAGGTACGTCAGCGTGATCTCCTCGACGGTGCCCATCTCGTTGTTGACCACGACCGAGTCGCCGATCCGGACCATGTCGCTGAAGGCGATCTGGAGTCCGGCGAAGAGGTTGGCCAGGGTGCTCTGCGCGGCGAGGCCGGCGACGACGCCGATGAGGCCGGCGGAGGCCAGCAGGCTGGTGCCGACCGTACGCATGCCGTCGAACGTCATGATCATCGACGCGACGGCGATCACCCCGACGATGGCCGAGCCGACGCGGCGGATCAGGTCGATCTGGGTGCGGACGCGGCGTACCTTGCCGGCGTCGGTGGCGACCGCGGCGTACTTCTCGAACGAGGTGTTGACCAGCACGTTCGCGGCGTGGATCGTGAGCCAGGCGCAGGCGCCGATGACGCACAGGACCAGGACGTGCCGGACGGTGCCGCTCGTGCCGTCGGGAAGGTCGGCGGCCGGCTCGGCGAGCAGCGCGAGGACCGTCGCGAGCGTCACGACGCACGATGCCCGGGATCTGCGCAGCATCGGCCACAGCGGCCCGGAGCTGGGCCTTCTGGTCTGCACCTCGCGGGCCACCCTGGCCAGCAGCCACGAGACGACCCCGGTGAGGACGAGGACCGCGACCAGAACGATCAGTGGGCGCAGAATCTCCCAGACGTCCACGGTTGCTGTTCTCCCTGAGACTCGGTTGCGGTGAACGGTTCGGCCGATCGCGTCGGCGAACGCGGCATCACGAACTTGTCACGCTAGCCACCCGTTCGAGTGACGTCCAACTCCCGCTGCCCGGGGCCATCCGGCGCGACACCCAATTCGGTCGGACACGGTCACAACTGCTCGGCGACCTCGAATCGTTCCAATCGAAATCGGGCTGTTGTGCTCGCCAAGTGTTCACGAGGCGGGCAATCGCCGGTCGGCCGACGGCCGAAGCGACGGACGATCGGCCGCCGCCGGGAGCCGACTCGGCGGTCGAGGCGGCTGTGAGGGTGGCGGAAAGGCAGCAGTCAGTCCGGCCCCGGCCGGACCGCCGACGGCCCGGCGCGGTCGGCCCGGCGCGGTCCGCCCGGCGGTCAGTCCGCCTCGACGAGCGTCGCCGGGTCGGCCGGGCGGGCCGCCACCGCGGTCACCCAGTCGCCCGCGAGTTCCGCGAAGAGCGCCGCGTTCCCGCCGTCGACGCGGTCGTCCACCCGGAAGAGCGCGAGCAGGTCGGCGGCGTCCGGATCGGCGTGGTCGCACGCGGGGCACAGGACCAGCACGCGTACGCACGGCAGCGGCTCGCCGAACCCGTTGTCCCACACGTGTGGGACCCGGGCCTCCAGGATTCCGGGCCCCTCGCAGCGCAGGCACAGCGGCGCGTCGGCCTGTACGGCGATGTCGACGCCGTGCATGCGGTGCGCCTCGTTGTCGAGGTAGGGGTCGTTCGTGCCGCCGTAGCCGTGCAGCGGTACTTCGTCCGTCTCGCCTGGTTCGTCGGGCGGGGTCATACCACCCACGAATCGGGTCCGAGCAGGACCTTGATCTCCGAGGCGAACGCGGTGTTGTTCTCCACGGTCGGATTCAGCCGCAACAGCGTGGTGCCGCCGAGGCGGTTCTCCATGCGCAGGCGTACCTCGGTGTCGCCGGGGTGCGCCAGGATGGCCGACTTGAGCCGGCCCACCAGCTCCGGGGTGATGCGGCGCTCGTGGACCTTGAGGATCACCGGCGGCTTGCCGCCGTGTTCGGCCGCGGAGATGTCCAGCGGCACGAGCTCCTCGCCGAAGACCGACAGGGCGCCGTCGCGCTCGTTGATGCGGCCGCGGATCGCGACGGCGTTGTCCTCGATGAACTCCTGCGAGAACAGCAGGTAGTTCTTCGGGAAGTACAGCACCTCGATCGACGCGTCGTGGTCGGACAGCGTGACGATCGCCCAGGGGTTGCCGCCCTTGTTGATGCGCCGGTCGACGCCGGTGATCAGGCCCGCGAGCTTCACGAAGCCCTCGGTCTGGCCCGAGCCGACCAGGTCCGCGATGGACATGTCGCGGTTGCGCGCGAGGATGTGCTCGGCGCCGTCCAGCGGGTGGCTGGAGATGTACAGGCCCAGCATCTCCCGCTCGGTGGACAGCAGTTGCTTGCGCGGCCACTCGTCGTCCGACAGCTTGAAGTCGAGGCCGACGGCGGGCTTGTCGTCCGGCTCGTCGGAGCCGCCGCCGAACAGGTCGAACTGGCCGTTCGCCTCCTGCCGTTTGAGCCCGATCACCGCGTCGACCGCGGTTTCGTGCACCGCGCACAGCGACTTGCGGCTGTGCCCGAGCGAGTCGAAGGCGCCCGCCTTGATCAGCGAGTCGATCGTGCGCTTGTTGCACACCGTGATCTCGACCTTCGACAGGAAGTCCTGGAAGGAGGTGTACTTGCCCTTCGCCTTGCGGGTCTTCATCAGCGACTCGACGACGTTCGCCCCCACGTTGCGCACCGCGGTCAGGCCGAACCGCACGTCGTCGCCGACGGCGGTGAACTCGACCGCGGACTCGTTGACGTCGGGGGAGAGCACCTTGATGCCCATCCTGCGGGTCTCGGACAGGTAGACGCCCATCTTGTCCTTGTCGTCGCCGACGGACGTCAGCAGCGCGGCCATGTACTCCGCGGGGTAGTTCGCCTTCAGGTAGGCCGTGTGGTACGAGACCAGGCCGTACGCCGCCGAGTGCGACTTGTTGAACGCGTACCCGGCGAACGGGACCAGGACGTCCCACACCGCCTTGATGGCCTCGTCCGAGTAGCCGTTCTTGCGCATGCCTTCCTGGAACGGGATGAACTCCTTGTCCAGGACTTCCTTCTTCTTCTTGCCCATCGCGCGGCGCAGCAGGTCCGCGCCGCCGAGCGTGTAGCCGGCCAGCACCCGCGCGGCCAGCTGCACCTGCTCCTGGTAGACGATCAGGCCGTACGTCGGGCCGAGGACCTCGTTGAGCGGCTCCTCCAGCTCCGGGTGGATCGGCTCGATCGGCTGCTGCCCGTTCTTGCGCAGCGCGTAGTTGATGTGCGAGTTCATACCCATCGGGCCTGGGCGGTACAGCGCGCTCACGGCCGAAAGGTCGGCGAACTCGGTGGGCTTCATCAGCTTCAGCAGCGCGCGCATGGGGCCGCCGTCGAGCTGGAAGACGCCCAGGGTGTCGCCGCGGGCCAGGAGTTCGTACGTCTTGGGGTCGTCGAGGGGCATGTCCTCGGTCTTGACGTCGACCCCGCGGTTCTCCTTGATGATCTTGATGCAGTGGTCGATGATGCCCAGGTTCCGCAGCCCCAGGAAGTCCATCTTGATCAGGCCCATGTCCTCGCACTGCGGGTACGAGAAGCCCGTGATGATCACGCCGTCCTTGTCGCGGCGGTGCAGCGGGATCAGGTCGAGCAGTGGCGTGCGCGACAGGATGACCGCGGCGGCGTGCACACCGGTGCCGCGGATCAGGCCCTCGATCCCCATGCCGGTGTCGACGACCTTCTTCACCTCCGGGTCGCTCTCGTAGAGCGCCCGGATCTCCATGCCCTCGTTGTAGCGCGGGTGCTCGGGGTTGAAGAGGTCCGCGAGCGGAACACCCTTGCCCATGACGTCCGGCGGCATCGCCTTGGTGATGCGGTCGCCGGTCGAGAACGGGAAGCCCAGGATGCGCGACGCGTCCTTGACCGCCGCCTTCGCCTTGATCGTGCCGAAGGTGTTGACCTGCGCGGTGTACTCGGCGCCGTACTTGTCGGACACGTAGCGGACCATCTGGTCGCGCTGGCGGTCGTCGAAGTCGATGTCGACGTCGGGCGGGCTGACGCGCTCCGGGTTGAGGAAGCGCTCGAACAGCAGGCCGTGCTCCAGCGGGTCCAGCTCGGTGATGCGGGTCAGGTACGCGACCAGCGACCCCGCCGCCGAACCACGCCCCGGGCCGACCGCGATGCCGTTGTCGCGGGCGTACTTGCAGATGTCGGCGACCACGAGGAAGTAGGAGTCGAAGCCGAGCGGCGAGATCACCGACAGCTCCATCTCCAGGCGGTCCAGGACCTCCTGGCTCGGGTTGGGGCCGAAGCGCATGGTCAGGCCGCGCTCGCACTCCTTGCGCAGCCAGGACGCCTGCGTCTCGCCCTCGGGCACGTCGAACTGCGGCATCTGGTCGACGTACGTGAAGACCTCGTCGTACGGCTGGATGCGCTCGGCGATCAGCAGCGTGTTGTCGCACGCCGCGCGCAGCTCGCCGAACAGCGAGCGCATCTCCTCGGACGACTTGATGTAGTAGCCGGTGCCGTTGAACTTGAAGCGGTTCGGGTCGTCCTTGTTCTTGCCCACGCCGACGCACAGCAGGTTGTCGTGCGCGTCGGCCTGGTCCTCGGTCACGTAGTGCGAGTCGTTGGTGGCCAGCAGCGGGATGTCCAGCTGCTTGGCGATGCGCAGCAGGTCCTCGCGGACCGTGCGCTCGATGTCGAGCCCGTGGTCCATGAGCTCCAGGAAGTAGTTTTCCTTCCCGAAGATGTCCTGGTACGCCGACGCCGCCGCGATCGCCTCGTCGAACTGGCCGAGCCGCAGCCGCGTCTGCACCTCGCCGGACGGACAGCCGGTCGTCGCGATGATGCCCTCGGAGAACTGCGAGATGATCTCGCGGTCCATGCGGGGCTTCATGTAATAGCCCTCGATGGACGCCAGCGAGGAGAGCCGGAACAGGTTGCGCAGCCCCTGGGCGTTCTCCGCCCACATCGTCATGTGCGTGTAGCGGCCGCCGCCGGAGACGTCCTTGCCGCCCTCGCCGCTCGCGTCGTCGGTGTTGCGCGCGCCCGCGGTGGCCCAGAACTCGGGCTTGCGGTTGTGGCGCGAACTCGGTGCGACGTACGCCTCGATGCCGATGATCGGCTTCACCGGCGACTTCTTGGAGATCTGGAAGAACTCGAAGGCCCCGAACATGTTGCCGTGGTCGGACATCGCGACCGCCGGCATGCCGAGCCGTTCCACTTCGGCGAACATCTTGCCGTTCTTCGCCGCACCGTCGAGCATCGAGTACTCGGTGTGTACGTGCAGGTGGACGAAGCTGTCAGTGGACACGAGCCCTCCGTCACTGTTTTCGATGTATTACGAGGTACGGCGAACACCCCGTCCGAGGGGACGCCCGGGCCGAGGAAGCCTTCACTCTAGCCCGGTCGCGAGGGCGTTAGTCGAAGGAGCGGCGAGTGGCGTGAAATCACACAAAGCAACAGTCCGGTTGATTGCGAAGGGACCTTACACCCCCGCAAGTTGCACATATCGATACTGCCAAATGCCTCTTGCGTGAACTCTTGTGCACGTAGAGTCGTTGTCTCCTATGTAGCCGCACGGCCGGGTGCGGCCACGGAGACCCGGGCCCGAGAGGTCCGGGGGAACGGGGACGCCGAAATGACCAACGGCCGACAGCACACCCACCCCTCCGATCAGCAGCCCGCACCGCAGCCCGACCTGCGTACCGAGCGGCCGGACCCGCGGCCGGGCAAGAACGGCTGACAGAGGCGCGGACGGGCCTTCGGGTCCGTATCACGGGCGCGCGGCCGTGGCACGATGGGCGGTAAGAGTCCGCGGGGGACACCGGACACCCGCCCGTCGGCACGACCGCGCGACCCGATGGAGGAACACGCCCATGGCCGGTTGGTCGAGACTCGGCAAGGCCGGGATCGCGGCGGCCAAGAGCGGCCGCAAACTGCAGCAGGCCGCGAGGGACGCGGAGCGGCGCGACGCCGCCGGCGGGTACCAGGCATACGACAAGGACCGCGCGGCCGACGGGACGCCGGATGTCGACACCAAGCTGACCACCGCTCAGGCCGTGCTCCTGATCCGCTACATCGCGGGCCGGCTCGTCCTCGGCCGGCTGGAGATGCTCTTCCTCCTCAAGTACGTCCTGCTTGCCCTCGGCATCCTGCTGCTCTTCGGCGGTGTCACGATCCCGCTCGGAATCGTGCTCCTCGTCCTTTTCGCGCTGGCCGTCCTCGCGCAGTGGCTCATCTCCCGCACGGTCGGGAAGCTGGCCGGCTTCAAGCGCCTGGCCGGGGCCGAGGACGCGCTCATGGACGCCACCACCGTCTGGTGGCCCAACCTCAAGCGCGAGCTGCTCCGGGTCGGCCTCCCCACGAGACCCTGGGCCCTCCTCAAGCTCGGCGCCGCCTTCACGGCCCGCCGCCTGCCCGCCGACCAGGAGCGGGCCATCCGCGGCATCCAGTGGCGCGGCGCGGTGCTCCCGCGCGACCAGTGGACCCGCGCACGGCAGGCCCTGGCCAGGGGCGCGGCACGGGGAGCCCCTTCCGCCACGTAGAGTTTTGGGGCACGGATTCCGTCCCTGCCACACCGACAGCATCCGCAAGCGACAGACGACACCCCGGCGCGCCCGCGGCGGCGGCACGGGCAGGAGAGGCACGACGTGGCCATTCTCGGCGCAGCGTTCACAGGGGAGCACCAGGGGGAGGGACGGGAGGGGCACTCCCCGACCTCCGACCCCGCCCCCGCGCGCCGCTCCGACGCGGCCTGCTACCGGGTCGCCGGGCTGTCCAAGAAGTACCGCACCGGCCGCCGGGTCGCCGCCACCACCGTGCACGCCAACGCCGACATCGACCTGGACATCCGGCGCGGCGAGATCTTCGGACTGCTCGGCCCCAACGGCGCCGGCAAGTCCACCCTGGTCCGCCAGCTCACCGGGCTGCTGCGGCCCGACGCCGGATCGATCGACCTGCTCGGCCACGACGTGGTGCGCAGGCCGGAGGCGGCCGCGCGGCTGGTGGCGTACCTCGGTCAGGAGTGCGGCGCGCTCGACGAGTTGACGGTGTCCCTCGCGATCGAGACCACCGCGCGGCTGCGTGCGCTGAGCGCCGAGGCGGCCCGCCGCGCGCGTGCCGAGGTCGTGGAGGAGCTGGGGCTGCGCGACCTCGCGGAGCGTCCGATCAAGAAGCTGTCCGGCGGACAGCGCCGCCTCGCGTGTGTCGCCACCGCGCTGGTCGGCGACCGGCCGGTCCTCGTGCTGGACGAGCCGACCGTCGGCATGGACCCGGTCGCGCGCCGCGCGGTGTGGGCCGCGATCGACCGGCGCCGGGCGGAGAGCGGCACCACGGTCGTCCTGGTCACCCACAACGTCATCGAGGCCGAGACGGTCCTCGACCGCGTCGCGGTGCTCGACGAGGGACGCGTCATCGCGTGCGACACCCCGGGCGGCCTCAAGGCGACGGTCGGCGACGAGGTCCGGCTCGAACTGGTCTGGCGCGGCGACCCGCCGCTCGACGACCCCACGGTGGCGCTGCTCGCACGCGACGCGGTACGGATCGGCCGGCGCTGGACGACCCGGATGGACCCGGCCACCGCGCGCGAGCTGCTGGCGGCCGTCACGGCGGGGCCGGCGTTCGGCGTGCTGGACGACTTCACGCTGTCGACGCCGAGCCTGGAAGACGCGTACCTCGCCCTGGGCGGGCGCCACGAGGGGCTGGTCAAGGGATGACGACGGTCGGCACACCGAGGTCCGCGCCGAGGGAGGCACCCGAGCGCGGCGGGCCGCAGGCGGACCTCGCCCCCACGACGCCGCTGTGGGCCGGCCTCGTCGCCGTGTACCGCGCGCAACTGTCGCGTACGCGCGTCTCCCGCGTACCGCTGCTCTTCGTCGCGGTCTTCCAGTCCGTCGGCATCATGATCCTCATGCGCGGCGTCGTCGACACCGGCTCCGACAGCGCGCGCGAGGCGGTCGTGGCGGGATCCAGTGTGCTGGTCGTCGCGTTCGTGGCGCTCAACCTGCTGGCCCAGCACTTCGGCGCGCTGCGCGCCGCGAACGCGCTCGACTACTACATGACGCTGCCGGTACGCCCGGCCGCGGTGGTGCTGGGCATGGCGGCGGCGTACGCGTCGTTCACTCTCCCCGGCACCATCGCGACGGCCGTCACCGGCGCGCTGATGTTCCAGCTGCCGCTGGCGAACCTGTGGGCCCTCCTCGTGGTCGTGCCGCTGTCCGGGGCCGCGCTCGCGGGTGTCGGCGCGGTCTTCGGGCTGCTCGCGCCACGGCAGGAACTGGCCACCCTGCTCGGTCAGTTGGGGATGTCCGCGGCGCTGCTGCTGGGCGTCATCCCGGCCGACCGCATGCCGCGCGTGATCGAGCTGGGCCGCGACCTGCTGCCGTCGTCGTACGGCGTGGACGCGTTCATCGCCACGTACGGCACCCCGGACTGGACGGCCTTCGCCACGAACCTCGCGGTGTGCGCGGGGGTCGGCGTGGCGATGCTCACTCTCGCGACGTGGGCGTTCCGGCGCACATCGAGGGGATGAGCAGTGCGTACGGCACCCGGCTGAACCGGCCGGACACCGCGCCCGCCGACCGGCACTCCGACCACGAGCATGGGATTCTGACCGCATGACGTCGCCCTGGCAGTTCGACCGGAACTCTGCCGCCGCCCCGTCCGCCGCCCTGCCCGCCCACCCGCAGGGCCCCGGACAGTCCGCGAACGACTCGAACGACTCGAAGGAGTCGGGATGGGACGCCGCGCGCGGCGACGTCATCGCGGGCGGCATCGTCTTCGGGACCTGCCTCCTGGTCGGCGTGGCCGCCGGAGCGCTCTGGTACGCCATCGCCCCGGACATCCCCAAGATCATCGTGGACCACCTCGAGTACCTGCGGCCCAGCGCGCCCCCGGAGGCCGAGATCGCGCGCGACGGCTGGTTCGCGCTGATCGGGTCGGTCGTCGGCCTGGTGCTGGCGATCCTGGCGTTCTGGAAGGGCCGCAAGTACGGCATCGGCGTCGCGATCGGCCTGGGGGCGGGCGGGATGCTGGGTTCGTACATCGCCTACAAGGTCGGCGGCGCACTCGGCCCGGACACCTTCGGGGAACAGCTGCTCGCACGCGACGGCCGCATCGAGTTCGAGGAACCGCTGCGCATCCAGGCCAAGGGTGTCCTCTATTTGTGGCCGATGGCGTCGGTGATTCTCTTCCTGTGCCTCACCGCCGGCTTCGGCCCGCGCGACCGCACCCCGAAGGGGTTCCCGTGGCCCCCGCAGCAGCAGGGTCAGATGCAGCCGCACGCGCAGTCGCAGATGCCGTACGCAGCGCCGCCCACCCCCGGTACCGCACCGGGCTCGGCCGCCGGCCCCGACCTCACCAAGCGCTCCGACTGACGCTGCGTCGGGGGCGTCGGGGGCGGTCGGGGGCGTCGGAGGCGGCAGGGCCTACGACGTCCGGCCGATGTCGGCGGTCCTCGCGGCGGTCATGCGCAGGAGGTCGGCCGGCGCGATCTCGATCTCCAGGCCGCGCTTGCCGGCGGACACGAACACGGTCCCGTGGCTGAGCGCGCTCGCGTCCACGACCGTGGCCAGGCGCTTTTTCTGGCCGAGCGGGGAGATCCCGCCGAGGACGTACCCCGTCGTGCGCTCGGCCGCGGCCGGGTCGGCCATCGCGGCGCGCTTGCCGCCGACCGCCGCCGCCAGCGCCTTCAGGTCGAGCTTGCCCGCGACCGGGACGACGCCGACCGTCAGCGCACCGTCGACGTCCGCGACCAGGGTCTTGAACACCCGGTCGGCGGTCACGCCGAGGGCGGCGGCGGCCTCCTCGCCGTAGGAGGCGGCGTCGGGGTCGTGCGCGTACGCGTGCAGGGTGAAGGCGACGCCCTCGCGCGTCAGTGCGACGGTCGCGGGCGTGCCGCCCTGCGACGCTTTGCCCTTCGTACCGGACTTGGCCTTCGCCACGGTGCGTTCCCCTAGCTGTGTTCGTACGTTGTTGCTGCCACGTCGCGCGTCAGTTCGGCTCGGCGCCCTGGCGAAGCAGTTCGACGGCCGGGAGCGCGCGGATGTGTTCGAGCAGCGCGCTCTCGCGGCGCAGGAGGGAAAGCTCCGCGCGCAGGCGTACCGTGCCGTCGTCGGCGACCAGCAGGCTCTGCTTGTCCTTCAGATCCAGCACCATGGCCGCCGCGACCAGGTACGACAGCACCACCGCGTCGTCCGGCAGCTCCGGGAGCTCGACCGGCCCGCGCCCCTGCGCCCCCACCAACTTGTGCTGGTAGTCGGCGAACGCCCGGGAGACCGCAAGGGCCAGTACCTCCACGTCGTCGCCCCGCGGCTCGGCCATCGCCTCGACTTCGCCGACCAGATACGGCCCGGAGTCGTCGACGGACAGCAGCCGAAACCGCGTCGCCCCGGTCGCCACGACGTCGAACCGCCCGTCCGCGTGCGGACGGATCGACGCGACCTCGGCAATGCAGCCCACCGGGAACAACGCGTCGACCGCGTCCACCGGCAGGTCGCCCACCTCGCGCCCGGAGCGCAGGGCGATCACCCCGAACCGCCGCTCGCCCTCGGGACGGGCCAGCAGGTCCCGCACCAGGCGCCGGTAGCGCTCCTCGAAGATGTTCAGGGGCAGCACAAGACCCGGATAGAGCACCGAGTTGAGCGGGAAGAGCGGGAGCCGGTCGGTCACGGAAACCAAGACTATGGGCTCACCCCCAAACCCCCGA
Source organism: Streptodolium elevatio (assembly GCF_053592165.1). Taxonomy (NCBI): domain Bacteria; kingdom Bacillati; phylum Actinomycetota; class Actinomycetes; order Kitasatosporales; family Streptomycetaceae; genus Streptodolium; species Streptodolium elevatio. The sequence goes on from NZ_JBSFVE010000018.1 coordinate 97,852, forward strand.
CCGGGTTTCCCCGATCGACCCACACCACACTCCGCCCCGGCCGCGCCGGAGAGGACGGGGCCACGGCAGGGCCGCGCGTACGGTGAGGGTCGGGGGGTCGGCCTTCGGTTTCGGTGCGGGTCGGCTCCGCCCCGATATCAGGGGCGGTTGAGGACTCTGGTGGCGCCTGCGGCGGCGGCGCCGGCCAGGGCCCAGCCGAGGAGGACGAGGGTGTAGGCGAGCCATTGGGCCCAGCCGCCGGGGTTCCAGGCTGCTTCCTGGCCGACGGTGACGACGGGGATCAAGAGGTCGACGGTGTAGAAGAAGGCGTTCCAGTGGGGGGCTTCGTCGGCTTTGACGGGGGTGGGCCGGTCGATGGCGAAGGCGATGGTGCCGACGGCGATCAGGGCGGCGAGCCAGGCGAGGGCGCGGGCGGGGCGGTAGCCGTAGCCGATGGCGGCGTCCTGGAGGTAGCCCCAGATGCGGCCGGGCAGGCGGAGGGTTTCGCGGTTGCGGCGTTGTTTGGCGAGGAGGACGTAGCGGGCCTCCTCGTCCTGTCCGGAGGCGCGGTAGGCGGCGGCGAGTTGCTCGTACGGCTGCGGCTCGTATTCGGGCGTGGCGTTCGCGAGCCAGCGGAGGCGCTGGCGGAGTGTCATGGGTGAAGTCGAGCGCAGGACGGTGTACGTCATGCCGCCGATCGAGACCCGGCCCGCTCCCGGCCACGTATCCGGGGTGTCCGTCAGCGCGCCGAGTTGGGCGCCGCTGAGCCGGATGTCGCCTTGCGGGTCGGGGACGAGTACGAGCGACAGGGTGCGCGCGGTCACGCGCCAGAGGAAGAGCTCTTCCGTCGGGTCGCGGAGGATCTCGGCCTGGTCGATCACCAGCGCGTCGCCGAAGCGGGCGTCGTTGATGCGGATCGAGCCGGTGGCGGTGAAGTTGTCGCTGAAGTGGAGGGTCTGCTCGACGTACATCCCCGCGCCGTCGAAGGCGAGATGGCGGTGACCGCGCGCGTTCACGCCCGGCTCGGCGTCGATGTGCGCGCGATAGAAGGTCGCCCGGCCGCCGATGCGTGCGCTGCGCAGGCTGACCGTGCCGAAGGCGTGGAAAGGCCCGTGGGCGCTGAGGTCGCCGCTCACGTTGACGCCGTCCGCGCCGAGTGAGCGCCCGTCGCGCATCGCGGTCAGACGGGAGCCGTGCAGTACGAGGTCGGTGGCGATCTGCGCGTCGGTGAGGATGACGCCTTCGCGGATTCGGCAGGTGCTCAGGCACAGGTCGCCGTCGACGCGTACCCGGCGGGCACGTACCGCGTCGATCGTGCAGCCGATGAAGCGGATCGTGCCGGTGTTGGCGTCGTTCAGGATCACGCGGTCGTCGAAGCGGCACCCGCGCAGGTCGACGTACGCGTCGACGCGCGCGCCCCGCAGGTTGAGCGGGCCGGTGATACGCGCGCCGATCACTTCGAGGGCGGGTGTGCGCCCCGGGACCGGCTCCGCCTCGCCGAGCAGCAGGCGGGCCAACACCTCGGCGCGTACGGTGCGTTCGGCGCCCCAATCGTCGCCCATGTCGGCGTCGGGCAGCGGCCAGTCGGAGGAGGTGGGCCCGGCCACCGCCCCGAACACGCACTCCTCGCCGTTGCGGTACGCCTCCCAGACCCGCCGTTCGGCGGCGCTGAGATCACTGGGGGTCACGCGGTCGCGGCCCTGTGCGCGAGGAAGGCGTTCCAGGAGTCGGGGGAGAAGCGGAGGTGCGGGGCCGCCGGCCGCTCGGAATCCCGGACGAGCGCGGCCGAGGGCTCGCAACCCACCTCGACGCAATCGCCGTTCGCGCCGCTGTACGAACTCGTGCGCCACGCGGCAAGGTGGTCGGTCGCAGCCACCTCAACGCAATTGCGTTCAACAGTGCGTTCAACACCGCGTTCAACACTGCGTTCAACGCCGGTGTGCGCACCCTTGCGCCCCGCTATGCCGTGCCCCATCCGCTCCCCGCCTTCGACGCCTTGTCACAGATCGTCGCGCAAACGGTCGATGAAGGCCAGTGACCGCTTAGGTGAGGCGGCAACCGCTCGTAAGTGCTCGAACACGTCCGCGTACTGGCGGACTTGATCGGGTGCCTCGACGTAGAGGCTGCTGGTGAGGGTCTCCAGGTAGACCACATCGAGGTCGCGCAGCTCGGGGAAGCCGATCAGCGCGAACGGCCCGTTGAGCCCTGGATGGGCGCCGACTTCGAACGGCAGCACCTGCACCGTGACGTTCGGCACCCGCGCGAACTCCCGGAGGTGCGCGAGTTGTTCGCGCATCGTCCGAGCGCCGCCAATCGCGTGCCGCAAGGCCGCTTCGTGTACGACCGTCCACAGGCGCAGCGGGCTCGACTCGCGGGTGAGCGCCTGCTGCCGCGCGGCGCGGACGTCCAGCCGCTGCCGGACCTGTTCCTCCGCGTACCCGTTCGGGTGGGCGTCGATCACCGCGCGGAGGTACGACTCGGTCTGGAGCAGGCCGGGCACCAGCAGGGTCTGGTAGTTCCGTACGTCGGAAGCGGTCGCCTCCAGCGCGATCAGGTCGGTGTAGCCCGGATCGAGCGCGTCGCTGTAGTCGTGCCACCAACCACGCTGGTAGCTGGACCGCGCCAGTGCCTCCAGCGCGGTCCGCGCCGCCGCGTCGTCGACGCCGTAGCGGTCCAGCAGGTCCCTGACGTCACGGGCGCGTACACCCGACTGCCCGTTCTCGATCCGGCTGAGCTTGGAGGCGTGGCAGTCCAGCACGCGCGCGGCGTCCTCGGCGGTGAGGTGGGCGCCTTCGCGGAACTTCCGGAGCGCATTCCCGAGCTGACGCCGTCGGACGGATGGTCCAGGAAGCGCGGGCATGACGGACTCCTCGTCGTTCATGCGTGATCTGGATATTAGAGACTTGCGAAATAAACGGGTGGCGGCCACGATCGTAGCAGGTTGGTTGCGCTGTGTAGGCCTGTCGTCACGCTGAATGGCGGAGCGTCGGCGTGCCCGCGCCCCGTTGCTGCGAGGGGTCGCCTCATGTCATCGCCCATCCCGAGACCGGCAGTGCCCGCAAGACCGGGGCCCGCGGCCGGCCGCAGCCAATCGCTGACATTCCCTTGCGCCCCCGTCGTCGTTCCCCAGGTCCGCGGCCTGCTCGGCGACCTTCTCCTCGCCTGGGGCCTCCCGGCCGGCCACGAGCTCGCGTACGACCTCCGCCTCATCGCCACCGAACTCGTCGCCAACGTCATCGAGCACGCGGCGGACTCCGCCCCCGACCTCACCGTCACGCTCGAACTCGCCGACGGCACCGTCTCCTTCGGCGTACGCGACGGCCACCCCTTCCTCCCCGAACCGCGCGACGGCGCCGACGACCCCTGCGCCGACGACACCTCCGGCCGCGGCCGGCTGATCATCCGTACGCTCGCCGCCGAGGCCGGCGGAACCACCCACGTCGAACGCCACCCCGACGGCAAGACCCTCTGGGTACGGCTGCCCTGGCCGGGGGAGTGACGCCGCTCACCCGACCGGAATCCGCGTCTCACGACCCGACACACGCGGACCCGCGCTCCGCGCCCTCCCTACACTGGGACAGGTGATCTCCCGTATCGATCTGCGCGGCGCCGCCGGCCGGGCTGTCCTGGACAGTCCCGCGGCCCTGCGCGACGTGATGCCCCGTGCCGAGTTCGACGTCGAGGCGGCCCTGGAGAAGGTCCGTCCCATCTGCGACGACGTGCGCCATCGCGGGGTCGAGGCGCTGATCGAGATCACCGAGCGCTTCGACGGCGTGCGGCTGACCGACATCCGGGTCCCGACCGAGGCCATCGACCGGGCCCTGGCCGAGCTGGACCCGAAGGTGCGCGCCGCGCTGGAGGAGACCATCCGCCGCGCCCGCATCGTGCACCGCGACCAGCGGCGTACCGACGTGACCACGCAGGTCGCGCCCGGCGGCACGGTCACCGAGCGGTGGCTGCCGGTCGAGCGCGTGGGGCTGTACGTCCCCGGCGGCCTGGCCGTCTACCCCTCGTCCGTGGTCATGAACGTCGTCCCGGCCCAGGAGGCCGGCGTCACCTCGCTCGCGGTCTCGTCGCCCCCGCAGAGTGAATTCGGCGGCCTGCCGCACCCCACGATCCTCGCCGCGTGCGCGCTGCTCGGCGTCGACGAGGTGTATGCGGTCGGCGGCGCCCAGGCGATCGCGATGTTCGCGTACGGAGCCGGCTCCTGCGACCCCGTCAACCTCGTCACCGGCCCCGGCAACATCTACGTCGCGTCCGCGAAGCGCCTGCTCAAGGGCCGCATCGGCATCGACTCCGAGGCCGGCCCGACCGAGATCGCGGTGCTCGCCGACGCCACCGCCGACCCCGTGCACGTCGCGTCCGACCTGATCAGCCAGGCCGAACACGACACGCTCGCGGCGTCCGTCCTGGTCACCGACTCGCCGGAGCTGGCCGACGCGGTCGAGGCCGAACTCAAGGCCCAGGTCGCCGCGACCAAGCACGTCGAGCGCGTCACCACCGCGCTCGGCGGCCGCCAGTCCGGCCTCGTCCTGGTCGACTCGGTCGACGACGGCCTCAAGGTCGTCGACGCGTACGCCGCCGAGCACCTGGAGATCCAGACCGCCGACGCCTCCGCCGTCGCGGCCCGGGTGCGCAACGCGGGCGCGATCTTCGTCGGCCCGTGGGCGCCCGTCTCGCTGGGCGACTACTGCGCGGGTTCCAACCACGTTCTGCCCACCGGCGGCTGCGCGTGCCACAGCTCCGGCCTGTCCGTGCAGTCGTTCCTGCGCGGCATCCACGTCATCGACTACAGCGAGAGCGCCCTCGCCGAGGTCGCGCACCACGTCGTCACCCTCGCCGAAGCCGAGGACCTGCCCGGCCACGGCGCCGCCATCAAGGCGCGCTTCGGATGGGCGGTGCCGGAATGAGCAACCCCGGAACGAGCACACCCTCAGTGAGCCGGCCCGCGACGAGCACACCCGCAATGAACGTGCCCGCGACGAGCGCACCCGCCACCCGCATCGACGACCTGCCCATCCGCGACGAGCTGCGCGGCCAATCGCCGTACGGTGCGCCGCAGTTGCAGGTCCCCGTGCTGCTCAACACCAACGAGAACCCGTACCCGCTCCCCGACGCGCTGGTGGACCGCATCGCCGAGCGCGTCGCCGCGGCCGCGCGGCACCTCAACCGCTACCCGGACCGCGACGCCGTCGAGCTGCGCACCCGCCTCGCCGAATACCTCTCGGAGAACGGCGGCGTCCCGCTCACCACGCGCCACGTATGGGCGGCCAACGGCTCCAACGAGGTGCTGCAGCAACTCCTCCAGGCCTTCGGCGGCCCGGGGCGCAGCGCGCTCGGCTTCGACCCGTCGTATTCGATGCACGCACTCATCGCGCGCGGCACCGGCACCGAGTGGATCTCCGGCGCACGCCGCGACGACTACTCCATCGACCTCGACGACGCGCTCACGGCGATCGCCGAACACCGCCCCAACGTGGTGTTCCTGTGCTCGCCCAACAACCCCACCGGCACCGCGCTCGACGGTGCGGTCGTCGAGGCGGTGTACGACGCGGCGCAGGCGGCCCGGCCCTCCCTCGTCATCGTCGACGAGGCGTACGTCGAGTTCTCGCACCACGCGTCGCTGCTCACGCTGCTCGACGGCCGTCCCAACCTGGTCGTGTCGCGCACGATGTCCAAGGCCTTCGGCGCGGCGGGGCTGCGGCTCGGCTACCTGGCGGCGGACCCGGCGGTGGTCGACGCGGTGCAGCTCGTACGCCTGCCGTACCACCTGTCCGCCGTCACCCAGGCGACCGCGCTGGCCTGCCTGGAGCACACCGGCACACTGCTCGGCTACGTCGCCGAGCTCAAGCGCCAGCGCGACCGCATCGTCGCCGAACTGGCCGGCATGGGCTGCGAAGTCACCGCCTCCGACGCGAACTTCGTGCAGTTCGGCCGCTTCGAGGACACGCGTGCCGTTTGGCAGGCGATCCTCGACCGCGGCGTCCTGGTCCGCGACAACGGGGTGCCGGGGATGCTGCGGGTGACCGCCGGGACCGACGAGGAGAACACGGCGTTCCTCGACGCGATGCGCGCCGTACTGAAGGAGATCAGCTGATGGCCCGGATCGGCCGCGTCGAACGCGCCACCAAGGAGACGTCCGTCCTCGTCGAGGTCAACCTCGACGGGACCGGCCAGGTCGAGGTCGCCACGGGCGTCGGGTTCTTCGACCACATGCTCGACCAGCTCGGCAAGCACGGCCTGTTCGACCTGACCGTCAAGACCGACGGCGACCTGCACATCGACTCGCACCACACCATCGAGGACACCTCCCTCGCGCTCGGCGCGGCGTTCCGCCAGGCCCTCGGCGACAAGGCGGGCATCCGGCGCTTCGCGAACGCGTCCGTGCCGCTGGACGAGGCGCTCGCGCAGGTCACCGTCGACCTGTCCGGCCGCCCGTACCTCGTGCACAGTGAGCCGGAAGGCATGGCGCCGATGATCGGCCCGGCGTACGACACCACGCTGACGCGCCACATCCTCGAGTCGTTCGTCGCCCAGGCGCACATCTGCCTGCACGTGCACGTGCCGTACGGCCGCAACGCGCACCACATCGTCGAGGCCCAGTTCAAGGCCCTCGCCCGCGCCCTCTCCGACGCCTGCGTCCTCGACCCCCGCCGCGCCGGCGTAATCCCCTCCACCAAGGGCGCGCTGTAGATGGGGCAGTCGTACCAGCACATCCCTGTACGGCCTGTACGGGCGGGCATCTTCCGTGCCGCAATCACAGAAGGCGTCTCATGAGTGGTATCGCCGTCGTTCTCATTGCCCTTGGGCTGTTCCTGATCGGCGGGGTCGTCTCGTTCGTCAAGCAGGGCATGCCGAAGGGCGTCATCGTGCTGCTCGGGCTGTGCGGGGCGATGTCGCTCGCCGCCGGGCTGCTGCGCGTCTAGGAGGGGATCACGTCATGAAGAAGGTCGTCATCCTCGACTACGGATCGGGGAACCTCCGCTCGGCCGAGCGCGCGGTGGCGCGCCTCGGGGTCGAGGTCGAGGTCACCGCGGACTACCAGACCGCGCTGAACGCCGACGGGCTGATCGTGCCCGGGGTCGGCGCGTTCGCCGCGTGCATGGAGGGCCTCAAGGCGGTACGCGGGGACCGCATCGTCGACCGGCGCATCGCCGGCGGGCAGCCCGTGCTCGGGATCTGCGTGGGCATGCAGATCCTCTTCGAGCGCGGTGTCGAGCACGGGGTCGAGACCCCGGGCTGCGACGAGTGGCCCGGCACGGTGGAGCGCCTGGAGGCGCCGATCGTGCCGCACATGGGGTGGAACACCGTGGACGCGCCCGAGGACACCGTGCTGTTCGCGGGGCTCGACGCCGACACCCGCTTCTACTTCGTGCACTCCTACGGCGTACGCAAGTGGGAGCTGCCGCCCTCCGAGCACCTGGCTCCGCCGCTGGTCACCTGGTCGACGCACGGCACGCCGTTCGTCGCCGCCGTCGAGAACGGGTACCTTTCGGCCACCCAGTTCCACCCCGAGAAGTCCGGCGACGCCGGGGCCGCCGTGCTCCGCAACTGGCTTGCCACCCTCTGACCCCCCGACCGGGCACCCGACCTGGCACCCGACTCGGCACCCGAGCCTTACGAAGGATCGTTGAGAACATGAGCGAGACCCGTCGCCTGGAACTGCTGCCCGCCGTGGACGTCGCCGACGGCCAGGCCGTCCGGCTCGTGCAGGGCGAGGCCGGTTCCGAGACCTCGTACGGCGACCCGCTGGCCGCGGCCATGGCCTGGCAGAACGCCGGCGCCGAGTGGATCCACCTGGTGGACCTCGACGCCGCCTTCGGCCGCGGCTCCAACCGCGACCTGCTCGCCGAGGTCACCGGCAAGCTGGACGTCAAGGTCGAGCTGTCCGGCGGCATCCGCGACGACGCGTCCCTGGAGGCCGCGCTCGCGACCGGCTGCCACCGGGTGAATCTGGGCACCGCCGCGCTGGAGTCGCCGGACTGGGCGCGCTCGGCGATCGCCCGGCACGGCGACAAGATCGCGGTCGGCCTGGACGTACGCGGCACCACGCTCGCCGGCCGCGGCTGGACCCGCGAGGGCGGCGAGCTGTTCGAGACGCTGGCCCGCCTCGACGCCGACGGCTGCGCCCGCTACGTCGTCACCGACGTCAAGAAGGACGGCACCCTCACCGGCCCCAACCTGCAGCTGCTGCGCGACGTCTGCGCCGCGACGGACCGCCCGGTGGTGGCCAGCGGCGGCGTCTCGTCGCTCGACGACCTGCGCGCCATCGCCGAGCTCGTGCCGCTCGGTGTGGAGGGTGCGATCGTGGGCAAGGCGCTCTACGCGCAGGCGTTCACTCTCGAAGAGGCCTTGGAGGCGGTGTCGCGATGACCGAAGCGCGTGACGGAGTGCAGCGGATCTCCTCGGGAGGACCGTACGAGGACGTCATCGGCTACTCGCGCGCCGTCGTCGTCGGCGACCTCGTGCTGGTGTCCGGCTGCACGAGCATCGTCGACGGCCTGTTCATCGGCGAGGGCGACCCCTACGAGCAGACGCTGACCGCCTTCCAGGTGGCCGAAAAGGCGCTCCAGCAGATCGGGCTGACGCGCGACGACGTCGTGCGCACCCGCATGTACATCACCCACGCGCGCGACTCGGACGCGGTCGGCCGCGCGCACAAGGAGATGTTCGACACCGCCCGGCCGGCTGCGACCATGGTCGTGGTGGCCGGACTGATCGACTCGCGGATGCTGGTCGAGGTCGAGGTCGAGGCCTACCGGGGGGCGAAGTGAGCCTCGCGGTACGCGTCATCCCCTGCCTGGACGTCGACGCCGGCCGGGTGGTCAAGGGCGTCAACTTCCAGAACCTGCGCGACGCGGGGGACCCGGTCGAGATGGCCCGCGTGTACGACGCGGAAGGCGCCGACGAGCTGACCTTCCTCGACATCACGGCGTCCTCGGGCAGCCGCGAGACGACGTACGACGTGGTGCGCCGCACCGCCGAGCAGGTCTTCATCCCGCTGACGGTCGGCGGCGGCGTACGCAGCGTGCAGGACGTCGACAAGCTGTTGCGCGCGGGCGCGGACAAGGTGGGGGTCAACACGGCCGCCATCGCCCGCCCCGAGCTGATCGCCGAGATCGCCGACCGCTTCGGCGCCCAGGTGCTGGTCCTCTCGGTCGACGCGCGCCGCTGCCCCGAGGGCGTGCGCACCGACTCCGGCTTCGAGGTCACCACGCACGGCGGCCGCCAGGGCACCGGGATCGACGCCGTGGAATGGGCCGCGCGCGCCGCCGAGTTGGGCGCGGGCGAGATCCTGCTCAACTCGATGGACGCCGACGGCACCAAGGACGGCTACGACCTGGAGATGATCCGCCGGGTCCGCGCCGAGGTGACCATCCCCGTCATCGCCTCCGGCGGCGCGGGCGCCCTCGGCGACTTCGCCCCCGCGGTCGAGGCCGGCGCCGACGCGGTCCTCGCGGCCAGCGTCTTCCACTTCGGCGACCTGCGCATCCCGCAGGTCAAGGACGCCCTCAAGGCCGCCGGGCAGCCCGTCCGCTGACCCGGACCGGTGCGGGGCCAGGTACTTGCACCGCATGCCCGAACGGGTGCCCGCGGGTGCGGCCGCCGCCCTGCCGCGACAAGCTGGCGGGATGGGCGGCCCGCATCCCGGGGGCCGCACGGCCGGCGGAGGCGCGTCATGAGCGAAGACCTGAGCGCGTACGGGGGCGGAATCGACAACAGTTCCGGCGTACTCGTCGTGACCACCAACGACGTGCCGGGCCACCGCGTCGACTCGGTGATCGGCGAGATCTTCCGGCTCACCGTACGCTCCCGGCACCTGGGCAGCCAGATCGGCGCGGGCCTCAAGTCCATGGTCGGCGGCGAACTGCGCGGCCTGACCAAGACGCTCGTGGAGAGCCGCAGCGAGGCGATGCAACGCCTGATCGAGCAGGCCCGGGCACGCGGCGCCAACGCGGTCCTGGCAATGCGCTACGACGTCACCGAAGCCGGCAACGGCACCGAAATCTGCGCCTACGGCACAGCCGCAGTGATCACCCCAGTCGGTTGACCGGCCCGCCTGAGGCGCCGCGAACGCTGCGGCGCGCGCGTCCCCGCGCACCCGCGTGTTTCTGCGGGTCAGGCGTCGAGGAAGCCGGAGGCGAGCATGCCGATGAGGGCTAGGCCGACGAGGACGCGGTAGACGGCGAAGCCGTTGATGGTGTGCTTGGAGACGAACTTGAGCAGCCATGCGACGGACGCGTACGCGACGATGAACGACACGCCGGTGCCGACCGCGAGGGCGAGGCCGCTGGTGTGGCCTTCGGTGGCGTCCTTGAGTTCGTAGATGCCGGCGCCGGTGAGGGCGGGGATCGACAGGAAGAAGGACAGGCGCGTCGCGGCGACGCGGTCGAGGCCGAGGATGAGCGCGGTGGAGATGGTCGCGCCGGACCGTGAGAAGCCCGGGAAGAGCAGTGCGAGGATCTGCGAACTGCCCACCACCATCGCGTCCTTGAGGGTGACCTCGTCCTCGCCGCGGCGGCGGCCGCGCTTGCCGCCGACCGATTCGGCGTACCACATCACGCCGCTGCCGACGATGAGCGAGCCGGCGACCACCCACAACGAGGCGAGCGGGCCGTGGATGAGCGGCTTCATCGCGATGCCGACGATCACGATCGGGATCGTCGCGTAGATCACCCACCACGCGAATTTGTAGTCGCGGTCGTGCCGTTGCTCCTTGTGCGCGATGCCCCGGCCCCAGGCGGACACGATGCGCACGATGTCCTTGATGAAGTAGACGATCACGGCGGCGATCGCGCCGACCTGGATGACCGCGGTGAAGCCGACCACGGACTTGTCGTCGACGTCGATGCCGAGCAGGCCTTCGGTGATCTTCAGGTGGCCGGTCGAGGAGACCGGCAGGAACTCGGTGAGTCCTTCGACGACGCCCAGGATGACCGCGTCCATGACGCCGATGTTCGAACTCACGAACGAAGTCTCCTCAGGGGGTGATCAATTGGCGTGCGGATCCTTGCACCGCGAGGTGAACGGGACAAGGACTCCGGGTCAACGTACGGCTATCCGGGTGGCCGCGTCGGGGGTTCCGAAAGAGAAACTGCGAAATAAATATTGCGAAAGACTTCTTTCGGTTCTATCGTGGAGGCATGCCCGAGAACCCGCCGCACGATCCGCACGACGACCCGGCCGACCCCGGCGCGCCGGACGCCCGGGGCGTACGGAACACCCGTGACATAGAGGCCCTCAAGGTCTTCACCCACCCGCTGCGCCTGCGGGTGCTGCGCCTGCTGCGCTCGGAGGGGGCGGCCACCGCGTCCGGCCTGGCCCGCGTGCTCGGCACCACGCCGTCGCTGATCAGCTATCACCTGCGGGCGATGGCCAAGCACGGCTTCATCGCCGAGGACCCCGAGGCGTCGAGCGACGGCCGCGAGCGGCGCTGGATCGCGCTGAACGACCTGCGGTTCAGCACCGCCGACTTCAGCGGCGACGAGGTAGCCGTCGAGGTCGCCGACGCCGTGGTCATGACCGCGCACTCGGACATCACCGACCTGTTCGAGAAGTCGCTGCGCCACGTCAAGAGCATGGGGTTGGACTGGCAGAACGCGTCCTTCTCCGCGGCCCCCGCGCTCCGCCTCTCGGCCGCCGAACTCCAGGCGCTTTACGAGGAGTTGTTCGCCGTCGTGGACCGCTTCCGGGGCCGCGCCGAGGACCACGACGCGGACGGCGGGCGCCGCGAGCGCGTCCAGCTCGAACTGCTCGGGTTCCCGTACGCGCCCGCGCCCTGAACCGTCCCACCGACCAGTCCCACCGACCAGTCGCGGCAACTGGTCCCACCAACCAGCCCCACAACCAGTCCAATCAGCCAGTCCCGTCGACCAGACCCGCCGACCAGCCCTCGCGAGGTGACCGTGAACCGCCCGTCGCGCACCAAGCACACCGCCACCGCGGCCGCCACCACGACCGCCCGCGCGGCTCAGGCCGCCGGCACCGAGACCCGCGAGGACGCGGGCGTCGGGCCGGGGCCGGGCGCGGGGCCGGGCGCTCCGCGGCGTACCGGCCCCGGGGCCGCCGTCTACCGCTGGCTCGCGGCCTTCGGCGCCTCGCTCGTCGGCGACCAACTGTGGTTCATGGCCCTGTCCTGGCAGGCCGTCGAGGCCTCCGGACCCGCCGCGGCGGGCATCGTCGTCACGCTCGGCACCGTGCCCCGGGCGATCCTCATGCTGCCCGGCGGATCCATAGCCGACCGCTTCGGCGCGCGCCGCGTCGTCATCGCCAGCGACCTGGTCCGCTGCCTCGTCATGGTGGCCGCCGCCGCGACGGTCGCCCTCACCGCACCCGGCATCGCGCTGCTCGCCGTCGTGGCGCTGCTCTTCGGCGCCGTCGACGCGCTGTTCATGCCCGCCGTCGGCGCGATGCCCGCGACGCTGACCACACCCGACCAGTACGCCCGCGTGCAGGGCCTGCGCAGCCTCGCCAACCGCTGCGCGGCCGTGGCCGGCGGACCGGTGAGCGGCCTCGCCCTCGCACACGGGGGCGTCGCGGGCGCGTTCGCGGCAAGCGCCCTGCTCTTCGCGGTCTCACTGGCGCTTCTGTGGCAACTGCGGCCCGCACCACGCCTGATCGCCGACTCGGTGGCGGCCGACACACCGGACTGCGAAAACACATCGGACTGCGAGAAGACACCAGCCTGCGAGAAGACACCAGACTGCGAAAACACACCGAACCGCGACGACGCACCGGAGCGCACCGACGCGTCCGAGCCCACGGAGGACAGCGGCGTACGCGCCGGGCTGCGCTACGCCTGGTCCATTCCCCTGCTCAAATACACCCTCATCGTCGCGGTCATCGCCGAACTCGGCTTCAGCGCCCCGATGAACATCGGCGTCGTGCTGCTGGCCGCCGACCGCGGCTGGGGACCCGGCGGCCTCGGCCTGCTGATCGGCGCGTGGGGCGTGGGCGCCGTCGCGACCGGCCTGATCCTCTCCGTACGCGGCCACGTGCCGCACGCCGGACGCGTGATGCTGGGCGCCCTCGTCCTGTCCACCGCCGGCATCGCGGCGACCGGGCTCGCACCCGGACTGGTCTCCGCCGCCGCCGGTGCGGCCGTCCTCGGCCTCGGCTCCGGCCTGTGGGGCGGGCTGTGCGGCGCGCTCATCCAGACCACCGCGGCACGCCCGATGCTCGGCCGCGTGGTCTCGGTGCAGATGCTCGGCGCCATCGGCCTGGCCCCGATGACGTACCCGCTCGCCGGCCTGCTGGCCGGTGCGGTCGGGCCCGGGGCGGTGTTCGTGGTGGGCGCCGCGGTGTCCGCGGTGGGCGTGGCCATCGGGGCGGCGTGCCGGCCGCTGCGCACCTTCGAACTGCCCCGGCCCGGCACGCACGGGTGACGGGATACCCCGTCACAACCCCGTCGGGGTCTCCTCCAGCCGCCGCACCGCGTCGGCGTCGCCCTCCGCCGTGACGAGGGCCTGCCCCTTGCGGCCGTAGACGTACAGCAGCAGTTCGGCGGGCGGGCCGGCCAGCGTCACCAGCGGAGCGCCCTTGCGCACCCGCACCGGCTGCGCCTCCTCGGCCGTGTCGGTACGCCGCAGCTCGACCCCGACCGGCACCTTGCGGAGCATCAGCTTCGCGCCCGTCCGCACCCGCTTCCACAGGAACTCGGTCAACCCCGGCTCCAGGTCGCGCGGCTTGAAGTCGGGCTGCGCGCGGCGCACGTCCTCCAGGTGGACGAAGTACTCCATCGTGTTGGCCGCCGTGTCCACGCCGGGGATGCCGAACAACGACAGCCGCGGGGGACCGGTGCGCACAAGGTGGATCAGCTCCTCGTACGGCAGCGCCGCCTTCTTCAGGCGCACCTTGTCGGTGTACCCGGCGAGCGGCTTGAACAGGATGCCGGGGGAGGAGTCCGGGCGGCGTTCCCGCACCACGAGGTGGGCGGCGAGGTCGCGCGTGGTCCAGCCGGCGCAGAGCGTGGGGGCGTCGGGGCCGACCTGGGAGAGCAGGTCGGCGAGTGCGGCGCGTTCCGTACGGGCGTAGGAGGCCATGCGCCGCATCGTTCCGGCGCGGCGTGCCGAGGTCAAGGCACGCCCGCCGCGCGACCGCCCGCGTCGTGCGCCGAAGGCGCCCCCGCATGCGCCCGAGCGCCCCCGCTCCCGGGGAATGCCCGCAGGCCCGCCACACTTGTGAACAGCAGATGAATTGACCGACGAGCAGGCATCCCGCTCCTCCGGGGCCGGCGTCAACCGACGCCGGCCACAGCCATGCGGGCCATCGGGCGCATCGCCCCCGCGCCGAAAGAGAGAACGCGTGACCGACCGCGCGAGCGAAGACACAGACGAGAAGGACGTCCTGAGACGGGGCATGCGGGTCCTCGCCGTCGCGATACGCGAGGAACCGCGCGTCTTCGCGGCGGCCGTCGGTGCGAGCGCGCTCTACGGCGCCACCACCGTCGCCTCCGCACTGGCCCTCGGCGAGGTCACCGACCGGGTCGTGGTCCCCGCCTTCCGCGACGGCGACACCACCGCCGGCGCGCTGACCGCGACCTTCCTCGTGGTCCTCGGGATCGCCCTCCTCAAGGCGCTCGGCATCGTCGGCCGCCGCCTGTGGGCCGGGATCATGCAGTACCGGCTCCAGGCGACGTACCGCCGCCGGGTGACCCGCCAGTACCTGCGTCTGCCGCTCGCCTGGCACCACCGCCACCCCACCGGCGCGCTGCTGTCGAACGCCAACGCCGACGTCGAGGCCGCCTGGTACCCCATCGCCCCGCTGCCGATGGCCACCGGCGTCGTCGTCATGCTGGTGATCGCGGCGGTCTCCATGCTGGTCACGGACTGGGCGCTGGCCCTGGTCGGGTTCGTGATCTTCCCGGCCATCTTCGTCCTCAACGTCATGTTCCAGCGCCGCCAAGGCCCGCTCGCGATGCGCGCCCAGGAGCTGCGTGCCGACGTGAGCGCCATCGCGCACGAGTCCTTCGACGGCGCGCTCGTCGTCAAGACGCTCGGCCGCGAGGACGAGGAGGCGGCGCGCTTCGAGGCGACCTCGCGCGAACTCGCCGACGCCAACGTCGCGGTGGGCCGGGTACGCGCGGTGTTCGACCCGCTCCTGGAGGCACTGCCGAGCCTCGGCGTGCTGATGGTCCTGCTCGCCGGCAGCGTGCGCATCTCGCACGGCGACCTCAACCCCGGCGAACTCGTGCAGATCGCCTACCTGTTCACCCTCCTCGCCTTCCCGGTACGGGCGATCGGCTGGCTGCTCGGCGACATGCCCCGCGCGATCGTCGGCTACGACCGGGTCCGGCACGTCCTCGACGCCGAGGGTGAGTCGGTGTACGGCGACTCCGCCGCCGACAAGACCGGCCCCGCCGGCCTCCAAGCCCGCGCCGTGCGGTTCGGCTACCTTGACGGCGCCGACGTGCTCTCCGACGTCACCTTCGACGTCGAGCCCGGCCGCACCGTCGCGGTCGTCGGCCCCACCGGATCGGGCAAGTCCACGCTCGTCTCACTCCTGGTCCGCCTGGTGGACCCGGCGAGCGGCGAGGTCCTGATCGACGGCACCGACCTGCGCGACTTCCGGCGCGGCGGGCTGGCCTCGGCGGCGGCGCTGGTGCCGCAGCAGGCGTTCCTGTTCGACGACACCATCCGCGACAACATCACGCTGGGCCTGGACGTCTCGGACGACGACGTACACGAAGCGCTGCGCATCGCGCAGGCCGACGGGTTCGTGGACCGGCTCGGGAACGGCCTGGACACCATGGTCGGCGAGCGCGGCACGTCGCTGTCCGGGGGCCAGCGCCAGCGCATCGCCCTCGCCCGCGCCCTCGTGCGCCGGCCGCGCCTGCTGGTCATGGACGACGCCACGTCGGCGGTGGACCCGCGCGTGGAGGCCGCGATCCTCGCGGGGCTGCGCGACGGCGGGACGGGCCCGTCGACGGTCGTGGTGGTGGCGTACCGCAAGGCGACGATCGCGCTCGCCGACGAAGTGGTCTACATCGAGGACGGCAAGGTCGCGGGGCGCGGCCCGCACGCCGAACTCATCGACACGTCGGTGGGCTACCGCCGGCTGGTCAACGCGTACGAGCGTGCCGCACGCGACCGCGAGCAGGCGGCGGCGGCCGCCGCGGCGCTCGCCG
Organism: Streptodolium elevatio; assembly: GCF_053592165.1. Taxonomy (NCBI): domain Bacteria; kingdom Bacillati; phylum Actinomycetota; class Actinomycetes; order Kitasatosporales; family Streptomycetaceae; genus Streptodolium; species Streptodolium elevatio. Next base: position 113,957 of record NZ_JBSFVE010000018.1, read on the forward strand.
ACGAGGACGAGGAGGTGTCGGCATGAGCACGGCAACTGCCCCGGAGGTCAAGAGCGTCGGTGTCGGCGCCGGCAAGCCGCGCGAGTCGGGCTGGGCGGTGCTGCGGCGCGGCCTCGCGCTGTCGCCCGAGTTCAAGCAGGGCATCGCGGTCACCCTCCTCCTCGCGGCGATCGCCACCGCGGGCCGCATCGTGGTGCCGCTCGCGGTGCAGCAGACGATCGACAACGGCCTGCGCGCGGACGGCGGCCCGGACCTCGCCGTGGTGCGGTGGATGGTCGCCGGCGCGGCCGTCGCGGTGATCGTGACGGCGGTGGCGTCGTACGGCATGAACGTACGCGTGTACAACGCCAGCGAACGCGGCCTCGCCACGCTGCGCGTACGCGCCTTCCGGCACGTGCACGACCTGTCCACCCTGCACCAGCAGACCGAGCGGCGCGGCTCGCTCGTCTCCCGGGTGACCGGAGACGTCGACACCATCACCCGGTTCATCCAGCAGGGCGGCCTGATGGTCGTCATCAGCGCGGGCCAACTCGTGGTCGTCTCGGCCCTGATGCTGGCCTACTCGTGGCAGCTCACGCTGCTCGTGTGGATGTGCTTCGCGCCGTTGTTCTTCCTGCTCAAGTCGTTCCAGAAGCGCGTCGCCGCGGCCGCCGACTCGGTACGTGTGCACGCGGGGCGCATGTTGGGTGCGATCTCCGAACCGGTCGTCGGCGCCGCGGTGGTGCGCGCGCACGGCATCGAGGACCGCACGGCGGCGCGTATCGACGAGGCGATCGACGGCCATCGCGCCGCCCAGACCCGGGCGCAGACGCTGGTCGCGCTGACCTTCCCGATGGGCGAGGTCGCGGTGGGCCTGGCCAACGCCGTGGTGGTCGTGGTGGGCGTACTCCTGGGTGTGGACGGTCAGTTGACGCTCGGCGAGCTGGTCGCGTTCCTGTTCCTGGTCACGTTGTTCGTGATGCCCGTGCAGTTCGGCGTCGAGGTGCTCAACGAGGCGCAGAACGCCCTCGCGGGGTGGCGGCGCGTCCTGGAGATCCTGGACGCGGAACCGGACATCGCCGACCCGGGGGACCGCGGGGCCGACCTGCCGCGCGGGCCGGTCGAGGTGCGGTTCGAGCATGTCGGGTACGCGTACCCGGGCGGCCCGCGCGTGCTGCACGACGTCGACGTGCGCCTCGCACCGCGCAGCCGCGTCGCCGTCGTCGGCGAGACCGGCTCCGGCAAGACGACCTTCGCCAAGCTGCTGACCCGCATCGTCGACCCCGACGAGGGCCGTGTGCTCCTGGACGGGATCCCGCTGCCCGACGTGCGGTTCGCGTCGCTGCGGGCGCGCGTGGTCATGGTGCCGCAGGACGGGTTCCTCTTCGACGCGACCATCCGCGACAACGTGCGCTACGGGCGGCCCGACGCCGACGACGCGGCGGTGCTGGGCGCGTTCGGCGACCTCGGGCTGGGCGACTGGCTGGGCGGGCTGCCGCTCGGCCTGGACACGCCGGTCGGGCAGCGCGGCGAGTCGTTGTCCGCGGGGGAGCGCCAACTGGTCGCGCTGGCCCGGGCGTACGTCGCCGATCCGGACCTGCTGGTGCTGGACGAGGCGACCTCGGCGGTGGACCCGGCGACCGAGGTGCGGATCCAGCGGGCCCTGGACGGCCTCACGCGCGGGCGTACCGCGGTGTTCATCGCGCACCGCATGTCGACCGCCGAATCGGCCGACGAGGTCCTGGTGTTCGACCAGGGCGTGCTGGTGGAGCGGGGCGGACACGACGAACTGGCGGGCGCGGGAGGGGTCTACAGCCGCTTGCACGCCTCGTGGACCGCGCAGCAGCGGCCCGCCGGGTCCTGACGGCGCCTCCCCGCCGGGGCGCCGCCCGGAACGTGTGTGGGGCCCGGCCGAATCGGCCGGGCCCCACAGGTTTTGCCGGTTCTGTCGATGCCGCGGCGGTCACTTCGTGAGCGGTGCGGTCAGCTGCCCGCTGCCGCGTAGTTGCACCATGCACTGCACCTCGCGGTCGCCCTCGTCCCAGCTTGCCTCGGACGGGAAAATGAAGTCCGACGTGAGGCTGGACGCGTTCGACTGCTTGGCCACGACGCCGGCGATGGCCGTGTCGCACAGGTCGCCCGCCTGACGCTCGGCCTCGTCGTCGCCGGGCCACGGGCCGTCCTGCATGAACACGTTGCGCACGTGCTCGGCGTCGTGCGGCGTGGTGCAGTCGACCTTCTTGACCTCGCCCGTCCCGGCCGGGAAGGTCACGCAGTCGCCCGGCACCAGCGTGATCTTGTCGACCGTGTTGTCGTCCGTGGGGTTCGGCGCGGGCGACGAAGTCGTCGGCCGGGCGGACGTCGTACGGGTGGTGGGCGTCTCGCTCGGGGTCTCGGTCGACGGGTCGTCGGAAGGGTCCTTCGAGGGACTCTTCGACGCACTCTTCGACGCGGATCCGGAGGCCGACGACTTCGTCGGGGAGCCGGACGCGCCGCCCGCGGAGTCGTCCTTGTCGTCGCCGCCCAGGCTGAACACGAGGGCGATGGCGATGCCGGCCACCACGACCGCGCCCGCCACGATCCAGGCCACGATCCTGCCGCTGTTGCCTCCGCTGCCGCCCGGCGGACCGGGCGGGTAACCGGGCGGGCCGCCGAAGCCGCCCGGTCCGGAGGGGCCTTCGGGACCGCCCGGATAGCCGCCGCTCGGGCCGCCGGGGTAACCGCCGCTCGGGCCGCCGGGATAACCCCCGCCGTACGGGCCTCCGCTCCCGTACGGTCCGGCCGTGCCACCCCCGCCGTACGGCGCTCCGCCGTAACCGCCGCCCTGCGGCGGCCCCGGGGGCCACCCGGAACCGGGGTTCTGCGGAGTACTCACGCCCCCACCTCGCTTCGTCCACTCATGGCTCGGCCGCCGTGCGGGGTCAGCCCAGCTTCTTGGTGATCTTGGCCTCGTTCACGTCCTGGACCAGGCAGGTGACCTCGCGGTCGCCGCGGTCCCAGCTCGCTTCCTGCGGATAGCTGTACTGGAGCGTGTACTTGTTCGGGTTCGGCTCCTTCGAGACCGCCGAGTTGAACGCCGACTCGCAGGCCGCCGCGACCTGGCTGCGGAGCTCCGCGTCCGTCGGGTAGGTGCTGCCGGTGAGGTTGAAGTTCTTGAGCACCTGCATGTCGTGCGGCGTCGTGCAGGAGACCTTGTCGATCTCCCCGGTGCCCCCGACATCGACGTTGATGCACTCGCCGACGCTGAGCGGAACGTCCTCGACGGTCCCCCCGTCGGTGCCCGTCGGGCTCGCCGTCGGACGGCTGCTGGTACGGGTGTTCGTCGGCGTGGGCGGCCGCGACGTCTTCGTCTCGGTCTCCGTCGGCGTCGGCGACTTCGAGGAGCTCTGCGACGTCGACGGCGCGGGCGGCGACGTCGTCGCGGCCGTCTTGTTCTTCTTGTCGTCGCCGCCCAGGAGGAACACGAGTGCGGCGATCACACCGCCGACGACCACGAGGGCACCGACGACGGTCAGGATCAGCGGTCCGCGGCCGCCGCCGGGCGGCGGGCCGGGCGGGCCCGGGTAGCCACCCGGGCCACCGGGACCCCCGGCGCCGTACCCGCCCCCGGGGTACGTCGGACCGTTGGGGTACTGCGGACCGCCGGTGGGCGGACCGCTCGGGTACTGGGGACCCCCGGGGTAGGAGCCCCCGGAGTAGCTGCCCGGGTAGGAGGGATTGTTCTGGTAACCCGGATCGGGTTGTTGTCCATAGCCGGGCGGGAAGCCTCCCTGCCCCGGCGGCGGCGGCATCGTCATGCGCAAAGCTTGCCTGATCGGGTGAACCTCCCGCACGGGTGGTTCCCTTAATCACCCCGCCGTGATAGCCCCGTGACGAGCCGGTACCGCAACGCACACCGATCCGAGACCGCCGGGCACCGCACGGCAGCCGGGACGCCCCCCGGGTAGCGCTCGGGTAGCGGCTCGGGATCGGCCCGGCAGGTCTGCGAGAATGCCGGGATGACCGGTGCCTCCACACCCTCCGACCCGCCGTCCGAACCGTCCGGATCCGCCTCGGCCGTGCCCCCGGTGCGTCCCTCGGACCTCGACCCCGCGGTCGCGGCCCGGCTTAAGCGCGACGACAACGGCCTCGTCGCCGCGGTCGCGCAGCAGTACGACACCGGCGAAGTGCTCATGGTCGGCTGGATGGACGACGAGGCACTGCACCGCACGCTCACCACCGGCCGCTGCACCTACTGGAGCCGCAGCCGCAAGGAGTACTGGGTCAAGGGCGACACGTCGGGCCACACCCAGCGGGTCGTCTCCGCGGCGCTGGACTGCGACGGCGACGTCGTCCTGGTCAAGGTCGACCAGGCGGGCGCGGCCTGCCACACCGGCGACCGCACCTGCTTCGACGCCGGCGCGCTGCCGGTCACGGCTCCCGCGTAGCGCACGCTTCTGCCCCTTGCCGGGCCCAGTTCACCGCACCAGCCGCCGCACGTACGAGCGCCACCTGCGTCCCGGGAGAGCCCGCACCATGACCACCGGCACCGTCACCCCCGACCTCGACGCCTTCCGCGACCTCGCGCGGGAGCTCCGGGTCATCCCCGTAACGCGGCGCTTCCTCGCGGACGGTGACACCCCGGTGGGTCTTTACCGCAAGCTCGCCGCGGAACGACCCGGGACATTCCTCCTCGAATCCGCGGAGAACGGGCGTACCTGGTCGCGGTATTCGTTCGTCGGCGTACGCAGCGCGGCCACGCTCACCGAATCCGCCGGCGCCGCCCGCTGGCTCGGCGACCCGCCGGTCGGCATCCCGCGCGACGGCGACCCGCTGGACGTGCTGCGCGCGACCGTCGAGGCGCTGCACACGCCGCACGACATCCCCGGCCTGCCGGACCTGCCGCCGCTGCACGGCGGCATGGTCGGCTACCTCGGCTACGACATCGTCCGGCGGCTGGAGCGGCTGCCCTCCCTGACGCGCGACGACCTGCGCGTACCCGAGCTGATGATGATGCTGGCCACCGACCTCGCGGTGTTCGACCACGCGGACGGCACGGTCCTGCTCATCGCCAACGCGATCAACTGGAACGGCCTGGAGTCGGGCGTCGACGAGGCCTACCGCGACGCGGTCGCCCGCCTCGACGCCATGACCGCCGACCTCGCCCGGCCCGCGCAGGGGACCGCGTCGTACGTCCAGGGCGGCGTGGACCCGAGATGGACCAGCCCCTGGGGCGGCGCCGAATACCGCAAGGCGGTGGACGCCGCCAAGGAGGAGATCCGCGCCGGCGAGGCCTTCCAGATCGTGCTGTCGCAGCGCTTCGAGATGCCGACCGCGGCGAGCGCGCTCGACATCTACCGGGTGCTGCGGACCAGCAACCCCAGCCCGTACATGTACCTGTTCCGCCTGCCCGGCCCCGACGGCGGCCCCGAAGGCGGCTTCGACATCGTCGGCTCCAGCCCCGAGGCGCTGGTCAAGGTCACTTCCGGACGCGCGATGCTGCACCCGATCGCCGGCACCCGCCCCCGCGGCGCGGGCCCCGAGGAGGACGCCGAACTCGCCGCCGAACTCCTCGCCGACCCCAAGGAACGCGCCGAACACCTGATGCTCGTCGACCTCGGCCGCAACGACCTCGGCCGCGTGTGCGCGCCCGGCAGCGTCGAAGTCGTCGACTTCATGTCCGTCGAGCGCTACAGCCACGTCATGCACATCGTCTCGACGGTCGTCGGCGAACTCGACCAAGGCCGCACCGCCCTCGACGTCCTGACCGCGTGCTTCCCCGCGGGCACCCTCTCCGGCGCACCCAAGCCGCGCGCCATGGAGATCATCGAGGAGTTCGAGCCCACCCGCCGCGGCCTGTACGGCGGCTGCGTCGGCTACGTCGACTTCGCCGGCGACCTCGACACCGCGATCGCGATCCGCACCGCGCTCATCCGGGACGGCGTCGCGTACGTCCAGGCGGGCGCGGGCGTCGTCGCCGACTCCGACCCGGTCGGCGAGGACACCGAGTGCCGCAACAAGGCGGCAGCCGTCCTGCGGGCCGTCGCCACAGCCGCGGCCCTGGCCCCCGCCCGATGACCGACCCTGCTCCCGAGGAGCGCGCCATGCCCCCCGCCCAGCCGGCCGCAGCCCAGTCGGCCGCAGCCCAGCCGACCACCGAGCCGGCCGACGGCCCGACGGCACCCGCCCCCGAGGTCGCCGAGACCGCGGCCGACCCCGCGCGCAAGGCGGCCCGCCGCGAACTGGGCACCGCACTCCTGCTCGTCGCCGCCGGCGCCGCACTCGTCCTGTCGCTCTCCGGCCGCGTGTGGGCCGAAGGCGCCGCCGTCGCGCACGGCACCCGCTTCCCGATCGAAGCGACCGGCTCCGCCGTCACCAAGCTCCCCACCGCCCTCGCCCTCCTGGCCCTCGCCGCCGCCGTCGCCGTCCTGGCCACCCGCGGCGCCTGGCGCGTCGTCGTCGGCGCGCTCCTGGCCCTTGCCGGCGCCGGCATCGCCGCGGCGGCCGCCTCCGGCGCGAGCGACCGCTCCGCCCTCGACTCCAAGGCGGCGTCCAAGGCCGCGATCGAAGGCGTGCGGGCCGTCGACGTCACCCACACCGCGTGGCCCTGGGTGACCCTCGTCGGCGGCGTGCTGATCCTCCTCGCCGGCCTCGCCGTCATCGCCCGAGGCCGCACCTGGCCCGGCATGGGCAGCCGCTACGAGACCCCCGGCCCACGCACCCCCAAGCGCCCGACTACCTCCGCCGAAATGTGGAACGCCCTAGACCGAGGCGAAGACCCCACCCACTGACCCCACCAACCCCCGCCAAGCCAGGACGCGCAAGCACCCCGGCACCGCGTGCCCGCCCGGCAGCCGACGGCAACCACCCAACGCCAGGCACCGCGATCAAGCGAACTGTGGAACGTCCACTCGCCGCGTCACAGACCGCGCCGCCAAACCCGGCCCATCCCGCCGGCAACGGGCCGACGGGACTTGTAGTCACCCCTACGCCCGACCGATCCCGCCTCGGCGTACCGTCGCCCTGCCGTCGCTTGCCGACCCTGCGCGGATCGTCGCCGCTCCACCCGGGCTTTCGCGTCGCGGCCGGGGCTCGGCGGGCGCTCCGTGTTGGGACCTGGGTCCGTTTCGGGACCCTCGTCCCCTGCCGACCACCGCGCGGGTCGGTCGTCGCTTTGCCGCAGGTCTCCGCGTTGCGGCTCGTCCCTCCGTCGGTCCGCCTGTGCGGGGCCGCATCTGGGGGTGGGTGGGCTCGTTGCACGTCGTGCCCGACCCCGCGTCAAAGAGGGGCCGGTGCCATGGGGACAATGGACGCCACGGGCCCGCCGCCCGTCACCACAGATCAAGGAGCAACGATGTCGCAGGGCGTTGACCACGGGAACACCCCCGCCGCCTGGACCCTCACGATCCTCGCGCTGATCGGGTCGACCATCTCGGGTGTCGCGCTGATCGCCACCAGCGCCGTCCTGTTCTGGGTCGGCATCGCCGTCGTCGCCGTCGGCTGCATCGCGGGCCAGGCCATGCGCATGGCCGGAATGGGTACCGCGACCGCGCGTCGCTGACCCGGCTCCGGGCGTCGCGCCCCGCCTTCCCGGTGTCGCAGGGGAGGCCGGGCGCGTTTTCGCGGTGGCCGGAGCCCCGCGCGGGCTGGATGTGGTCGATACTGTGGGCCTGCCGGTCGGCACTCCGCATATGGGAGCCGAGTCGGCGGGACATCCGCGCCGGGGGCCTTCGCCGTTCGGCGGCCGGGCGGGCGCGAAGGGGATCGCACGCACATGAGTCAGGGCTATCCGCCCCCGCCGCCTCCCGGCGGGCAGCCCCCCGGCTGGGGGGCGCCGCCGCCGTTCGGCGGATCCGCCCCGCTGCCGCCCACCACGCCGTACGGCTACCCGGGCCCGACGCAGCCGCCCGGATTCGGCATGCCGCCGCAGGGCCCGGTCCCCACCCCGCCGCCGGACAACTACCTGGCCTGGGCCGTCATAGCCACCGTCTTCTGCTGCTTCCTGGCCGGGATCCCCGCGCTGCTGGCCGCGACGTCGGTCAACGAGCGCTGGATGCGCGGCGACCAGGCCGGTGCGCGCGAGGCGTCGCTGCGGGCCCGCAACTGGACGATCGGTGCGGTCCTGCTCGGCATGGTCTTCTGGACGACCTGGATGGTCGGGGTCTTCGTCCTCGGGTGGAAGGACACGCTGGGCGACCTGTGAGCCGTCCTCTGCCCGCCCGACGCCACGCCGGTGCAGGATGAGGGCGTGACCGCCGCCCCGCCGCCCGACACCGCCCCCGGATGGGGCGCGTATCCCGCCCCGCCCCCGCCGCCGCGCGGCCTCGTGCGGCGCATGACCGGCCCGGTAGCGGTGGCCGCCGCGGCGGCCGCGGTCGGCGCGTACGTCGCGGCCGTCGACCCGAACGAGCCCGGCCACTACCCGGTCTGCCCGTTCCTGAAGTTCACCGGGGCCTACTGCCCCGGCTGCGGCGGACTGCGGTGCGCCAACGCGCTGGTCCGGCTCGACGTGCCGGAGGCGCTCGCGTACAACGCCTTCGCCGTCGCGACGGTGCCGCTGCTGGTCCTCATCTGGCTGCGCTGGACGGTCCGTTCGGCGCGCGGCCGGGCGCGCATGTCGGCGGCGGACCCCCGGCTCGTACGCCTGCTCGTCGCGGCCATCGTGGTCTTCACCGTCGTGCGCAATCTGCCCTTCGGCGCGGCACTCGCCCCCTGAGCCCCACCCGGCCCGCGGCTCCGGTACGCCCCCGGGACACGCTCCCGCGCCGCACATCTGCTCCGGATTGCCCGCCTTGTGGACCTGCGGGACGTGGGTTCCGTGCGACGCCGTATGCTGCCCCCACCTCTTCGAAGGTACGCGGGAAGCCGAGCCCTTCGGCAGGCCGATACCATCGAAGGGCCGGGAACGATCGGACACCGCCACGCGTTGTCCGCCGCCCGGCCCGGGGCGACCCGGTCGGACCACTCCAGTCCGTCACCTGTGACGAGGGGAAGCAAAGCGTGAGCGTGCTCGACGAGATCATCGACGGTGTGAGCGCCGACCTCGCCGAGCGACAGGCCCGCGTATCCCTTGATGAAATCAAGGACCTGGCGGCGGCGGCACCTCCCGCCAAGGACGCGCTCGGCGCCCTGCGCGCCGGCGGCGTCGCGGTCATCGCGGAGGTCAAGCGGTCCAGCCCGTCCAAGGGCGCACTCGCCGCCATCGCCGACCCGGCCGGCCTGGCCGCCGACTACGAGTCGGGTGGCGCGGCCGTCATCAGCGTCCTGACCGAGCAGCGCCGCTTCGGCGGCTCGCTCGACGACCTCGACGCGGTCCGCGCCCGCGTCGACATCCCGGTGCTGCGCAAGGACTTCATCGTCACCAGCTACCAGCTCTGGGAAGCCCGCGCGCACGGCGCCGACCTGGCGCTCCTGATCGTCGCCGCGCTCGACCAGAACGCCCTGGTCTCCCTCATCGAGCGGGCCAAGTCCATCGGCCTCACGCCGCTGGTCGAGGTGCACGACGAGGAGGAGACCGAGCGCGCGCTCGAGGCCGGCGCCCAGATCATCGGCGTCAACGCGCGCAACCTCAAGACCCTCGAGGTCGACCGCGCCAATTTCGCGCGGATCGCCCCGATGATCCCGGACACCGTCGTGCGCATCGCCGAGTCCGGCGTCCGCGGCCCGCACGACCTGATCGCGTACGCCAACTCCGGCGCCGACGCGGTCCTGGTCGGCGAGTCCCTGGTCACCGGCCGCGACCCGCGCAGCAGCGTCGCCGACCTCGTCGCCGCCGGCGCGCACCCCGCGCTGCGCCACGGACGCGGCTGAACCGAAGGACGCTGCCACTATGAACTGCCGTGACCTCGCCGGGCGCCTCGCCCGCGGCGCGAAGCCGCGCGGGTGCCGCGCGCCCGCGCGCCGCGTGCTCGGCCGGCGGGTCCGGTTCGTGATCGGCTGCGAGCCCGGCCAAGTCCAGGGGAGGCGATGGCGTCACCGCTGACCCCGTCAGCAGTGCCGTCCACCGCGGCCGTCACCCGTACCGGTGACCGCCCCGCCCCCCGACCGCGCCGCACACCACCCGGGTGCGCCGAGTGTCCGGCGGCGTCCGAGCCATCCCTCCCCAAGAGGATCACCACCATGTCTACCGAGACGTCCCACGAGACCGCACAGCCGGATCCGTCCGGCCACTTCGGCGTGTTCGGCGGCCGCTTCCTGCCCGAGGCGCTGATCGCCGCACTCGACCAGCTCACCGCCGCGTACGAGAAGGCCAAGACCGACCCGGAGTTCCAGGCCGAGTTCACCGGCCTCCTCAAGGACTACGCCGGCCGCCCGAGCATCATCACCGAGGCCCCGCGCTTCGCCGAGCACGCCGGCGGCGCCCGCATCATCCTCAAGCGCGAGGACCTCAACCACACCGGCTCCCACAAGATCAACAACGTGCTGGGGCAGGCCCTGCTCACCAAGCGCATGGGCAAGACGCGCGTCATCGCCGAGACCGGCGCCGGCCAGCACGGCGTCGCGACCGCCACCGCGTGCGCGCTCCTCGGCCTCGAATGCGTCGTCTACATGGGCGAGGCCGACACCCAGCGCCAAGCCCTCAACGTGGCCCGCATGCGCGTGCTCGGCGCCGAGGTCATCCCCGTGACGATCGGGTCCCGCACCCTCAAGGACGCCATCAACGAGGCGCTCCGCGACTGGGTCACCAACGTCGACACGACGCACTACCTGCTCGGCACCGCCGCCGGCGCGCACCCGTTCCCCGCGATGGTCCGCGACTTCGTGCGCATCGTCGGCGTCGAGGCCCGTCAGCAGGTCCTCGACCTCACCGGCAAGCTCCCCGACGCGGTGGCCGCGTGCGTCGGCGGCGGCTCCAACGCGATCGGCATCTTCCACCCCTTCATCGCCGACGAAGGCGTACGCCTGTACGGCTTCGAGGCGGGCGGCGAAGGCGTCGAGACCGGCCGCCACGCGGCGTCCATCACCGGCGGTGCCATCGGCGTGCTGCACGGTGCCCGCACGTACCTGCTCCAGGACGAGTACGGCCAGACCGTCGAGAGCCACTCCATCTCCGCCGGCCTCGACTACCCCGCCGTCGGCCCCGAACACGCGTGGCTGCACGACACCGGCCGCGCCGAGTACCGCCCGGTCAACGACGACGCGGCCATGGCGGCCTTCCGCCTGCTGTGCCGCACCGAGGGCATCATCCCGGCCATCGAGTCGGCCCACGCGCTCGCGGGCGCCATCGAGATCGGCAAGGAACTCGGCCCGGACGCGACCATCCTGGTCAGCCTGTCCGGGCGCGGCGACAAGGACATGCACACCGCCGCGCGCTACTTCGACCTGTTCGACGCCGGTGTCCGCGAGGAGGACCAGCAGTGACCCGCCTTACCGAAGTCCTGGCCGCGGCCCGGGCGGAGAACCGCGCCGCACTCGTCGGCTACCTGCCCGCCGGATACCCGAGCGCCGAGGGCTCGGCCGAGGCCGCCCGCGCGATGGTCGACGGCGGCTGCGACGTCATCGAGATCGGCCTGCCCTACAGCGACCCGCAGATGGACGGCCCGGTCATCCAGCGCGCCGTCGAGCACGCGCTCGCGAACGGCGTCAACACCCACCACGTCATCGACAACGCGCGCGCCGTCGCCGAGACCGGGGCCGCGGCACTGGTCATGACGTACTGGAACCCCGTCGAGCGGTACGGCGTCGACCGCTTCGCCGAGGAACTGGCCGCCGCCGGGGGAGCCGGGGTGATCACCCCCGACCTCATCCCCGACGAGGCCGCCGACTGGATCGCCGCCACCGACAAGCACGGGCTCGACCGGATCTTCCTGGTCGCCCCGTCGTCCACCGACGCGCGCCTCAAGCTCACCACCGACGTGTGCGGCGGCTTCGTCTACGCGGCGTCCACGATGGGCATCACCGGCACCCGAACCAGCGTCGGCAACCGCGCCGCCGAACTGGTCGCGCGCACCCGCGAGGTCACCGAACTGCCGATCTGCGTCGGCCTCGGTGTCTCGAACGCGGCCCAGGCCGCCGAGATCGCGGCGTACGCGGACGGTGTGATCGTCGGCTCCGCCTTCGTCCGCGCGCTCCTGGACGCCGCGACACCCGAAGCCGGGGTCGAGGCGGTCCGCGCGCTCGCCGCGGAGCTCGCGGAGGGTGTGCGGGCCGGGCGCTGACCGACGTCGGCGGTCCCGGAATCCGGACCGCAGAAATTTGGACATAGCCATCTAGATGGCATCATGGCGGGCGGCTGTTGCTTTCGAGTGATAGCCGCCCGTCGCCGTTTGACCTCAACGAGTTACTCCGAACGAGGAACCTCGGGCCCTCCAAAACGGTTAAACAAGGGCACCCCACCCATCCGTGATGGAGGTCAGACCCATGAACGCGGCCGTCGCCGTGGACCGCCCCACCCGCGGTCCCTCAAGCCTCAGGCGCGCCTTCCCGTGGATCGGCGTCGCCGCCCGCCTCGGCCTGGCCGTCGTTTGGGCGTGGGCCGGCTGGGAGAAGGCCGTCAACCCCGCCCAGGCCGCCCAGGCGGTCCGGGCCTTCGACGTGCTCCCCGAGAGCCTCGTCGAGCCGATCGGGTACGCCCTGCCCTACCTGGAACTGGGCCTCGCCGCCCTCCTGGTCATCGGCCTCGGCACCCGCATCGTGGCGGGCATCTCAGCGGTCCTGCTGCTGGTGTTCATCGCCGGCATCGCCCAGGCGTGGGCCCGCGGCCTGGCCATCGACTGCGGCTGCTTCGGCGGCGGCGGACCGATCGCGCCCGACCAGACCAAGTACCTCCAGGAGATCCTGCGCGACCTGGCCTTCATGGTCCCGGCCGTGTGGCTCCTGCTGTTCCCGCGCACGCGCCTCTCGGCGGACTCGTGGCTGGCCATAGACGACCCGGCCGACGACGACACCGACACCGACGAGGACTGACCCGGCACCCGGGGTCCCGCCGAATCCGCGGGAACTCCCCGGCACCCGCGTCCGACCAACTGGACAAGGGACCCGCCGGCCCATCGACCGCCCGACATTTCATGCCTAAGACCGAGATCCGACCGACAGATAGACGGTGACCTGAGGACATGAGCAAGAAGAACGACGACGGCAAGCGCACCGCCCGCGAGCGTATGCAGGCGGAGCGGGCCCGCCAGCAACAGGCGGACAAGCGCAAGCGTGCCCTCATCATCGGCGGGTCGGTCGTCGCGGTCCTCGCCGTCGCGGCCGGCATCGGGATCATCGTCGGCAACAACAAGTCGGACAAGAACGAGTCCAACTGGGCCTCGGTCGCGGACCAGCCGCTCAAGCAGCCCGCGGGCGTCACCGGCACCGTCGTGCCGTACGGCAGCAACCCCAATGCCCCGGTCCTCACCATCTACGAGGACTTCCGCTGCCCGATCTGCGAGCAGGTCGAGACCAAACTCGGCGCGACCATCCAGCAGCTCGCCGACGCCGGAACCATCCGCCTGGAGTTCCACATCGCGTCGTTCCTGGACCGCAACCTCGGCGGCAACGGGTCCAAGTACGCGGCCAACGCCGCCGCGTGCGCGCAGGACGCCGGCAAGTTCAAGGCGTACCACGACGTCCTGTACGCGAACCAGCCCGACGAGAGCAGCGACAAGTTCGGCAAGAACTCCTACCTGCTCGACCTCGCGAGCAAGGTGGACGGCCTGCGCAGTCCGGCGTTCGACCAGTGCGTCAACGACCTCGCGTACGCGCCCTGGGTGAAGCAGTCCCAGGAGGACTTCAACAACGCCAAGGTCGGGACCGAACAGGTCACCGGTACGCCCACGCTGGCCATGAACAACCAGAAGCTGAAGTACACCGAGGGCAACGCGATCATGAGCCCGGAGGCGTTCAAGGCGCAGATCGAGCAGATCATCGCCACGATGCCGAAGTAGCCGCGACCCCGGCCGCCCGCGCCGCGGCCCCGCGCATCCGTGTTCACAAGGGCACAGGTGCAGCCGTGGCGCGGGCGGCAGGGTAGCGTCATCCCTGCCATGGATCTCGCATACATTCCCAGCCCGTCCAAGGGCGTCGTCGACCTCGGCCCGCTGCCGCTGCGCGGGTACGCGCTCTGCATCATCCTCGGCGTGATCCTGGCCATCTGGCTCGGTGAACGCCGCTGGATCGCCCGCGGCGGCCGGCCCGGCACCGTGATGGACATCGCGGTGTGGATGGTGCCGTTCGGCCTCATCGGCGGCCGCATCTACCACGTGATCACCACACCCGGGCCGTACTTCGGTTCGGACGGCGACCCGATGCAGGCGTTCGCCATCTGGAAGGGCGGCCTGGGCATCTGGGGCGCCATCTTCCTCGGCGGCGTCGGCGCGTGGATCGGCTGCCGCCGCCGGGGCATCCCGCTGCCGGCCCTGGCCGACGCGCTGGCCCCCGGCATCGTGCTCGCGCAGGCGGTCGGCCGCTGGGGCAACTGGTTCAACCAGGAGCTGTACGGCAAGGCCACCGACGTCCCGTGGGCGCTGAAGATCGACGCCGACCACAGCCCGGACGGCGTCGCGGGCACGTACCACCCGACGTTCCTGTACGAGTTCCTGTGGTGCATCGGCGTCGCGCTTCTGGTGCTCTGGGCGGACCGCCGCTTCACGCTGGGCCACGGCCGCGCGTTCGCGCTGTACGTCGCCGGCTACACGGTCGGCCGGTTCTGGATCGAGTACATGCGCATCGACGAGGCGGAGCACGTCCTCGGCATGCGGCTCAACAACTGGACGTCGATCCTGGTCTTCGCGGGCGCCGTCGCCTACATGGTCATCTCGGCCCGCAAGCACCCCGGCCGCGAGGATCCCGCGACCCTCAAGGGCACCCGGCCCTTCGACGACGACAGCGACTCCGAGGCCGCCGAGCCCGACGAGGACTCCTCGAAGGTCGACTTCACCAAGGCGGACTCTGCCAAGGCCGACTCCTCCAAGGCCGACATCTCCAAGAGCGACTCGTCCAAGGCCGAATCGCCCACGGCCGACTCCTTCGAAGCCGCCGACGAGGACGACTCCCCCCGGGACGACTCCTCCGACCCCGCCGACGGCGAGACGTCCGGCACACCCGAGGAAGACACCTCCGCGAACGGGGAAGAAGCCGCCGCCGGGAAACGTTCCAAGGACGGCTCGAAGCGTTCCTGAGCCACCCGGTCGACCCTCTGACCTGCGGGTTTGGTCAGCCTTGCCTTGCTGGTGGGGCCCGTGTGCCACGCGGTAGCTTCGAGGGGACGGAACCCCTGAGGAGGGCCTGACGTGAGCAGCATCGGCGAGATAGGCGAGGTCGAGGCGGCCGCTCCTACCCCGAAGGCGCACGCCGCACGGACCGGCTCCGCGTCGGAGGAAGCCAAGGCCACGGCCGCCAAGGCACCCGGCGCCGCCAAGGCCGCCGGCGAACCGGAGATCGACCACAGCCACCGCGACATCGCGGGCGGCTGGCTACGCCCCGCGGTATTCGGCGCGATGGACGGCCTGGTCTCCAACTTCGCGCTGATCGCCGGCGTGGCGGGCAGCAACGCGTCCGCCAGGACCATCGCCATCACCGGCCTCGCGGGCCTGGCCGGCGGCGCCTTCTCGATGGCGGCGGGGGAGTACACCTCGGTCGCCTCGCAGGCCGAACTGGCCCAGGCCGAGGTCGAGGTCGAACGGCGCGAGCTGGTCCGCGCGCCGGAAGCCGAACTGCGCGAGCTGGCCGAGCTGTACATCGCCCGCGGGCTCGACGAGGAACTCGCGTACGAGGTGGCCACCCAGCTCTCCCGCGACCCGGACCAGGCCCTCGAGATACACGCCCGCGAGGAGCTCGGCGTCGACCCGCACGACCTGCCGTCGCCCTGGCTGGCCGCCGGATCGTCGTTCCTGGCCTTCGCGATCGGCGCGGTGCTGCCGCTCCTGCCCTACCTGCTGGGCGCCGTCGAGCTGTGGCCCGCGCTCGTCCTGACGATGGTCGGCCTCTTCGCCGCCGGCGCGGTCGTCTCCCGCGTCACAGGACGCCCGTGGTGGTTCGGCGGATCCCGCCAACTGCTGCTCGGCGGCGCGGCCGGCGGCCTGACGTACCTCCTGGGGATGGCAATCGGCCACGGCATCGGCTGACAATCAGCTGACAGCGCGTGAAGGGTCCGAAACGCACACGACATCAAAGTGCGTGCGCACAAGGCATGCACAAAACGATCACCTTGCGTACGTCTGTTCGACCGTTTCGGTGACAGGGTGGCCGGGAATGAGCCCAGCGCGCGGAGGCGGCAGTGGCGACGGGCCGGACACAGCCCCCGGTTTTTCCGACAGTGTCCGGATGACGAGACAAAGGTGTCTTGTGTTCCGGATGCCACAACTGATCGTGTAACCTGCACGAAATCGCAGAGGGCCAACGTCGTCCCTGTTGCGCACCACACGCCACGACGACGACGGGAGCGCCGATGCCTCCTGCTGCATCCACTCAGGGCCCCCTTTTTTCCGCGGTTCCCGCTGCCCAGGGCCTGTACGACCCCCGCAACGAGCACGACGCCTGCGGTGTCGGTTTCGTCG
This sequence comes from Streptodolium elevatio, assembly GCF_053592165.1. Classification (NCBI taxonomy): domain Bacteria; kingdom Bacillati; phylum Actinomycetota; class Actinomycetes; order Kitasatosporales; family Streptomycetaceae; genus Streptodolium; species Streptodolium elevatio. The sequence continues at coordinate 130,396 of NZ_JBSFVE010000018.1, forward strand.
CCACGCTCACCGGTGAGCCGAGCCACGACATCGTCCAGCAGGCCCTGACCGTGCTGCGCAACATGGAGCACCGCGGCGCCACCGGCGCCGAGCCGGACACCGGCGACGGCGCCGGCATCCTCACCCAGGTCCCGGACGAGTTCTTCCGCTCCGTGGTCGGCTTCGACCTCCCCGCCGCCGGCGCCTACGCCGCGGGCATGGCGTTCCTCCCCGACGACGACGTGCACGCGGGCCGGGCCAAGTCCTCCATCGAGCGCATCGCCGCCGAGGAAGGCCTCAAGGTCCTGGGCTGGCGCGACGTGCCGACCACCCCCGAGCTGGTCGGCGCCACCGCCCGCGCCACCATGCCGCGCTTCGCGCAGATCTTCGTCGCCGACGCCACCGGCGAACGCGACGGCATCGCCCTGGACCGCCTCGCCTTCTGCCTGCGCAAGCGGGCCGAACGCGAAGTCGAGGTCTACTTCGCCTCGCTGTCCGCGCGCACCCTCATCTACAAGGGCATGCTGACGACCGGTCAGCTGGAGCCGTTCTTCCCGGACCTCTCCGACCGACGCTTCACCTCCGCCGTGGGCCTGATCCACTCGCGGTTCTCCACCAACACCTTCCCGGCGTGGCCGCTCGCCCACCCGTACCGCTTCATCGCGCACAACGGCGAGATCAACACGGTCATGGGCAACCGCAACTGGATGGCCGCCCGCGAGTCCATGCTCGAGACCGACCTCATCCCCGGCGACCTGTCGCGGCTGTACCCGATCTGCACCCCGGGCGCATCCGACTCGGCGTCCTTCGACGAGGTCCTCGAACTGCTGCACCTCGGCGGCCGCACGCTGCCCCACGCGGTCCTCATGATGATCCCGGAGGCGTGGGAGAACCACACCTCCATGGACGAGGCCCGCCGCGCCTTCTACCGCTTCCACGGCACCGTCATGGAGCCCTGGGACGGCCCCGCGTGCGTCACCTTCACCGACGGCACCCAGATCGGCGCCGTGCTGGACCGCAACGGCCTGCGCCCGTCCCGGTACTGGGTCACCGACGACGGCCTCGTCGTGCTCTCCTCCGAGGTCGGCGTCCTCGACATCGACCCCGCCAAGGTGGTCCGCAAGGGCCGCCTCCAGCCCGGCCGCATGTTCCTCGTCGACACCGCGACGCACCGCATCGTCGAGGACGACGAGATCAAGTCCGCGCTGGCCGCCGAACACCCGTACGCCGACTGGCTGCACGCCGGCCTCATCAACCTCGAGGACCTGCCCGAGCGCGAGCACGTCGTACACACGCACGCCTCCGTCTCGCGCCGCCAGCAGACCTTCGGGTACACCGAGGAAGAACTCCGCGTCATCCTCGCCCCGATGGCCCGCACCGGCGGCGAACCGCTCGGCTCCATGGGCACCGACAGCCCCATCGCCGCGCTCTCCGAGAAGCCGCGCCTGCTGTTCGACTACTTCGTGCAGCTGTTCGCCCAGGTCACCAACCCGCCGCTGGACGCCATCCGCGAGGAACTGGTCACCTCCCTCGGCAGCTTCGTCGGCCCCGAGGCCAACCTGCTCGACCCCACCCCGGCCGCGTGCCGCAACGTCGTGCTGCCCTTCCCGGTCATCGACAACGACGAGCTCGCCAAGCTCATCCACATCAACGCCGACGGCGACATGCCCGGCCTCAAGGCCGCCACCATCTCCGGCCTCTACCAGGTCGACGGAGGCGGCGAGGCCCTGCGCCGCCGCCTGGAGGAGATCCGCACCGAGGCGACCACCGCCATAGCGGACGGCGCCCGCATCATCGTGCTGTCCGACCGCCACTCGGACGCCGAGAACGCGCCGATTCCCTCGCTGCTGCTCACCAGCGCCGTGCACCACCACCTGATCCGCACCAAGACCCGCACCCAGGTCGGCCTCATCGTCGAGGCCGGCGACGTGCGCGAGGTGCACCACGTGGCGCTCCTCATCGGCTACGGCGCCGCCGCAGTCAACCCCTACCTCGCCATGGAGACCGTCGAGGACCTCGTCCGCGAAGGCGTGTTCCTCAAGGACATCGAGGCCGAGCAGGCGATCCGCAACCTCATCAAGGCGCTCGGCAAGGGCGTCCTGAAGGTCATGTCCAAGATGGGCATCTCCACCGTGTCGTCGTACCGCGGCGCCCAGGTCTTCGAGGCCATCGGCCTCGCCGACGGCGTCGTCGCCGAGTACTTCACCGGCACCACCAGCAAGCTCGGCGGCGTCGACGTCGAGGTGCTCGCCCGCGAGGTCGCCGAGCGGCACGCCAAGGCGTACCCGCCCAGCGGCATCGCCCCCTCGCACCGCCGCCTGGAGATCGGCGGCGAGTACCAGTGGCGCCGCGAGGGCGAGCCCCACCTGTTCGACCCGGAGACCGTCTTCCGCCTCCAGCACTCCACCCGCGAGCGCCGGTACGACATCTTCAAGAAGTACACGTCCCGCGTCGACGAGCAGTCCGAGCGCCTCATGACGCTGCGCGGCCTGTTCCGCTTCAAGGACGGCGGGCGCGCCCCGATCTCCGTCGACGAGGTCGAGCCCGTCGCCGAGATCGTCAAGCGGTTCTCCACCGGCGCCATGTCGTACGGCTCCATCTCCATGGAGGCGCACCAGACCCTCGCCATCGCGATGAACCGCCTCGGCGGCAAGTCCAACACCGGCGAAGGCGGCGAGGACGCCGAGCGCCTGTACGACCCCGAGCGCCGCTCGGCGATCAAGCAGGTCGCCTCCGGCCGCTTCGGCGTCACCTCCGAGTACCTCGTCAACGCCGACGACATCCAGATCAAGATGGCCCAGGGCGCCAAGCCCGGCGAGGGCGGCCAGCTGCCCGGCCACAAGGTCTACCCGTGGGTCGCCAAGACCCGGCACTCCACCCCCGGCGTCGGCCTCATCTCGCCCCCGCCGCACCACGACATCTACTCCATCGAGGACCTCGCCCAGCTCATCCACGACCTGAAGAACGCCAACCCGCAGGCGCGCATCCACGTGAAGCTCGTCGCCGAGGTCGGCGTCGGAACGGTCGCGGCCGGCGTCAGCAAGGCCCACGCGGACGTCGTCCTCATCTCCGGCCACGACGGCGGCACCGGCGCCTCGCCGCTGACCTCCCTCAAGCACGCCGGCGGCCCCTGGGAGCTCGGCCTCGCCGAGACCCAGCAGACGCTGCTCCTCAACGGCCTGCGCGACCGCATCGTCGTCCAGACCGACGGCCAGCTCAAGACCGGCCGCGACGTCGTCATCGCCGCGCTCCTGGGCGCCGAGGAGTACGGCTTCGCCACCGCGCCGCTCGTCGTGTCCGGCTGCATCATGATGCGCGTCTGCCACCTCGACACCTGCCCGGTCGGCGTCGCCACCCAGAACCCCGAACTGCGTTCGCGGTTCTCCGGCAAGGCCGAATACGTCGTCAACTTCTTCGAGTTCATCGCCGAGGAAGTCCGCGAACACCTCGCGGCCCTGGGCTTCCGCAGCCTGGACGAGGCGATCGGCCACGCCGAACTCCTCGACACCACCGCCGCCGTCGACCACTGGAAGGCCGCCGGCCTCGACCTGGCGCCGCTCTTCCACGTGCCCGCCCTGCCCGAGGGTGCCGCACTCACCTGCACCACCGCACAGGACCACGGCCTCACCAAGGCACTCGACAACCAGCTCATCGCACTGGCCGCCGACGCCCTGGAGAAGGCCGAGCCGGTCCGCATCCAGCTCCCCGTGCAGAACATCAACCGCACGGTCGGCACGATGCTCGGCCACGAGGTCACCAAGCGGTACCGCGGCGACGGCCTCCCCGACGACACCATCGACATCACCCTGACCGGCTCCGCGGGCCAGTCGTTCGGCGCCTTCGTCCCGCGCGGCATCACGCTGCGCCTCGAAGGCGACGGCAACGACTACGTCGGCAAGGGCCTGTCCGGCGGCCGCATCATCGTGCGGCCCGCCCGCACCGCGCCGTTCGCCGCCGAGGACAACGTCATCGCCGGCAACACCATCGCGTACGGCGCGACCGGCGGCGAGATCCTGCTGCGCGGCCGGGTCGGCGAGCGCTTCTGCGTCCGCAACTCCGGCGCCACCGTCGTCGCGGAAGGCGTGGGCGACCACGGCTGCGAGTACATGACCGGCGGCCGCGCCGTCGTGCTCGGCCCCACCGGCCGCAACTTCGCGGCCGGCATGTCCGGCGGCGTCGCGTACCTCCTCGACCTCGACCCGGCCAACGTCAACACCGAGCTGGCCGGCATCGAGACCCCCTCCGAGGCCGACCTCCTGGAGCTGCACGGCGTTGTGCGGCGCCATTTCGAGGAGACGGGCTCCGCGGTCGCGGAATCCCTCCTCGTCGACTGGGACACCGCGTCCCGGCGCTTCGGCAAGATCATGCCGAGGGACTACAAGGCAGTGCTCGCCGCCAAGGACGCCGCCGAGCAGGCCGGACTCACGGAGTCCGAGACCGTCCAGAAGATGATGGAGGCGGCACATGGCTGACCCGAAGGGATTCCTCACCACCCCCCAGCAGCACGGCACGCGCCGTCCCGTCGACGTGCGCATCCGGGACTGGAAGGAGGTGTACGAGGAGCGCACCCTGCTCCCCATCATCACCGAGCAGGCCGGACGCTGCATGGACTGCGGCATCCCCTTCTGCCACAACGGCTGCCCGCTCGGGAACCTCATCCCCGAGTGGAACGACCTGGTCTGGCGCGAGGACTGGGAGGGCGCCGCCGAGCGCCTCCACGCCACCAACAACTTCCCCGAGTTCACCGGGCGCCTGTGCCCGGCACCCTGCGAAGCCGCGTGCGTGCTCGGCATCAACCAGCCGGCCGTCACCATCAAGAACGTCGAGGTGTCGATCATCGACCGGGCCTGGGACGACGGCAACGTCGCCGCCCAGCCGCCCGAGCGCCTCTCCGGCAAGACCGTCGCCGTCATCGGCTCCGGCCCCGCCGGCCTGGCCGCCGCCCAGCAGCTCACCCGGGCCGGCCACACCGTCGCGGTCTACGAGCGCGCCGACCGCATCGGCGGCCTGCTGCGCTACGGCATCCCCGAGTTCAAGATGGAGAAGCGCCACATCAACCGCCGCATCGAGCAGATGCGCGCGGAGGGCACCAAGTTCTACACCGGCATGCAGATCGGTACCGACGTCGACGCCGGCAAGCTGCGCCGCCGGTACGACGCGGTCGTGATCGCCGCCGGGGCCACCGCCTGGCGCGAACTGCCCGCCCCCGGGCGCGAGCTGGGCGGCATCCACCAGGCGATGGAGTACCTCCCGTACGCCAACAAGGTGCAGGAGGGCGACCTCGTCGCCTCGCCCATCGACGTGGCCGGCAAGCACGTCGTCATCATCGGCGGCGGCGACACCGGTGCGGACTGCCTCGGCACCGCGCACCGCCAGGGGGCGGCCTCGGTCACCCAGCTGGAGATCATGCCGCGCCCGCCGGAGGAGCGCCCGGCCTCGCAGCCGTGGCCGACGTACCCGATGACCTACCGCGTCGCGAGCGCCCACGAGGAGGGCGGCGAGCGCGTCTACGCCGTCAACACCCAGGAGTTCGTGGGCGGCGAGGACGGCCGGGTCAAGGCGCTGCGGCTGGTCGAGGTGACCATGGTCGACGGCCGGTTCCAGCCGGTCGAGGGCTCCGAGCGCGAGATCCCCGCGGACTATGTGTTCCTGGCGATGGGCTTCACCGGCACCGACCGGGCCAACGGCCTGATCGAGCAGATGGGCCTGGCGATGGACGAGCGCGGCAACATCGCGCGGGACGGCGCGTACGCGACCAACGTCGACGGCGTCTTCGTGGCCGGCGACGCCGGGCGCGGCCAGTCCCTCATCGTCTGGGCCATCGCCGAAGGCCGCTCCTGCGCGGCCGAGGTCGACCAGTGGCTCACCGGCGGCACCAACCTGCCGCGGCCCATCAAGCCGACCGACCGCCAGCTCCTGGTCTGACGGCCCCGCGCCCGACGGCCCGTCCGCCGGCGGGCTCCGTACGGTTTCCGTCCGCACAGCTTCCCGCGGCAGATCGCCGTCCGGCAGAACCATCCAGGGCCCCCGTGTCGTTGTTGTAGACGACACGGGGGCTTCTTCGTGGCGGCCGCCGTCCGATGCGGCGGCCGGGTTCCGAAACAACAAAATGTTGAGCGTTGTTAACCGGCAAATCGGACACCGCTCACTCACTACTTCACGGTAGGAACTAGGGTTGATTCATGCGTCGAGCGAAGATTGTCTGCACCCTGGGCCCAGCCACCAACAGCTACGAGCAGATCCGCACGCTCGTGGACGCAGGCATGGACGTAGCCCGCTTCAACCTCAGCCACGGCACCTACGCCGAGCATGAGGAGCGCTACCACCGCGTGCGCAAGGCGTCCGACGAGTCCGGCCGCAGCGTCGGCATCCTGATGGACCTGCAGGGCCCGAAGATCCGCCTCGGCAACTTCGCGGAGGGCCCCGTCCTGCTCGAACGCGGGGACGAGTTCACCATCACCACCGACGAGGTCCCGGGCGACCGCCACGAGGTCTCCACGACCTACAAGGGCCTCCCCGGCGACGTCGGCAAGGGCGAGCGCATCCTCGTCGACGACGGCCGCGTGACGCTCGAGGTGACCGACGTGGAGGGCCCCCGGGTCCACACGATGGTCATCGAGGGCGGCATGGTCTCCGACCACAAGGGCCTCAACCTCCCCGGCGTCGCGGTGAGTGTGCCCGCGCTGTCCGAGAAGGACATCGAGGACCTGCGCTGGGCGCTGCGCATGCGCTGCGACCTGATCGCCCTCTCCTTCGTCCGCAGCGCGAAGGACATCGAGGACGTCCACCGCATCATGGACGAGGCCGGCTACCGCGTCCCGGTCATCGCCAAGATCGAGAAGCCCCAGGCGGTCGCCAACCTTGAGGGGATCGTCGAGGCGTTCGACGCGGTCATGGTGGCCCGCGGCGACCTCGGCGTCGAGATGCCGCTCGAACAGGTGCCGCTGGTCCAGAAGCGCTGCATCACGCTCGCGCGGGCGAACGCCAAGCCGGTCATCGTCGCGACGCAGATGCTGGATTCCATGATCAGCGCCTCGCGCCCGACGCGCGCCGAGGCCTCGGACGTCGCCAACGCGGTCCTGGACGGCACCGACGCGGTGATGCTCTCGGGCGAGACCTCGGTCGGCAAGTACCCGATCGAGACCGTCAAGACGATGGCCCGCATCATCTGCGCCGCGGAGGAGTCCTCCGCGCTCCAGGAGGAACTGCGCAGCCTGCCGGACCCGCGCACGCAGGGCGGCGTCATCGCCGCGGCGGCCGCGGAGATCGGCGAACGCCTGGGCGCGAAGTACCTCGTCGCGTTCACCCAGAGCGGTGACACGGCCCGGCGCCTGTCGCGCTACCGGCCGATGATCCCGACGCTGGCCTTCACGCCGGAGCCCGGCGTACGCAGTCAGCTGTCGCTGACCTGGGGCGTGGAGACGTTCCTCGGCGAACTGTGCGAGCACACCGACGAGATGGTGCAGCAGGTGGACGCGTCGCTGCTGAACATCGGCCGTTGCAAGCCGGGCGACGTGGTCATCATCACGGCCGGCTCGCCGCCGGGTGTCCCCGGGTCGACCAACATGATCCGCGTGCACCACATAGGAGAAATGCTCGCCAAGTAGGCGGCGAACTCCCCAGCGCAGTACGGCCGGTGGCCGGGACCGAACAGTCCCGGCCACCGGCCGTCTCAGTATTTCGGGCCGACGTGGAGGTCCATGAGCGCAACGGATTCCCGCCGGGCTATCGAGATGTTCTTGTGGTTGGTCCGCTTCCACGCGACACCGAGTGAGTCGAGCGTGTCGGTCATCAGACGCATGATGTCCGCGGACATGTTGGTGAACATGTAGCGCGGGTACTCGTAGCGCTTGGACTGTCCGCCGACGATTCGGGTGGTCCAGTTGGTGAAGCGCGTGCCGTCGGAGTGGATCAGTCCCCGGACCAGCGGCCAGGGATGCGCGGACACGATCTCCTTTTGCCAGTCGGCGAGTTCGATGACGCGCTTGTGCTTAGGGCCGGGCCCGTGCTGCGGGAACAGGCAAGGCCAGTGCTTCCACAGGGACGTGACCATGTGGCACCCCTGGCCGGGAACGCGGAACACCCTGCTGTCCGGCCGCACGGCGAGCATGGCGGCCGCGCATTCGTCCATGAGCCCCGGCCAGCCGTTCGAACAGGCGATGCGGAGGCCGTGAACTCCTCTGCGGTAGCTGCTGATGCAGCCGTCGCCGAGGTAGAGGCCGAGCAGGTACGCGTAGCTGCCGGGCGGGGCCGGCGGCCGGGGCACGCCGCAGCAACGGATGCAGCTGCTGGGCTTCTTGGGCTGGGGGTGGGCGCGCCAGTAGCGGATCGTCGCATGGGCGACGCCGAGTTCGCGGCTGACGGAGGCCATGGTGCGGCCCTGGGCGAGGAGCTTGAACGCGAGTTCTCGCGTGGCGGTGTCGTACATGCGTTCAAGCCTGAATTGCCATCGAACGCGCGTCCGGGAAATGCGAGAGGGTCACCCGAATGGCCGAGTGACCCTCTTTGTCAGGTACCCCGAGTCGGACTCGAACCGACAACACGACGGGTTTGAGCCATCGTCCTCTGCCAATTGGGATATCGGGGCTTATTTTAGGATATGTCCGGTTCATCCTTTTTGTTGTGAGCGGAAGTACCCTCCGCGGTGCCCAGCGTACCGCGTCTCGGTACCCTTCTGCCTGCAGGTATCGCCCCAACCGAGGAGTGCCGTGACGTCAGCCGCCAGCCAGCAGGAACCGAAGACCGGCGACTCCGTCATCCGTGTGGTCATCGCCGAGGACGAGGCACTCATCCGCCTGGATCTCAAGGAGATGTTGGAGGAGGAGGGGTACCGCGTCGTCGGCGAGGCCGGGGACGGGGCCGCGGCGGTGCGGCTGGTCGAGGAGCACCGGCCGGACCTGGTGATCCTGGACGTCAAGATGCCGATCCTGGACGGCATCTCCGCGGCCGAGCAGATCGCCGCGGCGCGCATGGCGCCGGTGCTGATGCTGACCGCGTTCTCGCAGCGCGAGCTGGTGGAACGGGCCCGCGACGCGGGTGCCATGGCGTACCTGGTGAAGCCGTTCACCAAGGGCGACCTTGTTCCGGCAATCGAGATGGCGGTTTCGAGGTTTACCGAACTCTCTGCCCTGGAACGCGAGGTCGAGGACCTGACGCAGCGCCTGGAGACCCGCAAACTCGTCGATCGGGCGAAGTCGGTGCTCCAGGAGCGGTACGGGCTGTCCGAACCTGAGGCCTTCCGCTGGATCCAGAAAACCTCGATGGACCGGCGGCTCTCGATGCGGGCCGTCGCGGAGGTCGTGGTGTCCGGAGGCGAAGTGGGGGAGTAGGCCCCGTTTTTCGCGCGTAGACCCTAAAAGTCGCCCCGATCTGTCCTGATTGGGGCGACTTTGTTCTTCTTTAGCAGAAGCGGCACCGGTTTGGCGAGCATCTGAGCTTCCTCTGAGGTTCCGGTTTCCCTGCGGTGACGTTTGATTACGGCCGCATCACATCTCATCCCGTGGACTCCCGCGCCCGGCTTTCCGAGAGCTACATTTCGGCGCACCGCGCACAAACGCCGCGGTCGCCCGATCGTTTCGGGTTATTTCGGTTCCCGTCAGAACACTCAAGGGGTTGGGCTGTGCTGAAGCGAAGCATGATCAAAATCGCGCTGCCAGTGGCGGCATCGGCACTGGTGCTGAGCGCCTGCGGCAGTGACGACGACTCGGGTGACGGCGGCAAGACCTACACCATCGGGTTCCAGGCCGGACTCTCCGGCGAGAACGCGCAGCTGGGCATCAACGAGGCCAACGGCGCCGAACTCGCGGTCGTGCAGTGGAACAACCAGCCGAACGTGCCGTTCAAGATCAAGCTCACCAAGTCGGACGACGAGGCCTCCGAGACGAAGGCCGCCTCCGCGGCCCAGAAGCTGATCGACGACAGCAAGGTCATCGCCGTCATCGGCCCCGCGTTCTCGGGTCCGACCAAGGCCTCCGGCGCGCTGTACGCGCAGGCCAAGCTGGCGACGGTCTCGCCGTCGGCGACCAACCCGACGCTGACCGACCCGAGCAACGGTTTCACTTCGCTGCTCCGCGGCGTGCCCAACGACTTCGCGCAGGGCAGCGGCATGGCGACGTACTACGCGCAGAAGCTGAAGCTGAAGAAGGTCCTCATAGTCGACGACAAGTCCGAGTACGGCGTGGGCCTGTCGGACGTGGCGAAGGCCGAGCTGACCAAGGCCGGCGTCCAGGTCGTCAGCGAGTCGGTGCCGAAGGGCACCCCGGACTACACCTCGGCCGCGACCACGGTGAAGAACTCCGGTGCGGACGGCATGATCTACGCCGGCTACTACCAGGACGCCGCGCCCTTCGCGAAGAAGCTGAAGGAGCAGGGCGTCAAGATCCCGATGATCTCCGGTGACGGCACCAACGACCCGAAGTTCATCGAGCTGGCCGGCGACGCGGCCGACAACTGGTACCTGACGTGCCCGTGCACCGACGCCAAGGTCGAGCCGGCCACCAAGGACTTCACCACCGCGTACACCGCGCAGTTCAAGGAGGCGCCGAGCACGTACTCGGCCGAGTCCTTCGACCTGACGAACATGGTCATCCAGGAGATCAAGAAGCTCGACGAGGCGGGTACCAAGATCACCCGTGAGCTGATGCTGACCACCCTGAAGAAGGCGTCGTACAAGGGCCTGACGAAGACCTTCAGCTTCGACGAGAAGGGCGAGTTCGCGGGCAAGGGCATCTACCTGTACGAGGTCAAGGCCGGAAAGATCGGCTACCTCGGCAACATCGAAGAGCTGGCCAAGAGCTGACGAGGCGCGGCATCGCCGACGCACCGTGACGGTCCGCGGGGTCCGGGTCCGCTCCTTCGACCCGGACCCCGCGCCCGTGCGGTGAGCCGTGCGCCAACGCCCCCTGCCTGCGCTCTCACTCGCCTCAGGAAGCCTTGCCAATGAACCTCAACGAGTTCTGGGACTACCTCATCCCGGGGATCGCGCTCGGCGCGCTGTACGCCGTGATCGCGATCGGATACACGCTGGTGTACGGCGTGCTCCAGCTCATCAACTTCGCGCACAGCGAAGTCTTCATGATGGGCGGGTTCGCGGCGCTGTTGGTGCTCACCGGCATCGAAGCGTCCAACCCGACGGGCCTCATGTCCGTCCTCCTCGTCGCCGTCGGCCTGCTCGCCGCAGGACTTGCCGGCGCGGGAACCGCGTTCGCCCTCGAGAAAGCGGCCTACCGGCCGTTGAGAAAGCGAAACGCACCTCGTCTCGCGTTCCTCATCAGTGCGATCGGTGCGTCGTTCTTCCTGCAGAACCTCGCCGGGAAGCTCTTCGGGCGCGACCCGAAGGCGATCCCCGAGATCTTCACGAACAAGAAGGTCTTCTCGGTCTTCGGCACCCAGGTCACCGTGCTCCAGCTGCTGATCGTGGGTTCCGCGATCGCCATGATGGTCGGCCTCGACCTGCTGGTGAACCGCACCAAGATGGGGGCCGGCATCCGCGCGGTCGCCCAGGACGCGGAGACGGCCAGCCTGATGGGCGTCGACATCGACAAGGTCATCTCGCGCACCTTCCTCGTCGGCGGCCTCATGGGCGGCGCGGCGGGCTTCCTGTTCGGGCTCAACTCGCAGGTGTCGTTCACGATGGGCTTCCTGCCCGGCATCACGGCGTTCGCCGCGGCGGTCGTGGGCGGCGTCGGCAACATCCGCGGCGCCATGCTCGGCGGCATGCTGCTGGGCATCGTGGAGAACTTCTCCGGCTGGTGGTTCGGAGAGGAATGGCGCTACGTCAGCGCGTTCGCGGTGCTGATCCTGGTGCTCATGTTCCGCCCGACGGGCATCATGGGTGAACGTCTGGGGAGGTCGGCATGAGTGCCGTCAAGACTCTCGACCGGCAGCCGGTCACCGAGACCGCACGCCGGATCGCGGCGCTGCGCAAGGGCAAGTGGTACCAGCAGCAGCGCTGGGCCAGGCTGATGGGCCTGGTGTTCGCCGCCGTGGTGCTCGACGTGATGGCCGGCCCGCAGGGCAGTTCCAGCGATGTGTTCTTCGCGCTGGAGGCGGTCTACAAGGAGCCCACGTCGCTGATCGTGTGGATCGCGGTCATGGTGGGTGTGTGGGCGTTCGCCGAGTTCGGCTGGGGGTACGTCAAGCCGTACTTCGACTGGACCAAGGCCAAGGCCACCGAAGCGGGTTCGAGCGTACGGCAGGTGACGGCCGACCGGCGGGTGAAGTGGCCGCTCGGCATCGGTGTCGCGGTGCTGCTTATCGCGCTGCCGGAGATGCTCAGCACGTACTGGAACCAGGTGCTGGTCGGCGAGGTGGCGGTCTACGTCCTGCTCGCGATCGGCCTCAACGTGGTGGTCGGCTGGGCCGGTCTGCTGGACCTGGGCTTCATCGCGTTCTTCGCGATCGGCGCGTACAGCGCGGCGTACTGGACCGGCGCGCTGCCGGTCGAACCGCCGGTCGAGCTCACGCCGTTCCTGGTGATCCCGGTCGCGGTGCTCACGTGTCTGATCGCGGGCCTGCTGCTCGGCGCGCCGACGCTGCGGCTGCGCGGCGACTACCTGGCGATCGTGACGCTCGGCTTCCACGAGATCATCTACCTGATCGCGAAGAACAAGGAGGACTTCACCAACGGTCCTCGCGGCGCCACCGGAATTCCGGGTTTCGAACTGGACCTGGGTTTCTGGGACTACAAGTGGGGGCTGGACCCCAAGCAGTACTGGTGGCTGATCCTGGCGTTCGCGGCGGTGCTGGTCTTCGTCTTCCGGCGGCTGGAGCACTCGCGGGTCGGCCGCGCGTGGACGGCGATCCGCGAGGACGAGGTCGCGGCGGCCGCGAACGGCGTCGACACGGTCAAGTTCAAGCTGATGGCCTTCGCGATCGGTGCGTCGACGTCCGGTATCGCGGGCGTGATCTACGCGTCGAAGCAGCAGTTCATCTCGCCGGAGTCGTTCATCCTGCTCAGCTCGGTGCTGGTGATCGCGTACGTGATCTTCGGCGGCATGGGCTCGCTGTGGGGTGTCATCGTCGGCACCGCGTTCCTGGCCTGGCTGCCGCAGCGCCTCAAGGAGTTCGTGGACCCCAAGGACCGCTACATGTACCTGGGCGCGCTGCTGGTGGTCATGATGATCTACCGGCCGCAGGGCCTCATCCCTTCCCGGCGGCGCAAGCGTGAGCTGACACTGGCCAAGCAGGGCATCGGGGACGCGGACGCGATGACCGAACCGGTCGGCGGGAGGATGGGATGAGCACGACCGTGACGAAGACGGCGGGTGTCGGCGGGGCGGTGTCCGACGCGGTGATCGCGGTCAGCGGGCTGACGCTGCGTTTCGGCGGCCTGGTCTGCCTCTCCGAGGTCGAACTGACGCTGCGCCGCGGGGAGATCCTCGCGGTGATCGGCCCGAACGGGGCCGGCAAGACGTCGCTGTTCAACTCGCTGACCGGCGTGTACGTCCCGCAGGAGGGTTCGATCACGCTGAACTCGGTCGACGGGAACACGCATTCGCTGCTGGGCCGGAAGACGCACGTGGTCAACCGGCTCGGCCTGGCCCGGACGTTCCAGAACATCCGGCTGTTCGCCGCGCTCACCGCGCTGGAGAACGTCAAGATCGCGGCGGAGACGCGGCAGAAGTCGGGTCCGGTCGGCATCATGCTGGGCCTGCCGCACGCCCGCCGCAACGAGCGCGAGAGCGATCGGCGCGCACACGAGCTCATGGAGTTCGTGGGCCTCGGGGGCAAGATCAACGAGCTGGCCTCGTCGCTGAGTTACGGCGACCAGCGCAGGCTGGAGATCGCCCGGGCGCTGGCGACCGACCCGCAGGTGCTGCTGCTGGACGAGCCGGCGGCCGGCACCAACCCGACCGAGAAGCTCGAACTCGCCGACCTGATCAAGCACATCAACCGCGAGCTGGGCATCAGCGTCCTGCTGATCGAGCACGACATGCGCCTGGTGATGTCCGTGGCGGACCGTGTCACGGTGCTCAACTTCGGCAAGGTCATCGCTTCCGGTACGCCTTCCGAGGTGCAGCGGAACCGGGCTGTGGTGGAGGCGTACCTCGGTGCCGAGATGGCCGCCGAGGTGCTGGACGCGGGCCCGTCCGACACCGGCGTCGCGGCCGGCGCGGGGGTCGCGGGCGGCGCGGACGAGGGCAAGGCGGCCGGCGCGGTCGGCGGCGAGGAGGAGCGATGAGCACGACAGAGGCTCCCGACGTGACCGGGAAACCGACCCTGGCGAAGGGCCAGGAGACCGCGGCGCTTCTCGAACTGCGCCATCTGAAGGTGTCCTACGGCGCCATCGAGGCGATCAAGGGCATCGACGTGATGGTGCGCGAGGGCGAGATCGTCACGCTGCTGGGTGCCAACGGCGCGGGCAAGACGACGACGCTGCGCACGATTTCGGGGCTGCTCAGGCCGAAGGCCGGCGAGATCCTCTTCGAGGGTGAGCGCATCGACGGCGTCCCGGCGCACCATGTGGTGGGCCTGGGCATCGGGCAGTCGCCGGAGGGGCGCCGGGTGTTCCCGACCATGACGGTCGTGGAGAACCTGGAGATGGGCGCGTACCGCTTCAAGTCCGTGCCCCAGGAGGACATGGAGCGGGTCTTCGACCTGTTTCCGCGTCTGCGTGAGCGGCGTTCGCAGTACGCGGGCACGCTGTCGGGCGGTGAGCAGCAGATGCTCGCGATCGGCCGCGCGCTGATGGGCCGTCCGCGGTTGCTGCTGCTGGACGAGCCGTCGATGGGTCTCGCGCCGCTGATCGTCGCGCAGATCTTCGCGATCATCCAGGAGATCAACGCGCAGGGCACGACGGTGCTGCTGGTGGAGCAGAACGCGGCGCAGGCGCTGGCGCTGTCGGACCGGGCGTACGTCCTGGAGACCGGCAACGTCCAGCTGAGCGGTTCGGCGCAGGATCTGCTCGCGGACCCGCGGGTGCGCGAGGCGTACCTCGGCGAGGGCGCCGGCTGATCGGATGCGCTGACCGAAACGGCTTGGGGTGCCTCGGAGTTCGTTTCCGGGGCACCCTTTGCCGTGGGCGGTCCCGTTACTGCCGTTCCCAGGTGTGCGCGGGCAGCGCGACCTCGGCGGGGAGGGACTCGTCTGTCGCGCGCACCCGGATCGCGACCGGCCGGCGGTCGGCCGGGATGTCGAACCAGTAGCTCAGCACCACGATGTTGCGGGCGCCCATCTGCTGCACCTGCTGCTGTCGCTTGATCTGCATGACGATGTCGTCGGGTATGAGCTCGGAGCCGTCGTCGAGCACGATCTTCTGGATGCGGCTGTCGATGTTCGCGGTGACGAGCTGCTGGTTGTCGAGGCGTACGCCGACCCGGCAGATCTGGCCGCGCGCGTAGTACTCCGCGTGGGTGCCGGTGGTGAACGCCATGCCGCAGTGGAAGGCGGTGACGCGCACTTCGAGGCGGTCGCTGCGCACGGGCGCGGAGTCGACGACGACGTCGCCCTCGTAGACATAGGGGACCTCGGGTTTGTCGTCCGGCCAGGTCGCGGCCGCGACGCCGGCGGCGGTGCCGGCGCCGGCGAGGAGGCCGAGCGCGGCCGCGGCGGCGAGGAGCCGTCGGCGCGGGCGGCGTGGTGGGGCTTGTGCGGCAGGTACGTCCGGTGGGGCCTGCGCGGCCTGTGCTGCCGGTGTGTCCGGTGCCTGCGCGGCCTCGGCCGCTATGTCGTCGGTCTCCTCGCCCATGCGACACCTCCCCGTGCGCACGCCGTCGGCCGGCTGCGTCGGCAGTACGCTACGGGCCGCGCGTGCCGGTGTCAGCGCGTTCGCGGGGTCAGCGCTCGCGGCGGATCATGCAGCTCAGCCGGGCGGTGCAGATGCGCTTGCCGTTCTCGTCGGTGATGGCGATCTCGTACGTCGCGAGGGTGCGGCCGAGGTGCAGCGGTGTGGCGACGCCGGTCACGAGGCCGGACGTCGCGGAGCGGTGGTGCGTGGCGTTGATCTCGATACCGACGGTGATCGCGTCGGGACCGGCGTGGATCGCGGCGCCGATGGAGCCGAGTGTCTCGGCGAGCACGCAGGAGGCGCCGCCGTGCAGCAGGCCGTACGGCTGCATGTTGCCCTCGACGGGCATGGTTCCGACCAGCCGTTGCGCGGACGCCTCGTGGATGACGATGCCCATGCGGCCGCCGAGCGTCTCGGTCGCCCGCGGGTTCCCGAAGACCTTGGTGAGGTCGTCGACGGGCATCGGGAAGGCGAGGTCGGGGGCGTCGGGGCCGGGCTCGGAGCCGGTGGCGTGCGTGGGGTCGGGGGTGGCGGTCATGTGCTGCTCCTGGTGGGGCGGGTGGGGCGGTCGTGCGGCCACGGTTCGGCCACTCGGGTGGAGTGACATGACCGGATGTGTCGGCGTCCCAGCCTAGGATCTGTTCGTGGCTTCCACCGACACACCCCAGGCTCCTGTCCGTTCCGCCTCCGCCTCCCGGCCGCGGCTGCTGCTCCTCGACGGGCACTCGTTGGCCTACCGCGCGTTCTATGCGCTCAAGGAGGCCGCGATGTCGACGGCCACCGGGCAGCCGACCCAGGCGGTGTACGGGTTCACGTCGATGCTGGCGAACGTGCTGCGCGACGAGGCGCCCACGCATCTCGGTGTGGCGTTCGACGTGTCGCGGCAGTCCTTCAGGACCGAGCGGTTCCCGGACTACAAGGCGAACCGTTCCGCGACGCCCGACGAGTTCAAGGGGCAGGTCGAGCTGATCGTCGAGGTGCTGGAGGCCATGGGCATCCGCACCATGCGGGTGGAGGGCTTCGAGGCGGACGACGTCATCGCGACGGTGTCCACGCGCGCCGCCGACGAGGGCTACGAGGTGCTGATCCTCACCGGGGACCGCGATTCGCTGCAGTTGGTGACGCCGGAC
Organism: Streptodolium elevatio; assembly: GCF_053592165.1. Classification (NCBI taxonomy): domain Bacteria; kingdom Bacillati; phylum Actinomycetota; class Actinomycetes; order Kitasatosporales; family Streptomycetaceae; genus Streptodolium; species Streptodolium elevatio. Next base: position 147,232 of record NZ_JBSFVE010000018.1, read on the forward strand.
ATCACGGTGCTCTATCCGATGATGGGCGTCAGCAAGCTGCACCGGTTCACGCCGGACGCGGTGGCGGAGAAGTACCAGCTGACGCCGCAGCAGTACCCGGACTTCGCGGCCCTGCGCGGCGACCCGTCCGACAACCTGCCGGGCATCCCCGGGGTCGGCGAGAAGACGGCGGCCAAGTGGATCCGCGAGTTCGGCTCCTTCCAGGAGCTGGTCGAGCGGGCCGACGAGGTCAAGGGCAAGGCCGGGCAGAACCTGCGCGACCACCTGGAGGCGGTGCGGCTCAACCGCGAACTGACCGAGCTGGTGCGCGACGTGCCGCTCGAGGTCGTGCCGGACGATCTGGAGCGCAAGGCGTTCGACCGGTCGGCGGTGGAACGGGTGCTGGACTCCCTGGAGTTCCGCAACGACAACTTCCGCGACCGGCTGTGGGCGGTCGACCCGGGCGCGGCGGCCGCGCAGGGCGGCGAGGAGGTGCCCGTCGAGGACGGCTTCACGCTGGAGACCTCGGTCCTGGAGACCGGCGCGGTCGCGGACTGGCTTGCGGAGCACGCCTCGGGGGCCGGCCGCACGGGTCTCGCCGTGGAGGGTACGTGGGGCCGCGGGACCGGCTCGGTGACCGGGCTGGCGCTCGCCGGCGCGGACGGCGCGGCGGCGTACCTCGACCCGCTGGTGTTGGACGAGGCGGACGACGCGGCGCTCGCGGCGTGGCTCGCGGACCCGGACCGGACGAAGGCGGTGCACGACGCCAAGGGGCCGATGCTGGCGCTGAAGGCGCAGGGCTGGGAGCTGGCGGGGGTCACCTCGGACACCGCACTCGGCGCGTACCTCGTGCTGCCCGGGCAGCGGTCGTTCGCGCTGGAGACGCTGACGCACCGGTTCCTCGGCCGGGAGCTGAAGGTCGACGAGGCCACCGACAGCGGGCAGTTGGCGCTCGACATGTCGGGTGAGGACGAGGAGGACACCGCGAAGGGCGAGGCGCTGATGCTCGCCGCGCACGCGGTGGTCGAGGTCGCGGACGCGCTCGACGAGCAGTTGGAGAGCCGGGGCGCGCTGAAGCTGCTGCGCGACATGGAGTTGCCGCTGATGACGGTGCTGGCGCGCATGGAGCGCGTGGGGATCGCGGCGGACCGGGACTACCTGGACAAGCTGGAGGCGCAGTTCGGGGCGGCGGTCAAGCAGGCCACCGAGCTCGCCCACGAGGCGGTGGGCCGCGAGTTCAACCTCGGGTCGCCCAAGCAGCTCCAGGAGATCCTGTTCGGGGAGATGAACCTCCCGAAGACCAAGAAGATCAAGACGGGTTACACGACGGACGCGGACGCGCTGGTGTGGCTCGCCACCCAGCCGGGCATCCCGGCGCCCGCGCAGGATCTGCTGACCGCGCTGTTGCGGCACCGCGACCAGACCAAGCTGAAGGTGACCGTCGAGGGACTGGTCAAGACGGTCACCGACGACGGGCGCATCCACACGACGTTCCACCAGACGGTCGCGGCGACCGGGCGGCTGTCGTCGTCGGACCCGAACCTGCAGAACATCCCGATCCGCACCGACGAAGGGCGGCTGATCCGGCGCTCGTTCGTGGTCGGCGAGGGCTTCGAGGGGCTGCTGACCGCCGACTACAGCCAGATCGAGCTGCGCATCATGGCGCACCTGTCGGGTGACGAGGCGCTGATCGAGGCGTTCACGTCCGGCGAGGACCTGCACAACACCGTGGCGTCGGCGGTGTTCGGGGTGCCGACCAGCGGGGTCGACGCGGAGATGCGCCGCAAGATCAAGGCGATGTCGTACGGACTGGCCTACGGGCTCTCGGCGTTCGGGCTGTCGCAGCAGCTCGACATCACGCCGGAGGAGGCCCGCAAGCTGATGGCGACGTACTTCGAGCGCTTCGGCGGCGTACGGGACTACCTGCGCGCGGTCGTCGACGAGGCGCGGCAGACCGGCTACACCGAGACGGTGTTCGGACGCCGCCGCTACCTGCCGGACCTGACGAGCGACAACCGGCAGCGCCGCGAGATGGCGGAGCGCATGGCGTTGAACGCGCCGATCCAGGGGTCGGCGGCGGACATCGTCAAGGTGGCGATGCTGGGCGTCGACAAGGCGCTGCGGGACGGCGATTTCGTGTCGCGGATACTGCTGCAGGTGCACGACGAACTGGTGATGGAGATCGCGCCGGGGGAGCGGGCCGCGGTCGAGGAGCTGGTCCGGCGGGAGATGGCGGACGCTTACCCGCTGCGTGCGCCGCTCGACGTGTCGGTGGGCTTCGGCGCGACATGGGAGGACGCGGGGCACTAGGCCCGTCTCGTGCCGTCTTGACTCGTCGCTTTGTGTGCCGGGGTGGGGGATGGTGCGGGGCGAGGTGCCGTGATGTGGGGGCGGGAACCGGGTGCGGTTCCCGCCCTTCGGCGTACCGGCGTGGTGACACGTGTCGGCCTCGTCGCGGTGCACTGATAAACGCATGGAACCATGACATATGCCGCCGAGGGGGTAGAGCGGCGGCGGAACCTGACGTAGGTTCATGTCCGCTCGTCGCCCCGCCGGTTCGGCCCGATCCGGTGCACATGGGCCGGCGCGCCGACATGCAGCCAGGCGAAGGGGGCGGTTCGTGGACGAGGCCGAACGGGGGCCCGGTCCGCGGGATCCGGAGATACCGCAAGAGCCAGAGGTCATGAGTGAGGCGCCGACGACGGCGCCGTCCGCGGACACCGAGGACCGGTCGGCCCCGGCGGCCTCCGACGGGGACTGGACCCGCAATCTGACGACGATCGCGGTCGTGGCGCCCAAGCCGCGGCCGGGCGGCGGACCAGCGGCCGACTCTGCCGATGCCGGCGCCGCGGATGCCGACTCCACGGATGCCGACGCCGCGGGAACCGCGGCTGATGCGGAGTCCTCCGATGCGGACTCCGCCGGCGACGAGGTGCCGCTCGTGTTGCCTCGGCGCCGCGGTGACGACGCCGCGCCGACGGAGGGCGCCGTACCCGCCGCCGAGAAGCCTTTCGTGCCCGGTCCGACGCCCGCACCCGAGCCGCCGGTCGAGGATGCGGCGGACACGCGCCTGAAGTCGTTGGTGGCGGCATGGGTGGCGGTCTCGGACACCGAGACCCCCGACGGGACTTCCGCGCAGCCTACGGACGAGGCCCCGGACGAGACCCGGGACGAGACTCCGCACGACACCTCGGTCGCAAGCCTGGCCGAGAGCGAGAGCGAGAGCGAGAGCGAGAGCGAGACCGAAACCGAGGCCGAGGCCGTTGCGGCGCCCGCCGCGGTCGAGGCTGCTACGGCATCGCCAACTGACATCCCCGAAGCGGACGTTGACGGTACGGCCGACCCGGAGTCGGGCGAAGGCGCCGACGGAGCCGGGGACGGCCCGGCGGCCGAGGACCCCGACACCGCCCTCCTCAGTCCCGTCGAGCCCGCAGGAGGGCCCGACACGGCCCTTCTCAGCCCCGTCGGGCAGTCCGGCGCCAAGGGCGCGGACCTCGACTCGTGGGTGGCCTCGCTCGGCGCCCGGCCCAAGGAGTTGGCGGACAAGCCCGGCGCGGCCTCCGCGGACACCCCGGCCGAGGCCAAGTCCGAGGCCGGGGACGCCGGCAACGAGGCCAAGGAGACCGTCCCCGCGCGCCGCCGGTTCATCAACCCGTGGCTGGGCGGCGCCGCGGTGGTCGCGCTCCTGCTCGCCGGAGCGGCGGCCGTGGAGAACCCGTTCACGATGGCCACCGCGGAACGCGTACCGGTCTCGGACGTGCCCCGGATGTCCGACCCCGAGCCGGACCAGGACAACGGGCCGGTCAACGGCGGGCTGCCGGTGAACCTCGAACTGCCGCCGGTGCTCCCGGCGGCCGCGCCGGGGGCGAGCGTGGCGCCGTCCGCGTCACCGTCCGGACCGGCGACGTCGGGGCAGCCCTTCACGCTGCCGCCGGTGCAGTCCCAGACGCCCGCGTCGACGGTCACCGGCTCGAACGGCATCCCGCAGCTGGTGTTGTCGGCGTACAAGCAGGCCGCCGAGTACACCGCGAAGGCCGACCCCAAGTGCCGGCTCCCGTGGGAACTCCTGGCGGCCGTCGGGCGCGTGGAGTCCGGGCATGCGAACGGCGGGCAGGTGAGCACCACCGGGACCGCGCTGACGCCGATCCTGGGGCCGCGCCTGGACGGTACGCGGTCGACGAAGGCGATCCGCGACACCGACAAGGGCACGTTGGACTTCGACACCGAGTTCGACCGCGCGGTCGGGCCGATGCAGTTCATCCCGACGTCGTGGAAGGCGTACGCGATGGACGGCAACAAGGACGGTAAGAAGGACCCGCAGAACGTCTACGACGCGACCCTGACCGCCGCGCGCTACCTGTGTGCGGGGGACCGGGACCTGTCGACGGAAGCGGGGCTGGACAAGGCGATCTTCAGCTACAACCAGTCGCCCGAGTACGTGCGTTCGGTCAAGGCGTGGACGGTCTTCTACCGGCAGGGGGTGCGGCCCGTCGTCGTGCCGCCCGCGCCGCCCGCGACCAGTTCGAAGCCGCCGACGCAGCAGGCCCCGACGTCGCCCTCGTCGTCCAAGTCCACCTCGAAGGCGCCCGCCACGACCACGAAGTCGGCGCCGAAGACGTCGCGCGCACCGAGCTCCTGAGCACCCCGGATCGCAATAACAGAAACGTGTTCTCGTTACTCCCCCTTCGCGCGTACCGCGGAGGGGGAGTTTCGGTATCGGCGAATGCGCAGATGGTGACGGCATGTTGTGCCAAACGTGCGGTCGCAACAGTGAATGTGCGCGAGAAATCTGAAACGTGTTCTCATTCCGGGGCTTCCTTGCTAGCGTGCGGTCTCCGTGAGCGCAAAGGAGAGTTTTTGATGCGTGCCTTCGCCGCGGTCGTCATCGGCCTGCTGCTCGCCGTGGGAGCGGCCTACTCGCTGGCCGCCTTCGCGGTCCCGGAGCCCAAGGCCATCGACAAGCCGCTCGAGGTGACCCAGGTCCCCGCGAAGCCCTGAGGACTGCCGGACGCGGAGTTGCCGGACGCACGGCTTCACCCGCAGGGCCGGTACCTCCCGAACATTCCGAAGAACCCGTACGTCCCGCACAACCCGCATGAACGCAATCTGTAACTCGCTCCATCGGCAAGGGGACATTCTCGATGCGTCGTAGGTCCAGCCTGGTCCTTCTGGCACTGGCGGTGTTTTGCGTGGCACTCGCCCCGCTGCTCCGCGAGTACGCCTTCCCGCGCCTGGTCGCGAAGGCGCTGAAGAGCGACAAGGCGTACAAGGTGATGGTCCTCGAAGCCCAGAACGCGACGCTCTTCGGCGATCCGAAGGGCGAGGGCAAGGCCACCGCCACGATCATCCAGACGGTCCGGCCGAACCCGGACGAGTCCGACGGACAGACGGTCGTCTGGGACATGAACCTCGCCATGGTCGACAGCGAGGGCAAGGTCGTCACCCAGATCCCGGAGCGCTACGCCTTCGACGCGGTCAGCCAGACGCCCCAGAACTGCTGCGGCGAGCACATCGACAGCAAGCCGGTCGCGCACACCGGCATCGCGTACAAGTGGCCCTTCTTCACCGAGAAGCGCGGCTACAACTACTACGACGCGCAGGCGCAGACGGCCGCGACGATCGACTACAAGCGCACCGAGAACTTCAACGGTCTTGAGGTCTACCTCTTCGAGCAGACGGTGCCGTGGAGCAAGGTGCCGATCCCCAGCCAGTTGCCCGGCGGCCTGAACCCGAAGGACGTCGAGGCAACCGGGATGGAGCGGTGGTACACCACCGTGCGCAAGTTCTGGGTCGAACCGGTCACCGGGGCGCCGGTGTACGCGGAGGAGATCCACAAAGAGGAGATGCGCACGCCCAACCCCGACGACCCGGCCAACCCGGGCAAGATCGTCGTCTTCGACGGCCACGTGAAGATGAAGGCCGAGTGGTCGAACAAGCTGATCGCGGACGCCAAGGAGCAGCGTTCGCAGATGCTGCTGATCCACGACCGCATCCCGCTCGGCCTGGTGGTCGTCGGCGTCCTGCTGCTGCTCGCCTCGCTGCTGTTGCAGTACCTGGGCAACCGCGAGCCGAAGACGCCGTCCGGTAAGCGGCGCCGCGGTCCCGATGCGGCCGGCGGTCCGGGTGAACCCGCGGCCGCGGCGGGCGCGGCCGGGTCTCCGGCGGCAGCAGCGCAGCCCGCACCGCCTGTGCCGGTCGCCGCGGCTCCGGTGCCGGCGGCCACGGAGACGGCCGTCCTGCCGCGGATCCCGGTGTCCGGATCGGCCGAGATCGTGGCCGAGGCGCCGGTGCCGGCGAGCAACGGCAAGACGCCGGCGACCGCCTACCCGGAGCGCCCGTCGGCGCCGCCGCCGACGGGCTGACCCGGTCCGCACAGACGCAGCGTGAGGGCCCGCCTCCGGTCGACCGGAGGCGGGCCCTCGTCGTGCGGTCCGGGCGGAAGCCGACCGAGGGTGGCAGCCGGCCCGGGTGAGAGTTCGGCGGGTGTCAGTCGCGGTCGCAGACGAAGATAGCGGTCCCGGGGATGCGGCGTCCGCGGGTCGGACTCCAGCCGCCCCACACCTGCGCGAGGTCTTCCGGCCACTCGGGCTCGACCAGGTCGACGATGCGGAACCCGGCGGCGGCGACTTCGCGTACGCGCATGCCGAGGGTCCGGTGGTGTTCGACGTACGTGGCCCGGCCGTCCTCGTCCTGCTCGACGTATGGCGTGGTGTCGAAGTAGGAGTGCGTGGCCGTCAGGCCCTCCTCGCCGGGGTCGTCGGGGAAGGCCCAGCGGATCGGATGCGGGAGCGAGAACACCCAGCGCCCGCCCGGCTTCAGGACGCGGTGGACCTCGCGCATGATGGCGCCGCCGTCGGGGCTGAAGGCGAGCGCGCCGTACGCCGTGAACGCCAGGTCGAACGCGCCGTCCGCGAACGGCAGGGCGGCGGCGTCCGCCTGCACGACCGGCACGTGCACGCCGTGTGCCGCGTCGATCCGCCGCGAGTGCTGGAGTTGGCGGTACGACAGGTCCAGCGCGACCGGGCGTGCCCCGCGCGCGAGGAGGCTGCGCGCGCACTGCCCCGCCCCCGAGCCGATCTCCAGGACGCTCTTCCCGGCGACCTCGCCGAGCAGGCCCGCCTGTTCCTCGTCGAGCCCCTCGGGCCCCCAGACGAAGCGGGCGTCGCCGAGGAAGTCGCCGTGCTCCGCCTGGTACTCGTCGGCGTTGGCGTCCCACCACGAGCGGCCCGCGCGCACACTCTCCGCGGAGCCGACGTCGCGTCGTCCGACATCCGCCGGGTGCGACTCGGCGGACTCGCCTGCTTGTTGCGCCGTGGGGTGCTTCCCGGCAACGTTCATATGACTTGCCTCACGCGCTGTTGTTCGGGATCGGCGTACGTTATCGTGCGCGCGTGCGGGAATGAGTCACGGTGGACACCGGGCCGCCGTACGGGCGCGTGGTGGCGCCTGCCCGCCCGTGACCCCTGCGCGTTGACCGCGCCTGAACGGCCCCGTATGCTGCAAGTTGCGCCGCGGGCCTGCGTGAACTCAGACGGAGCAGGTCGCGCTCACCTTTGTCGTTCCATTTCGGTCATTTTCCTTGGCTGTCAGAGTCCGACGGGGCGAAACCGGGTCCTGGAGCGTGGTTTTACCGACGACTTCTGTCCGTACCGGAGCCCTTTCCCACATGACGAGCAGCACCGAGGCCACTCGAACCACCCCGCAGGTGGCGGTCAACGACATCGGTTCCGAGGAAGAATTCCTCGCCGCGATCGATGAGACGATCAAGTACTTCAACGACGGCGACATCGTGGATGGCGTGATCGTCAAGGTCGACCGGGACGAGGTCCTGCTCGACATCGGTTACAAGACCGAAGGCGTCATCCCCTCCCGCGAGCTGTCCATCAAGCACGACGTGGACCCGCACGAGGTCGTCGCGGTCGGCGACAACATCGAGGCCCTGGTTCTCCAGAAGGAGGACAAGGAAGGCCGCCTGATCCTCTCGAAGAAGCGCGCGCAGTACGAGCGCGCTTGGGGCACGATCGAGAAGATCAAGGAAGAGGACGGCATCGTCACCGGTACCGTCATCGAGGTCGTCAAGGGTGGTCTCATCCTCGACATCGGCCTCCGCGGCTTCCTCCCCGCTTCGCTCGTCGAGATGCGCCGGGTCCGCGACCTCCAGCCGTACGTCGGCAAGGAGCTCGAGGCGAAGATCATCGAGCTGGACAAGAACCGCAACAACGTGGTCCTGTCCCGCCGCGCGTGGCTGGAGCAGACCCAGTCCGAGGTCCGCCAGACGTTCCTCACGACCCTGCAGAAGGGCCAGGTCCGCACCGGCGTCGTCTCCTCGATCGTCAACTTCGGTGCGTTCGTGGACCTGGGCGGCGTCGACGGCCTGGTGCACGTCTCCGAACTGTCCTGGAAGCACATCGACCACCCCTCCGAGGTCGTCGAGGTCGGCCAGGAGGTCACGGTCGAGGTCCTGGACGTCGACATGGACCGCGAGCGCGTCTCCCTGTCGCTGAAGGCGACCCAGGAAGACCCGTGGCAGCAGTTCGCCCGCACCCACCAGATCGGCCAGGTCGTTCCGGGCAAGGTCACCAAGCTCGTTCCGTTCGGCGCGTTCGTGCGCGTCGACGAGGGCATCGAGGGCCTGGTGCACATCTCCGAGCTGGCCGAGCGCCACGTGGAGATCCCGGAGCAGGTCGTCCAGGTCGGCGACGAGATCTTCGTCAAGGTCATCGACATCGACCTGGAGCGCCGTCGCATCAGCCTCTCGCTGAAGCAGGCCAACGAGGCCTTCGGTGCGGACCCGGCCGAGGCCGAGTTCGACCCGACCCTCTACGGCATGGCCGCGACCTACGACGACGCGGGCAACTACATCTACCCCGAGGGCTTCGACCCGGAGACCAACGACTGGCTCGAGGGCTACGACAAGCAGCGCGAGGAGTGGGAGCGGCAGTACGCCGAGGCCCAGACGCGCTTCGAGTCGCACCAGCAGCAGGTCGTCAAGGCCCGCGAGGCCGAGGCCGAGGCGGCTGTCGAGACCGGCGGCGCCAGTGGTGGCGGCGGCGGCTCGTACTCCTCGGCGCCGGCCGAGGCCCCGGCCGGCGGCGGCGCGCTCGCTTCGGACGAGGCGCTCGCCGCGCTCCGCGAGAAGCTGGCGGGCGGCCAGAGCTGAGGCTCTGACGCAGCGCAGTACCTGACGCTGTAACACCAGCGGCAACCAGAAGGCCCCGCCCCCGAGGCGGGGCCTTCTGCTGTTCCCCGCAGGGGTTGTGCCCCGTGGGACACGGCCGCTACACCAAATGCGCGCGGATGCCACCCTTTCGAGCTATCAAGGGCGGCAGGGCAGTTGCCGAGGCAGCGCGGCGGGGTCGGTCGCGGGGTCGGTCGCGGGGTCGGTCGCGGGGTCGGTCGCGGGGTCGGTCGGCAAATCGGCAGGCCGGTCGGCGGGTCGGTGGTCCGCTCGGGTGGGGAACGGACGGTTTTGCTCGGGAAGGGGCCTGCCACGGCTAGGGTTTGCTGAGGTTCGGGCTTCGGGCCGGAACACGGCCGGGTGAGAGGGGCCCTGCGGCGTGTACCTGTCTTCCAGCCGCAGCCAGGACACCGTCACCGGGGTGGGGGGCGGTCGCTCCCGGGTGGCACGCGGCGCGGTCACGGCGAATGTCGTGGCACTCGGCATGGTCAGCCTTGTCACCGACATATCGTCGGAGATGGTCACGGCGGTCATGCCCGTCTACCTGGTGGCCGGACTCGGGCTGTCCATACTGCAGTTCGGATTCCTGGACGGCCTCTACTCCGGCGTGACGGTCTTCCTGCGGCTGGCGGGCGGGCACATCGCCGACCGCTTCTCGGCGCGCAAGAAGGTCGCCGCGGCGGGCTACGGGCTGTCCGCGGTCAGCAAGCTCGGCTTCCCGGCGGTCGGTGCCTCGGTGTCCGGCATCGGGACGCTGCTGGCGGTGGACCGGGCGGGCAAGGGCCTGCGTACCGCTCCGCGCGACGCGTTGATCTCGCTGTCCAGCACACCCGAGGCGCAGGGCCGGGCGTTCGGGGTGCACCGGGCGCTGGACACCGCGGGGGCGTTCCTCGGCCCGCTACTCGCGTTCATGATCCTGTCCGCGGTGGCGACCGCGTACGACGCGGTGTTCGTCGTGAGCTTCTGCATCGGCATGGTCGGCCTGCTGATGCTGCTGCTGTTCGTCCGGGACCGCCCCGGGCCGCCCGCCGGAACCGGCAAGCCGCGCGCGGCGTCGTGGCGGGCGGGGGTGGGGCTGCTGCGCGACGTGCCGTTCCGGCGGCTGTGCCTGTGCGCGGCGCTGCTCGGCGTGGCGACGGTGAGCGACGCGTTCATCTACCTCGTGCTGCAGCGCGAACTGGACATCAAGGCCCACTGGTTCCCACTGCTGCCGCTCGGTACCGCCGGGGTGTACCTGCTGCTGGCGATCCCCGTCGGGCGGCTCGCCGACCGGGTGGGGCGGCGCCGGGTGTTCCTCGCCGGGCACCTCGCGCTGGGCGCGGTGTACGTGCTGCTGGCCGGGCCGTTCGGCGGCGTGGCGCTGCTGGTCGGCACGCTGGCCCTGCACGGGGTGTTCTACGCGATGACCGACGGCATCCTGATGGCGGCCGCCGGCGCGGGGCTGCCGGCCGAGCTGCGCACGAGCGGGCTCGCGGTGCTGCAGACCGGGCAGGCGGCGGGGCGCTTCGTGTCGTCCGTGGCGTTCGGGTGGGCGTGGACGCAGTGGGGGCCCGAGCGGGCGGTGGTGTGGTCGGGTGCGGTGCTGGTCGTCGCGCTGGGGGTCAGCGCGGTGGTGCTGGGAGGGGCGCGCGTACGTGGACGTTGAACAGGACCGGGACCGCGAGCAAGATCGCGAACAGGACCGGGGACAGGACCGCGGGCAGGCCGACGTATCGGACCGGGAGGCGGGTCGTGAGCACGACGGGCCGGTGGCCGCCGTCTTCACGCGCCGCAGAGTGCTCGCCTTCGTGCTCGCGCTGGTGGTGCTCGCCGGGGTGGGGGTCGCGTACACGCTGCACGCCGTCGAGCGCGAGGACGACAAGAAGTACGGCGGCTCCGGCACCGCCCCCGGTGCCACGCCGATAACCCTCGCCGGCCCGCCGCGCCTGCTGTTCCGCAGCACCGAGTCCGGCCCGGGGTACGGCCACCTGGCGACCGTCTCCGCCGCCGACCCCGGTGGCCCGCGCCTGGTGGGCGACCGTACGTGCGAGCGCGTCTACGCCGCGGCCGGCACCGCGCTGTGCCTGGTCGTCGACCGCGGGGTCATCTCCCGCAACTACGCGCTCGTCCTGGACGACCAACTGCGGGAGACGCGTCGCGTGGAGTTGTCGGGTACGCCGAACCGGGCGCGCCTGTCGGCGTCGGGGCGGATGGCGTCGTGGACGGTGTTCGTGTACGGCGACTCGTACGCCGGCTCGTCCTTCTCGACCCGCACCTCGGTCCTCGACACGCACACCGGCGCCGTCGTCGAGTCCCTGGAGGACTTCGCGGTCACGCGCGACGGCAAGGACGTGCGCACCCCCGACCGCAACTTCTGGGGCGTCACGTTCACCGCCGACGACAACGTCTTCTACGCGACGATGTCGACGTTCAGTCCCAACCGCACGTACCTGGTCCGCGGCGACTTCCGGGCGCGCACGATGACGGTGGTGCGGGAGAACGTGGAGTGCCCGTCGTTGTCCCCGGACGGCACACGGCTGGTGTTCAAGAAGAAGGTGTCCGACGACGCCCGCAAGCCGTGGCGGCTGTACGTCCTGGACCTGGCCACCGGTGCCGAGACCGCGCTCGCCGAGGCCCGCAGCGTGGACGACCAGGCGGTCTGGCTGGACGACCGCACGGTGGCCTACGACCTGCCGGCCGGGACGGGTTCGGCGTCGGACGTGTGGTCGGTGCCGGCCGACGGCGGCGGCGCTCCGGTGCGGCTGGTCGCGGGCGCGTTTTCGCCCGTGCCGCTGGGCTGAGCGCACGGGCGGACGCGAAGGTAAAAGGAAGGGTGAACAGTGGATCGTCTTTCGGCCGGGTAATGCCACAGTTCTGTCACGAAAGCACAGAGTGATCAGTCGTTCTGAATCTGTTCGGACAGGCTCTGACCTGCGAGGACAGCACCCGGCCGGGGGCTGCGGCGGCAGGGGCCGTGCGGGGGTGCGGCACGTCCTCGGGAGGAGCCGACGGCGGCCCTTCGCGTACGCTAGGGCCTTTGGCGCCTGCTGCCGCGTTCCCCTCCCGTACCGGGAACGAGAGCGCGCATGCGGTGACCGGGCCGGGACCGACAACCGACGGATGACGCGTTCGGGGACGTGGATTCCGGTGCCGACGCGACGTGTGGGAATGAGGGTTCGTATGGCCTCTGGTGGGTTTCCGGCCACCGGGCAGGTATTCAGCATCGTCACGGGAACCGACGTGGCCCTGTACCGAGGTGTACGCGGGCGGACCGGTCATCCGGTGATCCAGCGGGCGAGCAAGGCCCTTTCCTTCGCCGGTGAGCACGGCGGCGTGTTCCTGGCGACCGGCCTGGTCGGCGCTGCCGTCGACAAGGGCCGGCGGGCGCAGTGGCTGCGTGCCACCGCCACCATCGCCACCGCGCATGCGGCCAGCATGGCGCTCAAGCGCGTCGTGCGGCGGCCGCGTCCCGCGTTCGAGGACATGCTGCCGATCGTCCGCACCGCGGGACGGCACAGCTTCCCGTCCTCTCATTCCGTGTCCGCCGCCGCGTCCGTGGTCGCGTTCCGCGGCCTGGTGCCCGCCCGGGTCACCGTGCCGGCCGCGGTCGCGATGGGCTTCTCGCGGCTCGTCGTAGGCGTCCACTACCCGACCGACGTGATCGGCGGCGCGGCCATGGGGGCCGCCGCCGCGCATCTGGGTCGGTCCTGGTCCAAGCGCGCCAGTTCCGTACCGAAGGGGATCTGAAGACGTGAGCACGTCCGAGATCGAAGCGTCGCCGCAGGCCCAGGCCGACACGGCCGAGCCGCCGCGGCCTCCCAGGGGTGGACTCCTGGGCGGGCTCATCAAGCTCGCGCGACCCAAGCAGTGGGTCAAGAACGTCCTCGTCTTCGCGGCGCCGCTGGCGGCCGGCCGCATCGACGAGTGGGACGTGATGCGCCAGTGCCTCTACATCTTCGCGATCTTCTGCATCGCGGCGTCGTCGATCTACTACGTCAACGACGCGTTCGACGTCGAGTCGGACCGCCAGCACCCGAAGAAGCGGTACCGGCCCATCGCCTCGGGCGTGGTGCCGGTCAAGCTGGCGTGGGTGCTCGGGCCGGTCCTGGCCGTGGCGTCGATCGTGCTGTCGGTGATCCTGTGCAACCGGGGCACCGCACTGATCGTCGGCCTGTACATCGCCATGCACATGCTCTACAGCTTCGCGTTCAAGCACGTGCAGGTCCTCGACCTGATGATGGTCGCCTCCGGCTTCCTCTTCCGGGCGATGGTCGGCGGTGTCGCGGCGGACATCCCGCTGTCCCGCTGGTTCCTGCTGACCGCGGGCTTCGGCTCGCTGTTCATGGTCGCGGGCAAGCGGTACTCGGAGATGGTCCTGATGGGCGAGGAGGCGGCCAAGACCCGTGCCTCGCTGGCCAACTACTCGATCACCTACCTGCGCTTCGTGTGGCAGATGTCGGTGGCCGTCACCGTTCTGACGTACAGCCTGTGGGCGTTCGACATTCCGCAGGGCGACGCCACGCTGGCCTGGCAGCAGTTGTCCCTGGTGCCGTTCGGCTTCGTGCTGCTGCGGTACGCCGTCTACGTCGACGCGGGAACCGCGGGTGCGCCGGAGGACGTTGTCCTCAAGGACAAGGTCATCGTCGGACTCGGGTTCGCGTGGCTGCTCATGTTCGTCCTGGGAGTTTTCCATGTCTGACGGCCCCGTGGCCGACTTCTTCCCCGCCGCGCAGCGCAAGTCGCTGAACGGGTGGGGCCGCACCGCCCCGACCACCGCCGACGTCGTCACCCCGATGACGCGCGAGCAGGTCGCGGACGCACTACGCAGGCGCACCGACCGCGGCGTCATCGCCCGCGGCCTCGGGCGCAGTTACGGCGACCCCGCGCAGAACGGCGGCGGGCTCGTCCTCGACATGACGTCGATGAACCGCGTGCTGGACGCCGACCTCGAGAACGGCGTCGTCACCGTCGAGGCCGGCGTGAGCCTGGACCGGCTCATCGAACTGTTCGTGCCGTTCGGCTTCTTCGTGCCGGTGACCCCCGGCACGCGGCAAGTGACCGTGGGCGGCGCCATCGGCGCGGACGTGCACGGCAAGAACCACCACGCGCACGGCAGCTTCTGCGACCACGTGCTGTCGATGGACCTGCTGCTGGCCGACGGCACCGTGCGCACCGTGACGCCCGAGGGCGACCCGGAGCTGTTCTGGGCCACCGCGGGCGGCATGGGCCTGACCGGCATCGTGCTGTCGGCGGTCGTCCGCATGACGCCGATCGAGACGTCGCTGGTGTCGGTCGACACCGACCGCACGCGCGACCTCGACGAGATCATGGCGCTGATGGCCGAGACCGACGAGAAGTACGCGTACACCGTCGCGTGGCTCGACTGCCTCGCCAAGGGCCGCAACCTCGGCCGGTCGGTGCTCACCTGCGGCGAGTTCGCCCGGCTGGAGGACCTGCCGGCCAAGAAGCGCGCCAATCCGCTGAAGTTCAAGAGCGGGACGCTGGTGACGGTGCCGGACATCGTGCCGGGCCGGCTGCCGAACAAGTTCACCATGGGCCTGTTCAACGAGATGTGGTACCGCAAGGCGCCGCAGCACAAGGTCGGGCAGCTGCAGAGCATCTCGGCGTTCTTCCACCCGCTGGACGCGGTCCAGGAGTGGAACCGGGCGTACGGCAAGACCGGGTTCCTGCAGTACCAGTTCGTGGTGCCGTTCGAGCGCGAGGCCGCGCTGCGCCAGGTGGTCGAGAAGATCAGCGCGGCGGGCGCGCCGTCCTCGCTGACGGTGCTCAAGCGCTTCGGCCCGGGCAACCGCGGATACCTGTCGTTCCCCAAGCCGGGCTGGACGCTGACGCTGGACTTCCCGACCAACACGCCCGGGCTGTCCCGTCTGCTGCACGAGCTCGACGAGCTGGTGCTGTCCAACGACGGCCGCATGTACCTGGCGAAGGACTCGCGGATGGACCCCGCGGACATGGCCCGGATGTACCCGCGCCTGGAAGAGTTCCGCACGGTCCGTGCCAAGGTGGACCCGGACGGCGTCTTCGTCTCCGACCAGGCCCGCCGTCTCGGCCTCGCCTGACCGGCGGCCCCGGCGACCGGCCGGGGCGCTGCGAAGGCGGGACCGGCAAGCCATCCACTCAGAAGGAAACACGGTGAAAGACGCTTTGGGCGCACCGCAGTCTCTCCTCATCCTCGGCGGCACGTCCGAGATCGCGCTCCACACCGCCCGCAAGATGGTCGCCGAGCGCGTACGCCGCGTGGTGCTGGCCGGGCGTCCCTCCGACGCCCTCGACGCGGCGGCGACCGACCTGCGCGGCCGCGGCGCGGCCGTCGAGGTCGTCGCGTTCGACGCGGCCGAGCCGGACACCCACGAGAAGACCATCGACGGGGTGTTCGCGGACGGCGACATCGACGTCGTGCTGCTCGCGTTCGGGGTCCTGGGCGACCAGGAGTCCGACGAGCAGGACCCGGTCGCGGCGGCGAAGGTCGCGCAGGTCAACTACGTCGGCGGGGTGTCGGCGGGGCTCGCGTCGGTGAAGGCGCTGCGCCGCCAGGGCCACGGCTCGCTCGCGGTGATCTCGTCGGTCGCCGCCGAGCGCGCCCGCAAGGCCAACTTCATCTACGGCTCCTCGAAGGCCGGCCTGGACGCGTTCGCGCAGGGCCTGGCCGACAAGGTGCACGGCACGGGCATCCACGTCATGGTGGTCCGCCCGGGCTTCGTGAAGACGCGCATGACCGAGGGCATGCCCGACGGCCCCATGGCCACCACGCCGGACGTCGTCGCCGACGGCATCATCAAGGGGCTGCGCAAGGGCTCCACGACGGTGTGGGTGCCGGGTCAGCTGCGGTACGTGTTCTCGGTGCTGCGGCACGTTCCGCGCCCGATCTTCCGCAAGCTCCCCATCTGACGCACCGAGCCGAACGCCGTGTGGCGGCCGCCCCGACCGGGGGTGGCCGCCACACGGCGTTCACACGGCGCGGTGTCAGGGGCGTACGCCCACGTCCTCCGGCCGCGCGGCGGTGGCCACCAGGTTCTCCGGGGACGGCGGCGGCAGCGGAGCGGACGGGTGGCGGGTGCCCGCGGGGCCCTCGGCGAAGGCCCGCACGATGTTGTCGGTCATGCGCTCCAGGACCGCGCGGCTGGTGGCGTCCACGGGCATCTCGTGGCACGCGCCGCGCAGTTGGCAGGGCCAGTAGGTGGTGCCTGCGGAGAAGACGCCCGCTCCGGAGGGGGTCGTGTAGTACGTGATCGTGCCCATCGTGGCGCGCGGTCCGACGCGGAGCGGGGCCGCGGCGATGACCGAGAGGGTCGGGGGCGTCGCGGGGTCGTTCGGGAGGGCCGTGTCGTACTCGCCGCCGAGTGAGTTCGCGAGCACCTGGCCGTCGCGTACGCCGGTGCCCGCGTAGATCCACGAACCGGCGTCCAGCACCCGGAACGACCCGACCACGCCCAGCCCGCCCCACGTGGCGCCGACGAGGCTGTGCTCGCCGCGGTTGAGCGGCGCCTCGCGCCACGTGACGGTGGCCTGGCGGGGGTCGTCGGCCGCGAGCGGGTCCTCGGCCGCCTTGCGGTAGACCGCCACCCGGCGGTCGGCGCCCGCGGGGGAGGGCTCCAGGCGCGAGTGCCAGTAGACGGTGTTGGCGCCGAAGAAGGCAATGTTGACGCCGCGGTCGCGCGCGGCCTCGACGCCGTCGTACATGCGGCGCGTCCAGTACTCGTTGTGTCCGCCGATGATCAGGCCCTTGTGGCGCAGCAGTTGCGAGGGGCGGCGGTCGACGTCGATGTCGGTGACGTAGTCGACGTCGATCCCGGTGCGTTCGAGGGCCTGCACCATCGGCACGTCGTACCAGTAGGGCACGAGGTATCCGCTGCCGGTGTAGGGGCGTTCGAAGCTGGCCACGCGGGCGCGGTCGGAGCGGGCGCCGGAGGTGTCGCGGGGGCCGCTGTAGAGCCCGTATCCGCCGTAGGTGTTGTACGCCTGGGCGGTCAGGTTGGCCGCCTGGAACAGCAGCGGTGCGTCGCCGGCCTCGTCCCGCACGGTCAGCTGCATCCCGTAGGAGCTGCCGGACCGGTTCCGCAGCACGAGCATGTAGTAGCCGGGCGGCCAGCGTTCGTCGACCGTGAACTCCAGGGACATCGGCCAGTTCGTCTCGACGGTGTAGGTCGGTGCGGCGGCGGCCGGCTTCGGGCGCGGCACGCTGGGGACCTCCGCCGACGACCACACCTCGCGGCCGCCCGTCCCGCCGTACCAGCCCATGCGGTACGCCGTCAGGCGGGCCGGCCCGGGCCCGGTGAGCCGCAGCTCCACGCTCTCGCCGCACGCGACGCTGTCGGTGTCGAGGAAGCCCATGAGTTCCGCGCCCCAGCGCTCGGGGACCCGCCAATCGCCGGTCCCCGCCTGCTTGTTCTCCTCGGCGACCCAGCCGGCTGGCCGCGCCACGCGGGCGCAGGGCGTCGACACCGCCGTGGTGCGGTCCTCCGGCATGGTCCCCGGCGGGATGACGCGTTCGGCGGTGTTCGGGTCGGTGGAGGCCTTGCCCGCCGTGTGCGGCCGGGCCCCTGGCGGATCGCCGCCGGTGTCGCATGCCGCCAGGGCGCCGAGGAGCAGGGCGATCGTCAGCGTCGCGGCGCGGATGCGGGGCATGGACTCCTCGATCGGCAGGGTTCCGGAAGGGTGCGGGCGGAACTCGCCGGGACCACCGGGCGGAATCCGGTGGTATCCGGCAAGGATTGACAGACCCTGGGGATCGGATGATCCACGAATCTACAACCGCAAAACCCGGATTCGGGTTGTCGGTACAACTCCGGCATGTCGCCATGGATACGCGTGCGGTGGCCGAACGGTTGCGGAATGGCCGCCGAATTCGCCCGGACCGGAATCCTCGATACCGGTGACCCGGGGGAAGCGCGCGCCAGGGGCGCATTACGCTGACCTGTCATGGTCAACGTGGGGCTTACCGGCGGCATCGGTTCGGGCAAGAGCGAGGTGTCGCGTCGGCTCGCGGCGTACGGCGCCGTGGTCGTCGACTCCGACCTGATCGCGCGCGAGGTCGTCGAGCCCGGCACCCCGGGGCTGGCCGCGTTGGTCGCCGAGTTCGGGGCGGACATCCTCGCCGCCGACGGCACCCTCGACCGGCCGAAGCTCGGCTCGCTGGTCTTCGCCGACAAGGACCGCCTCGCGGCGCTCAACGCGATCGTGCACCCGCTCGTGGGCGCCCGCGCCGACGAGTTGCGGGCCGCGGCGGCCGAGGACGCGGTGCTGGTCAACGACGTGCCGCTGCTCGCGGAGAACCGGCTGGAGAAGCTGTACGACCTGGTCGTGGTCGTCGACGCGTCCCCCGAGACGCAACTCGACCGCCTCGTACGCCTGCGCGGCATGACCGAGCAGGACGCCCGCAACCGCATGGCCGCCCAGGCCACCCGCGCGGACCGCATCGCCATCGCCGACGTCGTCGTCGACAACGACGGGCCGATCGAGGCCCTGGAGCCCCAGCTTCGCGCGCTGTGGGAGCGCCTGACGGGCGAGCCGCCCGCCGGCATCGCATGATCGAAAGCACGCCGCACTGACCGCCGGGAGCCCCGGCGCCGCCCTGCCCGGCCCTTCCGTCCCCGCACACGCGGCGGGCGCCACCAGTGAGGACACGATGGCCACCCTCGGGACGAGGACGCCCGCACGATGACGGACCGGAGCACCCGCAGCGCCCCGGGCGCCGAGCCCGGGTCTGACGCGGACGCGCACGTCGGCGCGGCCCCCGCGGCCCCCGCGGCCGCCAGGACCGTCGGAGACGCCGGGCCCGCCGCCGCGGCGACCGGTACGCGCACCCGGCTCCGCAGGCTTCTGCCGACCGCGCCCCACACGTGGGACCGCCGCAGGGCGGCCCGGATCGGCGTGCACGTGGCGTGGCCGCTGATGCTGGCCACGTGGCTCACGTACTCCGTCGGCCGCTACGGCTTCGCCCCCATGGACCAGGGCTTCACCCAGGCGCTCACGTGGCGGATCCTCGACGGCCAGGTGCCCCACGCGGACTTCTTCTCGCCGCGGCCGGCCGGTTCGGCGGTGTTCCACATCGTCGACTTCGTGATCCCCGGCCCTCTGATGCTGGTGCAGGCGTGGGTCGCGACACTCCAGTTCGTCGTCTCGGCGATCGCGCTCACCGTGCTGGTGACCGGCCGCCCGTGGACGCGCTTCGGCCCGCTGCTGGTCGGCCTGACCGCCGCCGCCGCGATGGTCAACCTGCACATGTGGGCCGCGATGACGTGGCACACCACCGACGGCATCTTCTTCGCGTCGCTGGGCTGGTGCCTCCTGGACCGGGGGCTGCGCCGCGACAGCGCCGCACTGCGCCGCTGGGGCCTCTTCCTGGCCGGGTACGCGGTCATCTGCAAGCAGAGCTTCGCGCCCGTCCTGCTGGTCGCCCTCGCGATGCTGTTCCTCCATCCGCGCAGGCGCGGCAGCCTGACGCCGCGCCGTGTCGCGGGGGACCTCGCGGCGCTGGGCGGCGCGGGCTTCGGGTACGTCGTGTGGGTGGTCCTGGGCGGCGGCACGGCCGAGCTGCCCGACCAGCTCCTGGGCACCGACGGCGTGTGGGGCAGGCGCGTGCTGACCCTGATGCCGGAGATGCTGCGCGGAGCCCCGCAGGAGCGGCGCTGGCTGCTGCTGTTCGCGGTCGCGCTCGCCGCGATCGTGGTGGCCCGCCTGGTGGCCCGCCGTCCCGGCGACGGGGCGGCGCGCCGGGTCGCGAGCTGGGCCGACCCGGCGGCGTGCCTGGTGGCCACCGCGGCGATCGTCGCGGAGCTGACCCAGGCGAAGATGATCTTCGCGGAGGTCGCGTACTCCTGCATCCTGTGGTGGATGCTGGCCGGCGCGGTCGTCGTCGACGCCATAGTGCGCCGACGCCTGCTGACCGGAGCGCTGCCGGTGCTCGCGCTGGGCTGGATGGTCAGCCTCTCGTACGGCTACGACGTGCCGGCGCTGATCGGCGGCTCCATCGCGCTGACCACCATGGTCGTGCTGTGGCGCGGTGCGGCCACCCCGGCCCCGCTGGTGGTCGCCGCCGCGTCGCCGGCCCGCCGGGCGACGGCGGTACGCGCGCTGGCGCTCGCCGCGGCGGGTGCGCTGGTGCTCGGCGCCGGGGCGGTCAAGCTGCTCGACGTACGCGACGGCTACGGCTACATCGACGGAGGCCGCCCCGTCCTGACCCAGGACATGGGCACGGTGTCGCCCGAGATGCGTGGCATCCGGACCAGCCCCGGCGACCGCCGCTACATGACCCAGGTCCGCGACTGCGTCAAGGCGCGGCCGGCCAAGTGGGTCGCGGTGCTGCCCGACACCTCGGTGGCGTATCCGGTGTTCGGGCTCGACAACCCGTTCCCGATGGACTGGCTGTACTACATGGAGGTCAAGAACCGCGAGGCCGAGAAGCTCATGCTCAAGCGGGCCAAGGAGCTGAACGCCTCGGGGGACTACCTCGTGCTGTTCCAGACCATCGACGTGCGGTTCGTGGCGGTGCCCGGCTACGTGCCCAAGTACGTGCCGCCGAACCAGCCCATCGTGCACTGGACCGACCGCAACATCGAGGCCAAGGTCAAGCGGGAGCTGAAGGGCGAGGTGTTCTCGTGCGGCTCCTTCGTGGCGGTCTGGGCGCCGCCCAAGAAGTAGCCGCCCCGCTTGTCGGACCCAGGCCGTACGGTTGACGAGTGCGACCCATCACGGACCTCGAACGCAAAGTGGCGCCCTTCCAGGTCGTCAGCCCCTACCAGCCAAGCGGCGACCAGCCGGCGGCCATCGACGACCTCGAGCGACGCGTCCGCGCCGCGGAGAAGGACGTCGTGCTGCTCGGCGCCACCGGCACGGGCAAGTCGGCGACGACCGCCTGGATGATCGAGCGGCTCCAGCGGCCGACCCTGGTCATGGCGCCCAACAAGACGCTGGCCGCGCAGCTCGCCAACGAGTTCCGCGAGCTCCTGCCGAACAACGCGGTCGAGTACTTCGTCTCGTACTACGACTACTACCAGCCCGAGGCGTACATCGCGCAGACGGACACCTACATCGAGAAGGACTCCTCGATCAACGAGGAGGTCGAGCGGCTGCGGCACTCGACCACCAACTCGCTGCTGACCCGCCGCGACGTCATCGTGGTCGCGTCCGTGTCCTGCATCTACGGTCTCGGCACGCCGCAGGAGTACGTCGACCGCATGGTGTCGCTCAAGGTCGGCCAGGAGATCGACCGCGACGCGCTGCTGCGCCGCTTCGTGGACATCCAGTACGCGCGGAACGACGTCGCGTTCACGCGTGGCACCTTCCGGGTCCGCGGCGACACGATCGAGATCTTCCCGGTCTACGAGGAGCTCGCGGTCCGCATCGAGATGTTCGGCGACGAGATCGAGTCGCTGATGACGCTGCACCCGCTGACCGGCGAGGTCGTCACCAACGACGAGCAGCTGTACGTCTTCCCGGCCACCCACTACGTGGCCGGCGCCGAGCGCATGGAGCGCGCGATCACCGGCATCGAGAAGGAGCTCGCCGACCAGCTGGCGCTGTTCGAGAAGCAGGGCAAGCTGCTGGAGGCCCAGCGGCTGCGCATGCGCACGACGTACGACATCGAGATGATGCGGCAGATCGGCACCTGCTCGGGCATCGAGAACTACTCGCGGCACATCGACGGCCGCGAGGCCGGCAGCGCGCCCAACACGCTGCTCGACTACTTCCCCGAGGACTTCCTGCTGGTCATCGACGAGTCGCACCAGACGGTGCCGCAGATCGGCGCGATGTACGAGGGCGACGCGTCGCGCAAGCGGAACCTGGTCGACCACGGCTTCCGGCTGCCGTCCGCGATCGACAACCGCCCGCTGAAGTGGGAGGAGTTCCTCGAGCGCATCGGGCAGACGGTGTACCTGTCCGCGACGCCCGGGCCGTACGAGCTGTCGCGCGGCAACGGCGTCGTCGAGCAGGTCATCCGCCCGACCGGGCTGATCGACCCTGAGGTCGTGGTCAAGCCGACCGAGGGCCAGATCGACGACCTCGTCGAGGAGATCCGCAAGCGCGCCGAGCGCGACGAGCGCGTGCTGGTGACCACGCTCACCAAGAAGATGTCCGAGGACCTGACCGACTACCTCCTCGAACTGGGCATCCGGGTGCGCTACCTGCACAGCGACATCGACACGCTGCGCCGCATCGAGCTGCTGCGCGAGCTGCGGCTCGGCGAGTTCGACGTGCTGGTCGGCATCAACCTGCTGCGTGAGGGCCTGGACCTGCCAGAGGTGTCGCTCGTGGCCATCCTGGACGCCGACAAGGAGGGCTTCCTGCGCTCCGGCACGTCGCTGATCCAGACCATCGGCCGCGCGGCCCGCAACGTGTCCGGACAGGTGCACATGTACGCGGACCGCATCACTCCGTCGATGGAAAAGGCGATCGACGAGACGAACCGCCGCCGCGACAAGCAGATCGCCTACAACGAGGAGCGCGGCATCGACCCGCAGCCGCTGCGCAAGAAGATCGTCGACATCCTCGACATGATCGCGCGCGAGGACGCGGACACCCACGAGCTGATGGCGGGCGGCAAGGGGCGTACCAAGGCACCTGTGCCCACCGCCGGGCGCAAGCTGCCGGACGCCAAGGACATGCCGGCCGCGGACCTCACGGACCTGATCGGCCAGCTGACCGAGCAGATGCACGCGGCCGCGTCCGAGTTGCAGTTCGAGCTGGCGGCCCGGCTCCGCGACGAGGTCGGCGAGCTGAAGAAGGAACTGCGCGGCATGAAGGCCGCCGGAATGGCGTGAAGCGGCACGGGACGGCAGACGGTGGCGCGTTGCGGGGCGCCGCCCGTGTGTACGTGCCGAGTCCGTAAGATTGCCCGTTTCCGGGGGCCGGGAACCGTCTACCAGGCGAACTGGTCCACAACAGAGGGAACGACCCGTCGAATCGAAACGTCATGAACGATAGGTTCGTCACGGATGGGCCCCCTGGTCGACTTCCCTGACGGGAGGTTCGGCAGGGGACTACGCTGCGGGCGCGAGGCCGCGTGCCGCGGGACAAGCTTTGTGAGGGGAGACATCACAGTGTCCGTCAACATGGTCAAGGGTCAGCGCCTGTCGCTCGAAAAGCAGGGTGGCGGCCAGCTGACCCTGGTCCGGATGGGCCTGGGCTGGGACGCGATCAAGAAGAAGGGTCTGTTCGGCAGCCGGGAGCGCGACATCGACCTGGACGCCTCGTGCGTCCTGTTCGCGGACCAGCAGCCGGTCGACGCCGTCTACTTCGGCCACCTGGTCAGCGACGACGGCTCGATTCGCCACACCGGCGACAACCTGACCGGCGCCGGTGACGGCGACGACGAGTCGATCATCGTCGACCTGACCCGCGTCCCGGTGCACGTGACGCAGATCATCTTCACGGTGAACTCGTTCCAGGGTCAGACCTTCCAGGAGGTCGAGAACGCGTTCTGCCGCATCGTCGACGAGACCAACGGGCAGGAGCTGGCCCGTTACACGCTCTCCGGCGGTGGCCCGAACAACGCCCAGATCATGGCGAAGCTCTACCGCCACGGTGACGGGTGGAAGATGACCGCCATCGGTGAGCCGGCCAACGGCCGTACCTTCACCGAGCTGATGCCGGCTCTGGCCGCGCACCTGTAAGCGAGAACTGGTAGTCCGGAACGGGCCGGGGCCACGGTCGAGACAGTGGCTCCGGCTCGTGCGGTTCCGTCCCTCGGGGGCGGGGAGGGGAACGCGCCACCGATGAGTGAGCGAAGCGAGCGAATCCAAGACGGGGGTGCGTTTCGCGAATGCGGCGCCGAGCGCCGGCGAGGTGCGGCATGAGTGAGCGAAGCGAGCGAAGCCGGCGAATCAAAACGGGGCGGGCGTTTCGCGCGTGCGGCGCCGGCGGTCGGCGGGGTGCGGCATGAGCGCCGAACTCGTGCGGGGCCAGAACCTGCCGCTGCCCGAGCCGCACGTCGCGGTCGACCTCACCGTCCAGTGCCCGGTCGAACTCGTCGCCGTGCTGCTCGACGCGAGCCTGAAGGTCCGCGACGACGGCGACGTGCTGCAGCGCGACGGCCGTACCGTGGCCGGATTGTCGCTGCGCGCACAGGGTGTCGACGTGGACCTGTCGGCGCTCCCCGCGGACGTCGACCGGGTGATCGTCGCGGCGACCGTCGAGGGCGGCGGTGTGGACCGCTTCGGTGCGGTGGACGCCCCGGTCGCAAGTGTCACCTCCGGTGGTGCGCCGATCGCCGTGTTCACCATTACCGACCTGGGCAGCGAGCGCGCGATCCAGACCGTCGAGCTGTACCGCCGCCAGGGCGCGTGGAAGGTCCGCGCCGTGGGGCAGGGGTACGACGGCGGCCTCGACGCGCTGCTGCGCGACGTGGGCGTCGAACTGCGCGCCCCGATCGTGGACCGTGTGCGCATGCTGCTGGCCGGTCCGGCCGCGCCCGCGCACAGCGCCGCGAGCACCCCCGGTCCGGCGGCCCCGCAGTCGTCCGGGCGTCCGGACGCGCAGCCGGTACCGCCAATCGCCGGATTCCCGTCAGCCCCGTCGCCGGCGCCCTCCACCGCGGGCATGAGCGACGCGCAGCGGGAGGCGGCCGCGCTGGAGGCGCGCCGCCAGGTCGAGCGGCTCTACGAGCAGGTGTGGGGCATCTTCGAGGACGCCGCGCGCTCCGCCGCGTCGTACCGCTCGTCGGTCGGCTACGCGGACAACAGGCTCGACAAGGACCTGGAGGACGTGCTGAACGACCCGGCGGCGCGTACCTCGCCCGCCGGGCTCGCGCAGCAGGACGCGGCGCGTGCCAAGCACCGCGAGCTGATCGAGCGCGCGCGTGCCGGGCTCGACAAGGACTCCGCCCAACTCGCGGCCGAGGTCGCGCAGTTGGAGCCGAAGCTGCCGCCGGAGATGGCGCGCTGGGACTCCCCGGTGTGGGCCGGGTGGCGGGCTCCCGAGGACACCGCGCTGGCGATGCGCCTCGGCGACCTGCACCTGCCGGAGAACCCGCAGCTGCGGATCCCCATGGTGCTGCGGCTGCCGATGGAGCGCGGCCTGTGGATCGACAGCGGCGCGTCCGGTGTCGACGGCGACGTGGCCGGTGTCGCGGACGAGGCGGTGCGGGCGCGGGCGACCGAGCTCGCGGTGACGCTGTCCGCGCGCATGCTCGCGGCGTTCCCGGTCGGCGACCTGAAGCTGCATGTCGTGGATCCGGAGGGCAAGGGCGCGGCGGCGGGCCCGTTCGCGCCGCTGGCCGCCAGCGGGCTGCTCGTCGGTCCCGCGGCGACCACCGCGCCCGAGGTGTCGGCGATGATGTCGCGGCTGATGGACCGGGTCGAGCTGGCGCGCATGGCACTGGAGAGCGGCGCGACCGACTCGCTGCCGGAGCACATCGACTTCAGCCGCCAACTGCTGGTCGTGCACGGCTTCCCGTACGCCTTCGACGACCGCACGATGACGCAGCTGCGGCACCTCGTCGAGGAGGGGCCGCGGGTGGGCGTGCACGTGATGGTGGTCGGGAGCCGTGCGGACGCGCAGTCCTTCGGCCCGCTGCTCGACCCGCTGTGGCGGGCGATGCTGCGGCTGACGCCGATTCCCGAGGACCACATCGCGGACCCGTGGGTGGGGCACGCGTGGACGTACACGCCCGACCTGCCCTCGGACGGCACCGGCGTCACGCAGACGCTCCTGACGTGGGTCGCGTCGAGTGCGGCGGGCGGCCGCTGACAGACGGGCAGTTCGCATCGGACGTGCGGGGGGGGGGGGGGGCGCGGGGGGCGCCCCCCCCCGGCGGGGGGGGGGCGCGGGGGGGGGGGGGGGGGGGCCCCCGGCCCCCCCCCCCCCCCGCCGCACGTGTGTGTGGGCATCTCGCCGCCCCTTACGGGTGGTTCGGCATGGTTGCGGCCGACCGGGCGACCCGGCGCCGCTAGGGTGAGCGTGGCCTCGAGAGGCCGCTGCGGTGCCCTGGTGTCAGACGAACCCCTCGGAGTGCAAAGCGTGTTCTCGTATGCCGGCGTTCCCGGACCCCGTAGTGCGGACGGTCCGGGCGGGGTGGTCGACATCGCGGAACTGGAGTTCGCGGTGGTGGACCTGGAGACCACCGGCTTCTCGCCCGGGCGCGGGGACCGCATCGTGGAGATCGGCGTCGTGCGGGTCGGCGGCGACGGGCGCGTGCTGCGCGAGTGGACGACGCTGGTCGACCCGGGGCGCGGGGTCGGGGCCACCCAGGTCCACCGCATCACGGCGCGGGACGTCGTGGGTGCACCCCGATTTGCGGACATCGCGGGGGAGTTGGCGGCGCTGCTGGCCGGCGCGGTGGTGGTGGCGCACAACGCCTCGTTCGAACAGCGGTTCCTGGAGGCGGAGTTCGCGGCCTCCGGGATCGGGATGCCGATCGTTCCGGCGCTGTGCACGATGCGGCTGGCGAAGGCGGTCGGCCTCGACCTGGACGACCACAAGCTCGGCACCTGCTGCACGTACTTCGGCCTGGAGTTCCCCGATGCGCACGCCGCGCTCGCGGACGCGCGGGTGACGGCGCGGCTGCTGCCGCTGCTGCTGGCGAGTGCGGGGGCGCGGCGGCTGGTGCTGGGGGCGCGGCCGTGTGAGGCGCCCGCGTACCCGGCGTTCCAGGGGCGGCTGCGGCCGAGGCGCGGCTTCGAGCCGGTGGAGGCGGGCCGGGCCTGAGGCTCACCGGACACGGGGCTGGACGGGCCGTTGGACACGGGGTCGGACGGCGGCCGGGGCGGGTGAGCCGCGCCACGAACACCACGGAAAGGTAAAGGCTTACTTGGTCTTTACTTTACCTTCTGGCATGCTGGTCCTCATCGGAGGGGAGTATTCCCCCACGGCACGGTCGTCAGTACGACATATCGGCCTGCGTCCCTATGGCGCAGTGGGAACGATGTGTCCGGCCTGCCGGTCCGGGCGGCCCCTGAGGCACATCCGGGCGGAAGAGACCTCCGGCATCGACGCACCCTGCCACGTCTGCCGGAGGCATTTGTGGATGTTTCGCTGACCACCTGGATCGTGACCATCGTGGTCCTGCTCGCACTCGTGGGCGTGGACCTGGTCATCAACCGCAAACCCCACGAGGTGACGCTCAAGGAGGCGTCGCTGTGGGGCATCTTCTGGGTCGCCCTCGCCGTCGTCTTCGGCATCGGCATCTGGTTGTTCTCCGACGCCCAGTACTCGGGCGAGTTCTTCGCGGGCTTCATCACCGAGAAGTCGCTCAGTGTCGACAACCTGTTCGTGTTCGTCCTGATCATGGGCAAGTTCGCGGTGCCGGCCCAGTACCAGCAGCGCGTGCTGCTGATCGGCGTGCTGCTCGCGCTCGTGCTGCGCGGCATCTTCATCGGCCTCGGCGCCGCCGTCGTGTCGACGTTCTCGTGGGTCTTCTTCCTTTTCGGCGCGTTCCTCATCTGGACCGCATGGAAGCTGATCAAGGAGGCCAAGTCCGACGAGGAGGAGGAGTTCGAGGAGAACGCCGTCCTGCGCTGGGTCGAGAAGGTCGCCCCGACGACGAAGGACTACCGCGGCACCAAGCTCCTGGTGAAGGAGCACGGCAAGCGCTTCGTGACGCCGATGCTGATCGTCATGATCGCGGTCGGTACGACCGACGTGCTCTTCGCGCTGGACTCGATCCCGGCCATCTTCGGCCTCACGCAGGAGCCGTACATCGTCTTCACCGCCAACGCGTTCGCGCTGATGGGTCTGCGGCAGCTGTACTTCCTCATCGGCGGCCTGCTCAAGAAGCTGGTCTACCTGTCGTACGGCCTGTCCGTGATCCTCGGCTTCATCGGCGTGAAGCTGGTGTTCGAGGCGCTGCACGGCCAGGGCGTGCACGTCCCGGAGATCGGCATCCCGCTGTCGCTGGGCTTCATCGTCCTGACGCTCGCCGTGACCACGGTGCTCAGCCTCCGCAAGTCCAAGAAGGACGCCGAGATCGAGGCCGCCGAGGCAGCTGCCGCAACCGGCGAGAACGGCGGCAACGGCGCCGACGGCAAGTCCGCCGCGGCCGACGGCACCGACGAACTGGAGTCCGCCGACAAGTAGCGACGCCGGCGGTATGGCACGAAAGCGGCGGGGTTCCCCTGGGAACCCCGCCGCTTTCGTGTGCGAGCGGTCACCAGCCGCGGGCGCGCCACTCTGCCAGGCTCGGACGTTCCGCGCCGAGGGTTGTGTCGTTGCCGTGGCCCGGGTAGACCCAGGTCTCGTCCGGCAGCCGACCGAAGATCTTCTCCTCGACGCCGGCGAGGAGCGTGCGGAACGCCGCGTCGTCGCCGAAGGTGTTGCCCACGCCGCCCGGGAACAGGCAGTCGCCGGTGAACAGGTGCGGATGCCCCTGCGGGTCGTCGTAGACCAGGGCGATGCTGCCCGGCGTGTGCCCGACCAGATGGATCGCCGACAGCTCCACGCGGCCGACGGTGACGGTGTCACCGTCCGCGAGCAGGCGGTCGGTCGGCACCGGGATCTCCTCGGCGTCGAAGCGCCCGGCCAGCGTGGTCGCGCCGGTGGCCGCCACGACGGCGTCGAGCGCCTGCCAGTGGTCGGCGTGCCGGTGGGTGGTCAGCACCTGGCCGAGGCCGTCCGAGAACAGCGTCAGGAGGGTCTCCGGGTCGTTGGCCGCGTCGATCAGCAGCTGCTCGCCGGTCGCGCGGCAGCGCAGCAGGTAGCAGTCGTTGTCGTACGGGCCGACCGCGATCTTCGTGATGATCAGGTGCGCCAGTTCGCGGACCGCCGGAGTGCCGCCGACCTTGACCGAGCCGTGATACGTCGTCATGGCTCCATCCTCCCGCTCGGCGGCGGTCCGCTCCAGACCGGTCGGCCGGTCACAGCCAGGCGGGCAGCGGCGGCAGCGCGCCCGGGGGGTCCATGACCAGGCCGTCGCCGCCGGTACGCCCTATCAGCCACGCCAGCAGCGTCCGCCGCCGTCCCGAGACCACCGCCACGGGCGCGTGGTCCTCCGGCCCGACGGTGAGCCGGCGCCCGGAGTCCTCGTCGTGCAGCAGCAGCGGCACGGTGTCCGGCCGCCCCCGGAACGAGGCGGCGGCGTCCAGCAGTTCGCGGGTCGCGAAGTCGCCGGGCCAGTGCGCCGGGGTCCACCCCGCGTTCAGGTCCACGTGGTGGATGTAGAGCTCGCGGAGGCGCTTGTACGGCAGCTGCACCGCGGCGAACTCGCGCCCGTCGGGGCCCGCGACCTTCGCCCCCCACGCGGCCGGCGACATCGCCTCCAGCGTGTCGTTCAGGCGTGCGGAGGTGGTCCGCAGGTCCGCGAGGACCTCCTCGGGCGGGCGGTGCGCGCCCGCCTCGATGGCCGCGTCGCGGGCGTTGCCCGGCCCGTACATCGGCGTCGGCACCCCGGTGCCCGCCCAGTGCGCGAGGTTGCCCAGCGCGTCGGCGTTGCGGGCGAGGTGGCTCAGAACGTGCGCCCGCGACCATCCCGCGAGCAGCGACGGTCCGGCCATGCGCGCCGCGTCCAGCCGCTCCGCGGTGTCCAGAACCTGCGCGGTCGCGGCTGCGATCTCGTCCACCAGGGCGGCGGGGTCGAACCCGTCCGTGGTCAAGCGTCCCTCCCGAGAACCTGCGGCGGAGCCGGAATACCGGCCCTGGGCCGACCCTGCGCCGACGGTGCGCGGCCCCCGGGCGCTGTCGGCACGCCCCGACCGTATCGGCTGACGAGGCCGCCGGGCGAGCGGTTCGCGCCACCCGCCCCGCCGCCCGCCGGGGCGCGAAAAGCTCGCACGATCGAGTGAAACGTCCCCCGGTCGGGCCATAATCGAATACGTGTGCGATAGCCTGGCGGCCGCAAAAGGGGAACAAACGCGGGCCCCGGGCCGCTTACGATGGCCGGGGGACAAATTCCGGGGTAGCCCTGTCAAGGGCCCGCAACCAGTCGGAGGAGCCCACCCGCGCCTCCGGCAGGACGTCCAGTGCGCTCACATGCCGATCGCCCCGTGAGCCGTAAAAGAGCTGTCGAAGGGTTTCGAGTCTCCAGTGGCCGACCGTCTCATTGTCCGTGGCGCGCGCGAGCACAACCTCAAGGATGTCTCCCTCGACCTCCCGCGCGACGCGCTCATCGTCTTCACCGGGCTCTCCGGTTCCGGCAAGTCGTCGCTGGCCTTCGACACGATCTTCGCCGAGGGGCAGCGCCGCTACGTCGAGTCGCTGTCGTCGTACGCCCGCCAGTTCCTCGGCCAGATGGACAAGCCCGACGTCGACTTCATCGAGGGCCTGTCGCCCGCGGTGTCGATCGACCAGAAGTCCACCAACCGCAACCCGCGCTCGACGGTCGGCACCATCACCGAGGTCTACGACTACCTGCGCCTGCTCTTCGCGCGCATCGGCCACCCGCACTGTCCGCAGTGCGGCCGTCCGATCTCGCGGCAGAGCCCGCAGCAGGTCGTCGACCGCGTGCTGGAGCTGGACGAGGGCACCCGCTTCCAGGTGCTCGCGCCGGTCGTGCGCGAGCGCAAGGGCGAGTTCGTCGACCTCTTCGCGCAGCTCCAGTCGCAGGGCTACAGCCGCGCCCGCGTCGACGGCCAGGTGATCCAGCTCACCGAGCCGCCCAAGCTCAAGAAGCAGGAGAAGCACACCATCGAGGTGGTCGTCGACCGCCTCGCGGTCAAGTCGTCGGCCAAGCGCCGCCTGACCGACTCGGTGGAGACCGCGCTGCGGCTCGGCAACGGCATGGTCGTGCTCGACTTCGTCGACCTGCCCGAGGACGACGAGAACCGCGAGCGGATGTACTCCGAGCACCTTTACTGCCCGTACGACGACCTGTCGTTCGAGGAGCTGGAACCGCGCTCGTTCTCCTTCAACTCGCCCTTCGGCGCGTGCCCCGACTGCACCGGCATCGGCACCCGCATGGAGGTCGACCCGGAGCTCGTCGTACCCGACCCGGAGAAGACCCTCGACGAGGGGGCGCTCGCGCCGTGGTCCAGCGGCCACGCGAGCGAGTACTTCGGGCGACTGGTAGACGCCCTCGCCGACGCCCTCAACTTCCGCACCGACGTGCCGTGGGCGGGCCTTCCGGTGCGCGCCCGCAACGCGCTGCTCAACGGGCACAAGACGCAGATCGAGGTGCGCTACAAGAACCGGTACGGCCGCGAGCGCGCGTACACCACCGCCTTCGAGGGTGCGATCCCGTTCATCGTGCGCCGCCACTCCGAGGCGGAGTCGGACAGCAGCCGCGAGCGCTTCGAGGGCTACATGCGGCAGGTGCCGTGTCCGACCTGCGAGGGCACCCGCCTCAAGCCGATCGTGCTGGCCGTCACCGTCGCCGGGAAGTCCATCGCCGACGTCTCCGCGATGTCGATCAGCGACTGCGCCGACTTCCTCGGCGCGATCCGGCTGACCGCCCGCGAGAAGAAGATCGCCGAGCGCGTGCTCAAGGAGGTCAACGAGCGGCTGCGCTTCCTGGTCGACGTCGGCCTCGACTACCTGTCGCTCAACCGCGCCGCCGGCACGCTGTCGGGCGGTGAGGCACAGCGCATCCGGCTCGCCACCCAGATCGGCTCGGGCCTGGTCGGCGTGCTGTACGTGCTGGACGAGCCGTCCATCGGCCTGCACCAGCGCGACAACCACCGGCTCATCGAGACCCTGGTCCGGCTGCGCGACATGGGCAACACGCTCATCGTCGTCGAGCATGACGAGGACACCATCCGGGTCGCGGACTGGGTCGTCGACATCGGCCCGGGCGCGGGCGAGCACGGCGGCCGGGTGGTGCACTCGGGGCCGTACAAGGACCTGTTGAAGAACAAGGAGTCGCAGACCGGCGCCTACCTGTCGAAGCGCAAGGAGATCGCGACGCCGACCGAGCGGCGCGTGCCGGACAAGAAGCGGCGCCTGGTGGTGCACGGCGCGCGCGAGCACAACCTGCGCGATGTCACGGTCGGGTTCCCGCTGGGCACCTTCACCGCGATCACCGGCGTCTCGGGCTCCGGGAAGTCGACGCTGGTCAACGACATCCTCTACACGCACCTCGCGCGCGAGCTGAACGGCGCCCGCTCGGTGCCGGGCCGGCACACCCGCGTCACCGGAACGGACTTGGTGGACAAGGTCGTCCACGTCGACCAGGGACCGATCGGCCGCACGCCGCGGTCGAACCCGGCGACGTACACAGGTGTGTTCGACCACGTGCGCAAGCTGTTCGCCGAGACGCAGGAGGCGAAGGTGCGCGGCTACCTGCCGGGCCGCTTCTCCTTCAACGTCAAGGGCGGCCGCTGCGAGAACTGCGCGGGCGACGGCACCATCAAGATCGAGATGAACTTCCTGCCGGACGTCTACGTCCCGTGCGAGGTGTGCCACGGCGCGCGCTACAACCGCGAGACGCTCGAAGTGCACTTCAAGGGCAAGAACATCGCCGAGGTGCTGGACATGCCGATCGAGGAGGCCGGCGAGTTCTTCGAGGCGGTCCCCGCCATCGCGCGGCACCTCAAGACACTCGACGACGTCGGGCTCGGGTACGTCCGGCTCGGCCAGCCGGCCACCACGCTCTCCGGTGGCGAGGCGCAGCGCGTCAAGCTCGCCTCCGAGCTCCAGCGCCGCTCGACCGGGCGTACCGTCTACGTGCTCGACGAGCCCACGACGGGCCTGCACTTCGAGGACATCCGGCGCCTGCTCGGCGTGCTGACCTCGCTGGTGGACAAGGGCAACACGGTCCTGGTGATCGAGCACAACCTCGACGTCATCAAGACCGCGGACTGGATCGTCGACCTCGGCCCCGAAGGCGGCAGCGGCGGCGGCATGGTCATCGCCGAGGGCAGCCCCGAGGAGGTCGCGGACGTCGCGGAGAGCCACACGGGCAAGTTCCTCCGCGAGATCCTCGCCGACCGGCTCTGAGCCGGCTTCGGACCGGCTCTGCGCCGGCACCGGAACGGCACGGCACCGAGACGACACGGGACCGACCGGAGCCGGGGCCGACCCGATCCGGTCGGCCCCGGACCGCGCCGCGGCCGCCGGTGCGCTGTCCGGCCCACGACCGCCCGATGGGATCATGGGGTCGGCCAGGCACCGACCCCAGACGGAGAGACACATGACCGCACCGACCCCGACCTCCCCGGACCGCCGGACCGTGCTGCGCGGCGTGGCCGTCGCCGGTGCGGTGGGAGCCGTGGGCGTACCGCTCGCCGCCTGCACGACGGAGAACTCGGGGGCGCAGGCGGACGGTCCGCGCGCGGGCGAGCAGGGCCCGGTGACCATCGGCAAGGTCCCCGATGTCGCGGTGGGCGCGGGTAAGGTCTATGCGGACTCGCGGGTCGTGGTGACGCAGCCGGCGAAGGGCGTCTACAAGGCGTTCGACGCGCGGTGCCCGCACCAGGGGTGCCTGGTCAAGAAGGTCGAACAGGGCGTCATCAACTGCCCATGCCACGGCAGCCAGTTCGACGTCGACGACGGCTCGGTCGTGCGCGGCCCGGCGAACAAGGCCCTGCCGGAGCTGCCGACCAAGGTCGTCGACGGGGACATCGTCGTCGGCTGATGCACCCCCCGGCGGGCCGCCGCGACACCGCACAGACGAGAGGACCGAGGGAGCAGATGGCCGACCCGGCAACGTACCGCCCCAAACCGGGCGAGATCCCCAACAGCCCCGGCGTGTACCGGTTCCGGGACGCGCACCGGCGGGTCGTGTACGTCGGAAAGGCCAAGAACCTCCGCCAGCGCCTGTCGTCGTACTTCCAGGATCTCGCGGGACTGCACCCGCGCACCCAGACGATGGTCACCACGGCCGCGTCCGTGGAGTGGACCGTCGTCGGCACCGAGGTCGAGGCGCTCCAGCTGGAGTACTCCTGGATCAAGGAGTACGACCCGCGCTTCAACGTGAAGTACCGCGACGACAAGAGCTATCCGAGCCTCGCCGTCACGCTCAACGAGGAGTTCCCGCGCGTGCAGGTCATGCGCGGGCCGAAGAAGAAGGGCGTGCGGTACTTCGGGCCGTACGGCCACGCCTGGGCGATCCGCGAAACCGTCGACCTCCTGCTCCGCGTCTTCCCGGTGCGCACGTGCAGCAACGGTGTGTTCAAGGCCGCCAAGCAGGCCGGACGCCCGTGCCTGCTCGGCTACATCGGCAAGTGCGCGGCCCCGTGCGTGGGCCGGGTCAGCCCCGAGGAGCACCGCGAACTCGCGGACGAGTTCTGCGACTTCATGGCCGGGCAGACCGGCCCGTACATCCGCCGCCTGGAACGCGCCATGAAGCAGGCCGCGGTGGACATGGAGTACGAGAAGGCCGCCCGGCTGCGCGACGACATAGGGGCCCTCACGCGCGCGATGGAGAAGAACGCCATCGTGCTCGGCGACGGCACCGACGCCGACGTCATCGCGCTCGCCGACGACGAACTCGAGGCCGCCGTCCAGATCTTCCACGTGCGCGGCGGCCGGGTGCGCGGCCAGCGCGGCTGGGTCGTCGACAAGGTCGAGGACGTCACCCCGGCCGACCTCGTCGAGCACTTCCTCCAGCAGATCTACGGCGACCAGCGCGGCGACGCCGTCCCGCGCGAGGTCCTGGTGCCCGCGATGCCGCCCCAGCCGGACGCCGTCGCCGAGTGGCTGTGCACGCTGCG
This sequence comes from Streptodolium elevatio, assembly GCF_053592165.1. Taxonomy (NCBI): domain Bacteria; kingdom Bacillati; phylum Actinomycetota; class Actinomycetes; order Kitasatosporales; family Streptomycetaceae; genus Streptodolium; species Streptodolium elevatio. The sequence continues at coordinate 181,903 of NZ_JBSFVE010000018.1, forward strand.
CGGCTCCCGGGTGGAGCTGCGCGTACCGCAGCGCGGCGACAAGAAGGCGCTCCAGGAGACCGTGCTGCGCAACGCGCAGCAGGCCCTCGTGCTGCACAAGACCCGCCGCGCCGGGGACCTGACCACCCGCTCGCTCGCTCTTCAGGAGATCGCCGACGCGCTCGGCCTGGACACCGCGCCGCTGCGCATCGAGTGCTTCGACATCTCGCACCTGCAAGGCACCGAGGTCGTCGCGTCGATGGTCGTCTTCGAGGACGGCCTGCCGCGCAAGAGCGAGTACCGGCACTTCGCCGTCAAGTCGTTCGAGGGCCAGGACGACGTCCGCTCGATGCACGAGGTGCTGACCCGGCGCTTCCGGCACTACCTCGCCGAGCGCGTGCGCACCGGTGAGCCGGAAATCGCGGGCATCGACGAAACCGAGGCACCGAGCGGGCCGATCGACCCGGAGACCGGCAAGCCCAAGCGCTTCGCGTACCCGCCGCAGCTGGTGGTCGTGGACGGCGGTCAGCCGCAGGTCGCCGCCGCCAAGCGCGCGCTGGACGAACTCGGCGTCGACGACGTCGCGGTCTGCGGTCTCGCCAAGAAGCTGGAGGAGGTGTGGCTGCCGGGCGAGGAGGACCCGGTGGTGCTGCCGCGCAGCAGCGAGGCGCTGTACCTGATGCAGCGCGTACGCGACGAGGCGCACCGCTTCGCGATCGCCTTCCACCGCAAGAAGCGGTCGAAGGCCATGACGGCGAGCGCGCTCGACGCCGTGCCCGGTCTGGGGGAGACCCGGCGCAAGGCGGTGCTCGGCCACTTCGGCTCGCTGCGCAGGCTGAAGGGCGCCACCGTCGAGCAGGTCATGGAGGTGCCGGGCATCGGGCGGCGGACCGCGGAGAACATCCTCGCCGCGCTGGCCGGGGCGGCACCGAAGATCGCGGTCAACACCGCGACGGGAGAGATCACCACGGACGCCCCGGATGAGATCGTGGAGCCGGATCGTTCTGGTGGAGGAGCACCCGAATGAGCGCCGCCGCGGGCGCCGCTCCACGCGCGTGAGTGAATCTGCGGGCGTGAAGCAGTGAACGAAGAGTGTGGGTGGGTCCGCCTCGTGCGGACATGAGGGACACTCGGCATCTGCGGGGAACGCCGAGCCTGGCAGGTCTCCCTAGCAGGTGTGGAAGCAGGAGGAACCGTGAGTAACCGCAGTGTCACCCACCGGAGGACGCCGTGAGCGAGGCGGCCGAGGCAGAGGCGACCACGCCCGGGGACGCCACCGGGTCCGCGGCGGGCCCCGGCGGCGAGCCGGAGACCGTGCACGGCATCCCCGAGCTGGTGATCATCTCCGGTATGTCCGGCGCCGGTCGCTCGACCGCCGCGAAGGGCCTGGAGGACCTGGGCTGGTTCGTCGTCGACAACCTGCCCCCGTCGCTGATCCCGGCGATGGTCGACCTCGGCGCCCGCACCCAGGGCGCGGTGGCCCGCATCGCGGTCGTCGTGGACGTGCGCGGGCGCACGTTCTTCGACGATCTGCGCGAGGCGCTGGCCCAGTTGGAGAGCGCGGCCGTCGTGCGCCGCATCGTGTTCCTGGAGGCCGCGGACGACGCACTCGTACGCCGTTTCGAGAACGTCCGCCGCCCCCACCCGCTGCAGGGCGACGGCCGCATCGTCGACGGCATCGAGGCGGAGCGCGCGCTGCTGCGCGAGCTGCGCGGCGAAGCCGACCTGGTGATCGACACGACCAACCTCAACGTGCACGAGCTGCGCGCCAAGATGGACGCGCAGTTCGCCGGTTCCAGCGAACCGCGGCTGAAGGCCACCGTCATGTCGTTCGGCTTCAAGTACGGCCTGCCGGTCGACGCGGACCTCGTCGTCGACTGCCGCTTCCTGCCCAATCCGCACTGGATCCCCGAGCTGCGCCCGTTCACCGGCACCGACGAGCCGGTGGCGCGGTACGTCTTCGACCAGCCCGGCGCCAAGGAGTTCCTGGACGGCTACACCGAGTTGCTGCGCATCATCACCGAGGGCTACCGGCGCGAGGGCAAGCGTTACCTGACACTCGCGGTCGGCTGCACCGGCGGCAAGCACCGCAGCGTGGCGATGGCGGAGCGGCTCGCCAAGCGCATGCAGGAGGACGGTGTCGAGGCGGTCGTGGTGCACCGCGACAAGGGACGCGAGTGATGCCCGCGTGAACGATCTGGCGAGCAACGGTTACCAGTACGCCCGGCACACCGGTCCCAAGGTCGTCGCACTGGGCGGCGGCCACGGGCTGTTCGCGTCGCTGTCCGCGCTGCGCAGGCTCACCGACGACCTCACCGCGGTCGTGACCGTCGCCGACGACGGGGGGTCGAGCGGCCGGTTGCGGCGCGACCTCGGCGTACTGCCGCCCGGCGACCTGCGCATGGCGTTGGCCGCGCTGTGCGGGGACGACGAGTGGGGCAACACGTGGAGCCGGGTGATCCAGCACCGCTTTCGCTGCGAGGGCGAGCTCAACGGCCACGCGGTGGGCAACCTGCTGCTGGTCGCGCTGTGGGAACTGCTGGACGACGACCCGGTGGAGGCCTTGCAGTGGATGGGCCGCCTGCTGGGGGCGCACGGCACGGTGCTGCCGATGTCGGCGGTGCCGTTGCACATCGAGGCGGACGTACGCGGCCACGAGCGCAGCGCGCCGTCGGCGGTGACGACCGTGCGCGGCCAGCACGCGCTGGCCAAGACGCCCGGCGAGGTGCTCGGGATACGCCTGCAGCCGCAGGATCCGCCGGCCGTCTCCGAGGCGGTGGCCGCGGTGCGCGAGGCGGACTGGGTTGTGGTGGGCCCGGGTTCGTGGTTCACCAGCGTTCTGCCGCACCTGCTGGTGCCCGAACTGGCCGCGGCGCTCGTCGAGACGAAGGCCCGCAAGGTGCTCGCCCTCAATTTGGCGCCGCAGCCCGGCGAGACGGACGGGTTCTCGCCCGAGCGGCACTTGGAGGTGCTCGCCGAGCACGCCCCCGCACTGACCTTCGACCTGGTGCTGGGCGACAGCGACCTGGTCGACGACGTGGACGGGCTGGCGAAGGCCGCGGCCGGCCTCGGCGGGCAGGTGCTGCTCACCCCGGTCGCCGTCGGTGACGGCACCCCGCGACACGATCCGGGGCGCCTGGCCGCCGCCTACGGCCGGATCTTCGTTGATCGTGAAAGGATCGCGCCATGGCGATGACGGCAGCAGTTAAAGACGAGCTCAGTCGGCTCCCGGTGACGCGGTCGTGCTGTCGCAAGGCGGAGGTCTCGGCCCTTTTGCGTTTCTCGGGGGGCCTGCACCTGGTGGGCGGACGGATCGTCGTCGAGGCGGAGCTTGACACAGGTGCCGCCGCGCGGCGTGTGCGCAAGGACATCCTCGAGGTGTACGGCCACCAGTCCGACCTTGTGGTCGTGGCGGCGGGCGGTCTGCGGCGTACCAGCAGGTATGTCGTGCGCGTCGCCAAGGACGGCGACCAACTGGCCCGGCAGACGGGCCTGCTCGACGCACGCGGGCGCCCGGTGCGCGGGCTTCCCCCGCAGGTGGTCTCCGGTGCGACCTGCGACGCGGAGGCCGCGTGGCGCGGCGCGTTCCTGGCCCACGGCTCGTTGACCGAGCCCGGGCGTTCGTCGGCGCTGGAGGTGACCTGCCCCGGTTCCGAGGCGGCGCTCGCCCTGGTCGGCGCGGCCCGGCGGCTCGGCATCTCCGCGAAGGCCCGCGAAGTGCGGGGCGTGGACCGGGTCGTGGTGCGCGACGGCGACGCGATCGGGGCGCTTCTGACGCGTCTGGGGGCGCACGAGAGCGTGCTCGCGTGGGAGGAGCGCCGCATGCGCCGCGAGGTGCGGGCGACGGCGAACCGGCTGGCGAACTTCGACGACGCGAACCTGCGGCGTTCGGCCCGTGCGGCGGTGGCCGCGGGGGCACGTGTGCAGCGGGCCCTGGAGATCCTGGGCGACGAGGTTCCCGAGCACCTCGCCGCGGCCGGCAAGCTCCGGCTGGAGCACAAGCAGGCCTCGCTGGAGGAGTTGGGCGGCCTGGCCGACCCGCCGCTGACGAAGGACGCGGTGGCCGGCCGCATCCGCCGCCTGCTGGCGATGGCCGACAAGCGGGCGGGCGACATGGGACTGCCCGGTACGGACGCGAACCTGACCGCGGACATGCTCGTGTCGTAGCGGCCGCTCGTCGCAGCAGCCACGCTCGGCGGCCGCTCGTCGCGGTCACGGGATAAATCAGTCGAAATGGCCGACCGGACGGCAATACGTTGACCCGGTCGGCTTTTTCGTGCCCGTGTGCCTCACGCTGCGCGCACGCCGTTCGGACCGCGGGAGAGGACCATGGTGGAGATCCGCACGATCACCGAGGACGAGCTGAGCCAGTGGGGCGTGGCCCTGGACGTGGGGTTCCTGCGTGTCCCGGACCACACCAAGGAGGTCCGCGACCAGTGGGCCGAGCATCTGCGCGACGTCGTGGACCTGGACCGCACCCAGGCGGCGTTCGACGGTGACGCCATGGTCGGCACGTTCCGCAGCTGGGGCGGCGAGATCACGGTGCCGGGCGGGGCGTACGTGCCGATGAGCGCGATCACCAACGTGACGGTGACCGCGACCCACCGCCGCCGCGGGCTGCTGACCCGCATGATGCGCCACGACCTGGACGCGTCGGCGGCGCGCGGCGAGGCGCTAGGGATCCTGATCGCGGCCGAGTACAACATCTACGGCCGCTTCGGGTTCGGAGCGGCGACCGACATCTCGACGTACCGGATCGACCTGTCGCGCACCCGGCTGAGCGACGCGGAACTGTCCCGTCGCGAGGAGGGCGGCCGCGTCGAGATCGTCACCCCGGACGCGATGCTGGAGCTGGGTCCGGAGATCCACGAGGCGTTCCGGGCGCTGACCCCAGGGGCGATCACCCGGCAGTCGTTGTGGTGGCCCCTCTACACCGGGGTACGCAAGCGCCCGGGCGGGCGCGGCGCCGAGAACCGCTTCTACGCCGTGTACCGGGACCCGTCCGGGGCGCCGGTCGGGTACCTCGCGTACCGCATCGACGAGGTCTGGGAGGACTTCCTGCCGAAGGCCACGCTGCACGCCGACCAGGTGATCGCCGCCACGCGCGCGGCCGAGGCGGCGCTGTGGGACTTCGCGACGCAGGTGGACTACGTGGTGCGGATCAGCGCGGGGGAGCGGGCCGGCGACGACCCGCTGCCGCTGCGGTTCACCGACCCGCGCGCGGTGACCTGGGACAGCGCCCGCGATTTCGTGTGGGTGCGGATCCTGGACGTGCCGGCGGCGCTGGCCGCGCGTACCTACGAGGTGGCCGGTTCCCTGGTGATCGAGGTGGACGACGAACTGGGGTACGGGTCGGGCCGGTTCAAGCTGGAGGGCGGTCCGTCCGGGGCGGTCTGCGCGGCGACGGACGAGCCCGCACAGCTGCGCCTCGGCGTTGGCGCACTCGGCGCGCTGTACCTGGGCGGCAATTCGGCGGTCCGGCTCGGCGACGCGGGCGCGATCACCGAACTGGTGCCCGGCTCGCTGGCGGTCGCCGAGGTGATGTTCCGGACCGCCAGGGCTCCTTGGTGCCCCGACTGGTTCTGACCTGCCGCCCGGCCGCCGGAGCGGGCCGGGCGGGCGGCGCGCCGGCGGGCGGTCGTACGCCGGTTCACATCCCGCGCGGGCGGCGCCCCGGCCGTTCCGCCAACTGATCGTTATACGGACACTGATGACCGTCCAGCGGTTTCCCGTTTCGCCTTGTCCGGGATAGGGATTCCCGTACCATGCGAAACGCGTGTAGCACGGCGGGTCTCCGGCGCACCAATAGCCCCCGGGAACAAGGGGGTTGGCGACGGGGCCCGCCGCGCTCCATCCCCACGCGCCTGCCCACTCACATCAGGGGGTTGAGTGAGACGCACAAAGGGTTCCCTCAGGTCTACGCGCATCGCCGGAATCGGGCTCGCCGCCATCTCGTTGGTCGTCGGCACAATGTCGGCGATGCCGGGGGCACAGGCGGCGGAAGAGGCCGACTCCTCCTTCCCGATCGTCACCAAGGTCGCGGACGTCAAGCTGCCGCAGTCCGGTGAGGCCGGGAAGAAGGCGTACCTGGCGACGTTCGAGGCCAAGGACGCCGAGAAGGTCTTCGCTCTGGGCATCGACCGCACCGAGACGCCCATGAACGCCACCGCGGACGGCAAGGTGGCCGCCGAGCTGGTGCTGTCCGAGGCCGAGGCGGCGAAGCTCACCAAGGCCGGTGTCAACGTCCAGGTCCGCGGCGGCCAGTCCGCGGCCGGCGCCAGGTCGGCCACCGCGGCAGAGGGCGTCTACAAGCGGTACGCCGGCGAGGACGGCCTCGCGGCCGAACTGCTGGAGGTATCCCAGGCCAACCCGGGCATCACCAAGCTGGTGTCCATCGGCAAGACGACGCTCGGCCAGGACATCCTCGCCATCAAGGTGAGCAAGGACGCCAAGACCAAGCGGGACGGCGACAAGCCGCCCGTCGTGTACATGTCCAACCAGCACGCCCGCGAGTGGATCACGCCGGAGATGAACCGCCGGCTCCTGCACTACTACGTCGACGGGTACAAGAACGGCGACCAGGAGATCAAGAAGATCGTCAACTCGACCGAGCTGTGGTTCGTTCTCTCCTCGAACCCGGACGGCTACGAGTGGACCTGGCAGCCCGAGCAGCGCCAGTGGCGCAAGACCCTGCGCGACAACGACGGCAACGGCGTGATCACCAGCGCCGACGGCGTCGACCCGAACCGCAACTTCCCGTACAAGTGGGGCTACGACAACGAGGGTTCGTCGCCCGACCCGTTCAACGAGACGTACCGCGGCCCGGGTCCCGGCTCCGAGCCGGAGACGAAGGCCATCGACGCGCTGATGGCGAAGATCGACCCGCGCTTCGTGGTCAACTACCACTCCGCCGCGCAGCTGCTGCTGTACGGCGTGGGCTGGCAGGTCTCCACCCCGAGCCCGGACGACAACATCGCGAAGGCGCTTGCGGGCGACCACAACACCCCCGCGATCCCGGGCTTCGAGTCGCAGCTCGGTGCGGCGCTCTACACGACCAACGGCGAGACCGACGGCTTCGTCGACGTCGTGCACGAGGGCATCGCGTTCACGCCCGAGATGTCCACATGTGAGACCGCGTCCAACTGGGACCCGAACGACGCGTGGGAACCGGACGCGTGCGAGAGCATCTTCACGTTCCCGGACGACGAGACGCTGATCCAGCGTGAGTTCGTCAACAACATCCCGTTCGCGCTGTCCGTCGCCAAGTCGGCGCCGCAGCCGGACGAGCCGGTGTCGTCGATCGGCTGGACCGCGCCCGACCTGGCGATCCACAAGTTCGACACGTCGTACGCGGAGAAGGGCGACGAGCAGCCGGTCGCCGTCGACGCGAAGCAGAAGCTGTCCGACGTCAAGATCAACTACAAGGTCAACGGCGGCAAGACCAAGACCGACGGCGTGCAGCGCTGGGACGGCGGCGAGAAGTACGGCACCGAGGACGGCAAGGCCTGGTACCGCCAGTACCGGGGATCCGTCGACAACAGCAAACCCGGCGACAGCGTCGAGGTCTGGTACACGGCCAAGAAGCCCGGCAAGGGCAAGGTCGAGTCCGAGCACTTCACCTACAAGGTCGCGACCGGCATCGAGCAGGGCGCCGACGTCCTCGTGATCGCCAACGAGGACTACAAGGGCGTCAACCCGACCTACCCGCCCGGCACCAACGCGCCCAAGTACGCGAACGAGTACCTGGACGCGGTACGCGCCGCCGGCTCCAAGCCGGCGCTGTGGGACGTCGACCAGCAGGGCGTGCCCGACGCGCTCGGCGTACTCGGCCACTTCAAGGCGGTGGTCTGGTACCTGGGCGACAACCGGCTGACGCAGGACGCCGCGGACGAGTTCGTGCCCGTCGGCAGCACCCAGCTGGTGCCCGACGCGCAGGTGGCCGACCGGGCGTTCCAGCTCACCATGGAGGTGCGCGACTACCTCAACGAGGGCGGCAAGCTCCTCTACTCCGGTGAGACGTCGGCGTACTACGGTCCGCTGCGCGGTGTGAACGGCGGCGGCATCTACTACGGCCTCAAGGGCGAACCGCAGACGCCGTGCCGGATCACCACGAGCTACCGCGACGACTGCGAGATCCTGTCGGACGACTTCACGCAGTACTACCTCGGCGCCTACGACCGCGGTTCGGTCAGCGGCGTCAACGGCGTCGTCGGCACCCAGCCGCCGCTGGCCGGGGTGAACGTCGGCCTGCCGGGCGCCGCGAGCAACCCGATCAACGAGGCGGGCGGCTTCCTCACCACCAGCACGGTGCTGCCCCCGGCACAGTTCCCGCAGTTCACCAGCTACGCGGCCGCGGAGTACGCGGGCGTGCCGTCCGGCCCGTTCACCCCGTACGAGGGCGTGAAGTACGTCGCGGGCCCGCACCAGGACGACGTGTACATGCGCCTGACGCGCACGATCGACCTGACCGGAGTCACGGCGGCCGACGCGGCCAAGCTCACGGCGCAGATGTCGTGGGACGTCGAGGAGGGCTACGACAACGTCATCGTCGAGGCGCACACCGTGGGCCAGGACGACTGGACGACGCTGCCGGACCTCAACGGCCGCAGCTCGCAGGCCGCGCCGGCGGAGTGCGAGGCCGGGTTCTACCTGAAGGACCACCCGTTCCTCGCGCACTACCTGACGCTCACGAACCCGTGCACGCCCTCCGGCACCAGCGGTGCGTGGAACGCGTTCACGGCGAACTCGGGCGGCTGGCAGTCGGTGGCCTTCGACCTGTCCCCGTACGCGGGCAAGCAGATCGAGGTCTCCTTCAGCTACGTCACCGACCCGAGCGCGGGCGGCACCGGCGTCTTCGTCGACGACACGAAGATCGTCACGGCCGGCGGCGTGCTGGAGTCCGAGGGCTTCGAGGCGGGCCTCGGGCCGTGGACGCTGGCCGGGGCACCTCCCGGCGACCACTCGCCGGCGGCGTTCCTGCACACGAACTCGGTGTTCGGGAACTCGGTGGTGGCCACCGAGGACACCATGCTCTTCGGCTTCGGCCTCGAGCAGTTGCCGACGCAGGCCGAGAAGAACGCGGTGCTCACGCGGGCGATCCACCACCTGCTCGGCTGACCCGAATCGGCTGACGGACAACGGCCGGGAGACGACGGCCGGGAGACGACGGTCGACGAAGAACGGCGCAGCGCACAACGACCCAGGGTGGCCCCGGCGGAACCGTCCGCCGGGGCCACCCGTCGCGAGGTGCGGGAACTCCCTCGAAATTGCCGACAATTCGGTCATTGTCCGGTTGCGGGTGCTTGCGGGCCTGCCCGGCCCGAGCGGGGGCCGCTAGCCTCGTCGTCCGGCACGCGTCCCTGGGAGACGAAAACTCGTGAGTGGATACAACGGCCCCGGCAACTACGGGGCGCCGCAACAAGGCCCCTACGGTCAGCCCGACCCCTACGGCCAGCAAGGTCCGTACGGTCAGCAGCCCGGTCCGTACGGACAGCCGGGTCCCTACGGTCAGCAGCCCGGTCCGTACGGCGGCGGCCCCGGCGGCTACGGCCCGTACGGCGGCGGACGTCCGCCGCGCATCGGTGCCGCGCTCGGCATCGGGCTCGCGGTCGCCCTGGTCGGCGGCGGCATCTACGCCTTCATGATCTCCGAGTCCGACGACAGCTTCTACGGCTGGATGGCGATCATCATCGGCATCGCGATCGGCGGCGCGGTGGGCAAGTTCGGCGGGCGGCACGCGGCCCTTCCGGTCCTGGCCCTGGTCCTCACCGGCGCCGCGGTCTACCTGGCCCAGTACTTCGGCATCGCCATGATGGTCGCCGACCTGTACCACGTGGACGTGTCCGAGGTCATCGACAAGTTCGACGTCACCGAGGCGTGGAAGAACGCCATGGAGGAGGACGGCAACGGCGTGATGTTCGGCATCGGCGTCGTGCTGTCCGGAGTCGTCGCCAAGGTCGTGGGCGACCGTTCCTGACCGAGCACCCGGATCGCACTCGGGGCCCGGTGGCGGATGCACCCGCCACCGGGCCCCGCTGCGTGTCCGCACCGCGCGTGCGCGTCCCGTGTCCGCGGATGCCTGCGTCACGACCGGGACGGACCTCGCGATAGGGTCGGACTTGGTCTCGGCTTGACGATTCCAACCCGTCTGCCGGGAAAAAAGACATCAGGGCATCCCTCCGGCGCATCAAGAGGAGATCGGTTCGTGACGATCCGAGTAGGCATCAACGGGTTTGGCCGCATCGGCCGCAACTTCTTCCGCGCGGTTCTGGCCTCCGGCGCCGACGTGGAGATCGTCGGCGTCAACGACCTGACCGACAACGCCACGCTGGTCCACCTGCTGAAGTACGACAGCATCCTGGGCCGCCTCGGCCACGAGGTCACGCACACCGACGACTCGATCACCGTCGGCGGCAAGACCTTCAAGACGCTGGCCGAGCGCGACCCGGCGGCGCTGCCGTGGGGCGAGCTGGGCGCCGACATCGTCATCGAGTCGACCGGCCGCTTCACCAACGCCTCCGACGCCGTCAAGCACGTCGAGGCCGGCGCCAAGAAGGTCATCATCTCCGCGCCCGCCAAGGGCGAGGACATCACGATCGTCATGGGCGTCAACCACGAGAAGTACGACGCCGCGAAGCACACCGTGCTGTCCAACGCCTCCTGCACGACCAACTGCGTCGCGCCGATGGCTAAGGTGCTGCTGGAGAACTTCGGTGTCGCCAAGGGCCTCATGACCACGGTCCACGCGTACACCAACGACCAGGTCATCCTGGACTTCCCGCACAGCGACCTGCGCCGTGCGCGCGCCGCCGCGACCAACATCATCCCGACCTCGACGGGCGCCGCCAAGGCAACCGCGCTGGTCCTGCCGGAGCTGAGCGGCAAGCTCGACGGCATCGCGATGCGCGTCCCGGTCCCCACCGGCTCGGTCACCGACCTGGTCGTCGAGCTCGAGCGCGAGGTCACCCGGGACGAGGTCAACGCCGCGTTCCAGAAGGCCGCGCAGGGCGAGCTCAAGGGCATCCTCACCTACACCGAGGACGAGATCGTCTCCTCCGACATCGTCACCGACCCGTCGTCGTGCACCTTCGACTCGGGCCTGACGATGGCGCAGGGCAAGCAGGTCAAGATCGTCGGCTGGTACGACAACGAGTGGGGCTACTCGAACCGCCTCGTCGACCTGGTCAAGTACGTCGGCGCGCAGCTCTGAGCAAGCGGCTCTGAGCACACTGCGCTGAGTCTGAGCACCCTGCTCTGAGTACGCGGCTCTCAGCGCGCCGCTCTCGGTACGCAACCACCGGGCGCGCAGCTCTGCGCACGCCGACCCGAGCGGTGTGTACAGCGGCACCCGGCACGCCCGCCCGGCAAGGGCGCTTCGTGACGTGCGACCTGTCGCGGGCCCGGACGACCCTCGTCGTCCGGGCCCGCGCGTACCACCCGACAGAAGGTTCGACCCGGGCCGCCTCCCTCAGCGCCCCGAACCCATGAGGATGATCCGAACCATGAAGACCATCGACGACCTCGACGTCGCCGGTAAGCGCGTGCTCGTCCGCGCCGACCTGAACGTGCCGCTGGACGGCACCGCGATCACGGACGACGGCCGCATCCGCGCGAGCGTGCCGACCATCAGGACCCTCGCCGAGCGCGGCGCCCGCGTCGTCGTGACGGCGCACCTCGGCCGCCCCAAGGGCGAGCCCAACCCGGCCTACTCGCTGGCCCCGGTCGCCGCGCGCCTCGGCGAACTGCTGGGCCGGCCGGTCGCGTTCGCCACCGACACGGTCGGCGACAGCGCCCGGGCGACCGTCGCCTCCCTCGGCGACGGCGACGTGGCACTCCTGGAGAACGTGCGCTTCAACGCCGCCGAGACCAGCAAGGACGACGAGGAGCGCGGGCTGTTCGCGGACGCGCTCGCGTCGCTCGCGGACCTCTACGTCGGCGACGGCTTCGGCGCGGTGCACCGCAAGCACGCGTCGGTGTACGACGTGGCGCGCAAGCTCCCGCACGCCGCGGGCCTGCTGATCGCCGCCGAACTCGACGTGCTCACGCGGCTCACCGAGAAGGTCGAGCGGCCGTACGCGGTCGTGCTCGGCGGCTCGAAGGTCTCCGACAAGCTCGGCGTCATCGACAACCTGCTGGGCAAGGCCGACCGCATCCTGATCGGCGGCGGCATGGTCTTCACCTTCCTGGCCGCGCAGGGCCGCGAGGTCGGCACGTCGCTGCTGGAGAAGGACCAGCTCGACACCGTGCGCGAGTACCTGCGCCGGGCCGAGGAGAACGGCGTCGAGTTCGTGCTGCCGGTCGACATCGTCGCCGCGACCGCCTTCGCCGCCGACGCCGACCACTCGGTCGTCGCCGCGGACGCGATCCCGGCCGACCGCATGGGCCTCGACATCGGCCCGGATTCCGGCGATCTGTTCGCCGAGAAGCTGGCCGACGCGCGCACGGTCTTCTGGAACGGTCCGATGGGCGTGTTCGAGATGGCTCCGTACGCGGGCGGCACCCGTGCCGTCGCACAGGCGCTCGTCGACTCGGACGCCTTCACCGTGGTCGGCGGCGGCGATTCGGCCGCCGCGGTGCGTACGCTCGGTTTCGACGAGAACGCGTTCGGTCACATCTCCACCGGTGGCGGCGCGAGCCTCGAATACCTTGAGGGCAAGACCCTGCCCGGCCTCGACGCCCTGGAGGGCTGAAGCGCATGTCCGTGATCAAGAAGAACTCCGGCGGAACCCCGGTGACCGGCCGACTGCCCCTGATGGCCGGCAACTGGAAGATGAACCTCAACCACCTTGAGGCCATCGCCCTCGTGCAGAAGCTCGCCTTCGCGCTGGACGACAAGGACTTCGACCAGGTCGAGGTCGCGGTGCTGCCGCCGTTCACCGACCTGCGCTCGGTGCAGACGCTCGTCGACGGCGACAAGCTGCGCATCGTCTTCGGCGCGCAGGACGTCTCGCAGCACGCCGGCGGCGCGTACACCGGCGAGATCGCGGGCTCGATGCTCGCGAAGCTCAAGTGCACGTATGTCACCGTCGGCCACTCGGAGCGCCGGCAGTACCACGCGGAGACCGACGAGATCGTCAACGCCAAGGCCAAGGCGGCGTTCGCGCACAACATCACGCCGATCGTGTGTGTCGGCGAGGGCCTCGAGGTCCGCAAGGCCGGCGGCCACGTCGCGCACACGCTCGCGCAACTCGACGGCGCCCTGGCCGGGATCAAGGCCGCGGAGGCCGAGCGCGTCGTGATCGCGTACGAGCCGGTGTGGGCCATCGGCACCGGCGAGGTCGCGACGCCCGAGGACGCGCAGGAGGTGTGCGGGGCGATCCGTGCCCGGCTCGCCGAACTCTACGACGCCGAGCTGGCCAACAAGGTCCGCGTGCTCTACGGCGGCTCGGTCAAGTCGTCGAACGTCGCGGGCCTGATGGCCAAGCCGGACATCGACGGCGGCCTGGTCGGCGGTGCCAGCCTGGAGGCCGAGGAGTTCGTCAAGCTGGTCCGCTTCCGCGACCAGGCCGTAGGTTAGGCACGTCACAGGCTTGTCGTCCGTTCTCCCGTCCGGGTTACCTTTCGGGTTCCCATCCGGGCGGGAGAACGGCGTACCCTGTCCGAGGCCAGGAATCCCTGGCCGCGCGTCCCGCAGAGCGTTCCGTGCACGCACGCGCGCGAACACTCTCCGAAAAGGAGTTGGACCAGGCCGTGGAGCTCGCGTTCTCGATCGCCCTGATCATCTGCAGCGCCCTCATGGTGCTGCTTGTCCTGCTGCACAAGGGCAAGGGCGGAGGTCTGTCCGACCTGTTCGGCGGCGGCATGTCGTCCTCGCTGGGCGGTTCGTCGGTCGTGGAGAAGAACCTCGACCGGCTCACGATCATCGTGGGCTCGCTGTGGTTCGTCTGCATCGTGGTGCTGGGCCTGCTGCTCAAGGAGTAGTCGGCGCGGCGGTGCGCGGCGCCGGGTGCGCCGACCACGGTTCTTTTGGTTTCGCCCCATCCCTGGCGTTTCTCGTGGTACACACGATGTCCCAGTCTGCGTACGCTTCCTGACGCCGTGTCGGAAAGCGTTCGGGACGCGGTTCACGCTCGGGCGGAGCGCACGTACACTGTTTCGCGAGGCAGCCTCCCGGCCGTGGTCCGGGGTGCATTACGAGCCGCGCGACCGGGCGCGCGACCTTCAGATCCAAGGGGAGTTTGAACCGTGGCAAGTGGCAACGCCATCCGTGGGAGCCGAGTCGGTGCGGGCCCGATGGGTGAGGCCGAGCGCGGCGAGGCGGCCCCCCGTCTGCGTATCTCGTTCTGGTGTGCCAACAAGCACGAGACCCAGCCGAGCTTCGCGACCGACGCACAGGTGCCCGAGACTTGGGACTGCCCGCGCTGCGGCCTGCCCGCGGGGCAGGACAGCGAGAACCCGCCGGACGCGCCGCGTACCGAGCCCTACAAGACCCACCTCGCGTATGTGCGCGAGCGCCGCAGCGACGCGGACGGCGAGGCGATCCTCGCCGAGGCCCTCGCGAAGCTGCGCGGCGAGATCTGAGCGTCCATCGCTTCGTGCGTTCCCGCGGGGGCGCGTCCGGTACGGATCCATGCCGTGCCGGACGCGCCCCCGCGGTGTCTCCGTCCGCGACGCCGAACGGGTGACGTGGTCACCCTGACGGCCGAACCGCGGCCGCGCGTCCCGCGGCGGAGCCGGCACGTTCAGCACACTGATCGGTGATCACGTCGTACGATCACCGCCGCAGGAGTGCACCGTGGCCCACCACCGCATCGCCGCCGCTTCCGCCGCCGCCGTCCTCGCGGGTGCGGGCGGCCTGCTGACCGCCTCGGGACCGTCGGCCGGCGCCGAGACGCTGCCCACGCCGTCGCGCCCGGCGCTGTCGATCAAGGTGGACGACGGCAGCGTCAAGACGCGGCCCGGGCAGGTCCACACGTACACGATCCGGCTGCGCAACCTCGGTTCGACGGACCTCAACGGCATGACGGTCACCGAGGCGCTGCCGGGCGGCACCACGCTGGTGGGCTCCGCCGACGGCGGAACCACCGGCGCCGACGGGCAGATCACCTGGACCGTCGACCTGCCGGTGGGCCAAGAGGTGGTGCGCACGGTCAAGGCACGCGTCGACGCGCTCCCGCCCGGCAACGGCATCGCGTCCACCGCGTGCGCGCGGCTGGCCGGCAGCACGGTGCCGATCGTGTGCTCGACCGACCTCGATCAGATCCCCCGCGCGGAACTCGCCTCCTCGTCCGGGGTGGGGACGTTCACGCTGTTCGGCGGTGCGGCCCTGGGGGCTGCCGCCCTCGGCGGTGGGACCTGGTACTTCCTGCGTCGGCGCCGCCGTGCGGCACCGGCCGCGGCGACCGCCGCCGACTGACAGTGAGGATTGGTGGTGGCACCGCTCGGGGGTCTGACTCTCCGACTGACTGACGTTTCGGCTGTCCTTCTGGCGAATCGTCGGC
>NZ_JBSFVE010000019.1:0-185395 GCF_053592165.1 Streptodolium elevatio
AACGTCACCCGCTCCCGCCTGGGCCGACTCGTACGCCAAGGACTCCTCGAACAACCCGGACGCGGCCAGTACAAGAAACGGACTTAACGCCCTCTGAAGCTCCCACTCTGCGGGATCGTGGCCGCTGAGACGGACAGCAAGGACGACTCGCAGCGCGGGTATGAAGATGCCGGCACCTGTCGCGGCCGGGTCGCCATAGCGCGTGTCGCTGGCCAAGCCCAAGTCGGAGAGCCAGCGCACCAACGCATGGCGCACATAAAGGTGGTCCGCACTGTGCTCGTCGATGTGAGTACGCGAGCACGGGCGCCGGCGCCCGTGCGCGTCTGGATGGTGCCTGAAGTGCGCGACCCTATCCCCAGGTATCCGGGCCGACAGCTGTGCGCCGCACCCGCCGAGGAGTTCTCCGCACCAGAAGGTGTGATGTCCGTACCTTCGCCGGAACTGCAAGGCGGAGTCGCGCTCTTGAGGCAGCAGCGCGGGCTCGTCCGATCCCGCGCTGCCGATGATGGCGGTTTGGACCTTGCGGTTGTCCAAGCTGTCGAAAGTGCGACGATTCATCGTTCCCCCCACAGACACGATGTCGACTGCTCGCAGGCAGCGGAACTATAGGTGCGTCTGACGCTGTGGGCTATGTGTTCAGGCAGCCCAGCAGGGCCACCACATCCGCATGCCAGGACTGCACCTGCTCCTTGCTCGGGCCGAGTTCGTAATGGTGGTAGTGGCAAGCAAGGCAGAGCGCGCCCCACACCGCCTTGGCGCGCTGAGCGGTACTCGCATCGACGCACACACGAAGGCCGAGGAATCGGGCCCGGGACCCACCGGCCGTCACCTCCACCGCCGCGGCGGACAGGGTTGCCGCGACCGCGGCTTCGAGTGCCGCGCGGAGCGCGAAGGCGGCCCCGCGGAAGCGGAGCGCGGCCGCCGTGCTCGAAGCATCGTCGTGGATCAACTGCTCCGCGGTCGCCAGCCACTGCTTCACCACGGGGTTCACTGCGCCTCCTCGGGCTTGCGGACGATCTCGGCCATGCGGGCGATCGCCGTGACGAACTGCTGCGGGAGCAACACGGCCGCCACCTGCCCGTGCGCCCCCTCCTGGCAGCGCTTCAGGTCGTCGATGGCATCGGCCCCGCAGCGGCGACGCAGCTCGGCGTAGACGTCGCCGGTACGCGTCGAGTTTCCGAACAGCCCCAAGGCAGCAAGCTCCATGAGCGCCGAACACCGCTCGATGGCCGCTGCGATGCCGGCCTCCGACGTCCCGGACCGATGCAGCCGCCGCCACGCCGCCTCCGCGAACGCCGTCTCCAGCACCACCCGGCACAGCGCAGGCAGCACATTCCGCGTCGTCGCGGTCGGGTTCTGCGACGAGGCCCACGCCCGGGCGTCGGCGATCGCCTGGGCGACCGGGTCCCCCACCTTGCGTACGTTGACGACGGAGCCTTCCGAGCGCACCACCTCCAGGACGGTCACCGGCAGCTCCTGTGCAGTGAACGCCCGCTGCAGCCGCGTGTCGTGGGTGAACACGACGACCTGCCTGGTCTCCCCGAGGGCATGCAGCACCTGGGCAAGGCCGTACACCTTCGCGGGATCCATGGACTGCACCGGGTCGTCGATGACGACGAACCCGAAGGGGCTCTCAACGGCGGTCGCCCGCGGCAAGAAGAGCGCGAGCGCGAGGGAGTGCAACTCGCCCTGGCTCATGACGCTCAGAGCCGAAGCCTCCTGGCCGTCGACCGCTACGTCCATGACGAGCTTGCGCACACTGGCCTTGTCGCTGCCGGCCAGGCGCACCGACCGGAGGTCGACGTTGCTCTGCTGCCGCAACTCCTCCCAGATCCGCTGGGACCGCTCCGCGAACGGCCGCAGCCGCTCCCCCCGCAGCTCGCCGGCCGCTTCCCGGAGCCATTTCCGGGCCGTCTTGAGGTCGCGCAGCCGCGGCTTACCGGCGTGCGCAGTACGGGCGCGGTGCAGCCAACCCGCGAGTCGTCCCGCGGCTCGTCGCCAGCTCTCGTCGAGCTCCGCCAGCTCCTGGGCGGCCTTCTCCCGCAATGCCTGGCACGCGCCCGCCAGGACCAGCGCGGCATCCTCGGCGCGGTCGGCGAGCTGCCGAGGATCGTTGAGTTCGCAGCACGCCGTCCAGTCGCGCCACGGCACGGCCAGCGCCGTGGGGACCCATTCCGGTCGCGGCGCGACCAGGTGACGGACCGTGTCGATCGCGGCGCGCAACTCGTCGCGCGCCTCGCGCGCGGCGGCGGCCTCCGACCGCAGAGTGTCGATGCGTTCGACGGTCCATTCCGCCCAGGTCTCCTCCAGTAGCCGATCTGAGCCGCAGGCGGGGCAGGAAACCTCCTCAGGGTGCCGGCGCCGGTGCTCCAGGGTCAGCGCCAGCAACTCGGCACGCTGGTGGGCCTCTTCGGCATCGGAGACACGAATGTCGTCCATTACCGCCGCCGCCTCGCGCAGCCGCGCGGCAGCGGATCCGACGACATCCAGGTCCGGACCCACGAGTGCCGAGGTGGCACGGAGCTCCCGCAGATGGTCGTCGTCGGCGTCCGGGAGGCCGTCGACCAGCGCCTCAAGCGTTGCGAAGTCGGGCCGCCCCGCAGGCGTGAGTGCCGTGACCGCGGTTGCAGCTCGGTGGTCGTTCAGCGTGGACATCAGCTCTACGAGCTCCGGAACCTCGCCCTCCGTCTCCTTCAGCGCGTTCGTGAGTGCCTTCTCCTCGGCCTGGAGCCGCCCGTCCGCGGCGTTAAGCCCGCCGAGTCCCAGAATGACCGCGACCGCGTCGTACATCTCGCTGGGCTTGCCGCCGATGACCCGTTCCAGGTCGGAGTACGACAGGAACGGCCGGTGGTCGGTCAAGGCCTGGTCCCAGCCGGCCTCTGCGAGAGGACGGCGTCCGTGGCCGGGACGACGGAACTCCGCCTGGGAGTTGGCGACATCGTCACCGTCCCAGGTGCGGGTGATGAGGCTCGACCGGCAGTCGCCGACCAGGCTGAGCTTGAGCTCTACCTTCGGGTCCCCACTGTGGTGCAGGTTGCGCCAGTTGCTCCGCCAGACCGCGCTGCGGTCCTCCCACCTGCTGCTCGTGCCGGTGAAGGCGGTCTCGACGGCCTCGGCGAAGCTGGACTTGCCGCAGCCGTTCCGCCCGACGACGAGCGTCACGCCCGGCGCGGGGCGGAGCCGGAGTCGGGCGGTAGGCCCGATGCCGCGGAAGCCCGTCACGGCGACCGAATCCACGTAGACACGAGGGGAGTTGCCTGCGGCACCCGCGCATTCGCCGACGGATTCAGCCAGCACGTCGGCAAGCAGCGCCTTGGTGGTGGGGGACAGCGTCGAGGACGCCAGGCGGGCGCGGATCAGCTCGGTCGGCGACGGGTCGCTCTCGGCCGATGACCGGCCGTGGCCGATCGCCGCCGACGGCTGTGAGTCCGCCGGCTGGTCGAGCTCCGCTCCAGGGTTGTCGGTCATGGCTGCCTCCCGCGCTCGGGGTTGTCGGCTTTTGTAGGGGCCACCGGTGTCCGGGAGGAGGCACGGGAGTGTGTTGCCCTCCGTTGCCCCGGTTCACCGGCCGGGAGCAACCTTACGAAGGAGTAGGGAAGTTGATGCGCTGTTTTATTGGTAACCTGGGTTATCAGGTCTATGGATTAACGGCGACGAAACCTCCGCGAGTACGGTTCTTTTCTGAGGGCGGCGTACGGGGGCTCACGCCTCACCGTGCAGCCACGGTATGGACGATCGCGAGCTCGCGACCGCTGTCGGCGTACGCGGAGCCGCCCACCCCAGCGGATCACCAGGTGCGCGCAGCAGGCCAGGTCGGCCGTACGACACCTCGACACGAATGACCGCCCGCTCTGTGTTCCAGGGAGCCGCAGTTCGAAGTCGCCGACGGTGTGGAGATCGCCGTCCGATCGGACGAGGTCAGGGTGAGGGACTCCGAAGAAGTACGCCCGTCCCCTTGCCGTGACCCCTGCGGCCTTCTTCGGCGCAGCAGCGACGGCCTCCACAGAAGCAAACGCCCCGGGAGCCCAACAGGGCCGCCGGGGCGCCACTTTCACTTGGGGCCGGCCTTGGCGGACTCCGCCCGGCGGCGCCGGTACGCCTCCAAGCCGCCGGCGGCCCACAGCGCCAAGAGGCCGAGAATGTCGGCTCCCGCTGCCCTGCCCGACACCGCGCGCAGGCCGAGCTTGGCCAGCGAATCTGCAGTCTCGTTCAATGGGTTCCCGGTGTGTGCCTTCTCGTGGACGAAGGTCAGGTTCGGCGTGTACTCGGCGACCATCTGCAGCTGGTGGAGCGACGGCGGGGAAGCGTTCGCGCGTACGCCCTTGGCGTAGCCGTGGGGCATGCGCGTGTCCCCCTCCTGCCAGGCATGTAGATGACGCAGGGCGTCGAGGCTGTCGACGCGTATCTCCACCGGTCTGCTCGGATGGGCCGCGAGCACCGGCTGAGTCCCCAATACACGGCCCGGAGTTTGGTTACGACAACGCGTGCGCCAGTGCGTGCGAGATGCGCGGGGTACAGGTGTGCGCGCAGCCCCGCGTGTCCGGTGGTGGCGACGTAGCCGATGGACACATGCCGTGCCCCCACGGACGCGTCGGTCGCCAGGACGATTGGCCCAGGTATGCCCGCAACCTGGTCGCTGACGTCCATGCCTTGCCGGGGTCGGACATGCGGTCGGCGTGTGCGGGCGAGCGGAGAGCGGTGGCCCATGTCGTATCTCCAAGTCTCGGGAGATTCTGCGCGTCCCGTGTCCGGGCGGGGTGCCGATTCAACCGACCTTGTCCCAGGTGTGACAGCCGTTCGTCTCGAAGTACTCGCCTTTGCGGACAGTGACGCGGGTCGGCCCCTGGACGTTGCCGTTGGCGATGATGGCGCCGAACTCCCCGGAGGCGTCCTTGAGCCGCGCCCAGTAGCAGTTGGGGAAGACTCCGCCGGCCGGGCCGGCCGTCTTGTATGTGCCGGCCTCCATCTCCTCGCCGACGAGGTACTGGCCCTCGCCCTGGACGGATCTCGCCGGACCGGACGCCGCCGGCGGTGCGCTTGCGGCAACGGTGGTCGCGGTCACCGCAGGCGGAGCTGGCGGAGTAGTCGCGATGGTCTGGGCGGGCGCCGGTGTCGTGGCACTTTCGGTCGGTGAGGTCACGGCGGCGGGTGACGTTGCCGCAGCGGCGTCGGCCGGACGTGCGTCGCGCCGTCGGCTTCGGACTTGCCGCTCGCGCCGATCGCCACCCCGATGATCAGAGCGACGACCGCGGTCAGACCGTGGGTGAGCCACGTCTTGCGGCGAGACGGCCGGCGCGTGGGCTGCGGTACGGCCGGGCCGGGTGAGCCGCCCAGGCTCGGGACGTTGCCGAATCCGTCCGGCCTGGGGGCGTCGGGTGCTGAGGGGAAGCCGGTCATGTCGTGGACCTCCGAGCGTCGTGGATCCCGCACCGGGCTGGCCGGTTGCGGCTGATGATGCTCAGGGTCACAAGTGAAGCGCTCTTCAGGGCTTCCCAAACCTGATAACCCGAGTTATCAGCATGACTATGAGATGAGTCGGAGGTGTTCGATATGGTTCGGTGATTGGTCCCGCGCAGGGTGCCCATGGGTGCCGCGGGTGAGATGGCAAAAGGGGGATGAGAGCCGGTGGGCACCGCACTTGACGCGCAATCCCTCATCCTGCCGGACCCGTCCGTGTGGCGGATCACATACGGAGAAATCGCCGCCCTCGCCCGTGTCCGCCGACCGGTGCCGACCACGTGGAGCCGTCGGCATGCCGACTTCCCACGCCCGGTCGCCCGCGAGGACGGGCGCCCGCTCTTCGACGCCCGGGAAGTCGTCGCCTGGTTGACGGCCACGGGGCACGGCAACGCCGAGCCCCGGCAGCTCAAGGCCGAGCTGGCCCTGCACACACTGTCCGCCTGGCGGAGACAGGGGTTGCCAGCTCCGGTCCTCGTCGGGGCGCTGACCGCGCTCGTCTGCCTGCGGCAGCAGCTTGATGCCCCCGTTTCCGGCCAGACCTGGGACGCCCTCATGGAGCGGGCCACGGAGCTCGACTCCGAGGACACCTTCCTGCTCGCCGAGCTGCGCGCGGTGCCCGATCCGGGGCACGCCGGTCTCGCGCTGGCTGCCCTCGCCGACGAGCTGACCGAATCCGCGTTCACCCCCGCTGAGGCGTTCGACTGGATCGTTGACGCTCGCCGGCGCCTCGGCTCGCACGAGCTCGCCGCCGATGAGCCGACGCCGGCCGTGGTCCGCACCCTTGCCGCGCTGTCGGGCGTCGACGTCCTGGACGACGCCGCCGTCATCGCCACTCCATACGCCCGCGCGGGCGACCTGCTCGCCGCGCTTCACTCAGCGGCGTTGGAGGACTCCGGCCACACATATCTCGCGGCGGATCCTGACCCGGACCGCGTGCGGCTGGTCCGCCGCCGGATGCTCGTACGGGGGGTGTACGAGTTTCACCTTGATGTGGCGGAGGGCGAGGAACTGACCGCCGACGACTGGGGCTACCCGAACGTGCTGGCGTGCGTACTGCCCTACGAAGCGGCAGAGACGCGTAGTCCGAGCGCCGTGTTGCGGCGCGTGGAGGGGCTTGCCGACTACCTCGACACCGGGTCCACGGCTGTCGTTCTGGGATCCGCGGACGCCCTGGTACAGGAACTGTCCGCACACTCCGAGGCCGACCGCCTGCGCCGCGGCTTCCTGCGCGACGGCTTGCTCAAGGCCGCGATCAGCCTGCCTGACGGGGTGTTTCCGTACCGCCCCGGATATCGGACCGCGGTCTGGGTGCTCTCGCGTACCCCCGAGGACAAGCGGGCGGGCCTTGTGTTCCTGGCTGACCTCTCGTCACGGCCTCTCACCGAGGCGGTGCTCGACGGCCTGGCCGAGGACGTTGCGATGTGGCGGGCGTCAGACTGGCGGGGGGACCGACGCCACGAACCCCGTAACGCGGTGATAGTTCCCGCCAAGAGCCTGGACGACCGTCCGGGTACGCCGTTTCTGCCGCAACACCGGTCGGCCGAGGCGCGGTACACCCGTCGTGTTGTCGAACGTCCCGTCCGCCTCAGCGAGTTGGAGCAACAGCTGACCGCGCTTCAGGACCGGTCCCGGCACCAGACCGACTTGCGGACCGCTGTAGGCGCCCTGGCGGTACTGCGCCCCGCGAGCGAGACGGTGAAGCGTACGAGCGTGCGGCGATTGATGAAGCAGGGACGGCTGCGCAAGCGGCCCGGTCATCGATTCGCGGCGGAGCACCTAACGGTCGACGGTCACTATCGAGTGATCACGCCGGACGAGATCCTTGGTGCGGTACGCCCAGGCGCCGTGCGCATCGACCGCGGAGTCCTGCTTACGGGGTATGGACACGCGCAATTCACCGAGCCCGGCGATGTCGTCGTCACCACCAGTCCGCGGTTCGGGGTGTACGTCGACGAGGAAGGCCTGTCTGTCGTCGCGGCGCCGGCGCGGATTCTTCGCGTCCACCCGGATGCCGATCCACCGCTGCGGCCAAGGGTGTTGGCCGCGCTTTTGCAGGCGGTCGGCGGCGAGCACGCGCGGACTCCCGGGGCGGTCAGGGCTTCTCGGGCGATCGAGGACTTGGTCATTCCCGACTTCGGCCGCGAGGAGGGCGAGCGGTTCGACGCCTGGCTCGCCGAGGTCGAACGGCGTGCGGTGCTCCTGAGGGAGCAGTCCACAGCGCTGGACGACCTGGCCCGGATCACCGCCGAGGGCATGGCCGACGGAACGCTGGCCATCCAGAAGCTTCTTGAACTCCCTGAACATCCCGCTGAACTACCCGAACCTCCCGGCATCAACGATTGAAGGAGACGGCTTACCTTATGCCTCCGCGCCAAAAGAAGCCCGCCGATCAGGCGGAGCTGTTCAGCGCCTCCACCGCCAAGGAGATCCAGGCCATCTTGTGGAAGGCCGCGGACAAGTTGCGCGGCTCCATCGACGCCGCGCAGTACAAGGAGTTCGTCCTCGGTCTGATCTTCCTGAAGTACGTCTCGGACGCCTTCGAGGAGCGCCGCGCCGAGCTTGCGAAGGAACTCGTCGAGAACGGCATCGCCGATGACCGCCTCGAAGAGTTCCTGGAAGACCGCGACGAGTACACGGGGGCGCACGTCTTTTGGGTCCCCGAGACCGCTCGCTGGTCGTGGGTCGCCGCGAACGCCAAGAGCCAGGGCGTCGGCAAGCTCCTCGACGAGGCGATGGACGCGGTTATGCGGGAAAACCCCTCGCTGACGGGCGTGTTGCCGAAGATCTTCAACCGCGACAACATCGACCAGAAGAAGCTGGGCGAACTCGTCGACTTGATCAGTGACGCCCGCTTCGGCGGCAGCGAAGGCAAGCCGGCACAGGACGTGCTGGGTGAGGTATACGAGTACTTCCTCGGCAACTTCGCGCGCGCGGAAGGCAAGCGAGGCGGTGAGTTCTACACGCCGCAGTCAGTCGTGCGCCTGATCGTCGAGATCCTGGAGCCGTACGAGGGCCGGGTGTACGACCCGGCGTGCGGTTCCGGCGGAATGTTCGTCCAGGCGGCAAAGTTCATCGAGGCCCACCGAGGCCGTGGCCACAAGTCCGACATCTCGGTGTACGGCCAGGAACTCAACGAGCGGACCTGGCGCCTGGGGAAGATGAACCTCGCCATCCACGGCATCGACGGCAACTTGGCGGCGCGATGGGGCGACACCTTCGCCGACGACAAACACCCGGACCTCAAGGCCGACTTCGTGATGGCCAACCCCCCGTTCAACATCAAGGACTGGGCCCGGAGCGAGGGCGACCCTCGGTGGCGATACGGAGTCCCACCCCGCAACAACGCCAACTACGCGTGGCTCCAGCACATGATCTCGAAGCTGGGGGAGCGGGGGACGGCGGGCATTGTCCTGGCCAACGGCTCGATGAGCTCGCAGTCGAGCGGGGAAGGCGAGATCCGACGGGCGCTGGTGGAAGCGGACTTGGTGGCGTGCATGGTGGCGCTACCGCCTCAGCTCTTCCGAACGACCCAGATCCCGGCATGCCTGTGGTTCCTCGCGAAAGACAAGTCCCCGCAAGGCGCGAAGCGCCTGAACGACCGACGCGGCGAAATCCTCTTCATCGATGCCCGGAACATGGGTGAGTTGGTCGATCGCACGGAGCGCGTGCTGACGGAGGCCGACCTCGCGAAGATCGCGGACACGTACCACGCGTGGCGGGGGACGGCTTCGGCGCGTGAGGCGGGGCTGGTTTACGAGGACGAAACCGGGTTTTGCTCCTCGGCGGACCTGGAGACGTTGCGGGAGCACGGGTACGCGCTGACGCCAGGCCGGTACGTGGGAAGCGCTGAGGCGGAGGAAGAGTCCCCGGAGGCCGTGACGGAGCGGATTGTCACGCTCACGGAGGAGCTGTACGTGTTGTTCGAGAAGTCAGCGCAGCTGGAGAAGACGGTTCGGGAGAATCTGGGGAGCACTGATGTCTGAGTGGACTTCCCACAAGCTGGCGGACCTCATCAACATCAAGCACGGTTTCGCGTTCAAGGGGGAATATTTCGGCGAGGATCCGGATGGCCCGATCATCGTAACGCCGGGAAACTTCGCCATTGGCGGTGGGTTCAAGGAAGGGAAGCCGAAGAGCTACTCGGGGGAGATCCCCGATGGGTTCACGCTTTCCGAGGGTGATCTAGTCATCACGATGACTGATCTGAGCAAGGCGGCCGATACGCTTGGATACGCGGGATTGATCCCGGGGGGGAAGACGTACCTTCACAATCAGCGTATCGGGAAAGTGTACATCCTGAAGCCGGAGAAAGTAGAAAAGAATTTCCTTCATTATGCACTTCGAACGAATACATACCGTCACCATGTTGTGGCCGGGGCGGCGGGGACTACGGTTAAACATACAAGTCCCACGCGGATCTATCAATATGTCCTCTCCTTGCCCCCTGTCTCGGAGCAGCGGGCGATTGCGGAAATGCTCGGGGCGCTGGATGACAAGATCGCCGTCAACGAGCGAATCGCGGCCACGTCCCGGGGACTCGCTCTTGCATTGCACTCTCAGGCGCTCCTAGTAGATGAAGTCCTTGAGTTTGAGGTGGACTCAGTCTGCAGTGAGCTGACCCGCGGTGTCGCTCCTGGGTATTCGGAGCTCCCGGACGACCTTGTAGTTCTCAACCAGAAGTGCATCCGCAACGGTCGCGTCAGTCTCGCCCCGGCGCGCCGCACGGTTCGTGAGAAAGTCAAGAGCCGGAAGCTCCTGCGCCGTAACGACGTTCTGGTCAATTCCACAGGCGTCGGGACACTGGGTCGAGTTGCACGCTGGAATTCTGAAAGCGAGGCAACAGTTGACTCGCACATCACGATCGTGCGCTTTGATGATTCGGTCGTCGACCCGGTCTGTGCCGGTTTCGCGATGCTCCGAGCTCAGCCTGAGATCGAAGCGATGGGCGAAGGCAGTACCGGCCAGACCGAACTTCGGCGAACTCAGCTTGGCCGGCTGGAGATCACGCTTCCTAGCGCGGTTCAGCAGCAGCACCTCCGCCCCAAACTCGACGCGCTGGAAGCGCGTTCTGATCAGGCGCTAGCAGAGTCCGAGGCCCTCACAGCCCTCCGAGACACCCTCCTACCACAGCTCATGTCCGGCCGTCTCCGCGTCAAGGACGCCGAGAAGTTTGTCGAGGAGCGCGTATGACGTACGGCCCAGATGGTGCGAACTACCGACCCTACGAGGCCGACTGGGAGCAGCTCGCACTGGACGAACTTGCTGAGCTCGCATGGGAGTCCCACCCCGGCAACGAGTTCGCGCCCGGCTCCGGTCACCGCAAGTCGTGGGACGACCTGATCCTCTATCCCGACCTCCGCGAGGCGATCGAAAGGCTGAACCCGGAGCTCCCCCCGGGCGCCGTCCAGGACGCCGTCGGCGTTGCGGTGACCCCAGCTTCGCTGGACACGTACGAGGAGAATCGCACCGCCCACACGTACCTCACCGCTGGCATCCGATCCGTCACATACACCGACGAGTTCGGGGCCGAGCACAACCCCACCATCCGCCTCGTCGACCTGGACGACCCCGATGCTAATGTCTACCGCGTCCTCAGCCAGGTGACCGTCATCGATGGCGAGAAGAATCGCCGCTTCGATGTCGTCCTGTACGTCAACGGCCTACCCCTCGCTGTACTGGAGCTGAAGCGCGCGGGTGACGAGGACGCCACGCTCCAGACTGCGCACTCGCAAATCACCCGCTACGTTGAGGAGTTCCCGACCGCCTTCCGCTATAACACGATCGTCCTGCTCTCCGACGGCATTACAGCCAAGTACGGCACGCCGTTCACCCCGTACGAGCACTTCGCCCCCTGGAACACCGACGAGTTCGGTGCGCGGGTCAGCCTGATTGACGCTGAAGGGATAGGCGACTCAGGGCAGAACCTGGCGCTGCACGGCCTGTTCACCCAGTGGCGATTCCTGAGCCTCATCCGCTCGTTCGTGAACTTCGTCCCGTCCAAGCGGATGAAGCGCATCGCCAAGCCGCACCAGTACCACGCGGTGACCCGCGCGGCCGAGGCCGTACGCGAGGCGTCCGCCACTGACGGCCGCGCCGGCGTCGTCTGGCACACCCAGGGCTCGGGCAAGTCCGAGGAGATGGTCCTCACCACCACCCTGGTGATGCGGGACCCCGCCCTGCTCAACCCGACCGTCGTCGTCATCACCGACCGTACGGACCTCGACGATCAGCTCTACTCCACCTTCCTGGAGAGCGAGATCCTCCCCGAGGCGCCCAAGCAGGTCCTCACGCGGGCCGAACTGCGTGAAGAGCTGGCTGCCAAGCGCGTCGGCGGCATCCTCTTCACCACACTGCAGAAGTTCGGGCGTACCAAGGAGGAGAAGGAGTCCGGCGCGGACCACCCGCTGCTCTCCGACCGCCGCAACATCGTGGTCGTCGTCGACGAGGCGCACCGCAGCCACTACGACAACCTGAACGGCTACGCCCGCCACCTGCGCGACGCACTCCCGCACGCCACGCTGCTCGCGTTCACCGGGACCCCCATCTCCGAGGCCGAGCGCAACACCCGCGACGTGTTCGGCAACGACATCGACGTTTATGACCTCAAGCGTGCGGCCGAGGACGGTGCGACCGTCAAGGTGTACCACGAGGGCCGCGTCATCCAGCTCGTGCTTGACCGCGATGTCGACCCGACAAAGATCGACGAGGAAGCCGACCGCATCACCGACGGACTCGACGACACCGAACGTCGGCGCGTCGAGCAGGCCGTCGCCACCATGAACGCGATGTACGGCGCACCCGCCCGGATAAGGGATCTCGCCACCGACCTGGTGGAGCACTGGGAGGCCCGTCGTACGGCGATGCGGCCGTTCGTCGGCGTCTCGGAGAACGAGGGCGGTGCCACGGGCAAGGCGATGATCGTGTGCGCGACACGGGAGATCTGCGTACGCGTCTACGACGCCCTCCGCGAGCTGCGCCCCGAGTGGCACAGCGACGAGATCGACACGGGCGCCATGAAGATCGTTTTCTCCTCCAACTCCCGCAAGGACGCGCCGCATCTACTCGCGCACGCTCTGACCGACAGCCGCCGCAAGTCGGTCATCAACCGTGCCAAGGACCCCGACGACGAATTGCAGCTGCTCATCGTCAACAACATGCTGCTGACCGGCTTCGACGCCCCGCCGATCCACACGATGTACCTGGACCGGCCGCTCAAGGGCGCGAACCTGATGCAGGCGCTGGCCCGCGTCAACCGCCGCTTCCGCGACAAGCAGGACGGGCTCCTGGTCGGCTACGCCCCCCTCACCGAGAACCTCCAGCGGGCGATCGCCGAATACACCGATGCCGACCAGCAGGACCGCACACTCGGCCAGGATCTCGACCGGGCGCTTGACGAGCTCCGCAACGAGTACGACATCCTCAACGACATCCTGCGCGGCTTCGACTGGCGTACCCGGCTGACGCAGCCCAGCAAGACCGTCTTCATCGACGCCGCCCTGAAGACCGCCAACTATCTGCGGGATCCGCGTACCGCGGGCAACGACCCCGAGAAGCTGGACGACCCGCGCCAGACGCTCGGCCGACGCTACCGCGAACACGCGCACCGCTTGGAGCGCTTCTACGCGCTGTGCGGCAGTGCGACGAACATCGACGAGCGCTTCCCCGACCACCCGACCTGGCGCCGGGACATCCAGTTCTTCGTCGAGGTCCGCGCCTACATGGCGAAGCTCGACGCGATGGATCGCGAAGCCCGCGGCCTGCCGGTTGCTCGCGATGTCGAGATGTACCTGGCACAACTGACGTCCTCGGTTGTCGAGACCAGCGGTGTGACAGATCTGTTCGCGGAGGCCGGGCTTGAAGTCGCCGACCTCACACACCTGAACGACGCCCTCGTCGCGCAGCTGCAGAGCAGCGAGACCCCGCACTTGGCGGCGGAGGCCCTGCGGCGCCTCATCGAGAAGAAGATGCGTGAGGTGACGCGCCACAACATCGTCCGCCGTACGACATTCTCCGAGCGGCTTCAGGACCTCATGGTGCAGTACATGCGCCAGCAGTACACGAGCGCCGAACTCATCGCGAAGCTCGTGGAGATGGCCAAGGAAGTCATGGAGGACACGCGCCGCGGTGAAAAGTTCGAACCGCCCCTTGACTGGCGCGAACTCGCGTTCTACGACGCAGTGGCCGACCACGGCACGGCGAAGTCGGTGATGGGCGACGAGGTGCTTGCCGGCATCGCGCGCGAGCTTGTCGTCGAGGTCCGCAGCAAGCTCAAGCCGGACTGGATCGCTCGCGAACCTGTCCGTGCCCGTCTGCGCAGCGCCATCAAGCGCCTTCTTGCCCGCCACAACTACCCGCCGGACCAGGCACCTGAGGCGATCGATCTGGTCCTCAAGCAGATGGAGCACTTCGCCAACGAGTGGTCGACCAACGGCGACCCGGGCCGCTGAGTCGATCTGTGGGGCGCGGTGACGTTTCCAGTGGGCCTTCCAAGCGATGGCCCACTGGAAAGCCGCTCGATTCAGCCGACAGGGCGACCGGCGCGCCGCCACTCGTCGAGGACCACCCAGAACTCGTGCGGCCATGACAGGGACAGCGGATCAAAGTCGAAGTCCGTGGTGCCCCCTGTCCGCCAGAGCTTGTCCGCCGTGATCAACTCGTCGCCGATTGCCCGGACCTCGGCCAACAGCCCGTGCACTGTGGGATGGTCGCGGGCTTCGGCGGCCTCGACCAAGGCCGGCCACGTCTCGTCGACGAGGAAGTCACGCAGCTCGCGCAGATGGTTGCCGGTGCGGGCGGCGACGGAGTCTGCGACATCGCTGCCGATCGCTTCGACGTGGGCAGCGACCTCGCCTACGCGATCGTGGTTCCAACCATGCTTCTCAACGAGGCGCTGCCAACTGCGCCAAGCGGATTCCGCCTGCTGCCGCGCGTGCCCCACGACGTCCTCGTGCGTCAGTCGTGGGATGCCGCCCCGTAGATCGACCTCCGGCGTCGAGTGCGCTTCCGCAGCCGCCTCGTCCCCGTACCTGATCCGATGCAGGACCTTGAGGGTGTGAAGGGACAGCCGGATCTCGTCGTCATCAGCGAGAGCGCACATGTCCGAGATGTCTTCGGATACGGCCGCACCATCGTCCTCGGCGATATGGTCGTCCAGGTTGTCGGCGAGCCAGTCGGCTGAGCCGCGTCCGCGGAGATCCTCAAGGATTTCCGCGATCTCGCCGTCGAGTCTGCGCATGACCTCGTTAGCCGAACTCTGGTGCTCCCGGCGCTCTGCCTCTTGTTTGGCCTGAGCGGTAGCATCCCGTTGCCGTTCACGAGCGACGCGCGCCGAAGGCAACCGCGTTTGCAAGGCACGTAGTTCCAGAGATTTGTCTGGATCCGCTGTATCCAGATGCTCGATGGCCTGCATGCGGTGCTTGCTTTGAACCAGCGGATCGGCCGCCACGACAGACAGCATCTTTATGCCTGCGGTGGGGTTGCGTTCGACCACAGCCATCGCGATGGCCAGACGGTCTGCGCTCGCGGCATCCGGGCTCATGACCAGCCGCGTCAGGAGATCGAGCACATACCCGGTCGCATCGGCATGCTCCACGAATGCAAGCCCGACTCTGACACGCAGGGCCATTGGGGCCGTCGAGTCGTCGAGGAACTCCAGCGCGACGAGGCGTCCCCAGCCATCCCGCACTGCGTCCGCCAACCACTGCCACTCGTTCTTCGGAAGCAGGGAGCGCGCTTCCGCATAGCCGGCGTCGGCGTCGCGGTGGACCAACTCATCGACCGCCCGGTGCCGGAACTCCATGGGCAGCCCCTTGGCCCCGGCGACATATCGCAGTCCGACCGTGTACTCCTCCGCCGTGAAGCGGGGCCTGTGCGTATCGAACCCGGCTGCGTCCGCAATGCGCTGCAGGCTCTCGCGCCATGGGCTGACGGTTTGCACGATGAACGATGCGGCCGCCGCCGCTGTACCTCCGCGGACGGCGCAGGCCCGCAGGGCGGCGACGCGGGCGGGCTCGTCGACCCCTGTGTCCGCGATGTGCGCCAGCCACTTGAGGAGCCCGTCATCAGGCCGCTTGTGACGTGCCAACACTGCGCTGTCTGGCAGCAGTTCAGGCGTCTCGATGTCCCCCACGATGCCTCCGCACGGTCGACTTCGGCGACATCCTAGTTGGCCGGACGGCGTTGCCGCCGGTGCGAATCGTTGCCCGCGCGTGACAGATGCACCCGCGCCGGATGGTCGGGCTGGACCAGACCCGATTTACAGACCCGTGGGGCGGTCACGTGGCCTGGAGTCGTTCGGCTTGGTACTGGAGGGGGTCAGCGAGGTCGAGGTGGTCGCCGCGGGCGACGGATTGCAGAAGCATCGTTGTGGCGATGATCTCGGCGATGCGGCCGATTTCGGTGTCGAGGATGGGGAATGCGGCGCGGATCTGGGCGGCAGTGTCGGGTTGGGTGAGGGTGTGGACGTGCAGCATGGCGGCGTCGAACCCGGCGGGGCCGAGGCCCCAGCCTTCCCAGTCGAAGATGAGCGGTCCCTGGAGGGTCAGGTTGGCCCAGTGCAGGTCGCCGTGCACGGCGACCTGATGCTTTAGGCGGGGCGCGGGCAGCCCGAGGAACTGCGGTACGGCGCGGTCGACCCATTCCTGCCGTACGGCGACGCGTTCGGTGGGAGCTTGCGCGAGCAGGTCGAGGCTGCCCGCGAGTGTCTTCCACCAGGTGTCGGGTAGCTCGATGGGCTCGTGGAGGGTGGGGGTGGGCGAGCACACCGGGTCGGTGGTGTACGGCGTCAGTTCGGCTCGGTAGGCCGTCTCGTTGTCCGTCCAGTCGGTGAGGTCGAGCAGTGGGGGCCGGGCGCCCGCGAGGTCGCCTAACGCTGTTTGGGCGTCGCGGGCGCCGTCCCAGTGTTTGCCGTGCGCTATGTCAGCGGGCACGGCGAGCACGCGCAGCCACACCTTGCGACCGTCGGGGAGGCAGCCGGGGCCGCTGAGTGTGCGGCCGAACCAGCCCCACACATGGCCGTCTTCCGGCTCGACATCGAGTGCGGCAGCGGCCCGGGCGTAGGTCGTGCGCATCGTTTGGGCGGCGTCGCGGTCAGGTGGCGGCGAGTACACGGGTGATCTCCTGGAGCCGTTCGCGCGGCAGGGGTGGCAGGTCGCGGGCGTGGGCCGCGTCGCGCCAGTGTGACGCAGTCGAGGCGGACAGGAGGACGTGCGTCACTCCTGGACAGGACAACACCACGTGCAGGGCCGCGGCCGCGCGGGTGAGGCCGGGCCGGATGTAGTCGGCAAGTTCTGGGGTGGCGAGGGTGGGGAGTTCGCCGCCGTGAAGGGGAGCTGAGGCCAGGACGGAGATGCCGACCGCTGCCGCGTCGACGACCGGGCCGCGATCCTCGAGGGCTTCGGCGAGGGGTTCGATGCGGACGAGGCTGATGGGGAGTTGGACAGCCGCAAAGTGGTGGTGTCTGCCTGTAGCCGCTTCCTCCGCGAGGGCAGTCAGGTCCGGGACGGTGAACACGTCGTCCGTGAATCCGGACCAGGTGGCGACGCCGTACCCGCCGATGCGGCTGGCGACGGCCTCGGCCTCCAAGGCGGTGAACGCGTCGAGGATCGCGGCGTGGGGATCGGGTGCGAGTTCGGGGTTGTGGAGGAGGACCAGGTCGATTCGGTCGCGGCCGAGTTCGGCCCGGTTGCGTTCCACCTGCCAGCGCACGTACTCGGCTGTGATGCTGTGTCCGGAGCGGGCGGCGTTGCCGTCGAGGGCCCCGGCCGCGATGGCGTCGACGCGGTGCACGCCTTCAGCGAACCCGACTTTCGTGCAGACCTGAACTTCGGGGCTGGCGGCAAGGAACGGGGCCAGTTGGGTCTGGGCTGTGCCGTGGGCGTAGTTCGGGGCGGTGTCGACGAACCGCACGCCGACCGCCTGGGCATGGGTGACGGCGTCGGGGATGCTGCAGCATCGGTAGGTCCCCAGGCCGAGTTCGGCTGTCATGGCTCCTCCAGCAGTTCGAGAGTGGCGGCTTGGCCGGCGACCAGTTCGGCGATGACGGCCGCGGCTTGGTCGGCCGGTATGCCGGCCAGTTCAGCGAGGCGGGTGATCGTGAGTACTTGGCCGTCCACAAGCGGCTGCAACAGCGCTGCGACGGCGGGGGCGAAGTCCCACGCGGTCCCGGCCGCGGCAAGGCTGACGGTGTCCGCCGTGACGTCCAGCCGGGCGCGGGCCGCGGTGAACCGGACACGGGCGGTGGCCGGAACCGAGCCAGGGACGAGGTGCGGAAGGGACGGGCGCATGCGGCCGGGATCGATGGTGTCCTTCGCGGCCGTGTATCGGTCGATCACGTCGTCGGTCAGCTCGGCCGCCACCGTGTCGCGGAACGCCTTGAGGTAGGCGTCTTGGTCGTCGCGGCCGGCGAGGCGCGGTAGGTCGGTGCGGAACTGGTGGTGCCGGCGTAACTGGTCGGCCACCCAGGTGAGGAGGTCTGCCCCGGTGTGGGTCTGGAAGCCGCAGGTGATGTGCAGGGAGCGGCGGCCCGGTTCGGTGGCCACCGCGTGCCACCAGCCGCGCGGCAGGTACAGCGCGTCGCCGGGGCGCATCACGAGTTCCGCGATCGGTGCGCCGGTAGGGGGCTCCGG
The DNA here is from genome assembly GCF_053592165.1 of Streptodolium elevatio. NCBI lineage: Bacteria > Bacillati > Actinomycetota > Actinomycetes > Kitasatosporales > Streptomycetaceae > Streptodolium > Streptodolium elevatio. The sequence goes on from NZ_JBSFVE010000019.1 coordinate 18,087, forward strand.
GGTGTCGGTGTCGCGGTACGTGGGCGCATCGCGCGTGGGGCCGTAAATCCGCCAGCGCTTGGCACCGGCGAGTTGGACCGCGATCACGTCGTGGTCGTCCCAGTGGATGCCGAATCCCTCGTTCTGGGTGAACGACGCGTACACATTGACCTGGATACCGGTGCGGAGGAAGCGTTCCAGCTCGGCCGCGAAGTCGCCGACTGGCGCGTGTAGTTCGTCGGCGGCGTCCAGGACGAGGGTGGCGCCTTCGGCGAGGCGGGCGTGCAGCTCGGCCGGTTCAAGGCGGTGCCACACCACGTGGCGGCGCGTCACCACAGGCACGGTGTACCGGTACTGAGGCAGCGCCTCGCCGCCGGTGGACAGGCGGAGACGGGGCGGGTCGAGACGGTGGGTAGCCAGAATCGTGTTGAGCGCGTCCCAGGTGAGCATGCGGTGAGCGTTGGGGAATGCGCCTGGCAGAAGGCGGTGTTCGCGGTGGAGCGCCTGGGCGAGGAACACGTCCCCGCCCAGGCGCGCCGCGATGGACTCAGGAGTCATCGCGTCAGGTTCTCCGTCGGCTTGTCGCTCGTTAGTCGTTGCTGTCGGACTTACCGGTGCTGCCGCCGTCGGACGGCTGCGCGTCCCGGGCACGCGCGGCGACGATCTGGCGGCGGGCCCTCAGCAGGCCCCCGCAGTCCGGGGTGCCGGTCGCGGTCGTGTCGCTCATAGTGCGAATCTCCTTTGTCGGTGGTGCTCGATTCCTGCTCAGCGGTCGCCGCGCAAGGGGTGGTACGCCGCGCCCCGTCTGGCTGTCTTGGCTTCAGGGGGCGCGGAGTCATCGCCTCGCGCAGTTGGCAATCGATGCGGACGAGGACACCGGTGTCCGTACCTGTGGGGCCCTGCGCGGGCAGGTGTCGGGATTCGGCCGTCGCGACTGCTCTCACGGTGGACTCGACGCGGTTCAGGATCCTGAAGGCGAAGTGCAGTCCTGAGTAGGCCAAGGGAGCAGCATCGAGACGACCTTGCCGCCAGCGTTTCGCCACGCGATCTCGGTGACGCCATGGCACTCGTCGACGAGGGCGCGCACGAGCTGAAGACCTCGGCCGTTCTCCGCGGTCTCGTCCGCGTCGACCGGGCGCGGCATCAGGCCATGGCGATCTCCGACGGCAAGTCTGAGACCGTTGCGTCGCAACTCGAGCGATACGTCGATGCGGGACGAGCAGTCGCCGGTGTGGATCACGCTGTTGGTGACCAGCTCCGACGCCCCGAGCACGAGAGTCTGCACGACGTCCGTCGCGTCGACGCCCCACGCGGTAAGTTGCTCACGCACGCCATCCCGCGCGACCTTCACCTGTTCCGGCTCGGGAATCAGCGCCCAGAACACGCCGTGGATGAGATCGGACGAGCCGACGCCGTCAGGCCGCTTCACGCGCGGTGTCTCCGAGACAGCCATCGGAATTCAGCCCTCCGCATCCACGAGCGGCGAGCATAGGAACCCGCGCCCGGACCGCGCGTCGAGTCGTGGCACTTTTCCGCGGATCAGCATCAGCCGTATCCCCAGGCGCTGGATTCGCTGCGTGCGAGCCAACGCCAAAGGCTTGAAGCCAAGATGGGCGGTGGTGGGGGCCACCACCGCGTACGCGCCTGGTGTCCGAAGTGCGTCCGTCAAGCCTGCGAAGGCGGGCGATAGCTCCGCGTTCGTCACGGTGCAACGTTCCATGAAGATGCCGGAAAGCGAGAGTTCGTGGTGTGCGCAGTAGTCCACGAGCGATGCGCTGAGCGCATGCTGCCGCGCTTTCGATGCCTTGACCAGGCGCAGGAACCCATAGACCGCAGGACCCTGCGCCGGCCGCAGTTCGGTGATCGTGCCCGTCATGTCGGCTGCTCCTCTCTGCCGAGGCCGTGCGCGCCAACGCGCGTCCGAGCCGTCGTTGTGAGCTTGCTGCGACGCGAACGGGCGGGAAATGAAGTGGTGTTGCAGTAGCGTCGCAACTTCGCCCCACGACCCGTTGGCCGCGTGTTTCGATGGCGTCGGGAGGGAGGGGACGTGGCGCGCGTACAGCAGTGGACGGGACGGGAAGCGAGCGCGCTCAAAGCTGCACTCCGGCTCAGCGTCCGGAGCTTCGCTGCGCGTCTCGGCGTCTCAGCACGATCGGTCTCCTACTGGGACCGGCAAGGCGAACGCATCACGCTTCGTCCTGACACGCAGGCGATTCTCGACACAGCTCTGGCGAACGCGAGTCCAGACGTCCATTTCCGCTTTGAGCACCTGGTTTCCGGAAGCCGTGACCCGCAGACCCGGGTTCTGACTGTGGGGCCTCGGCTCTGGGAGTTCGAGACCTGGGCCGAGGACCTCGACCGCGCGGTCGGGGCCTTGAGCCGACAGAACTTCCCATCCGCTGAGGGACTGGTCCGCCGCTGGCTTCAGCGCTGGGACGCGCACTCGCTTGATGACCGCGGGCTCTATCTACTCGGTCGGACGTCTGCCCTGCTCGGCGACCTCCGTCGCGACCAGGGCGCAGTCGTCGGACCGCTGTCCGCAAAGCAGGCCTACGACCAGGCTCGCTCGCTCTACGCGCAACTGGACATCCCCCGCCGCGTCGCCCAGATCGACCTGTCCCTCGCGGTCATTGCTGAGATGGCCGGCCATCTCGACGCCTCCGCCCGACGGTACGAACTCCTGGCTACCGACGAGAGGCTGAGCGCTCGCGACCGGGCCCGCTCCCAGCTTTGGGTCGGCACCGCGCTCAGCAAGGCCAGCCACCATGAGTACGCTGGCGAAGTCATGCTCCGGGCCACCCGATCGTTCGAGGACCTGGACGAGCCCGAGGACTGGTCCGTCGCCCACCAGAAGCTCGCTCTCGCAGCCCGCGGCGCCGGGGACCTGTCGGGCGCCCTCCAGTACATCAACATCGCAAGGACGACGGGCGCGACCGACGCGCCCATGCAACGCGTACGTCTGGACACCGCCCACGGGCACGTCCTGCTCTCCGACCCAAAGACTCGAGACGAGGGATTCCAAGTACTCGATCGGGCTGCAAAGAGGGCCGCGTACTACGGGATGAGCCATCAGCTCCGCAGTATTGAGAGCATTCGCACGTCGTACGAGAACAACGGCGAGCAGGGACGAGAGTGACCAGGGAGCAGCCCGTGACCGACGAACAGACGACAATCACCGACAAGCAATGGCTCGCGGCACAGCTCATCTGGGACTACCACCAGATGGGTCACTCGATCCGACCGTGCGACGTCGCGATTGGCCTCGGGAGCCACGACCTCGGTGTCGCCGCCTTCGCTGCCAAGCTCTACCACCAGAGCCTGTTCAAGACCCTCGTATTCAGCGGCGGCAACAGCCCGACGACCGCCGGCCGCTTTCCCCGCGGCGAGGCGGTGCACTTTCGGGAACACGCCCTGGAACTCGGGGTGCCGGACGAGGCCATCGTGCTGGAGCCGCACGCCGGGAACACCGGTCAGAACATCTCCTTCTCCCGCGATGTCCTCGCGGAAGCTGGCATCAACCCGTCGTCCGTGTTGCTGATCTCCAAGCCGTACATGGAACGCCGCTCCTACGCCACGGCCCGCAAGGTCTGGCCCGAAGTCGACATCGTCTGCGCGTCGGAGCCGCTGGCCTTCGACGAGTACGTCGCGGCGATCGGCGACCGGAAGCTCGTCATCGACATGCTCGTGGGCGATCTACAGCGCGTGATCGAGTATCCCAAGCAGGGCTTCGCCATCGAGCAGGACGTCCCGGAGGACGTTTATGCCGCCTACCACTCCCTCCTCCACGGAGGCTTCGACAGCCGCGTCATGGGCAAGTGACCGTCAGCCGGGCAGGAGCGTCGCGATCCACCAGCCGAACTTCCTGCCCAGGCTGAGCACCCTCGGGAAGATCTTCGCGGCGGACGTGTGGGTCGTTCTCGACGACGTCCAGTTCGCCCGCCGCGACTACCAGCACAGGGCACGCTTGGGCTCCCTGAACGATCCGAGCCAGACGCGGTGGCTGACGTTGCCTACGCATCTCCCATTAGGGCGGTGCACCATGATCCAGGACGCATGCGTTGTCCAGCCGGACTATGCGGCAATCCGGTCCTACCGTGTGCTCCGTGACGACTATGGGCACTCGCCGCACTGGTCCATGGTTGAACACTGCCTCGAGCCTGTCTGGAACGAGCTCCACGGAACCAACTCCCTGGCCCGCGTAACCGAGTTGTCCACGCGCGTGCTCCTGAACGCCCTCGGATGGCGCGGCAGTGTTCTGCGCAGCAGCGCCATGTCGGCGCGACCAGGCCGGTCGCAGCGCCTCATGGACCTCGTGCAGGCCGTCGGCGCGCGCCGGTACCTGTGCGGCACCGGCGGGATCAGGTACCTGGACGTCGGCCTCTTCGAAGAGCACGGCATCACAGTGACAACGTGCAGTCCAGCTCCGTCGTCGTTCTGGGAGCACGGCCGCTACCTGTCCTCAATCCACTACCTGGCCAAGCACGGTCCAACCCGCCTCAAGCACGAATTTGCCGCGATCCGAAATCTGGGCACAGCCGGTCGACGGACGATCGCGTCAACCAACTCGTGATTGGATTCGGGACACGCCAGCTCATACGAGGGGCAGCACTGATCGCCGTTGCCGAACTGGGAACCTGACCCGGCTGCCACAGCGCTCTGTCCCTCCTGAACAAGATCGCCTTCCCTGGCATGTCAGATGGTAAAGACGCAGGTCAGAAACTGATCTGCCACTTGCTAGCCGCCTCATAGTCGGTTGTGAGTCGGTGCCGAACTGGTGCCCCACTCCCGCGTCGCCTGCGTGCGGACGGGTCCGCTCAGCGCCGCTTCTCCACTGCGCAGAAGGTCGTCGCGTGTTCGGCCATGCGCCGACCGGGATAGGCGGCGGGCTGGTGAGACTCAAGTACACGTGTCGCAGATTCCGCCAATTTCGTGCCCAGCTGTCGTTTCGGCCCTGCGAATCCTCCGTATGGGGTGAGGGCTTCTCCGCGGATGGAGGCGATCATGCGGTCGATACTGATGGGCGGACGGTGGGCTGGACGGTCGTGCGGACGGTGGGGTGGACGTCCTGATCGTCCGGGGGTGTGCGCGGCTGCGCTGCTGGTCAGCGCGCGATCAGGCGGACGGTGGTGTCCCGTACTGATTGGAGTAGTCGTTTCTGCCCTCCCCAATCTGTGCGGCGCTGGGCGGGCCGTGCGGGCCCGGTTTGCGTACCTGGCGGTGCTCAATGCCGGGTGACGAGGTGTCCTGGCGTCGCATCCAGGCCGTTGCTGCCCAGTTGACTGATCGCGACCGCCTGATTCTCCGGACGTTGTCCACGCACCGTGTGTTGACGACGCATCAGATCGCTGACTTGGCGTTCAGCAGCGGTATCACGGCGCGGCATCGGATGCAGACGCTTGTCAAGGTCGGTGTGGTCGACAGTTTCCGTCCGCGCGCGGACCGTGGTTCTCGTCCGCTGCACTTTGTGTTGACCGCGACCGGTGCGACGACGGTTGCCGTGGACACCGGTGAGGACGTGCGCTTGGCGGTGCGTCGTGCCCGGCGCGACCGCGCGTTGGGTGTGGCGTCCGCGTCGCGGTTGCAGCATCTGCTCGGGGTCAACGGCTTCCACACCGCGCTCGTCGCGGCGGCCCGCGGATCGCGCGATGAGGCCGCGGTCGTGCGGTGGCTGACCGAGCGCGAGCTGCGGCCGGATGGCGATCAGCACACGGCCGTGCGGCCGGACGCGGTGGGAGTCTGGCGCGAGAGCGACCGTGAATGTGCGTTCGCGCTGGAATTCGACACGGGCACCGAGCGGCTGGCTCGTCTCGCCGAGAAGATCGATGGCTACGTGGGCCTGTTCAACGGGATGAGCGACTACCCGTGGCTGTTCGCCGACTGGTTCGGTGAGCGGTCGGCGGTGGTGGTGTTCTGCTTCACCCGCGTGGGCAGGGAGCAGAACGCGCGAGCGGTGTTCCGCGGTGGGGGCGGTGACGTTCCGCTCGTGACGGGCGTCTGGGACGGCGAGGGATGGCCGGCCGAGGCGTTGTGGCTGCCGGTGGCGGGCGACGCGCCGTATCGCTTGCGGCTGGCCGGGCTCGGCGCGTACGGCCGCCGACAGCCCGCGTGGCAACCCATGCAGACGTGGGGCAGTCGCTGGTCGCGCGGGGGAGAGTGAAGCCAGGCAACGCGACGACGATGTTGCGGACCCGGCCCGCTCGGGCTGGCACGCGGTCGGGCCAGCCGGGTCCGCTTTGGGTGCTGGCGAGGCTCCGCGGCCAGCTCGGCCTGCGGGCCGGGAGCCGCGTCGACCGATCAACCGACGGCACTCCCGGGCACGTTCACTCGTCGCATCGCGCAACGTCGCGGTCGGTGGCCCCGTGGCGTCGGCAGGATCGCGGTGGGTGGTGTGGATTTCGCAAGGCGGCTGGTGACCGGCTCGCTGGTGGCTGGGGACTGGCTGGGAAGTGGCAGGCAACTGGCCAACCGTTCGGTCCTGTCCTGATGGTGGCCGCCTGTAGAGCTGCTGCACCCGTGGTGACGGCGAACCGGGTGGGAGCTGCGGTCTGGTCAAGGCGCGCGGGCGTGGTCGGCCGGGGCGTGTGCCGGGCGGCGCCGCGCCCGCCCCGGCGTCGGCGTGCCGGTGGGGCCGTGTCAGGGCGTGTCGCGGGCTGGCGGGCGGCGGGTGGGTTGTGGGGCGGGGCGGCGGTTTCGGGGGCGTGTCGCGGGCGCTGTCGGCCGCCGCGCCAGCCCGCCTGTTCGTGGCGCGCGAAACCTCTTTGGCGATTGGCGCTTTCGGAGCATGCGGCTGCAAGTCGCGCGTCCGGGCGTGACGGGATCGATACCTCCGGGGCTGTCGTTTCGGGGCGGCGGATCCTCCGCATTGGGTGCAGGGGCTTGACCCGGGGGCGGGTGCGGAGCGATCGATCGTCGTCGGGACCAGCGGATTCCGCCCGCCCGGGCGGTCCGCTGGCGTCGGTGACCCCGTGAATCCGCCTATCCCGTGTAGGAGTTGGTGTTTTCGTGTCCGGTATGACGTTCAAACGGTGCGGCTGCAAAGCCCCGCTGCTCCATCCCGACGGCAGCCCGGTTCGGGGTGCTGATGGTCGTGTCAAGCGTCGTGAGTTGGGTGCGGCGTGTCCGAAGCTGCGCCGTAAGTCTGGGGGTTGGTCGCCGACGCACGGAACGTGGTGGTGGCTGTTGCAAGTCCCGACGCCGCCCGGGGGGAAGCGGCGGCATCTGCGACAGGGCGGGCACCCCAGCGAGACGAAGGCGTCCGAGGCGATGGATGCGGTGGTGCGGTTGCTGGGGCTTGCGGACCTGGCGGATGACCCGTGGGACGCGCGTACCCGGATCGCGGACCTGGTGCAGAAGGCGATTCGGGCGAAGGAGCCGCTGCCGGACTATGAGGAGACCCGGCGTCGGGTGCGGTCGACCCGGCCGGTGGACGAGATCCTCACGGTGGAGCAGTGGCTGCGGGAGTGGCTTGCGGGGAAGAAGGACGTGCGGGCGACGACCCGCAGGTGCTACGAGTCGCACCTGCGGTTGTACCTGATCCCGTACCTGGGGAAGGTGCGGTTGGACCGGTTGCGGGTGGCGCACCTGAACGCGATGTTCCAGAAGATCGAAGAGCGCAACGAGGAGATTGCCGCGAACAACGCGCACCGCCATGCCGTGCAGGAGGCGGCGAAAGCCGCGTGGCATGCCCACGAGTCGGAGGCCGCGCGTACCGCGCGGGCGCGGTTGCGGGAACTGCCGCCCTTCGAGCGTGAGGTGGGTGCGGGGTCGCGGCAGCGGATCCGGGCGACGTTGCGGTCGGCGTTGTCGGATGCTGCCGCGCAGGAGCTGGTGACGGTGAATGTGGCGAAGCTGGTGAAGTTGGCGTCGGGGGCGAAGCCGCGGGCGTTGATGTGGACGCGGGAGCGGGAGGCGGCGTGGCGCAAGACGGGCGAGGTGCCGTCGCCCGTGATGGTGTGGACCGCGGAGCAGACCATGCGGTTCCTCGCCCGGGCGGCGAAGGCGAAGGACGTGTACCCGCTGTTCCACCTGGTGGCGATGACGGGGTTGCGGCGTGGGGAGGTGATCGGGCTGCGCTGGGTCGACTTGGACCTGGGGTACCAGGTCGCCGGGCGTACCGGGGTCGGGGTGCTGCATGTGCGCGAGCAGATCGTGCAGTTGGGCTGGGAGACCGTGACGGGCAAGCCGAAGTCCGACGCGGGGGAGCGTAGTGTCGCACTCGCGGCGGACACGGTGCACCTGCTGCGGGTGCACCGGAACCGGCAGAACGCCCGCCGGGGTACGGCGGGTACGCAGCGGAAGGACCCCGGGTACGTGTTCACCGACGACGACGGCGGACCGCTGCACCCTGCGAGGGTCACGGACCTCTTCCAGCAACTCACCCGCGAGGCCGACCTACCGCCGATCCGATTGCACGACCTGCGGCACGGCGCCGCCACGCATGCCCTCACCGCAGGGGTGGACGTGAAGATCGTGCAGGACATGCTCGGGCACTCGTCGTCCGTACTGACCCGCGACACGTACACGTCGGTTGCGGATGAGGCGAAGCACGCTGCCGCGGACGCGATCGCCGCGTTCTTGAGCGCGGCGGATTCGACGCGCAAGCGGCCCCGGCCGCTGCCCAAGCTGCAACTGCCCACTGCCGAACGCCTGTACGGGGAGGCAGGATCCTCGGCGTACGCGCGGCGGATCAACCTCGACCCCCGCGTCGAACCCCACGCAGGAACCGGCTGGGAACTCGCCGCGGAACGCGCGCACGCCGGCACCTGGCATGTCCTCCGCAACGGCGAGGTCGTCGGTGTCATCGAACGCCGGACGACCAGCACCGGCGCCAACACCCTCGGATGGCACGCGACCCGGCATGGCGCCGACGTCACCATCGGTGCCAACAACGCGGGGCTGTATCGGTCCCGCGACCTCGCCGCCGCGGCGATCATTCACGTCGAGACAGCAGTCCCGGACAACGTCCGCTCGCTGCGCCCGGCATGACGGTCATCGATATGCCGTGGGCCCCGTGACGTCGACGGGGCCACGGCATCGCGCTCACGTACATAGGCGGCGAGCTAGCGCTCCGGATTTCGGCCCGTCGAGGCCCGCGGCCTGGCACCTGGGGTCCACGGTCCGGGGCATTCGATCAAGGGAATCGACGGTGATCGAACGCTGGCTCCCACCACGCTCCCACCACAACATCAAAAACGACGAGGGCGTTCTCGGGAAACCGAGAACGCCCAGGTCGTGTACCGCTTGCTTGTGCGCCGCCAGGGACTCGAACCCCGGACCCGCTGATTAAGAGTCAGCTGCTCTAACCAACTGAGCTAGCGGCGCGTGTTGCGATGGGTAGACATTAGCAGGCGGATGGGGTGATCAAAAAATCGGGAGGTGGGGGATGAAGGGATAGGGAAGGGGTGGGGGCCAGGTCTTGGGGAGGACTCTTTGGAGGACGCGGGGAGGACGCCTCTTTCCGGACATGTGCAAAGTGGTCCCCGCGTGTAGCTCACGACGGGTACCGTCGGGATCACGGGCCGCCACGCTTTGCTTGGTTGTAGGTTGACGGTCCGAAACCGTGGGCCGCGCATCTCTGGGGAGGACGCCGATGGCCATGCGGCAGGGTGGCGGCTCCTCCATGCCGGGGAACGTGCGTCTCAAAGCGCTGCGCCACGCCAAGGGGTGGGTCTCACAGCAGCAGCTTGCAGATGCCTTCGAGAAGAAGGCGCTGGAATGCGGGTTGCGGCTCGCCGTGAGTGTGCGCCAGGTGCGGCGGTGGGAGAGTGCGGACCCGCCGTGGCCGACGCCGGACTACCAGAAGGTGCTGCAGGAGCTGTTCGGCTGCCAGTTGGCGGACCTGGGGTTCACGCCGCCGTGGCAGGCCGATCTTGATGCGGCGGGGCCGGCGCCTGGGGCGGGGTTGCCGCCGCAGCATCCGCGGGGGTACGTGTCGGGCCCGGTGAACGGGTCGGCGGATACGCCGAGGCCGCCTCCGCGGTCGGGAGGGTACCGGTTCACGCCGCGGGCGCAGCGGACGCCCGAGGACGGGCGGGAGCCTCCGGGGCCGCGGGTCTTACCGCGGGCGGCGCCGCCGCTGCCGGGCGGGATACCGGCCGCGCCGGGGCTCATGCCCGAGCCCGCGCATCATGTCGAGCCGAGGGCGGACTTCAACTCGCCAGGTGGGTCTCGCCGTTCGTCGGGCCTGATCCTGCCGGGGCAGGTCGGGCCGCACGGCGGACCGGTGGAGCATCCGCCGCCGCGGTCGGCGCGGCCCGATCGGCTGCGGTCCGCGACGCCGGCGTTGTTGCGGGCCGTCGACCGGGTCGAACGTGTGGGCGGTCTGCCGGACCTCACCGAGTCGGTGCCGGGCCCCGGGCGGGCCGGGCGGCTGGGGTCGCCGGTGGCGGACCAGTACGCGCGGCTGACCGCGTCGTACCGGCAGATGTACTGGGTCGCCCCTGCTCTGATGACGTACGACCCGGTGGTGAGCCATGTGCTGCTGGGCGACAAGTTGTTGAAGGCGCCGGGACCCGCGCGGCCGCGCCGTGTGCTGGCGGCTTCGGTGTCCGAGACGGCGCTGCTCGCGGGGCGTATCGCCTTCTTCGACCTGGGCAGCGAGCAGATAGCGCGGCGGTTCTACCAGTTGGCCGACCAGGCGGCGTACGAGGCGCAGGAACCGCTGCTGCGCCAGGCGGTGTTCGCGCACCAGGCGTTCATGCCGGCTTTCGCGGGACGGGCGGCCGAGGCACGGGCGATGATCGCGCGGGCGAACAACCCCGGTGCGCTTGCGGATGCGGGCGCCCCCGCGCTGATGCGGTCGTGGTTGTGTTCGGTGAACGCCGAGATCGAGTCCACGATCGGCGACAAGGACCTCGCGCTGCACCTGATGGACCGGGCCGAGGATCTGCTCTGCCATCCTGACGAGCACGAAGTCCCGGCCTGGCTGGACTTCTTCGACTCTTCGCGCCTGTGGGGTTTCCGGGGCGCGGCGGAGCTGGCCGCGAAGCGGTACGACGCCGCGCGCGACGCCCTGACCGACGCCCTCGGGGACCTCCCGGCCAACTCGGCGAAGCAGCAGGCCGTGACGTGTGCCGACCTCGCCCGGGTCGCCGCCGCCAGCGGCGACGTCGACGAGGCGAGCGGCATGTTGTCGCGGGCGCTCGACGCGTTGAGCAAGCAGTGGTACTCGCTTGCGATGGACCGGGTTTGGGACGTCCGGCGCGAACTGGAGCCGTTCAAGAACGCGCACTGCATCCGGCGCCTCGACCAAGAGCTTGTGGCGTGGCAGAAGGGGGGATCGCCGGTTCTCGAGGTGGTGGAGGAGGACGGGCTCCCGCCGGGCCTACTCTGAGAGTTCCACGCGGACTCCACCCCGGATGGCCTGCGTTGTCGCACACATGGGACACACTGTGGCGGGACCGCATCAGCCTCACGACGGTACGGAGCCGCAGACCACGACATGGGCACCACCGACTCACGACTCGACCTGCTGCGGGGGTCGTTGCCGACGCGCAACCACAATGCGCGCACGGTGGCGGCACTCGCCGCCAACCCCGGCTGTGCGCGACGCGGTGTGATGGACGCCGCCGGGATAGACAAGACCGTGCTGGCCACCCGCCTGGGGTTCCCGGTGGCGTACGGCCAGTCCCCCTTCGCGATCGTGCGCGGACACGCGTTCGAGGCGCTGGTGAAGGAGGACGCGGGCGCCGGTCTGCGCGCGCTGCTCCACGAGGCCCTCGGCGTCACGCCGGAGGACGTCGTCGAGGGCGACTACGCCGAGCTGGGGGGCGATCCGGCCGAGGACGCACCCGAAGGAGCCGCCCAACGCCCCGGGCGCGAAGAGCGTGTCGCGCGCACCCGGACCGCGCTCCGGCGTGCGCTGGAGACCGCGCGCCCCGGCCTGTGCGCGATCCTCGACCATCCGCTGCTGCCCCTGGACGTCGCCGGGACCCGCGCGTACCTGGAGCCGGACGCCATGGCGTGCCTGGTGGCCGGGCGGCTGCACGTCGTCGAGATCAAGTCCTTCTCGGTGATCGACGGCGTCGCGGACCCGGCCAAGCTCGCGTCGGCCGCCCGGCAGGCGGCGGTGTACGTGCTGGCCCTCCAGCAGACCGCGGCCCGTCTCGGCCACCCGCCCGAGGTCGTGTCCACCGACGTCGTGCTGGTCTGCCCGCGGGACTTCTCGAACCAGCCGACCGCGGCGCTGCTGGACATCCGCAAGGAGCTCGCGGTGACCCGCCGCCGCCTCGCCCGCCTCGCCCGGGTGGACGACCTGCTCGACACGCTGCCGCTCGGACTGACGTTCGATCTGGACGATGCGGCAGGGCAGGCGGCCGTGGCGCGGGCGGTGGGGGCGGTCCGCGCGGAGTACATCCCGGGCTGCCTCTCGACCTGCGAGCTTGCGCATTTCTGCAGGTCCGAGGCTCGCGCGTGTGAGGGCGCGCACGGATCCGGCGGGCTGGTGGGCACCCTCGGCACCGGGATCCGCGGCGAGCTGGGCGGGATAGAGGACATCGGGCGCGCACTGGATCTCGCCGACGGGAAGTGTGCGCCGGAGCGCGGCGAGGAGGAGATCGCGCGTCTGCTCCGGCGCGCGGAGGCCCTGCGGCGTGAGGTGCTGGCCGAGGCCGAGGCCGCGGCCGGCGCGGGCGCAGGAAACGAGGGAAGCGCAGGGAACGCAGGAAGCGCGTCAGGCACCGTGAACGTGTCAGGGACAGTGGGCTCAGCGGAGGCGGGCATGACCGGGGCGACAGGCGCCGACGGGGCGGCCCGGGCGGCCGGGGTGGTCGGCCAGGGCGGGACGGCCAAGGCGGGCGGGCTCGCCGGAGCGGTCGGAGGAGTCTCGTGAGCGCGGTCTCGGCGCTCGGCCGCCTCAGGGCCGCCGCCACCGGGTACGCGCAGCCCGCGGCGACCGTGCGCCACCGCCACCTGTCCGACCGGCCCGTGGTGTTCGTGCCGTACACGATGTCCGGCGAGGCGTTCGCGCCGCTCGCGGCCCTCGTCGGCGACGACCCGGCCGCGCCGCACCTGCTCGTGGTTCCCCAACCGCGCGACCGCCAACGCCGGTTCGCGCACGTCGCCGGGCTCGCGACGGTGCTCCTGCCCTACCTCACCGAGTACATCGACACGACGGAGACGGTCGAGCGGCGCAACGACGACGCGTACGAACGCGCGCTCGACGCACCGCAGATCATCGTCCCGTCGAGCGGCGGCATCGAGTACATGCGCCTGCTCGGGCGTTCGACGCGCTTCCGGCGCAGCGAGGGCGAGTACGCGGTGCACCCCGACGTCCCGCTGCTCGGCCGCTGGGCCACCTGGCTGGCCGACCGCGCGCGTACGCCGGGCTCCTGCGTCCTCCTGGCCCTCACCGACCTCCTGACGCAGACCTGGGCGACCGGCCAGAGCGATCTGGAGAACGGCGAACTCGCGGCGCTGATGGGGTGGATCGACCCCGAGCCCGGGCGTTCCGGGGCCGTGACGGCCCGGGAGGCGGAGGGGGCGCCGCCCGCGGGCCCGGCGTCCGCACCGGAGTTCGACCAGAAGCTCGCGCCGCTGATCGCCACGTACGACGCCGCCGAGCGTGCCGAGGACCCGCACGTGTCGGCGCGCGCGGAGGAACGCATCCGCGACGCGCTCGGTGCCGAGCTCATGCCGACCTGGCGGCGCGTGTGGCGTGGCCTGGAACTGCTGCGCGAACTCCCGGTCGGCACCTCGGTGGCGGGCCGCTGGGAGACGGACCGCATGTCGTACAGCCTCTTCGCGGCGGACCTGCAGAGCCCGGACTCGCGTCCTCAGCCGCGCGTGCCCGGTGCGGTCGCCGCGGCGCAGCAACTCCACCGGCGCGAGCAGGCGCAGGCCCGCCTGGAGAGCGAACAACTGCGCGACGACCCGCTGTTGATGGCGGGTGCGCGCCTGGTCGGTCAGGCCTTCCGCGGCCGGATCGTCTCGGTCGAGGCGGACCGCATGGTGACCGAACCGGGGAAGAAGCAGGCCCGGCCGCGACCGCTCATGGTGGTGCAGACGTCGGACGACCCGCTTCTGCCCCTGGACACCGAACTGGAGTGCGTCGAACGCCCCAAGGCCAAGGCCAAGTTGATCGCGGTCGCGGAAGGGCCGGGGGATACGCGTGAGGTACGCATCGAACTGACGGGCGGCATGGGGCGCGGCAAGACGCCGGAGGAGGGGAGCGTTCCCGAGCCAGGCGACCTGCTGTGCTGGACGGTGGCCGCCTCCGGTTTCCGGGGCGGCCCCAAGTGGCCGTCGGCGGAGGAGACTCCGTGGACCCACGGCGGTCCGCCGGAGCCGCGTCCGGCGCCTGCCGACGAGGGCGCGCCGAGGGAGCCGGACGAGGAGGAACTGGCCGCCGCGCAGGAGGAGTGGGCATGACCGCACGGGCGGGCGACACGAACGCGGGCAACGCGAACCCGGACGACACGAACCCGGGCGACACGAACGCGCGCAACGCGAACACCGGCAGCAAGACGGGCACAGGCAAGGCGAACGAGGCGGCGGCGTGAACGACATCTCCCAGGACCCCGGCAAGGCAGCGGGACGCGTCACCGCCGCCGTGCTCGCCGACCTCGCGTCCGGCCGCCACCGCGGCGTGGTCGTGGACTCCCCGCCCGGCGCCGGGAAGTCCACGCTGGTGGTGCGGGCCGCGGCGGAGATCGCCGGGCGCGGCGACCGGCTCATGATCGTCGCGCAGACCAACAACCAGGTCGACGACCTGCTGCTGCGCCTGGCCGAGGAGCACCCGAACCTCGTGCTCGGCCGCCTGTCGGCCGCCGACTACCGCCCCGGCGAGGACCTCGCGGCCACGCCCGTGCAGATCGCGGGCAAGGCCGGCGACCTCGACGGCTGCGAGATCGTGGTGTCGACGGCCGCCAAGTGGGCGCTGGTGGACGACCGGCGCTGGGCCTGGGCGATCGTGGACGAGGCGTACCAGATGCGGTCGGACGCGCTGCTCCTTGTCGCGCGGTTGTTCGACAAGGCGCTGTTCGTGGGCGACCCGGGCCAGTTGGACCCGTTCGCGACCGTCGACGCGGGGCAGTGGCACGGGCTGACGTACGACCCCTCGCAGAGCGCCGTGGCCGTCCTCCGCCGCCACAACCCCGACCTTCCGGTGCACCGGCTGCCGGTGTCATGGCGGCTGCCGGCGACCGCCGCGCCCCTCGTTTCGGAGGCGTTCTACCCGTTCACGCCGTTCCGCTCCGGCACCGAACGCGGGGAGCGCAGGCTGCACTTCGAGGCCGGCCACCGCAAGGACGCGTACGACGAAGTCGTCGACATCGCCGCGGACTCCGGCTGGGGCCTGCTGGAACTGCCGCCCGGGTTCACCCTCCCGTCGGACGACGAGACCGTACGCACCGTGGCCACCCTCGCCGCCCGCGTACTCGCCCGCCGCGGGACCGCCGTGTCGGAACGCGGCGAAAACCCCCTGGACGCGGGCCGGATCGCGGTCGGCGTCAGTCACCGAGAGCAGCGGTCGCGCGTCGAGGCGGCGCTGGTACGCCTGGATGCGCAGGTCCCGGGCGCCCGGAACATCGTGGTCGACACCGCAAACCGGCTCCAGGGACGGGAGTTCGACGTCACGGTCTTCCTCCACCCGTTGTCCGGGCGGCGCGACGCCACCGCGTTCCACCTGGAGACCGGGCGCCTGTGCGTGCTCGCGTCCCGGCACCGCCACGCGTGCCTCGTGGTCGCACGCGCCGGAATCCCCGAACTGCTGGACGCCCACCCGTCGTCCGAGCCGGTGCACCTCGGCCTGCCGGTGTCGTTCCCGGACGGCTGGGAGGCGAACCAGGCGGTCCTGGGCACCCTCGCGGACAACCGCGTGGAGTTGTGACGCGCGTCAGTCGCCGCGCTTGGCGATCAGCCGCTCGCCGTACTCGATCATCTTGACCGTGTACGCCTCGCTCCACCCCGTCCGACCCGCGATCTGCGCCGGTTCGAGCCGGTCGAACCGCCGCCGGTCGGCCAGCCGCGCCACCGCTATCGCCTGGTAGTCGACGGCACGGTCCGCGGCGGCCCGGAAGGCCTCCGTGAGCTGCGTGGCGCGGTCGAGCATGACCTCGGGGTCGGTGAGGTCGTCCAGGTCGAAGAACCGCTCTTCCTCGCGCTCGAACACGGCGGGTTCGAACAGCAGCCGCGCGGGACGAATGCGTGGCTTCGACGGCTCTGGCGGCATGACTTACTCCTCCTGCGTGTTCGCGGGCCCCCCGTCACAACGATGTGGGCATGCCCACTGGCGTTGCGACTACGCACACGACCGGCCGGTAACCGCGATCTTGCGGGGGCCGTACGTCCCGAACGCTCACGTCAATCATGCACGAGAGGGGCAAATCGCCGCTTGCGGTGATCGATTGCCGGGGTGACGCGTCGTGTCGGCGATGCACCCGCGGCGTCGACGCGCCGGAGCAGGCGACGTAGCGGACCGAGCAGGCGACGTACCCGCGGCAACGGAGCGGCCGCAGACATGCGACGGTTCCCCGACCTGACGGTGGTCGGGGAACCGGCTCGGGTTGTGGGGCACGGACGCTCGCCCGCGTCGCGTTCGCCTGCCCGCGACGTGACAGAGCCCGGCCTGCCGGGCCGGGTCCTGTCGCCGGGGATCGCGCTACGGAGGTCGCGCTTCCCGGATCGCGGCTGCCGACCACTGGGGGGTGGGACCGGCACAGGGATGCCGCGGGAGCGGGGCGTGTGGCGTGGCGGCGCCGGGAAGCCCCAGGGAAGTTCGGTGTGCGTCGGAAGTTCGGTGTGCGTCGGTCGAAGGTCCTTGCGGTACGAAGGTTTTGCCGACGTCGGCGCGTGGTTCACGGCCTGGCCGGCGGGGGGCGGCGGTTGGAGCGAATCGAGCGGACAAGCGACCGAAGTACGTGCGACAGGCTTTGCGGGTGCGGCGACTGCGGCCGGGTTCAGCCGCGTTCAAATGCGCGGTTGTCCCCGGCAGTCCACGTTCCGGCGGTCCACGCGGGCCGGACGGTCCACGGGTCCGCGCGGTCCACACGATCCGCGCGGTTCCGGTCGATCAAGTGGCAGGCAGTGCGCATGCTTCCGGTGGCGCAAGTGGTGCAGTACCGGCCGAGGCGAGTCGGACAAGGGGGAGCCGCTCAGTCAGGAACCTCGGCCGGTACGAATGTGGGGGTCTCTCAGGAGACCCGTGGCCGGGAGTCGGCGAGCATTCTCGCCGCCTCCGCTATGGCGGCCCGCACGTGGTGCAGCGCGGTGAGCCGCCCTTCGGGGCTGGGTGGGACCAGCCACACCAGCGGCCCGTCCTCGCAGTCCGCGGGGGGCACGGTGATCCACGCCCCGCGGCCGTGGTGGCGCGGGCCTACCGCGCGCTGCCGGGCCGCGGGCGTGGCTGTCGCAGGGGGGGACCAGGAACCCGATGCGGCGGTAGCGCCGGTCGGAGATCACCGGTCCCACCGCGACGCGGTGGGCGTACAGGGCTCCCAGGGCCTCGAATCCGAGCCGGTCCTCGACCTCGATGACATCGAAGGTCTCGCCGGCCGCGACAAGGCGCGGAGCGTGCGGGTTCCGGATCATGTCCTGCGGCACCACGGCCGTCCTGCTGCGGTTGACGTCGGCGTTCAACGGAGGCGTCCTCTCTCGTCGGTGCGTGGGCCGTGGTCCGAACCGTGGGTGTCGTTCCTGTCGTTCGTGTCGTTCCTGTCGTGCGGGTCCCCGTCGTGCTGGTGCCTGTCGTGCTGGTGCCTGTCGTGTCCGTGGTTCCTGTCGGAGCTTTCGAACCGACCGAACCTGCCGAATTGTTCGGGAAGTTCGTGTTCCGCGGTGCGATGGTTCCGGGTTCATCGTGAGCTTGTCGGGCAGTTCGTTCGCCGGACGGTGCGGGTGTGCCGTGTCCGGCACCAGGCCTGACGTTGTGTCAGGACGTCCTCCTGTGCGTCCTCCCGTCGTCCTGACATCGATGCAATCAGGTCGGCACCGTGTGTGACGAGGTCGCCGCCGGGGACTCCTGGAGGACTTGTGGAGGACTCTTGGCCCCTAAGGGGCCTCAACCAATAGCGGCACCGGTCCTCAGGCGGCCAGGATCGTGAACCAGCAGCCCTCCCCCTCCTTCTCCTTCCGCAGTCCGGCCCCGGCGACGGCGACGTCGCGGGTGTCGGTGCGGTGCGGGCATGCCCTTCATCACGATGCGCGTGGAGGACGCGGTGCAACGACGAAGCTTTCTTGCCGGTGCCGCCGGCGTGGCCGCAGGAGTAAGTGCGGGCACGCAGGGCCGCGCTGCGGCCGGCACCCGCGATCCCGGCCGCAAATCCGTCCACGGTTCGGGGGCCGCCGACCCCGCGGCGTACGCCCGGACCACCGCCCGCCTGCGCGAGGAGTACTGGACCCAGGAGCCGGCCCACCTGCTGCCCAAGGTGGCGCGGCACGTCCGCACGGGTGCCGGTCTCATGGCCGGCCGACCGGACGCGCGGCTTGCCGCCGCGGTGGCCGAATCGGCGCTGCTGGTCTCCCGCATAGCCTTCTTCGACCTGCAACTGGGCGAAAAGCAGGTCGAATCCTGGCAGGACCTCGCCCTCGCGGCGGCCGACACGGCCGGTGACGGGGCGCTCGGCGCCGCCGTGCTGGGCCACATGGCCTTCGCCCCGGCCTGGTCGGGGCGCGGCAGCGAGGCGCGCGGTCGTCTCGACGCCGCCCGCGACTGTGCGACGCGCGGCGACGCGGGGCCGGTCATCCACGCGTGGCTCGACGCCGTCGCGTCCGAGGCGGAGGTACGCCTCGGCAATCCCGGTGGCGCGTTCCCGCTGCTCGACCGGGCCGCGGACACCCTGCACCCGGCCCGGACCGCGACCGGTTCGTGGTCCGCGTCGGGACCGCCCGCGTGGCTGGACTGGTTCTCGGGGCCGCGCCTCGACGGATTCCGGGGCGCCGCGGAACTCGCGGCCGGGCGTACCGACCATGCGAAGGCCACGCTGCACCGTACGCTCGCGGGGCTCGCCCCCGACGCGGACAAGCAGCGCGCGGTCACGCTGGCGGACCTGGCGGCGGCGTCCGCGGCGGCCCGGGAGCCCGAGGACGCGTGCGGGCTCCTGCACCGCGTCCTGGGGCTCGTGGAGCGCCAGGGCTATGCGACCGCGGTGGACCGGGTGCGCACGGTACGCGCCGCCCTCTCCCCGTGGGCCGGGGAGCCCTTCGTCGCGGAACTGGACGACCGCCTGGCGGCCGGCCACGCCGAGTCCTCCGCGCGTCCGCGCCCTCGTCCCGAGCCGGTCCCAGACCTCCCGGACCTCCCGGACCTTTCCGACGTCGCCGATCTCCCCGGCCCCCCGGATCCGGCCGCCTGACGGCCGTTCCGAGGCGCGCACGGTCAGGGCTTCGCGGAACCCTCGATCCCGCCTGCTTCCACGGGGCCGGACACCTTTGCGGCGGGCCCCTTGCGTGGCGGACACGGCACGCTGCCTCCCCACGATCCGCCGTCGCCGCCGGCCCGGGACCCCCGATCCCGGACCGGCCGCCTTGCACTTCTCACTGCACGTTTTACTGCGTCTCGCTGCACGTCTCACCGCACGTCCGCACGGCTCACTGCGCGATTGACCGCGCCGTCGGCGTCCCCGGGGTGTCCTTCGCGCCGTCCGCGGTCTTCCGGCCGTTGCCACTGCCCTTGCCCTTGCCACTGCCATTGCCGTTGGCACCAGCGCCGGCACCGGTGCCCCTGCCGGTCAAGCGGCCTACCTCGCCCGGGAGTTCGTCGAGCGACGTGAGAAGGACGTCGGCCACCTCGCGCAGCTCGGTGTCGGCCGCGACGAGCATGCCCCACGGGCCGCGCTTGACGTGCGCGGTACGCAGGCCCGCGCGGTGCGCCGGGCGCACGTCGTTGTCGAGGCGGTCGCCGACGTACAGGATTTCGTCGGCCGGGTACGGGCAATCCTCGACCAGCCGCTCGAAGAACTCCGCGTCGGGCTTGACCACGCCCCAGTCGTCGGAGGTCGCGACGAGGTCGACGCCCAGGTCGAGGCCCCGCAGGATCGATCCGGCATTGACGGTCTGGTTTCCGGCGACGCCGAGCCACAGGCCCATGCCCTGCAGGGCTTTGAGGCAGGGCCGGACGTCCTGGTAGAGGTCGTCCTCCCCGAACCATTCCGGGCGCCCCGCGGCGGCCCGGGCGGCGCGTTCGGACTCCAGGTCGAAGCCGGGTCGAAACCGTTGGAAGGTTTCGCGGTAATCGAGGCCCTGGGCCAGCACCATGCCGAAGACCGCGGAGAAGGTGTGTCTGGGCACCCCCAGCCAATCGGCCCAGGTGCCGTACTCACGGCTCTCGTCGACCAGGGTCTCACCCACGTCGAACACCACCGCGTTGATCCTCATGCGACTGCTCCTGCTCCCGTCTCCGGCCCCTTTGGCGGACGCGATTCGGGCGACTCGGGCGACCCGGGTGGCGCGGGACCACCCAGACGGTATCGCGGTACGGGCCGCGGGGGACCGGCTTACCGTGCGTCCTGTTGGGGGGCACGTGGCGGACGGGTGACGGCGCGCGCCCGCGCGGCGGGGGAGTCCGGGGGCCGCGTACGCCGGAGCGCGCCGTTCCGGAACCGGCCCGGGACCGGCCCGGCAGCCCGCCGACCATTGATGACACGTGTCGCACGTGATAGAACCGGTTTCACTTTTGGGGCTCGCTCCCGGGCCTCACGGACCGTACCGGGCCCCGGGCAAACCCGAAGCACCCGTCGCAAACGCGGCACGGATACCGGAGGTTGTCGTGGCCGACTCCGATGAGGTCGCCCGCCCGCAGGTCAGCAACCGCGACCTGAACGAGGTGCACGACCGGCTCGTCTCGTGGCTCGCGGGACGCCTGCCGGACGGGGCCGACCCCCACGTCTCGGAGCTCAGCATCCCCGCGACCAACGGCATGTCCAGCGAGACACTGCTGTTCGACGCGACCTGGACCGAGGACGGCGCGACGCGCGCCGAGCGCTGCGTGGTCCGCATGCGCCCGGCGCTGGAGGCCAAGCCCGTCTTCCCGACGTACGACCTCGACAAGCAGTACCGCGTCATGACCCTCGTGGGCGAGCGCTGCGGCATCCCGGTGCCGAAGCTGCTGTGGAACGAGCCGGACGAGGCACCGCTCGGCGCTCCCTTCTTCGTGATGGGGCGGGCGGACGGCGCCGCACCGCCGGATGTCATGCCGTACACGATCGACAGCTGGCTGCTCAAGGCGGACCCGGCCGACCGCCGCCGCCTGCAGGAGGCGTCCGTCGCGATCGTCGCGGAGATCCACGGCATCGAGGCGACGCCCGAGGAGATCGCGTTCCTGCAGCTGGAGCAGCCCGGCGACTCCGCGCTGCGCCGCCACCTGAACGACCTCAAGGCGTTCTACGAGTGGGGCATCGAGGGGCGCCGCGTACCGCTGCTGGACCGGGCCTTCACCTGGCTGGAGGACAACTTCCCGGAGGACCCGGGCGCCGACGTCATCAGCTGGGGCGACGCGCGCATCGGCAACATCCTGTACGTCGACTTCGCGCCCACCGCCGTCCTCGACTGGGAGATGGCCGCGGTCGGCCCGCGCGAACTCGACCTCGCGTGGATGGTGTTCATCCACGACTTCTTCCAGGACATCGCCACGCGGTACGGCGGCCTGCCGGGCATCCCCGACCTGCTGCGCCGCGAGGACGTCTACGCCCAGTACGAGCGGCTCACCGGCCACACCCCCGTCAACACGCACTACTTCGAGGTGTACTCGGCGGTCCGGCACGGCGTCGTCATGGCCCGCATCGCGCACCGCCAGGAGTTCTTCGGCGAGCGCGTCATGCCGGAGGACCTGGACGAGACCGTCCTGCACCGGGCGCTCATCGAGAAGATGCTCGAAGGCACGTACTGGGACTCGCTCTCGGCCGCAACCGAGTCCGCCGGCACCACGGAGGAGACCGCCCAGTGAACCCGATAGGCCAGTTGATCGCCGCGGACGAGGGCTTCACCCACCAGGTCACCGAGACCTTCGGCTCGGTCGGCACCACCGACCCCTCGTGGACCGAGAAGGTCTGCGCGATGGCGGCGGCCCGCGACGGCAGCCTCCAACTCGGGTTCGGCCTGGGCAAGTACACGAACCGCAACGTCATGGACGGCTATGCGGGTGTGTCGCGCGGCGTCGAGCAGGTGACCGTACGCGCGTCCCGCCGCCTGTCGCCCGAGCCGACGCGCACCGAGATCGGACCGGTCAAGTACGAGGTCCTCGAACCGCTCAAGGTCGTCCGCTTCGTGCTGGAGCCGAACGACGCGCAGCCGATCGCCTTCGACTGGACCTTCGAGGCCGTCGTGCCGCCGGTGTGCGAGGAGCGCACGCACAACCGGCGCGCCTACCGCGTCGCCGCCGACCTGGTGCGCTACCACCAGACCGGGGTGGCGCACGGCTGGGTCGAGGTCGACGGCGAGCGCACCGAGATCACCCCGGACACCTGGGTCTCCACGCGCGACCACTCGTGGGGCACCCGCTACGACGTCGGTACGCCGGCCTCCGACCTGGAGCCGGCCGGCATGCCCGCCTCGGCGTCGTTCCGCATGATCTGGTCCCCGGTGCTGATGGAGCGCCCGGACGGCAGCCGGTACGCGCTGTTCCTGCACTACCAGATCACCACCGCACCCGGGTTCTCCCAGAAGCGCGTCACCGGCGGGGTCGAGCACCCGGACGGACGCGTGGAGGAGTGGGCCGACCTGGTGCCCGAGCTGTCGTACGACCCGGTCAACCGGCGGCTGCGGGGCGGCAAGGTGCACGCCACGATGGCCGACGGCTCGGCGCGTCCGCTGCAGATCGAGGTGGTCTCGGACACCGGCTTCCACCTCGGCGGCGGGCTGTACTTCGGGCTCGACGGTCACCACCACGGCGAGTGGCGCGGCGAGCTCCACGTCGAGGGCGACCGGGTCGCGGACTGCTCGACGCCGGAGCAGGCGCGGCGGCTGCACCAGATCCGCGACACGGTGATCCGCGTCACCGACCCGGTCGGCGGCGGTGTCGGATGGGGCAACTGCCAGCCGATCATCACGGGCGCGGACGCGTCGCTCGGCCTGACCGAGGAGACGTCCTTCATGTAGTCCGGCGGGTGTCCGAGCCCCATGCCGCGGCAGGGTATCGGCGCTGTTCAGACGGCCCGCGCGCGTCCGAACGGGCATCGGTTCGACGCGCGCGGGCCGCCTCCGCTCTTGCGGCCCTGGGAAGTTCACCCGCACGGGTGGTGGTGTGTGATCGGCGACATCCGCCGGACATGCCCCCCTGACTTGCCGGTAGCATGAACCACCGGGGCGATGCTCCGGTGTTCCAGTGCCGGAGGTGCGCCATGACGATCGGGGGGATCGACCCGCCCGTAGGCGCGGGCGCGCGAGATGTGACGCCCCGTCCGGTCGATGCGCGCCCCGACAAGCGCGGGGAAGCCTCGGCCACGAATCCCGACCGGGCGAGCCGTGCCGCCCGCCGCCCCGTGCAGCGGCTGAGCCTCGCCGCCGCGACGTTCCTCATCGGCGGCAACCGCAGACGCAGCCCCGAGGCACTCGAAACGCTGATCCCGCTGGTCCAGGTGCACCGTTCGCACCACCCGAAGGCGGACCTCGCACTGTTGCAACGCGCCTTCGTGGTCGCGGAGTTGTCGCACCGCGGCCAGATGCGCAAGAGCGGCGAGGCGTACATCACGCACCCGCTCGCCGTCGCGACCATCCTCGCCGAGCTGGGCGCGGACACCACCACGCTGGTGGCCGCCCTCCTGCACGACACCGTCGAAGACACCGACCTGACGCTGGACACCGTCCGGGAGTCCTTCGGCGACGACGTCGCGCACCTCGTCGACGGCGTCACGAAGCTGGAGAAGGTCGACTTCAACAACCGGCAGGAGGCCGAGGCCGAGACCATGCGCAAGATCCTCGTGGCCACCGGCCGCGACTTGCGCGTGACGGTCATCAAACTCGCCGACCGGCTGCACAACATGCGGACCATCCGGCACATGCGCCGGGCCAGTCAGATCCGCATCGCCGAGGTCACCCGCGACGTCTTCATCCCGCTCGCCGAGCGCCTGGGCATCCACGTCGTCAAGACCGAGCTGGAAGACATCGTCTTCGCGACGCTGAAACCCGACGAGCACGCCGGCATCGTGCGGGTGCTGGCCGAGCAGGCTGCCGAGCGCGACGAGGCCGCCGCGGCCCTCGCCGGGTCGGTACGCCGCGCGCTGCGCGACGCGGGCATCGACGCGCAGGTCACCCCGCGCTCCCGGCACCACGTCTCGGCCCGCCGCGTCCAGGTGCGCCGCGGCGACGCGCCGCTCGGGCCGTTCGACCTGTCGCGGCTCATGGTCGTCGTCGACGCGGACACCGACTGCTACGGCGCGCTCGGGGTCATGCACACCTGTTGGACGCCGCTCGCGGGGGAGTTCAAGGACTTCATCGCCACCCCCAAGTTCAACCTGTACCAGTCGCTGCACACCGCCATCTCGCTGCCCGGCGGCGAGGTCGTCGAGGTCCTGATCCGCACCCGGCGCATGCACCGCCTCGCCGAGTTCGGCGTCGTCGCGCACACCGCGGAGGACACCGACGGTTCCGACGGCCGGGGCCAGCTGGAGTGGCTGCACCGGCTGTTGACCTGGCAGGGCGGCATCCCCGACGCGACGGCCTTCTGGTCGCAGCTCACCGCCGACCTGTCGGCCGACCGCGAGCTGCTGGTGTTCACTCCTGGAGGCCGCCCGCTGACGCTGCCGGCCGGATCGACGTGCGTCGACGCCGCGTATGCGATCGGCGAGCAGACCGGCCACCGCTGTATCGGCGCACAGGTCAACGGCCGTCTTGTAGCCCTCTCCTCGGTGCTCGCGGACGGCGAGACGGTATCGATCATCACGGCCCCGCCTTCCGGCGCGGGCCCTTCTCGTGAGTGGCTCGGTTTCGTCCGCAGTCCGCTCGCGCGCGTGGCCATCCAGGGCTGGCTGGCCGAGCACCCCGACCCGGCGCCGGACGCCGCCGCGATGCCGACAAGGATGCCGCCGGGGATCCCCGCGGGGATGATCCCCGGGATGCCGGGGCGGCACGAGGCGCCGACCGACCAGTCCTTCGGCAACCTGGCCGCGTCGAGCGAGGCGGCCCCGGCGGTCCTCGCCGAACAGGACGCGGGCGAGACCCTGGTGTCGGTGCCCGGCTCGCCCGGTGCGCCGGTGCGCCTTGCCCGCTGTTGCACCCCGGTACCGCCCGACGAGCTCGCCGGCTTCGTGATCCGGGGCGGCACGGTCGCCGTGCACCAGCGCGACTGCGCGAACGTGCAGCAGATGATCCGGGCCGGGCGCGACATCGTGACGGCGGCGTGGCTGCCGCATCAGGCCGAGCGCGGTTACCGCGTCACGGTCCAACTCGAAGCGCTCGACCGGCCCAGGCTCCTGGCCGACGTCACCGCCGCGATCGACGCGGCGGGGGCGGACATCACGTCGGCGTCGATCGCGCCGCCGCAGCAGATGCGGGTGCGGCAGACGTACACGATCCGTCTGGCGGACCTGGCCAGCCTCCCGCGCCTGCTGAAGGCACTGCGGCGCGTGCAGGGTGTGTACGACGTCTATCGCGCGCGGCCGAGGATCCACCCGAGGGTCGCGGAGTCCCCGGGCGAGGTGTAGCGCCGACGAGGGACGGCTCCGGGCGAGGCACCGCCCTGGGCGGGGGCCGGAAAGCGCATCGGTGTTCGCCGCTCGCGGGCCGGGGCTCTTATGCCTCGGTGACGCCGACGCCGCGCAGTTGGTCGTTGAAGCGCGCGAGGTGGTCCGCGAGGACGTCCAGTTCCTCGGGCGGCCAGGTGGAGAAACGGTCCTCCAGGACGGCGATGGTACGTCGGCGCGCGTCGGCGAGGCGGTCGCGGCCGTCCTCGGTGAGCGTGATCAGGTGCGAGCGCCGGTTGGCCGGGTCGGTCGTACGGGCGATCGCGCCGGCTTCCTCGAGCGCGGTCAACTGCCGGCTGACGGTCGTCTTGTCGAGGCTGAGCTTGCAGGACAGTTCCTTGCCGGTCGACGTCCCGCGCTCCTCCAGGATCGCCAGGAGGTGGAACTCCGCCTGGGTGATGCCCGCCGCGTGCAGCGGGGGAGCCATCAGCCCGCGCAGCAGCCGCGTGGCGGCACCGACCTCACGCACCACGCGACGCCCCGCACTGTCTCTCACGGCCGTCTGCACTCGCTCGCCCACGTCGACACCCTCACCACCGACAACGCTGCCGAACACAGCGTGCCTTACAACGGTTGCTGAACACAACTGCGAGGGTCGAACGTGTGGGTGAACATACGCCGCGGCCCCGCCTGGCCCCGGCTCGGGCGTGTCCGGGGCCAGGCGGAGGAGCGGACGGGACGCATGCGGCGACCGGAGTTCCGGTCGCGCCCGGCGCTACTCGGCGGGCCAGCTGCGGAGGTGGTCGGGGAGGTCGCGGCTGACGGTGAGCCCGAAGTTCGGCGGGCGCTTCTCCAGGAACGCCAGGACGCCTTCCCGGGCGTCCTCCGACTGGCCGGCCCAGTGCAGCGCGCGCGACTCGAGCCGGTGCGCGGTCCAGGGGTCGGGTTCGGACTGCATGCCCCACAACAGCGCGCGGGTGACCGCGACGGCCACCGCGGGTGTGCGCTCCGCGATGCCGTGGGCGATCTCGTACGCGCGGTCGAGCAGGTCCTCCGGAGCGACGATCTCGCGTACGAGCCGGGCCTCGTGGGCCTCGGCGGCGTCGAACACGCGTCCCGTGAAGCACCATTCGAGCGCGCGGTCGATGCCGACGACCTTGGGCAGGAACCACGTCGAGCAGCCGTCGGGGGTGATGCCCCGGCGCGCGAAGACGAAGCCGAAGCGCGCGTCGGAGGAGGCGATCCGGATGTCCATCGGCAGTGTCATGGTCGCGCCGACGCCGACCGCCGGGCCGTTGACGGCGGCGATGAGCGGCTTCGTGGAACGGAAGAGCCGCATCACGAGTTTGCCGCCGTCGTCGCGGAAGTCCTCGGGGGCGGGTTCCGGTTCGCCCGTCACCGCGGCATGCGCGGTCGCGTCGAAGGTCTGCGCGCCCTGTTCGAGGTCGGCGCCCGCGCAGTACGCCCGGCCGCTGCCGGTGAAGACCACCACGCGGATGTCGTCGTCGGCGTCCGCCCGGTCCAGGGCGTCGGAGATCTCCGCGCGCATCCGGAACGTGTAGGCGTTCATCCGGTCCGGACGGTCCAGCCGAACGGTGAGGATCCCGTCCTTGGCTTCCGTGGCGATCTGCTCGTACTCCATAGGGCGGCTCCTCCGACGCGGGCGACCTGACGAACGCTCGCTCAACACCCTGCCGTGTCCCGTCGTGGCACGCCAGCCCTTGGAGCGAAACAGGCGGTTGCCGGGAAAACTGTTCTGGTACGCCGCCTGCCGGACTACTGTGGTGCCGCTCCACCCCGGGTCCCCGCAACGCGTGAACAGGCATGGCGTATGGCCAGGAGGTGCAGGCGAATGCTCGACCGCACGCAGGCATTGGCGGAACTGACCGCCCCGGACTCGGTGTTCGCCATCGTCGACAGTGATCGTGGCGGCGGTCGGTCCGGCGATCAGAGCAGCAACCACGGCAGCGGCCGGTGGCGGGAGTACGCCTCCGCGCCCGCGACGCTCCGCACGGTCTTCGAGGGGACGGCCGCCTTCGGGACCGCCGACGCGCTCGTCCACGAGACAGGCCGCATCAGCTACGACGAACAGCTGCGGTTGGTCGCCCATTTGGCGCGCCACCTCGCTGAGGAGTTGGGCGTGCGCAAGGGCGACCGGGTCGCCATCGCGATGCGCAACCACCCCGAGTGGGTCCTCGCGTTCTGGGCCACGCAGGTCCTGGGCGCCGTCGCCGTACCGCTCAACGCGTGGTGGACAGCCGACGAACTCGGGTACGCGCTGGCCGACTCCGGCACGTGTGTACTGGTCGCCGACGGCGAGCGCGCCGACCTGCTCGCGGCGGCGGAGGAGGACGTGGTCCCGACGAGTGTGCGTGCCGTCCTTGTCGCGCACCCGGAAGGCCCGATGCGGCCGGGCATGACCGACCTGTCGGCGGCGTTGACCCGATGGTCCGACCCCTGCCCGCTGCCCGCGGCCGAGATCGCACCGGACGACGACGCGACGATCATCTACACGTCGGGCACGACTGGCCGTTCCAAGGGCGCTGTCGGTACGCAGCGCAACCACACCACCAACCTGCACACCATCCAACTGCTCCAGGCCGTGCAGTTGGCCCGCGCGGGCGTACCACCGGAGATGCTGACCAAGGGCATGCCCGCGTTCTACGCCGCGGCGCCCGACATGCCCCGGCCGAGCGCGCTCCAGGTCTACCCCTTCTTCCACATCGCCGGACTCGTCGGCATGTACGCCGCCGCCGGCCAGGGCGCGAAGCTCTCCCTGATGCGCCGCTGGGACACCGAACGCGCCCTCCAGCTCATCGAATCGGAGCACGTCACGAGCGCGACGATGGTCCCCACGCTGCTGCGCCGCCTGCTGGAGTCCCCGGCGCGCGGAAAGTACGACCTGTCGTCCCTGCTCAGCCTCGGCGCCGGCGGCGCGCCGGTGCCCCCGGACCTGGTGGACGGCGTGGGCCGGATGTCCGGCCGCGCGGTGTCGCCGCTCAACGGCTACGGCACGACCGAGACGACCAGCGCCGTGGTGGCCAACTCGGGCGAGGAGTACTACGCGCACCCGGACAGCGTGGGCCGCCCGGTCCCGGTGGTCGACGTCGCGGTCGTCGACCCGGCGACCGGGCGCGAGGTGGCGCGGGGCGAGACCGGGGAGCTCCGCTTCCGGGGGCCGCACATCGCTCGCGGATACTGGAACAGGCCGGAGGAGAGCGCGAGTTGCTTCCCCGGCGGATGGTTCCGCACCGGTGACCTCGGGTACGTCGACGGCGACGGGCTGGTCTACGTGGTCGACCGGCTCAAGGACGTCATCATCCGGGGCGGCGAGAACGTCTACTCGGCGGAGGTCGAGGCGGTGCTCTTCGAGCACCCGGCGGTCGCGGACGTCGCGGTGGTGGGCGTACCGCACCGCCAACTGGGCGAGGAGGTCGCGGCGGTCGTCGAGACGCAGCCGGGAGCGGTGGTGTCCGCGGCGGAGTTGCGCGGGCACGTGGCGGGGCGGCTGGCGGCGTTCAAGGTCCCGACGATCGTGCGGTTCAGCGAACGGCCGCTGCCGCGCAACGCGGTGGGCAAAGTGCTGAAGCGCGAGCTGCGGGAGATGCTCACGTTGTGAGCCGGGCCGGGCGGGCCCTGCCTGAGCGACCTGAGCAGACCGACCCGACCCGAGCTGAGTCCACCCGGGCCGAAGTGAGTCCACTCGGGCCGAACGGAGTCGACCCGAGCCGAGCTGAGTCCACACGAGCCGAGCCGACTGCACCCGGCGGCGAGCGGGCCGGTTCAGCCGGTCCGCTGTGGGCGCGTCATGCGGCGTTCCCAGAAGGCCAGTTCCTCGAGCGCCTCGATGACATAGCGGTGATCGCCGTCAAGGGCCTCGGTCATGTCCAGGACCAGTTCTCGGAGCAGCCGGACCGCTTCGTCGGCGTCGCCCGACCGCCCGGTGTGCAGGGCCAGTTCGCGCCGTACCTTGAACGTGTCGATGTCGGTGGGTCCGTGGACGCGCACGTACGCGGGCACCAGTTCGCGCAGCAGCAGGGCCGCGGCGGTGGGGTCCCCGGCCTTGGCCGTCCAGTGCGCGAGGTTGCGGCGTACGCCCAGGGTGTCCGGGTGCTCGCGGCCGCGTACGCGCGTGTAGTCCGCGACGAGTTGGCGCAGCACTTTCACCGCGGTGTGGTGCTCGCCGGACCGCCCCAGGTGGTAGGCGAGGTCGTCGCGCACACCGAGCGTGCGTGGGTGGTCGTGGCCGAACACCCGGTTGTGCTCCGGCAGTAGCTCACGCAGCAGGGCGACCGACTCCTTCGGTGCGCGACCGGGGACCTCGGCCATGCGGCGGGCCAGTTCCTCGGCCTGCACGGGCACGGAGGGCACGCGTACCGGCGGGAGCGGCGGCACGGCCTCGATCAGGCGGCGTACCTCGGCGGCGCTCTGCGGGCGGTCGTCGGGATGCTTCGCGAGCAGCGCCAACACCATCTCGCACGCCTCGTCGGGGAGGTCGTCGCGGACCCGGGCGGGGGACTCGGCGGCTACGTGCACGTGCCGGAAGAGCAGGCTCGGTACGTCGCCGAATCCGAACGGCGGGAGTCCGGTGAGGAGTTCGTACAGCAGGCAGCCGGTCGAGTAGAGGTCGGAGCGGGCGTCGGCCGGCTGGCCGTTGGCCTGTTCCGGCGACATGTAGGCCGCGGTGCCGAGCACCGCGCCCGGCCGGGTGAGCGTGGCCCCGGCGGCCAGGGCCTTCATGGAGCGGGCGATGCCGAAGTCGAGGACCTTCAGCACGCCTTTGTCGCTGGCCATGATGTTCGCGGGCTTGATGTCGCGGTGCAGCACCTCGGCGTCGTGCGCGACCTCCAGCGCGTCGCACAACTGACGCGCCAGGTCGAGGACGCGCGCCAGCGGGAGGGGGGACTCGTCGGCGACGACCTTGGCGAGCGAGCGGCCGGGGACCAGTTCCATCGTGACGTACACGGCTTCGCGTACCGGCTCGTCGGGGGTGGCGGGCCCGTGGTGCGAGAGGGGACGCGCCGGGGCCGTCGGCGGCGTGTGCGGGTCGTCGGGATCGGCGGCCTGCAGCAGTCCGGTGCCGAAGTCGTACACGGTGACGATGTGGGGGCTCGACAGGGTGCCCGCGGTTCGCGCCTCGCGGGCGAAGCGGTCGGCCGCGCCGGGGATGCCGTACATGTCGCGCAGCAACTTGACCGCCACATACCGGTGCATGTGGGTGTCGCGGGCACGCCAGACCACGGCCATACCGCCGGAGCCGAGCTCCTCGATCAGCCGGTACCGGCCGGCGAGCCACCACTCACCCACGCGCCGCTCGCCTCCCCGTCTTGTTGTTTCCCGTCGTGATTGTCCCGCAGCGGGGGGCGTGGGGGGAGGACAGCGGGGTGACAGCGGGCAGACAGCGAGGGTGAATTCCCAAACGTTATGGAGAGTGCATGCGAAGCGCGCATTTTGATCGGATATAGGGTGATCACGGATCGACCCGCACCACGGTACGGAGGCAACCCGGTGGGCCACGCGGCAGGTGACGCCCACTGGTTCCTGCGCGCACTCGCCCCGCGCCGGGCACCGATTCCCTGGGCCGCGGCCGGGCGCGCGGCACTCGCGCTGGCCGGGCCGCTGGCGATCGGCGTGGCCGCCGACGAGGTGGCGTACGGCGTGCTGGCCTCGCTCGGCGCCCTCAACATGGTCGTGCTCGACCGCGACGAGGCGTACCGGCTCCGGATCATCCGCATGGTGCCCCCGCAACTCGCCGGAGCGCTCGGCATCGTGATGGGTCATCAGACGGCTGACCGGGGCTGGACGACGGTGCTCGTGCTGGTCGCGACCGCGTTCGTCTCCGGTGTCATCAGCCCCGTCGGCGGCATCGCGTCGTCGTGCGGGCTCATGCTGCTGCTCATGACGGTGGTCGGCACCGGGGTGCCGATGCCGGACCCGTGGTGGCTGCCGCCGGTGCTGCTGGTGACCGGCGGCGCGGGGGTCCTGCTGCTCGCGTTGGTGGCGTGGCCGTGGCGGCGCGGGCGCCCGGAGCGCGCCGCAGTCGCCGAGGTGTACTACGCGGCCGCCGACCGCTTGCGCGCCGCCGGGCGTCCCGGTCGGCCGCTGCCGGGCGCGGGGCACGACATCGGGGCGGCGATCGACCAGGCGTACGACGTCCTGGTGCGCCACCGGGCCGGCTCACCCGGGCGGGATCCGGCGACGCAGCACCTGATGATCCAGCTCAACGCGGTCAATCCGATCCTGGAGGCGATCGCCGCGCTGGTGCGCGAGGCGCCGGTGGACCCGAAGTTCGCGGAGGCCATCACGCGTCTGGGCGATGCCGTCGCGACGGGACGGGACGTCGCGGTGGAGCCGGGGTTCGTGCCCAGGACGCCCGCCGAGACGGCGATGCGGGCGGCGCTCCGGCACGCGGCCGGACGGCTGGCCCCGCCGCCCCCGGACGCGACGGGCGTGTTCGCGCACGACCCCGACTCCCTCGGGGTGCCGCACATGGCGTGGGGGCCGCGCGCGGGGCTGCGGAACATGGCGACGGTGGTGGCCAGTCGGGCGGCGTGGACGTACGGCGCGCGGCTGGCGCTGTGCATCGGGATCGCGTCGGTGCTCGTCCAGGTCGCCGATCTGCCGCGCTCGTACTGGGTGGCGCTGACCATCACGTTCGTGCTGAAGCCGGACTTCGGTTCGGTGTTCGTACGCGGGGTGCTGCGGGCGGCCGGCACGCTGGTCGGCGTCGCGGTCGCGGCCGCGCTGCTGACGTACGTCCCGCGCGGCTGGCCGGATGTCCCGGTCGTCGCGGTGCTCGGATTCCTGCTGCCGATCGCGACGTCGCGCAGCTACGGGATGCAGACGGCGGCGATCACCCCGCTGATGCTGCTGTTCACCGACCAACTCGGGCACGGGGGTGTCGGCGGGCTGGTTCCGGCGCGCACGCTCGACACGTTGCTGGGCTGCGCGATCGTGCTGGTGTTCGGCTACCTGTTGTGGCCGGACGGGCGGCGGACGCGGCTGCGGGAGATGGTGGCGGGGGCCGCGGAGGCGAACGGCGCGTACCTGCGGCTGCTGCTCGCGGAGGGGGAAGGGGGCCGGGCCGGGCGGTCGCGGGCGAGGCGGCGGGCGTACAACACGCTGACGGGGGCGCGCACCGCGTTCCAGCAGGCGTTGGCGGAACCACCGCCGACGTCGCGCCGGGCGGCGGCCTTCTGGCCGGTCCTGGTCGCGGTGGAGCGCATGACCGATTCGATCTCGGCCTCGTCGGCGTACGTCGACGGCGGCGCCCCGGTGCCGGACCAGGACACCGTGGACGCGGTCGCGGAGCGGATCGACGCTTTTGCCCGGGCAGTTGGCCAGGGACGACCGGTGGAGGCAGTGCCGGACAGGCAAGTTGACCCGCCGTCGGCAGTCTCCGCGGACAGCAGGGCCCTGCGGCACGGCGCGTCGGCGGACCACGTCACCACCGAGGGCTCCGCGCTGCTCAACGGCGTGCGCATGGATGTGGAGACCGCCTGCACGCTGTACGACCAGGCGCTCCCCGGCGCCCGGATGGGATGATCGGCGCGAGAACGCCGCCGCGGTCCTTTCGCCGCAAGGGCGTTGGTGTCCGTGCACGTGGAGGTCGCCTTGCCCGGTCCCGTCACCGTCGTCCACGCGAGCGACGAGCCGCCCGCCTCGTGGGACGCAAGCGTGTTCCTCGCCGGACCGAGCCCGCGCAGTGCCGACGTCGCCTCCTGGCGGCCGGCCGCGGTCGAGCTGATCCGGCGTCAGTGGGTGGGGCCCGGCGAGTTGGTGGTCTTCGTCCCCGAACCCGCCGACGGACGGCCGTGGGCCGACTACGACGATCAGCGCCTGTGGGAGCTGCGTTGGCTGGGCGTCGCGGACCAGGTGGTCTTCTGGGTGCCACGCGACCTCGCGACGCTGCCCGGGCTCACCACCAACGACGAGTGGGGCTGGACCAAGGACGGCGGGCGCGCCGTGTTCGGTTCGCCGCCGGGTGCGGCGAAGGTTCGCTATCAGCGCGAGTACGCGCGCGACCACGGCGTGCCGACGGCCGACAGCCTGGCGGAGACGCTGCGCATCGCGCTGGACCGGATCGGGGCGGGGGAGCGCCGGTCCGCGGGGGAGCGCGACGTACCGCTGCTGGTGTGGACGACGCCGGTCTTCCGGGCCTGGTACGCGGGCCTGCGCAAGGCCGGCAACACCCTGCTGGGGGCCCGACTCGTGTGGACCTTCCGGGTCGACGAGGGGCGGACCGTCGTGTACTCGGCCGTGCACGTCTCCGTCGCGATCGCGGCGGAGGGCGGGCGCGTGAAGGCCAATGAAGTGGTCCTGTCGCGGCCCGACATCAGTGCCGTGCTGCTCTATCGGCGTGCCCCGGACGTGCGGGACACCCGGCTGGTGCTGGTTCGCGAGTTCCGCGCGCCCGGCCTGGCGCGGGACGGCTACGTGCGCGAACTGCCGGGCGGTTCGGCGTCGTACGACGTCGCGCCGCAGGACCGCGCGCTGGCCGAGGTGCGCGAGGAGACCGGGCTCGGCCTAGCCGCCGAACGCCTGCGCGGGCACGGGGTCCGCCAGGTCGCGGCATCGTCGTCCGCTCATCGCGCCTGGCTCTACTCGGCCGAACTGACCGACCGGGAAATGGAGTTGCTGGGCGCCGACGGCTCAGCGCACGGCGAGGGCGGGGCGGGCGGGGAGGAGCGCACGTACGTCGAGGTCACGACGTACGGCGAACTCCTCGGCTCCGACGGGGTCGACTGGACCACCGTCGGAATGGTCGCCCAGATTCTCGCGGACCTGGGCGGCCCATCGGCGCCGGAGGACGGCGCGGGTCAGTAGGGCAGGCCGTCGCGGTGCGCGGCACTGCACGGGGTGTGGCGCTCGACCATGTAGGTCACGCCGTCGAACACCGTCAGGCGGCCGCCCATCGGGTCGCCTCCCGCCGGAACCTCCACGAGTGTGCGCGGGTGCAGTGCCGCGAGGTACGGCTCGCCGCACAGTCGGCATTGCGCGGGAATCGTACGGTTCGAGTGCGTCCTCTTCATGGCGTTACCCCCTCCGGGTGCGCTCGGCGCGACTGCGGAATCCGGTGACGTTCCGCGTCGGCCAGGTCTTGTTCACCTTGTGTTCATCTTGATGTCGACTGCAATACTCCATGTTCCCGACAGAAATGTCAACTCGGTTGGCCTACGCGGTGGGCCGATCGATATGACATCCTGACGTTGTGGATCAGAGCGAAGCCGCCGAAGACCTCGCCAAGGCGGCCAGGACGTACCGGCGCACCGAGAAGGCGCACGAGGAAGCCCGCCAGGCCCTCAAGCAGGCCGCGGTCGCCGCGGTCAAGGCGGGCGTCAAACAGTCCGAAGTGGTCAAGACGACCGGCTGGACGCGCGAGTACCTGCGCAGACTCCGCAAAGGCGGCGGGGCCGACGGCTCCGGTCCGTCAGCCGACGACGCCAAGCCGAAGAAGTAGCCGCGCCGCGATCCGGTCGCCGTACGAACGATCGAATTCGCGCCGCGCCACGTGTACGCGCGCGAGATACGCACCGACGGCGGCGCCGGCGGTGTTCATCAGCACGTCGTCGACCGACGAGACGCGGCCCATGTCGAGCACGTACTGCGCGGTCTCAAGCAGTCCCGAGACCACCGCGCCGAGGAGCGCAATGCGCGGCACACCCGCGAACCCGGGCCACCGCAGCGGCAGGAAGAAGCCGAGCGGCACGAACACCACCAGGTTCGCGCCGACTTGCACGAAGACGTCCACCGGCGTGCTCGTGAGCGTCGCCGCCAGGTCGCGCAACGGCACCGCGCTCACCGCGCGTTCGCCGTACGCGGGGGTCAGGATCATCCACATCCACGGCAGCGTGCCCGCCGCGATCCCCGCCTCCGCCGCGGTGAAGCGCAACGCCTCGGCGGGATCCCGTCCCTGACGGACCCTCAGCCGGACACCCAGCACGCAGGCCCCCGCAACGAGCGGAATGACCGCCCCCCACACCAGCAGGACCCCGCCCCACGACTCCCACACCTGACGCACGCGCTCGAACCTACCGCCACGGCCGCCGCCGCGCTCACGGGTGCGGGATGGCGTCGATCAACGCCCGCGCCCCCTGGTCGAGCAGCGTGTTGGCGGCCGCCTCGCCGACCCACTCCGGCGTGTGCATGAGGCCGTTCTCGAACGCCTCGATCACCACGTCGCCCGCCGGACTGAACACCGCGGCGTGCAGCGCGAGTCCATCCTCCTTCGGCGCGCAGTAGCCGGCGATCGGACTCGCGCAGTGCCCGCGCAGTACCCGCAGCATGGTCCGCTCCGCCGTCGCGCACGCGCGCGTCAGCGCGTGGTCGAGCCCGGACACCGCCTCGACCGACTCGGCGTCGTCGGACCGGCACTGCAACGCGAGCACGCCCGCGCCCACCGCCGGGATCATCGACGTCGTGGGCAGCGCCTCGGTGATCCGCTCGTGCAGCCCGATCCGGCGCAGGCCCGCCACGGCGAGCAGCAGCGCGTCGTACTCGCCCGCGTCCAGCTTGGCCAGCCGGGAGTTGGCGTTGCCGCGGACCGGAACCACCGTCAGATCCCGGCGCAGCGACTTGAGTTGCGCGGTGCGCCGGACCGAACTCGTACCGACGCGCGAACCCGCGGGCAGATCCCGCAGCTTGGTCCCGTCCGCGGTCACCACCGCATCGTGCACGTCGTCGCGCGGCAGGTACGCGGTGATCTCCAGCCCCTCGGGCACCGGTTCGTCCCCCGGCATGTCCTTGAGGCAGTGCACCACCATGTCCACCTCGCCCGCGAGTTGCGCCCGGTCGATCTCCTTGACGAAGACTCCCTTGCCGCCCAACTCCGCCAGGCTCCCGGCCCACCGGTCGCCGGATGTGGTGTACGGCACGATCTCGACCTCGCGCACGAACCACTGCGCGCGCATCAGCCCGGCCACATGCTCCGCCTGCGCCATCGCCATCGGCGAGGACCGCGTACCGATCCGGAGGACGCCACCACCACCCATCCCCCCAGGCTAGGCGCCGCCCACGCCCCCGCCCCGCCGCAATCCCCCACCCGCCCGCCGCACCACCCGAAAGCGTGAAGCCGCACCGAAGCGCGGGCGGGAGCGGGCGGCAGCGCACGAGAGCGGACGGGAAACGGTCAAGGCCCCGATCTGCGGGTGCAGATCGGGGCCTTGACGAGGTGGGGTGAGTGACGGGACTCGAACCCGCGACGTCCTGGACCACAACCAGGTGCTCTACCAACTGAGCTACACCCACCACGCGTCTTCCGGCCGTACGACCGGAGCAGCGAGAAAGAGTGTACAGGGGATCGAGGGGTGCTCGCTCCCGGGTTGTTCCGGGGAGACGCCGAGCTCAGCCGGAGGTCGGCCCGAGGTCAGCTGAGCGGGACCTGAGGGGCCGTGTAGCGGGCGGCGATCTGTTTGGCGGTGTCGGTGTCCGGGCCCGGCTGCGGCACGAAGATCGCCTCCCGGTAGTACTTCAGTTCGGTGATGCTGTCCTTGATGTCGGCCAGCGCGCGGTGGTTGCCGGTCTTCGGCGGCGACTGGAAATAGACGCGCGGGTACCAGCGACGGGCCAGCTCCTTGATGGAGGAGACGTCCACGATGCGGTAGTGGAGGTAGCCCTCCAGCGCGGCCATGTCGCGGGCCAGGAAGCCGCGGTCGGTGGCGACGGAGTTGCCGCACAAGGGGGCCTTGCGCCCCTCGCTGACGTGTTCGCGGACGTACCCGAGGACCATCGCCTCGGCCTCCGCCAGCGTCACCCCGTCGTCGAGGACGTCGAGCAGACCCGACGCGGTGTGCATCGCGCGCACCACGTCGGGCATGCCGTCCAGCGCCTCGGCGGGCGGGCGGATCACGACGTCGACCCCGTCGCCGAGGACGTTGAGCTCCGAGTCGGTGACGAGTGCGGCCACCTCGACAAGGGCGTCCCGGTTGAGGTCGAGTCCGGTCATCTCGCAGTCGATCCAGACCAAGCGGTCATTCATAGTGGATCAGCCTAGGCCCTGCGACCGTCGTCAGGGCCTCAGCGGCCTCGCGGCCTACGGCCGGCCCACCTCCACCTCGACGGCCACCGCGTCCGGCTCCCGGGTCCGGAAGGCGTCGCGGTACGCGGCGGGCGGGATTCCGAGCTGCTTGCGGAAGTGCCCGCGCAGCGCGACCGGGGACCGGAAGCCGCAGCGTCTGGCTATCTCCTCCACCTGCAACTCGGTGGTCTCCAGCATCCGCTGCGCCTGGAGGACGCGCTGGGTCAGGAGCCACTGCAGCGGGGCGCTGCCGGTCAGCGACCGGAAGCGGCGGTCGAACGTACGCCGGCTCATGTACGCCCGCGTCGCCAGCACCTCTATGTCGAACTTCTCGGACAGGTTCTCCAGTGCCCACGAGATCACCGTGGCCAGCGGATCGCCGCTGATCTCCTCCGGCAGCGACAGGTCCATGTACGCGGCCTGCCCGCCGACCCGGTGGGCCGGCACCACCAGCCGCCGCGCGAGCGCGTTCGCCGCGTCCGAGCCGTGGTCGATGCGCACCAGGTGGAGGCACAGGTCGATGCCCGCCGCGGTGCCGGCGCTGGTCAGCACGTCGCCGTCGTCCACGTACAGTTCGCGCGGGTCCACGCGGACCTTCGGGAACGACTTGGCGAGCGCGGGCGCGTACATCCAGTGCGTCGTCGCCGGCCGGTCGTCGAGCAACCCGGCCGCCGCGAGCACGAACGCCCCGCCGCACAGGCCGACCACGCGCGCGCCCTCGCGGTGCGCGCGACGGAGCGCGTCGAGCACCGGAGCGGGCGGCGTGCGCGACGGCGAGTGCCATGCCGGCACGATCACCGTGCCCGCGCGGTGCAGGCCGTCGAGGCCGTGCGGCGCGATGAGTTCGACGCCGCCGGTGGTGCGCAGCGGCCCGGGCTCGGCGGCACATACCAGTAATCGGTAGTTCGGGACTCCGGCGTCCCTGCGGTCCACGCCGAAGACCGAGATGGGGATCGAGCTCTCCAGGATCGGCGAGTTCGAGAACAGCAGGACCGCGATGGTCTCGGCCCGGCGCCTGCCGATCAGCCGCGCGGGCCATTCCGCGTACGACCCGGCCTCGTCCGGGACTTCGTCGTCGGACAGGCCGTCGACCGAGTTCGCCGTCCGGCCCGGTTCCGCGTCGGTCCCCACGACCGCCACGTCGCTCTCCCCGTAGTCGTCGTCCGGTACGGCGCCGGCGCCGGGGTCGAAGCCGACCATGTCGCCGTCCGCCGCGGTGTCCGCCGCTGTGCCCGGCGAGGTGTCCGAATCTGCTTCCCCCGTGCCCCCGTTCGCGCCGTATTCGTTTCTCGGCGCGGGGACCGGAGCCTGTCGTTCGCCGGTACGCGCCGCGGGTATCGACACGTCCGCGGACGCCGGCGAGGCCGCGGTGTCCTCCGCGGCCGCGGACTCGCGCCGACCCGCCTGTCGACCGTCGGTCCTGCTCATGGCTCCGATCGCCCCCTTCAGCCCTCCACGACACCCTCCGGTCGAGCACCGGCGAGGCGGGAGGGGTCGTTGATGGCGAGTCTCAGTAGTTCACACACGCCACTCAAGTCACCCAAGATCGGAACTTACTCTTTCTGGGCTTGTCTATGCATGGTGTTCTCCACGTGACGTTATGTAGATATGCCTGTTTGTGATGGCGGTCACACCACCCCTGACGACTCTTCGATGAGCAATGCCCGGGTTGCAAAGCGAATTTCGTGAATGAAATCTATGTCTGCTTGCTCACGGTGTGTTACGAATTTCGGAAGATCACCAGCCACGCGGCGGCGCTGGCGGCCAGAACTCCGGCTCCGGTGGCGAGCGCGGGCAACAGATCGACACGGCCGGCGAGTAGCCCCAGGACGGTGAAGAGCGCGCCCGCGGCGTACCAAGGCGCGATTTCGTCCAGCCCGACCGGCGACCGATCGGTGGGTTGGTCCGGGTCTCCGGTGTCCGGCAGGAGCGCTCGGGAGCGTGCCTGGGAGGGCGCCTGCGGGGCGTCCGGGGTGGCGTCACGGGCGCGGCGTCCGGATGGCCGATCGGGGGCCGTACGCGGCCGCACGGGCCGCGGGGATCCTGCGGTGCCGCGGGGTGTGGCTCGCGGGGGCATGCCGTTCCTCGGTTCGGGCGGACGTCGGACGGAAGTCGGACGTACGTCGGGCCCTGCTCGGGCTGGGCCCCGTCGGCCCGGGGTCGGCGTCCGCGACGGTGCCGCGCACTCGGGATCGCCGCCCCGGCCGACGTGGGCCGCCCGGACACGCGGTGTCGTCGTGTGCAACGCCGACCCGGCCCCGTGGGTAACGGCCCCCGGGGGTTTCCCGCCCCCGCGCAACCCTTCGCCATGCCTCGGGCCCCGATTCGCCACCCGCGGAAACCGACATGAGGACCCCGGTGCCGACAGTTCCGTACGCAGGCGCGCACCCCACCGCTGCCCTACGCCGTGGCGCCGTCGCCACCGGAGGTGATCCGGCCACGCCCGCCGACCGGTCCGCGGGAGGTCGGCACCGCCCGCGGAGCGGTCCGGCAGGGCCCCGCACCAAGGCCGCACGGGGCGCGAATCCGGGCGGTTCCGGGCCTGTTGGGGTGTCCTTCGGCGATGACTTCACCCGGATGGGGGTTTCGCGGCTGCCGGGGGCTCCCGTACGGCGGCGTGGGCAGATATCGTGCGTGCTCGACACCGCACGGCCTGTCCGATTCCGACCGCAAGACGTAATCTGTATGCATAGGCTCTTTATTTGATCTCTGAGGGGCCGCGCAGCGCTCCTCCTCAGCAAAGACGCCCGATTGCCATGGCTGCTTTCGACTTCAGTGACCTGCCGGACGGCACCCCGTTGCTCCGTCCCGAATCCCAGCGCCCCCGCGACCCCGCGTTCCAGCACCCGGTTGTCGTCGGTTTCGACGGCTCGGGGGCGAGTGAACGCGCACTGGCGTACGCGGCCGGCATGGCCCGCCGTCTCGGCGGCGGGCTCGTCATCGTGCACGTCGCGAACCGCATTCCGGCCACTGTGTGGGCCGGTTGTGAGCCCCCGGTCTTCATCGACGTGCCCGACAACCGTTCCGAGGCCCTCGGCCTCGAACTCGCCTGTGCCGACCATCTCAGCGACGTGCCCTGGATCCTCGTCGAACGCGGCGGCGACATCTGCCACGAGATCGAGGACGTCGCCAAGGAGTTCGCCGCCGACGCGATCGTCGTCGGCGGGTCCTCGGGTTTTGTGAGCCGCTTGTTCGGCTCGGTGTCGTGCCGCCTCGTGAAGCACGCGAAGCGGCCCGTCGTCGTGATCCCCTGACCGGCGCCCGCGCCGATCGACCCGACCGGTCGATCCGCCGATTCGCCGGTCGTACCGGACACAAAGCCGGAATTAGTTCAGCGTATGTCCTGTTCTGCCCGGATTAATTCCCGGTCTCTCCCCTCCTCGTGATCGAGGTTCCAGCCCTCCTGCATTACGTTGCTGCCCAGCCACGAAACCGCGGTCCGTCGCGCTGCCGGTCGACGTGCCGTGGCGGGGGAGCGCGTGGCCGGGTGAGGGTGGCACACAAGGATCGCGAGGCACGAGGTTGGCGGAGTATCGGATCGAAGACCTCGCCCGCGAGGGCGGTACGACCGTGCGCAACGTACGCGCGTACCAGGACCGCGGGCTGCTGCCCCGGCCGCGCCGGGCCGGCCGGGTGTCGCTGTACGACGGCGGTCATCTGGCGCGCCTGCGTCTGATCGGCCAACTCCTGGAACGCGGCTACAGCCTGGTCAGCATCAAGGAGCTGCTCGACGCGTGGGACAACGGGCGCAGCCTCGGCGGTGTGCTCGGCCTGGTCGCGGAGGTCACTGGACCGTGGAGCGACGAGGAACCCGGCAGGATGACACGTGCCGAGTTGACCGCCATGTTCGGCGGCCTCTCGGACCCGGTGGTCATCGCGGGCGCCGTGCAGTTCGGGCTGCTCGAGCCGGAGGACGACTCGCTGACGTTGTTCCGGGTGCCCAGCCCGCGCGAGCTGGCGGTGTGTGCCGAACTGCACGCGGCGGGTGTGCCCGTGCACGCGGTGCTCGATCATCTGCGCGCGCTCCGCGCGGACATGGAGCGGGTGGCGGGCTCGTTCATGCAGCTGACCGAGACCTACCTGTGGCAGCACTACCTCAAGGACTCCTCGCTCGAGGAGGAGGCGCCGGAGATGGCCGAGCTGATCCGGCGGCTCCGCCCGCTGGCGCAGCGCGCCGTCGACAGCGAACTCGCCCGCGCGATGCGGCGTCTGGCGACCCGTCAGCTCGGTGAGACGCTGGGCAGGGTACTGGAGGCGGAGAGTCCCGAGCCGGCCGCGCAGCCTGCCGAGGAGCCCGACGCGCCGGCGCTGGAGCGCTACCCCTTCATGTCGGACGAGTGGATCGCCGCGGTCTCCCGCCTCAGCCGCCTGATCACGCCGGACCCGGAGAAGCGCACGCCGCATCCGGCGGTCGTCGACATCGTGGTCAGCGACGTACCCGGCCGCGACGACCCGGCCGAACTGCACCTGGACGTCTTCCACGGACGCGTGCTGGTCCGCCCGGGGCTGCTGCCGGGGCCGGACCTCATGATCCACATGGACTACCCGACCGCGCGCAGCCTGCTGCTCGACAACGACCGGTCGCTGCCGCGCAAGGCGCTGGTCGACGGGCGGATGACGGCGCGCGGCGACCTGTTCGCGCTCACCACGTTCCGCGAGGCGATAGCCAGCTTGTCCGGCTGGGACCTCGCGGGCGTGCTGACCGAGCTGACGGCGGCCGAGAAGGGCGCCGACGAGGCGGCCGAGTAGAGCGGGCCGCCGACGAGGTCACGCGCGGGCTCAGGCGCGGATCTGGCCGAGTAGCCCTTCGATGTACGTGCGGAACACCGCCGCCATGTCCATCTGCTCGGGGTCGAGCAGCCACTGCAGTTGCAGTCCGTCCATCATCGCGATGACCTGCCGCCCGCAGGCCTCCGGGTCGAGGTCGGCGCGCAACTCCCCGGACTCGGTGCCGTGCCGCAGCGCGGTGGTGATCGACGTGGACAGGAGCCGGTAGCGCTCCCGGGCCCACGCGTGCGCCGGGTGGTCGGTCGTCACCGCTTCGCCGGTCAGGACCGTGAACAACTGCACGATGCCCGGCTT
Organism: Streptodolium elevatio; assembly: GCF_053592165.1. NCBI lineage: Bacteria > Bacillati > Actinomycetota > Actinomycetes > Kitasatosporales > Streptomycetaceae > Streptodolium > Streptodolium elevatio. Next base: position 60,714 of record NZ_JBSFVE010000019.1, read on the forward strand.
GCGGGCGTTGTGTTCGACGAGGGCGACCAGGGCGCGCAGCGCGGGTTCGCCGCCGTCGGGCAGATTGGAGAGGTCGAGGCGCTCGGCGTCCATGCTGTCGCGCAGGTCCAGGACCGCGGTCAGCAGCTCCTGCTTGCTGCGGAAGTGGTGCAGCAGGCCGGCCTGGGTGAGTTCGGCGCGCTCCGCGATGCGGGCGAGCGAGGTGCCGCGGTAGCCGTTCTCGCCGAACTCCTGGAGCGCGATGTTGAGGATGCGGGCGCGCCGCGCGTCGCCGGTCGCGTAGCCCTGCCGCCGCCCCCGGGCCCGGGTCGCGGCCGCCGGCTCCGCGCCGCCCGCGACCTGCTTCGCCGTCTCGGATGAGGCCGTCCCTGATACGTCCATGGACCCATCCTGCCGTGCGGCGGTTTCCCCTGAACATGGGGAACATCACGTAGATGTAACAAAACTACCGAGTGCAAGGTTTTTGGCGCTACCGTTCGGGTGCCACCCGAGCCGCGGCCGCGCGGAGCCACGGCCGCGCCGCGGCGGGACCCGGTCGGTACAAGCGCACGTTCCCTCAGCGGACAGGAAGCGACGGTAGGCCAGCGATGACGACGAACACCCCTGCGAGCACTCCTGCGGGCACCCCTGCGACGGACCCGGGGATCGGTGAGGACGAGCTGCGCGCTCTGGTGGGCCGCCTCTCCCTCGAGGACAAGGTGCGGCTGATCGTCGGCGAGGACTTCTGGTCCCTGCCGGAACTGCCGCAGATCGGGCTGCGCAAGCTGCGCGTGTCCGACGGCCCCGTGGGCGTACGCGGAGTCCTGTGGGACGAGCGCGACACCTCGCTGCTCTTCCCGAGCCCGTCCGCGCAGGCCGCCGCCTGGGACCCCGAAGTGGCGCGCCGAGTCGGCTTCCTGATGGGGGCTCAGGCACGCGACAAGGACATCCACGTGCTGCTGGCGCCGACGGTGAACATGCACCGGACGCCGCTGGGCGGACGCCACTTCGAGTGCTACTCGGAGGATCCGCTGCTGACGTCGCGCGTCGCGGTCGGCTTCGTGAAGGGCGTGCAGTCGGCCGGGGTGGGCGCGACGATCAAGCACTTCGTGGCGAACGACTCCGAGAACGAGCGCATGACGTACGACTCGCGGGTGGACGAGCGGGCGCTGCGCGAGGTCTACCTCGCGCCGTTCGAGGCCGCCGTCCGCGAAGCCCGGGTGTGGCTCGTGATGTCGGCGTACAACGCGACCAACGGCCGTACCATGACGGAGAATTCGCATCTCCAGAACGACGTCCTCAAGGACGAGTGGGGCTTCGACGGGGTTGTCATATCCGATTGGGGCGCGGTGCGTTCGACCGAGGGGGCAGCCCTCGGCGGCACCGACATCGCGATGCCCGGCCCGGTCGCGGAGTGGGGCGAGCCGCTGGTCGAGGCCGTCCGGGAGGGCCGCGTCGACCAGTCCGTCCTGGACGACAAGGTGCTGCGCATCCTGCGCCTCGCCGCCCGCGTCGGCGTACTGGGCGACACCGCCCCGCGCGGCGACGTGACCACCCCGGCCGACGCCGACGCACAGGTGCGGGAGATCGCCGCCAGGGTGATGGTCCTGCTGGAGAACAAGGGCGCCGCGCTCCCGCTCGACCCGTCCGCACTGCGCCGCGTCGCCCTGATCGGCCCCAATGCGGTACGCCTGTCCGCACAGGGCGGCGGCTCCGCGCACGTGAACCCCGACCACGTCGTGAGCGTCCCCGAAGGCCTGCGCGCCGCGCTCGGCCCGGACGTCGAACTCACGGTGCGACAGGGCGCGTTCACCCACCGCGCGCTCGCCGACCTGTCGCTCGACACCGCCGTCGACCCGGCCACCGGCGAGCCGGGCCTCGGCCTGGAGTTCTTCGACGCCGACGGCAACTCGCTGGGCACCGACCACCGCATCGGCTCGAACCTGGTGTTCTGGCCCGGCACGCTCCCGGCCGGTACCACCGCGATCGCCGCGCGCGTGCGCCTCGCCCCGCAGGTCGACGGCACGCACCTGCTCGACGTGCGTGGCGCCGGCGCCTTCGTCCTGACCGTGGACGGCGAGCGGCGGACCTTCCAACTCGACTCGGACAGCGGCGACATCATCGAGGCGCTGCTCAAGCCGCCGCTCAGGCGCGTCGAGGTGGCGGCGAAGACAGGCGTCGCCGTCGAGGTCGAGGCGCACTACACGATCGACCCCACGGTCGGGTTCGCCGCGATGGGGCTGGGCTGGGAGGGCCCGCGCGTCCCGGAGGACGACGAGCTCGAGGCCGCGGTCGCCGACGCCGCCGCCGCGGACGTGGCCATCGTGGTCGTGGGCACCACCGACGACATCGAGTCCGAGGGCTTCGACCGCACCGACCTCAACCTGCCCGGCCGCACCGACGAACTCGTCACGCGCGTCGCCGCCGCCAATCCGAACACCATCGTGGTCGTCAACGCCGGCTCCCCGGTGCTGACGCCCTGGCGCCACCAGGTGGCCGCGCTGCTGTGGGCCTGGCTCCCCGGCCAGGCGGGCGGCGCCGCACTCGCCGACGTCCTCACCGGCGCGGTCGAGCCCGGCGGGCGGCTGCCCACCACGCATCCCGCGGCCGAGGCCGACACCCCGGTGCTGTCCACCGCGGTCGTCGACGGCCGCATCGACTACGCCGAGTCCGGCACCATCGGCTACCGCCTGTGGGCGCAGCGGGGCACCAAGCCCGCGTACCCGTTCGGGTACGGCCTCGGCTACACGGAATGGTCGTACGACCGCGTCACCGTCGTCGGCGACGCGTCCGAGGGGCTGACCGTCGAGGTCACCCTCACCAACACCGGTGCCCGGGCAGGCCGCGAGATCGTCCAGGCGTACCTGGAACCGGTCGGGTCCGCCGAGCCGCTGCGCCTGGTCGGCTTCACCGCGGTCGACGCCCCCGCCGGGAGCACCGTGACCGCGCGCGTCAGCGTCGACCCGGCCGCGCCGGCCCGCTGGGACGTCGCGGCGGGCGCGTGGACGGTGGCACCCGGCACGTACCGCATCGGCGTCGGCCGCAACGCGGGGGACCTGCGCGGCAGCGTCGAGGTCGTGCTCTGACGACCCCTCCGAACACCCTCTGACCGAGGGGGAACCACGTGCGGCGGGACGGCACTTACCGGTGGCCCCGTCCCGCCGCGCGCACCTTCGCGCGCGGACGGACCCCGTCCGCGCGCGATGCGTTCCCGGGACGTTTACGCACGTACGGTGTCCGCGCCGTCGCGTGGTGCCGTACCTTGACCTCTCGGGCACCCCCGGCAGCCGCGGGGGGCCGCGAACGGCCGCACACGAGAGGGGAACTCGCGATGGCGACGCAGGCGGAGATGGAGGCCGAGAAGGCCGAGCTGTACGCACGCGACATCAGCGGCGTCGAGTGGATCAGCTACGGCGAGGACACCACGGGCGAAGGCGTCGTGCAGACCGCCGAGATCGGCGGCGGCGCGGTGGCGATGCGCAACTCGGCGCACCCCGAGGGACCGATCCTGCGGTTCACCAAGGGTGAGTGGGACGCGTTCGTACTGGGGGTCAAGGACGGCGAGTTCGACCTCGAACGCCTCGCGGAGCCCCCGGCGGAGACCGCCTGACGGTCCGCCCGTGCGGGCGCCGACCCGAGTTGCCCCGACCCAAGCTCCTCCCCTCGTGATGTGAGCGTCACTCGCGACATTTCACCCATTTCACCTGTTTGGATGGCGTCCGCCCGGTTATCTCCTTCGGAATACGAAATGTCCGAGGAGGCGCATGTCAGCGCGTGGAGTGGAGATCGTCGCCGACGGCATCGCCGTCCGAGGGCCGTCGGGGATCGTCGTGCAGGACGTCGCCCTCGACGCGCGCCCCGGGTCCGTGAGCGTGCTCGTGGGTCCCGGAGGTTCGGGTCGCACGTCGCTGCTGCTCGCACTCGGCGCCCGGTTCCGGACCTCCCGGGGCACGGTCACCGTCGACGGCACTCCGCTGCCGCGCGGTGCCGCGCACGCCCGGCGCCGCATCACGGTGGCCCGCGCGGCCCCGGCCGTGGACCTGGAGGAACGCCTCACGGTCGGCGAACTGGCCGCCGAGCGCCGCGCGATCGGCGGCCCGCGCGTCTCCGACGAGTCCCTCGCGGACGCGTTCGACCTCATGGACCTGCCGTTCACCCCGCACACCCTCGCGGGCGACCTCTCCCGCGTCGAGCAACTCCTGCTCCTCCTCGCGCTCGCCGCCGCCGAGCAGCCGGGCGGCGTGCTCGTCGACGACGTCGACTCCGGCATCGCCGGAACCGACCTGGACCGCGCCTGGCACGCCGTACGCGCCCTCGCACACTCCGGGCCGACCGTGGTGGCCACCGCGACCGCGCCGCCCCCGCCGGGCGCCTCCGCCGCCGACCTGGTGGTGGTGCTCCCGGGCCACCAGACGCACCTGCGGGCAAAGAGCGGGGGCCGCCGGTGAACGTCCTGCGCCTCGCCTGGCTCGAACTCCGCCGCTTCCGCGGCCCGCTGATGGTCGTCCCCGTCGCGATCTCGCTGGTGCCGCTCCTGTACGGCTCCCTCTACCTGTGGTCCAACTGGGACCCGTACGGGCACTTCCACGAGGTTCCCGTCGCCATCGTCAACCAGGACCAGCCGGTCGCCGCCTCGGGCCAGACGCTCGCCGCCGGCGCGCAGCTGACGCAGACCGTCGTCGAGCAGAACAACTTCGAGTGGCACCAGGTCGACGCCGCGAAGGCCTCCGACGGCCTCAGGGACGGCGACTACTACTTCACCGTCACCATCCCGCCGGACTTCAGCGCCAAGCTCGCCAGCGGCCCGACCGCGCAGCCGCAGCAGGCCCGCCTGACGATGACGCTGAACGACGCCAACGGCTTCATCATCGGCACCGCCGCGGAGAGCGCGAAAGCGGCGCTGCAGAGCGCCATCACGCAGGCCGTGCAACAGACGTACGCACAACAGGCGTTCACCCAACTGGGCGACCTACGGCAGCAACTCGGGCAGGCGGCCTCCGCCGCCCGCCAGTTGCAGGCCGGCATCGGCACCGCCCCGGCCCCGCAACTGCAACAGGGCGCGGGCGACCTCGCGGCGGGCCTCGACCAGACCGCCGCGGCGGTGCCCGTCCCGGCCGGACCGCAGCAGGCCCAGGGCAGCGCGGGCGTGCTCACCGCCCCCGTGGTGATCGACGTCGACAACCTGCACCCCGCGAAGCTGTACGGGCGCGGCATGGCGCCGTTCTTCTTCAGCATCGCGCTGTGGGTGTTCGGCCTGACCGCCTACCTGGTGCTCAAGCCGTTCAACGCCCGCGCGCTCGCGGGCCGCTCCGGCGCGCTGACGGTCACCCTGGCCGGGTGGCTGCCCGCGGCCTTCCTCGGTGTGGTCGGCGCGTACGTCCTGTACGCCGTCGTCGACCTCGGACTCGGCCTCGACCCCCGCCAGGTCGGGCAGACCCTCGGGCTCCTGGCCCTTGCCGCGGCGGCGTTCGTCGCCATCGACCATCTGCTGAACGTCGCATTCGGAGCCGTCGGCGACGCGCTGTCGCTCGTGCTGCTGATGCTCCAGCTCACCTCGTGCGGCGGTCTCTACCCGATCGAGACGACCCCGGCGCCGTTCCAGTGGCTGCACCAGGTGCTGCCCATGACGTACCTGGTGGAGGGCCTGAGGGTGACGATCTCCGGCGGCGAGGGCTGGATCCTCACCCGTGCGGTCCTGGTGCTGGGCGCGTACCTGCTCGTCGCACTGGCCGTGTCGGCCCTGGTCCTGTCGCGACGCAGGCTGTGGACGATGGCCCGAATGAAACCGGCCATCCAACTCTAGGTCGTGTCTTCAAATTCTCGCCGGGCCCGCGAACCGTGGCACGCACGCTCGCCGCGTTGCGGACCTTGCCCGGCCAAACCCAGGCCGAGCTGCGGCCCGCGCCTTGCGAGCGCACGCACCACGGCCCGCGGGCTATCCGACGCGAATTTGAAGACACTCCCTAGGGACAGCCCTGCATCCTAGGGACAGCCCTGCATCGGCCGGCCGCGGCGGCGCGTACCGTCGTCATATACACGCTTCGGGGTCCGATCTCGCGCAGAATCGGACCGGGGAGAGAGGTGTGGAGAAGGCCGAGGGAGGGCGTACGGCGATGGGTGTCGACAACGACGCGACGCAAAGCGCGCGGGTCGCGGGCCACGACGCGGCAGGTGCCGCGCGGGACGTGAGCCGAATAGAGGCGCTGCACGAGAAAGCGGAGGCCGCCTTGAAGGAGCTCGGGCCGGACCACCCCGGCACGCTGGACGCGCGCGCCGAATGGGCGCGGGCGCTCGGCGAGGAGGGGCGTGTCGCCGAGGCCGCCACGGCGTTCGGCGAACTGGTGGACCAGTACGCGCAGCTGTTGGGCGCGCAGCACCCCGACACCCTGCTCGCACGGCACAACCAGGCCTTCTGCCTCGGGGTGTCCGGCAACGCGGTCACCGCCGAGGCGCTGGCCCGCAACGTCGCCGCCGACTACGTGCAACTGCTCGGCGAGGACGACCCGGAGACGCTCAACGCGCGCGCCGCGTGGGCGCGCTGGATCGGCGAGGGCGGCGACGCCGGGGCCGCCGCGCGCATACTGCGCCCGGTCGTCGACAGCTGCACCGACGTGCTCGGCCCGGTCCACGCCGACACGCTGACGAACCGCCACCAGCACGCGCACTGGATCGGCCGATCGGGCGACGCCGCCGAAGCCGCCCGCCTCATGACCGACATCGCGGGCGAACGCGAGCAGGTCCTGGGGGCGGAGGCCCGCGACACCCTGCTGGCGCGGCACGACCAAGCGGTGTGGACGGGCGAGGCGGGCGACCAGGTCCGGGCCCGCGACCTGTTGAGATCGCTGGTGACCGACGCGGTACGCGCCCTCGGCGCCGGACACCCCGACACGCTCGTGATGCGCCACAACCTCGCGCACTGGACCGGCGAGTCCGGCGACCCCGGCACCGCCCGCGCGCTGCTCGAATCGCTGGGCGCCGACTGCACGCGGATCCTCGGCAACGACCACGCCGACACCGAGAACGCCCGCCGCGCGCTCGACTGGTGGACATGGGGACCGAAGGCGGGGGCCAAGCCGCAGGCGGGCGCCAAATCGCAGGCGGCCTGACGCCGCGGCGCCGGACCGGCCGTACACCGCGGCGACCGCCCGGACACAACGAGAGGCGGGACCCCGACGGGTCCCGCCTCTCGCCGCTTTGCGGCCCGACTGTCGTACTCCTGCCTGTGTCGTACCGCCGCCGCCCGAAAACACCTGGGGTAACTGGGTTGGCAACCGTCCGGACGACTGCGCCGCCGACGCCGTCGGCAGCAGCGCGGTCGCCGGTAAGTCCACTGGTGTATCCACTGCCTCGCCCCCGCTCCGCCTTGCGCGTCCCGGCGTCCAGGTGTCCGACCGGTCACCCGGACGGCGGAGCCGCTACCGGCGGCTCTTCGGGTACGCCGCCGTCACCTCGACCTCGACGAGCCACCCCGGCACCGCGAGGGTCACCACTTCCATCGTGGCGCGGGCCGGCCGCGCGTTGTTCGCCAGGATGGGCGCCTTCGCGGGCGACGTGCCCATCGGCACCGGCACCGGCTTGCGCGTCTGCAGGTCGATGTTCGCGAAGAACTGCCGGTACGCCCGGTTCCAGCCCGCGTAGTCGGCCGACGCCGCGCCCGGCGGCTTCATCAGGTAGCACTTCATCGTGATGACGTCCGCGGGCGTGAGCCCGGCCGCCTTCAGGTTGTCCTGGATCGCCTTGAGCACGACCAGCGCCTGCGCCTCGGTGACGCTGACCCCCTCCGCGCCGGCGGTCATCGTCGGGTCGGTGAAGCGCTCGGGGCTGTTGGCCGGCGCGCTCGGGTTCAGCGCACCCGGGCCGAGCCCGCTGCTGGTGTAGATCGCGACCTCGTGCCCGGTGCCCACGCCCTGCGCGATGGCCGGATTGCTCTGCCCCGTGGGCAGCATGACCCGGACTTCCTTGTCGCCGATGCGGTTGTTGTGCGCCTCGGCGACCGCGATGCCGGCGCCGAACATCACGATCGCCGAACCGACCGCGACGACGGCCTTTTTGCGACGCGACATTCCGGTTCCGCGGCCCGCGGACGTGCCGTCCGCCGCCCCCGTGTCCAAGACCGCTTGCGCGGCAGTGTTATCCACAAGACCCCCCTCGCTCATGCCGCCATCACCCGCTGGTGGATCTCGGTCACGACCTTGCGCGCCGAGGTGAAGGCGCCGTGCTGCCACGCGATGGTGTGGCTGAGCCAGTCGCCGGAGAAGTAGACGTTGCCCTGCGGCTCGTTGAGCAGCTTGTACTCGGGGCCGTCCTGGTTGGGCCAGCCGACCCAGCCGCCCTCGAAGCCCGGCGTACGGTGCCACGCGACGCTGAACGACGTGTCCAGCTCCTTGCGGTAGCGCTCGCCGAAGATCTTGACGCCCTGTTCGACGGCCCGCTTGGTGCGCTCCTCGGGCGTGAGCTTGCCGTACGTCTCCGCCTGGGCCCCGAAGTGGTAGTAGCCGATGACGGTGCCGCGCCGCCCCTGGTAGCCGGTCGACGGGAACCACAGCGTGGCGAGGTCCAGGTCGGTCGGCACGACGCCGCCGTACATGTGGTCGTCGGCCTCCCACCAACGGCGCCGGTACTCCAGCCCGATCTTGCCGACCGCGAGCGGGGTCGGGGTCTTGAGCGCGGAGGTGACGTTCGCGCCCAGGTTGTGGCGCAGCCGGGCGGCGATGTGCGGCGGCGTGGCGACGACGCAGAAGTCGGCGCGCTCCACGCGCTCGCGGCCGCTGCGGTCCTTCCAGGAGACCTCGACGCCGCCCGGCACGTTCGCGACACCGGTGGCCCATGCCTCGTACGTGATGCGGTGGCGGCCCACCGCGCGCTCCAGCGCCTTCGGGATGGCGTCCATGCCGCCGACCGGCTGGAACATCATCATCGCCTGGTCGTAGCCGAACTCGAAGGAGAACCGCTGACCGACGCCGCTGGCGAGCACGTCCGACAGCGACGGGACCGGACCGAGGACGGTACCGCGCTCGTGCGCCGCGCCGGGCTCGACCGAGTAGCCGCGGCGGCTGGAACCGGTGTACTTGAAGCCGTCCGCCTTGCCCTTGATCGCGCCGAAGCTCTGCAGGAAGGAGATCAGCCGGTCCTTGTCGGCCTGCGACAGGGCGGCGTCCAGAGCGCCCTGGTCGGTGGCCTTGGCGAGCAGCTCGGATATGTAGCCGTAGACGTCCGCCTTGGCGGTACGCCAGCGCATCGGCTTCCCGGCGAGTGCCGGTGCCGCGTCGTGGTAGATGTACGCGTCGGCGTTGGCGTTCACGAACGCCTCCAGCTCGACGCCGAGTTCACGGCAGTAGTCCAAAGTGACGTGCGACTGGGGGAGGCGGCCGGGGCCGCAGTTCATGTACTGGCCCTCGCTGAAGCGTCCCCGCTGGGTGCGTCCGTCGAGGTCGGTCTCGGAGGTGCCGCCGCGGGCCGTCCAGTTGCGGCCGCCGGGGCGGTTCTTGGCCTCGAGGATGCGGCAGTCGTACCCCGCCTTGCCCAGCTCGTACGCGGCGGCGAGCCCCGCGATGCCCGCCCCGAGGACGACGACCTTCTTGCGCCCGCGACCGGTGAGGGTGAAGTCGGACTGCGACGGGGGCTTGTAGGGGGCGGCCTCCGCGGTCGGGACGGGAGCGAGTCCCATCGCCCCCATCGTCGAGTACAGGACACCGGCTCCGCCGGCTACTCCGATGGAGCGCAGCAGGCTGCGGCGTGACGTTTCGGCATTCAGCGGAACTTCCATGCGACCTCCTAGTGATCGCGATGGATCCTGCGGGAGCACTGTTGCGCCCGGATGGCGCAACGGTTTCCGGGGGGTTGTCAAAAACTCATGGGAGTGAACGCGGTTCCGGCACGCGGGTGACGCGCACACGCGTGTCACCACTCCGCAACATGCGCGAAATGGACTGAACAGATGATCGGAACAGCCCCATACTCGTCATCCCAGGGGTACCGAAATCGGGTACGGGTGCAAGGCCGACCGGACGGCCGCGCCCGGTCCGGGCCCGGCACCCGGGGCACCGAACCGCCGTCCGCACCACGCGGATGCGCCCAGCCGAAGGAGGCGGTCTCCGCATGCTGTTCCGCCTGCGTGTCTCCCTGCCCGACCGGCCCGGCTCGCTCGCCCGGGTCACCCAGGCGTTCGGCACCGCCGGCGCCGACGTGCTGCAGATGAGCGTCCTGGAACGGGAAACCGGCCGGGCCGTCGACGAGTTCACCGTCTCGTGGCCGGGGGAGCGGCCGATCGGCCGCCTGGTCGAGAGCCTGCAGAGCCTGGCGGGGGTGCGCGTCGACGGCTGCTGGGCCGCGGGCGAGGTGCCGGGGGCGTCCCCCGAACTCGACGTCCTCGGCCAGGTCGCCCGCGACCCCGGCCGCGCGGTCGCCACACTCGTCGACGCCTCGCCCGCGCTCTTCCACGCCGAATGGGCGGTGGCCACGCGCGGCAGCAAGTCCCGTTCCGTCGTGCACGCCAGTTGGCAGGCACCCGCTTCCCCGCAACTGCCTTCCGTGTCGCCGCTGCGCCCGCTCGCCCTGGAGTTCGACAAGGACCTGCACGGCCCCGGCGTGTACGGCGCGGCCGCGCCCATCGGGTTGTCCTGGCTGACGCTCTTCGTGGTGCGCACCGACGGCCCGGCCTTCCACCGCAGCGAGCTGGAGCGCCTCGGCCGCCTGGTCGACGTGGTGCTGGGGGTGCTGGGCAGCCGGGCCGCCCCGCGTCCCACCCGCACCGCCCAACCCACCTGACCGCCGGCCCACCCCGACGCACCTCGGTCCGACGTACCTCGCTCCGACGTACCTCGGCACCACGTACCTCAGCCCGACATACCCCGACCCGCGCACCTCGGCCCGACCGCCCGGCACGGCCGTTCGGGCCCGTTCGGGTGCCGTGGCCGAGTGGCGGTCATTCGGATGCTTTAAGCTTCTATGGCGATTAATACCTATATCGCAGGCTTATGTGCTAGGTGGCACAGTTGCAGAAAACCGGAACCGCGGGGGCCGCCACTCCGTCGCTTCGGGGTGCACAGGAGGCCCGGCGCGGCCTTGTTCCGGGCGTGCCGAGCGCACGATGCGCGAGATCTGGCGGTTGGGCAGTCCGGGGGCCAGCAGAAAGCGACATCTGTGCAGGAAGAGCATCAGCCCCCGGCCGCGGCCGATGGCACGGGAAACGGTCCCGATCCGGAGCGGAACAGCCGGGTCGGGCGGCGGCGCACGGGCCGCCGCCGGCGTCGCAGGCGCATCCTGGTCGGCATAGCCGCCGGGCTGGCGGTGCTGCTGCTGGCCGCGGGCGGCCTCGCGTGGTGGGCGTACGAGCGCCTCAACGGCAACATCAAGACCGAGGACTTCGCCGCCAAGCTGGGCGACGACAAGAACCGGCCGGTCGCCACCAACGCGCTCAACATCCTGCTCGTCGGCACGGACACCCGAGCGGGTGAGAACGCGCAGTACGGCAGCGACCCCGGCGACACGCAGCGGTCCGACACCACGGTCCTGCTGCACGTCCCCGAGGGCCGGAAGAGCGCACTGGGCGTCAGCTTCCCGCGCGACCTCATGGTCGCCGTCCCGTCCTGCCAGAAGGGCGACGGCACGATGTCGCGCGCCTACTTCGGCATGTTCAACAGTGCGATGGAGGTGGGCGGCACCGCCTGCACCATCAAGACGGTCGAACAGTTGACCGGGGTCCGCGTCGACCACCAGATCACCGTGGACTTCACCGGCTTCAAGAAGCTCGTCGACGCCATGGGCGGGGTCCCGATCCACCTCGACCAGCCGATCGACGACAAGGCCGCCAAGCTCCAGCTCCCGGCGGGCGACGTGACGCTCAACGGCGAGCAGGCCCTCGGCTTCGTCCGGGCCCGCAAGAGCATCGGCGACGGCAGCGACCTCCAGCGCATCGAACGGCAGCAGTTGTTCATGACCGCGATGGTCGCCAAGGTCAAGAACGAGAGCTTGCTGACCAGCCCGACACGCCTGTACGGCATCCTCGACGCCGCCACCAAGGCCATCACCACCGACCCGGCGCTCGGGACCCTCAGGGACCTGTACGACCTCCTGAACAGCCTCAAGAACATCCCGCAGAACGCGGTGAAGTTCGAGACGGTCCCGATCACCACCTACGCACCCGACCCGAACCGGCTCGCCCTCGTGCGCCCCGAGGCGGACGTGCAGTTCGCCCGCCTGCGCGACGAGTCGGCGGCGGTCGTACCCGACGACGCCGGGCCGAACGCCGGAAGCACCGGCAACTCCGGCGCCGCGAGCAGCCCGGGGACCCTCACGACCACCGACCCGTAGCCCCGCCCGCCTGCGCTTTCCGCCCGCCCCGCCCGGCGCTTCGAAAAAGTGCCCAGAGCGGCCACCGCACTAGCACTATGTGGCGTTTCGTGGGCCCTTACCCGTGACCTCGGCGTGACCCCCCGTCGTTGGACTGTACGGTGCAGGTGACCATGTCCCGCGCTGTGCGTGCGCCGGGCCTGGCTACGGTGATTCACCGGTCGAACTACGGGATACCGAGGGGTTGGTGGCAGGCGCGCCATGGCGGGTCGGGTTCTTCAGGTCGTGCAGGGCACCCGCTGGCGGCGCCGTTCGGGGGAGTACTCCTCGATCGGCTCGGCGCTCGCGGCCGCGGCGCCGGGTGACTCGGTGACCGTCGCCTCCGGGACCTATCAGGAGGACGTCGTCATCGGCGTCCCGGTGACCGTCACCTGCGCGGACGGACCCGGCACCGTATTCCTGGAGGCCGAGGACGGCGTCGCCCTCACCGTGCTCGCCGATGCGGCCGTGCACGGCCTCACCGTCACCGGCGGCGCCGGGGTGCTGTCGTCCGCGATCGTGGTGGACGCGTGCTCGCCGATACTGGAGGAACTGACGGTACGCGCCGTCTCGGTCGTGGCGGTGGAGGTCCGCGGCGGAGCCGACCCCGTGCTGCGCCGCTGCCGCATCGGCAACCCGCAGGGGATAGGCGTCGGCGTCACCGGCCTGGCCCGCGGCCGGTTCGAGGACTGCGAGATCTCCGGCACCGGCCGCGAGGGCATGGACGTACGCGACGGCGCGCGGCCCGAGGTGGTCGACTGCCGCCTGAGCGACATCTCCGGCCACGGCCTGCGCTTCAGCGGCCCCGGAACCGGAGGCACGGTTTCCAACTGCGAGATCCACGACGGCTCCGACACCGAGCCGGCGGTCTTCGCGGGCGACCAGGCGATGCCCGAACTGATCTCGTGCCACATCCACGATGTCGGCGGCGGGGGCGTGTGCGTCGCGGGCGGCGCGGCGCCGACCGTCACCGAGTGCCGGATCGAGCGCGTCGGATGGGCCGGCATCTCGGTCGGCGGGCAGTCCAGCGGCGGCACGGCCGTCCGTACCGAGATCACCGCGGTCAAGGGCACCGGTGTGCAGGTCGACGACCTCGCGGAGTTCACGCTGGAGGACTGCCGGATCCGGGATGCCGAGGCCAACGGCGTGTCCGTCGACCGCGGCGCCACCGCGACGCTCGTCGGCTGCCGCCTGCGGGACACCGGCCGCAGCGGCGTCGACGTCCACGGGCATAGCGAAGTCACGCTCACCAACTGCACGTTGCGCAGTTTCGGACGCAACGGCCTGTCCATCGCGGACCGGGGCGCCCGCGCGTCCGTCATCGACTGCGAGTTCCACGACTCCACCGGCGGGCACCCCGCGGTCTGGGTCGGCGACGGCGCCGACGCCGCCCTCGGCGACTGCCGCATCCACGACGTGCTCGACGCGGTCAAGGTCGGCGGGGTGGGCACCGGCCTGTCCATGCAGGGCTGCGAGATCCACGACGTGGAGGAGACCGCGGTCTCGGTCGGCCAGGGCGCGATCGTGTCGGTCAACGGCTGCCGCATCCGCAAGGGCACCACGGGCGTGTGGTTCACCGAGGCGGACTGCGGCGGCATCGTCGCCGACTGCGTGATCGAGGACGTCACCGACGGCGTCTCGGTCACCGGCGCGGCCGGGCCGACGGTACGCCGCGTCTCCGTCGAGCGCGCCTCCGGCGAGGGCATCCGGGTCTCCGGCGGCGGCCGCGGCGACTTCGAGGACTGCGAGGTCGCCAACGGCCGCGGCTTCGCGATCCACGTGCGCGAGGGCTGCCAGCCGTCGTTCACCCGCTGCCGTACGCGCGGAAACGCCAAGGGCGGCTTCGAGTTCGCCGACTCCGGTCCGATCGCCGCCGAGTGCACGTCGCAGGGCGACGGACCCGGCTCCGGCGGCGGGGACGGCGGCGCGGTCCCGGCGACGCTGCGGCCCGAGTCGAAGCAGGCCGGCGTCGCGACCCTCACCGAGCGCCTGACGGTGCCCGGCGCCCGCGAGGGCGGCAGCCCGGGAGGCGACGACGACACAGGCGACGCCGCGTCCCGCAGTCCCGAGGAACTCCTCGGCGAACTGGACGCGTTGGTGGGCCTGGAGTCCGTCAAGCGCGAGGTGCGCAATCTCATCGACCTGATCTCGGTCGGCCGGCGCCGCGAGGAGGCGGGCCTCAAGGCGCCCACCCTCCGGCGCCACCTGGTCTTCACCGGTTCACCGGGCACCGGCAAGACGACAGTTGCCCGGCTCTACGGCGAAATCGCCGCCGCACTCGGCGTGTTGCGCCGCGGACACCTCGTCGAGGTCTCGCGCGTCGACCTGGTGGGCGAGCACATCGGCTCGACGGCGCCGCGTACCAAGGAGGTCTTCGACCGGGCCAGGGGCGGCGTGCTGTTCGTCGACGAGGCGTACTCCCTCGCACCGCCGGACCCGTCCCGAGACTTCGGGCGCGAGGCGATCGACACGCTCGTCAAGCTCATGGAGGACCACCGCGACGACGTGGTGGTGATCGTCGCGGGATACACCGACGAGATGGAGCGCTTCCTGTCCTCCAACCCCGGCTTCGGGTCCCGCTTCTCACGCACCATCACGTTCGAGGACTATGCCGCGGAGGAACTGGTCGAGATCACCGGCAAGCAGGTGGCCGAGCACGAGTACGTGCTGACCGACGCGGCCCGCGGCTCACTGCTCACCTACTTCCGCAGGCTGCCGCGCGGCACGGGCTTCGGTAACGCCCGCGAGGCGCGCCGCACGTTCGAGACGATGATCGAGAACCACGCGTCGCGCCTGGCCCGCATGCCCGAGGCCGGTATGGAGGATCTGCGCACCCTGCACGCCGCCGATCTGCCGGACC
Source organism: Streptodolium elevatio (assembly GCF_053592165.1). Lineage (NCBI taxonomy): Bacteria > Bacillati > Actinomycetota > Actinomycetes > Kitasatosporales > Streptomycetaceae > Streptodolium > Streptodolium elevatio. The sequence goes on from NZ_JBSFVE010000019.1 coordinate 75,883, forward strand.
TGCCAGGCTGACGGTTCCCCCACGGCTGACGGCTCCCGGCGGCGGCTCCTTCCGGACCCGGTACGCCGCCCGGGTGGTGTGCTGGGCCGTATGGCGACCCGTGCAACAACGAACCGGTCGCGACATCGTGGCGTACGTGGCCCGAAGATGGACAACAGGTGAAGATGGGCATCGTGGACACCTGTCTGGGCATCGATATCGGCGGCACGGGGATCAAAGGCGCTCCCGTGGACACCGCGGCCGGACGCCTGCTGCACGAGCGCGTGCGGATCCTGACGCCGCAGCCGTCGGCCCCGGACCCCGTGGTGGAGGTGGTCCGGGACATCGTCGCGCGCTTCTCGTGGCGCGGACCGGTGGGCGTCACGTTCCCCGGTGTCGTCGTCGACGGGACGACGCGCACCGCGGCCAACGTCGACAAGGGCTGGGTCGACCTCGACGCCCGCAAGGTCTTCGCCGAGGCGCTGCGTCTCCCGGTGACGGTGGTGAACGACGCGGACGCGGCCGGGATCGCCGAGATGCGCTTCGGCGCCGGGCAGGGCCGCGGGGGGACCGTCCTGGTTCTGACGTTCGGCACCGGCATCGGCAGTGCGCTCTTCCACGACGGAGTGCTGGTCCCCAACACCGAGTTCGGGCATCTCGAACTGCACGGCCACGAGGCGGAGCACCACGCCGCGGGCAATGTGCGCGAGGAGCACGACCTGAGCTGGGAGCACTGGGCGCACCGCGTGCAGAAGTACCTGCTGCACCTGGAGATGCTCTTCTCGCCGTCGCTGTTCGTCATCGGCGGCGGGGTCAGCAAGAAGGCCGACAAGTTCCTGCCGCACATCAAGCACGTGCGCGCCGAGATCGTGCCCGCGTCGCTGCACAACGACGCGGGCATCGTCGGCGCCGCGCTCGCGGCCCAAGAGGGCTGCGGGGACGCCCTGTTGCCCAAGTCCTGACGGTCCTGACGGTCCTGACCGTCCGGGCCCCGTCCGGGGCGGGCGGTCAGCCGTGCACCCGGCGCCCGGCCAGGTACGTCGCCAGCACCTCGATGTCCTTGATCTCCTCGGGCGCGACGTCGTGCGGGTCGGCCCCGAGCACGACCAGGTCCGCGTACTTTCCCGGCGTGATCGACCCGGTGATGTCGTCGCAGAACAGCTGGTACGCGGCGTCGATCGTCTCCGCGCGCAGTGCCTGATCGACCGTCAGGCACTCCTCGGGGGCCAGCACGCGCCCCTCCCGCGACCGCCGCGTGGTCGCCACCGTGATGTTGTGCAGCGGGTTCTCGGGCGTCGCGGGCGGGTCGTTGTGCAGCGAGATGCGCAGCCCGGCGTCGACCGCGGAGCGGGCCGCGGCCCAGCGTGCGCCGTACGTCTCCCCGAACAGCTGGTCGGTCAGGACCTCGCCCCAGTAGTAGACGTGGTCGATGAACACGCTTGCCGTGACGCCGAGTCCGGCCGCCCGCACGAACTGGTCCTGGCGCATCGCCCCGACGTGCTCCAGGCGCAGCCGGTGGTCGCGGCTCGGGTAGCGCGACAGGACGCTCTCGTACGCGTCGAGCACCATGTCGATCGCGAGGTCACCGTGCGCGTGGCAGGCGATCTGCCAGCCCAGCGGGAAGTACGCCTCCACCAGCGCCGCGAGCGTGTCCCACGAGTAGTTCGTGCTGGCCCGCGGCCGACGCCCCAGGCCCAGGCTGCGGGTCAACTCCGTGTCCAGGTAGGGGAACGACACCGCGATGGTGCCGACCCACGGCGAGCCGTCCACCCAGATCTTGACGCCCACTTCGCGGATCATGTCGTCGCCGGCACCGGGCTTGTGGCCCTGCGGCGGGGCGTCCTCGACCGGCGCGTACAGGCGCAGCCGCACAGTCAGCCGGTCGAGGTCGCGCGCGGGGTCGAGGAGGGCCCGACGCCACTCGGGCAGGCACGCCATCTCGCTGATGGTGGTGACGCCGACCTGGTTGAGGCGCCGTACCTCGCGCGCGAGTGCGCGGGTGAGCTGCTCACGCGGGCCGGGCCGGTCGGGGAAGAGGCGGCGGATCGCCCCCGCTTCGTACGCGGCGCCGGTCAGCCGGCCCCGCGCGTCCCGCCCGAAGCGCGCACCGGGCGGATCGGGCACGCCGCTGTGGACACCCGCGTGTTCGGCCGCCCGGGTGTTGAAGAATCCCAGGTGCGCCGACTGGGTGATGATGACCAGCGGTGCGTCCGGGGCGATTTCGTCGAGCCACGCGAGGGTCGGGTCGGGGAGGCCGGGACCGTGCCCGATCGGGTCCCAGCCGATGAACGACGCACCCTCGGAGCCGCGCGCGGCCAGTGTCTTGCGGATCGTGTCGACGACGCCGTCCGGGGTCGCCACGGTCATGGGCCGGATGTCGACCAGATCCGTCCCGAAGAGCCTGGCCTCCGCGATCGCGTGCCCGTGCGCCTCCACGAAGCCCGGCAGCAGGCAGCCGCCGAACTCGACGACGCGGGTGACCGGTCCTGTCCAGTCCCGGGCCTCGTCGCGCGTGCCGACGCCGGTGATGCGGCCGTCCCGGACCGCGACCGCTTCGGCGCGCGGTCTTTGGTGGTCCATCGTCACGACCCGGCCCAGGAAGAGCAGGTCGGCGTCGTGGTCGGCGGGGCGTCCCGGATCGGGTGCGACGGTGCTCACCCCCGCCCGATACCCCCGGGGTTGATCACTGAAGCAGGCCAAAACGCGCCCACCCGGTCATTTCCGGTCGGTGCTCCGGCCGGCTCCGAGCAGGTCCGCCAGCATTCCGGCGATGTTCCAGGCGTCGTCGACGCCCCGGTGGTGGGTGCCTTCCAGCGGTCGGCCGAGGTGTGCCAGGGCGCCGGCCATGCCGAGTTCCCGGGGCAGTGCGTGCACGAGGGAGAACAGCGTCTTGACGTTCACATGCCGGGTTCCGAAGGGGTACGGCACACCCAGGTCGCGGCACTGGCGCTCGAACTGCTGCCGGTCGTAGTCGCCCCAGCTGGCCCACACCCGTTCGTGCGAGCGGTACTCCGTGCGCAGGGTCGCGCACGCCTCGGCGAACGTGGCGCCGCCCTCGACGTCGGCCTGGGTGAGCGTGGTCAGCTCGGTGCAGAACGCGCCGACGGTCGAGCGCTCGGGGCGTACCAGGATGCCGCGCCGGCCGGAGCGCTCGGTGGTCGCCACGTCCAGCTCGGTCACGCCGATCTCGATGATGTCGTTGGTCTCGCCGGGCGGGACGGTGCCGTCCCAGCAGGTGGCCTCGATGTCCACCACGAGGATCCGGTCGAGCAGTCGCTTCGCCATGGCGTGATCCAAGCAGCCCTGGTACCACGTACGGAACAGGTTTTCGCACCGCGGCAGCGGTCGCACATCGGAGGCGGGCATGCGGATCGGCGTTTTCATCGGCGACGTCAGCGGCGGGCGCACGAGTATCGACGGAGTGCTGGAACGGGCCCGCCGGGCGGAGGAGTCGGGCTTCGCGTCCGCCTGGCTGCCGCACATGCCGTGGAGCCTGGACGCGCTGACCGGACTCGCGCTGGCGGGCACGGTCACGTCGCGGATCGAGCTGGGCACCGCGGTCGTGCCGACGTACCCGAGGCACCCGCTGGCCATGGCGCAGCAGGCCATGTCGACGCAGGCCGCGACGGGGGGACGCCTGGCGCTGGGGATCGGGCCGTCGCACCCCGGGGTGATCGAGGGGATGCACGGCCTGTCCTACGACCGGCCGGCGCGCCACGTACGCGAGTACGTGGAGGTGCTGAAGGCGGCCCAGGCGGGCGGCATGGACCGCATCGCATACGAGGGCGAGGTGTACCGCGTGGACGCGCTGCTCGACGTGCCCGACGGCACGCCCTACCCGGTGCTGGTCGCGGCGCTCGCCCCGCTCATGCTCAAGCTCGCCGGCGAGGTCGGCGACGGCACGATCACGTACTGGGCCGACGAGCGCGCGGTGGGGGAGCACATCGCCCCGCGCATCAACGCGGCGGCGGAGGCGGCGGGCCGTACGGCGCCGCGTGTGATCGTGGGGCTGCCCGTCGCGATCGTGGACGACGCCGACGCGGGGCGCGAGAAGGCCGCGCGGATGTTCGCGATGTACGAGGGAATCCCGGCGTACCAGCGGGTTTTGGCGATCGGCGATGCCGGCGCGCCGGCGAGTGTGGCGCTCATCGGCGACGAGAAGACGGTCGCGGAGCGCGTGCGCGCGTACGCCGACGCGGGCGGCACCGACCTCATGGCGGCCCCGCTCGGCCTCGGCCCGGACCGGGCCGAATCGCTGCTGCGCACCGAGGAGTTCCTCGCCTCGCTGACTTGACCAATGCCGGGGGAAGGTCGGAGGTGCAGGGCATGACATAGCGGGAAAATCCCCGCTATGACGTTGACGCCGGAACGCCTTGAGCCGGTGCCCCGGGAGACCCTCCCCGCCGCGCCGGTCACGACGGTCGCCGCCCGCCTGTCCCGCATCCGCTGGATCGCGGGCGGCACCGGAGCGGGAAAGAGCACTCTGGCACGCCTGCTGGGAGCGCGGTACGGCCTCCCGGTCTGCCACGGAGACGACGCCGAACTCGGCTGGATAGCCCGCTCGGGTCCCGGCCACCCGAACCTGTTCGCGTTGTCCCGTCTGCCGCCGGGCAGCTTCTGGGCGGGCCGGACCCCCAAGCAGGCGTTCAAGGCCACGCCCAGCGTGCACGGCGAAACGCTCGCGCACCTGACCGAGGACCTGCTCGCCCGGCCGGACGAAGGCCCGCTCCTGGTCGACTACTTCGGCATCCTGCCCGAGCACCTGGCGCCGCTGCTCACCTCGCCCCGGCAGGCGGTCTTCCTGCTGCCCACACCGGAGTTCCGTGCCCTGGTCATGTTCGAGCGGCACGTGGACACGGGGTGCCCGGAGGTGCTGGCCAAGCGCCTGATGCGCGACGCCTTGTGGGACCGCAAGGTCCGCCGCCAGGCGGCGCGCCTCGGACTGCACACGATCGTCACGGACGGCACGCGCCCGCTCGACGATCTCGCCGACGAGTTGGCCGCACACTTCGGCCTCGGCGCCGCCGTACATGGGGCGCGCGAGGTGCACGAGACGGCCGAAGCCGGCGAGGCGGACAGCCGGGACTGAGTGAACAGGCCGAACAAGCCGAAAACCCAAGACGGGCCGGACAGGACGAACCGGCAGGACGGCAGGACAGGCAGGACGGGCCGGGTGAACCAGGGAAGCCCATGTTCGGGTGAAGCCGCGCGCTACGGTCACCTCGTCACGGCCGCGCTTTCCGGACAAGCGCCCGTTGGAGAAATGTTCCTGCGAGAGAGACCGTTGACCCGATCATGGACATTGGAATCGTAGGAACCGGAAACGTCGCGCAGGCGGTCGCTCGCGGCTGGGTCGCCGCCGGACACAACGTCGTGCTGGGCTCGCGGGTGCCGGAGGGCCGTGTCGGGCTGCCCGCTCCCGTGGTGACCGTCGAGGAGGCCGTGGTGCACGGCCGCATCGTCGTCAACGCGACCCCGGGCACGGAGTCGGTCGCGCTGCTGACCGGCATCGGGGCCGAGGCGTTCACCGGCAGGACGATCCTCGACATCGCGGTGGGCTTCACCGCCGAGGGGTTGTCCCATCCGCGCGAGTCGCTGGGCGAGGAGATCCAGCGGGCGTTCCCCGGTGTCCCCGTCGTCAAGACGCTTGCCACCGTCACGTCGTCGGTCATGGACGATCCCGGCCGCCTGGGCGAGCCCGGCACCCTTTTCGTGTCCGGCGACGACGCCGCGGCCAAGGCCGAGGTGACGGGCCTCCTCGTCGACCTGGGCTGGCCGCGCGAGAGTGTGCTCGACCTCGGCGGCATCGCGACCGCGCGCGGTCAGGAGCACTTCGCGCTGCTCTTCCTCGGCATCGCCGGCGCGCTGGGCACGCACGAGTTCAACGTCAAGGTGGTGCCGCCGGCCTCAGCCGGCTGACCGGCGAGGCCTGGTCCGGAAGCGAGGACCCGGCCCGCGGGGGCAACGGCAGCGTACGCGCCACCAATTACGCGAAGTGCACATCCCGGGCGGCGGCAGGGGGGGTGGCCGCCGCCCGGGACCCGGTACTGCCCGCGAAGGGCGTAACGGCCAGGCACTCGGCACGCCAGGGGGGGAGTTAGGCGTGCGGTGCGCCCGGGGCGCGAGGCGTGGTCAAGTCGCGTTGCGGCGATGGACCACGGTGGTGGCAGTCGTGAAGGTTTGGGTCGTCCCCCGTTTCCCCCACAACGTATCGCGCGTGGGGGATGGTTCCCGCCAACCCTCCGAACGGGCGCCGACGGGTTTCGCGGCGGCGCCGGTCCCACGGCGTACAAAAGCAACGATCACGATGGATCTCCCCCCGGGCAGTCGCGGTCCGTCGGGACCGCGCCGCAGCACACCTCCAAGAGTGGCAGATGCCGGGCGCTCGGGGCATCCCGCGCATGGAGTATTCGCGGAGGCGGGTCTCGTCCTGGCGGAGGAGCGGGGGCCTTGCGGACTGCCGCGAGCGGGCGCCGTGAAGGCCGGCCACCGCAATGGTGGCCGGCCTTCATGACGTGCGGTTGGCGCATTCCCGGTGCCCGACTGGCGCCGGACGGTTGGCGCGGACCGTACGTCGGGCGGTGCCCGTCAGGACAGTTCGGGGCTGTGCCGGGAGTACTCCGGCGCGGACCAGACCAGCCCGGTGGAGCCCGGCACCTCGACGACCCGGGTCACCGCGAACTCCGTCAGCCGCTGCGCCCCCGGGTACGCGGCGGCCCGGTCCGCGTCCCAGATCGTGCGGGCGGTGCCGGTGACGTGCAGCAGGCCGCCGGTACGCCAGTCCGGGAACACCAGGCCCGCCGCCGGGTTGACCGCGAGGTTCCCCGCCGTCATGAACATCGAGTTGCCGGGGTAGTCCGGCCAGACGATCCGGTCGGACGCGGGCACGTGCACGAAGCCCGGGTTCCCACCCCGGTGCGAGGCGTCGGTGTTGCCCTCCGTGTCGGCGGTCGCGATGAAGAACGCGTCGGCGGACGTGACGGCCGCCCGTTGCGGGGCGGTGAGTTCGGTCCCGCGTACGGCCGCCGCGCCACTTCCGGCCACGGCGGCGGGGCCCGGCGTGCGCTTGCTGATGTATTTCGGGCAGTTGGCGTAGACCTGGTCGAGGTCGACGTGCAGGCCTCCGCCGGTCGGACGGGCCGTCCCGTTCATGCGCATGCGCCGCCGGGTGCCGGGTTCGATGGCGATCATGCCGACGCGCACTCCCGTCCCGGACGCGTCGGCGAGTACGTCGGCCAGCGGGTCGTCGGGCCGGGGCCGGGCGGCCACGGTCACCGCCGTGTCGCCGACGGTCCGGACGAACCCGGGCCGGCCGGTCAGTACGGTCGCCCACACGCGGCCGTCGCCGTCCGCCGCACCCACGACGATCATCGGTTGGGCGGCCAGGAAGTCGGCCGCGACGGCCGGGACGGTCGTCCCGATCGCACGTTCGGCGTGGGCCGCGCGGTCGGCGACCCCCGCGCGCTCCTGCACCGCGATCTCGCCGCGGTGGTATCTGCGGTCCATCGGTCTTCCTCCGGATGCGGGCCGTGTTGCGGCGGTCCAGGTTGCGGCCGCCCGGGATGTGGCAGCCGCGGGTTGCGGTGGTCTAGAAGAAGCCGCAGGTCGGAGCCTCGCCCGACGGAGCGGCCACGCCCTCGACACCGGTGGGGGCGTAGATCTCCAGCCGGATGCCGTCCGGGTCGGCGAAGAAGATGCCGCCGGATGCGGCGCCCTCGCCGTGCGGCACGACGCCGTCGTGGGCGAACACCGCGCCCAGTTCCTTGAGGACGGACTCGGCGGCGCGTACCGCCGCGACGTCGGCCACCTGGAACGACAGGTGGTGCAGCCCGGGGGCGTCGGCGCGGAAGGCGCCCTCGCTCTGCCGCCACAGGGTGAGCACCAGTCGGCCGCCGGCCCCGAGGAACACCCAGCCCTGTTCGTCGTCGCGGCTGACGACGTCGAGCCCGAAGACCTTCGCGTAGAAGTCCGCGGACCGGTAGAGGTCGGTCACGTTGAGCCCGATGTGGCCGGTCGTCAGGCCGGCGGGGGTGGTGGTCGTCGACATGCTGGTCCTCCGAGATCTTCTAATGTCTCACGTGGGACATTGACATTAGATACCCTGGCAGGAATCACACATGGATGCAAGGCCGTATTACCATTAGGGGGTGGACATGATGATCATCCCGAAGGCCGAGGGCAGCGGGGCCCCCGCACTCGGCGAGCCGCTGGCGGTCGAGTTCGGCAACACGCGCTTCGCGGTGCGCGGGACGCGCGGCGGGGTGCACGACGCCCTGGCCGCCCCCGAATCGCTCGCGGCCTGGCTCACCGAGCACGCCGACGCGTTCCCGGACGGCGTCGCGGACGCCGCACTCGCCGGGCTGCGACCCGCCGACCTCCCCCGGTACGCCGCGCTGCGGGACGCGATCCGTACGGTCTCCCGCGCGCTCGTCGACGGCGCGACGCCCGACGCGGCGGCGATCGCGAGCATCAACGAATCGGCCGCCGCGGCTCCGCGCGTACCCCGCCTGTCCATGGGTGCCGACGGCGTACTCATCGCCGTCGACGTTGCGGACCCGCACCCGCTCGCCGCGCTGTCCGCGCTCGCCGCGTCCGCGATCGACCTGTTCGGCGGCGGCGACCGCGAGTCGCTGCGTTCCTGTGCGGGCCCAGGCTGCGTGCTCTTCTATGTCAAGAACCACCCGCGCCGGGGCTGGTGTTCGGCCGGCTGCGGCAACCGCGCCCGCGTCGCGCGCTACCACGAGCGGCACAAAGGCTGACCGCGCCGCGTCCGAGATCGCCTATCCTGGACGCCCCGTATCACTCGGCGAAGGTCCGGGCACACCGCGAAGTGCCCTGTGCATGAGAAGAAGTGACGACTTGTCAGCCCTGGAGTGCGGCCACGGCCGCACCGGCCGCGCGAGGGGGGCCGCCTCCTCGTCAACGTGACGGCGAGCGGGCGGGGCATCGCCCCCGCGATCCGGAAGAGCACGCGCGCCGATCTGAGGCGCTCCCGGCGTCCCCGCGCCCACGCGTGTTGGGACCACCTCTACGCCGCGCCCCTGTGGCCGATGCACAACGCCAACCTCGGCACCATGCTGCGGACTTGCGATGCGGTCGGCGCCTGCCTGGCCGTACCCCGCTATCCCTGGGTGCCGGAAGCCCTGGCGCGCGGGAACACCCTGCGGCGCCCGGCATGCGTGCACTGGAGCGGCGACCAGCTCACCTGGCTGGCCCGCCAGCGCGAGCGCGGTGCCCGGGTGGTCGGGGTCGAGTTGGCGGAGGACGCGGTACGCCTCGCCGACCTGCGCCCCGCCCGCGGCACCACGGTCGCCGTGCTCGGCCACGAGCGTGACGGCATCCCGCCCGAAGCCCTGGACCTGCTCGACGAGGTGGTGGAGATCCCGATGGTGGGGACCGGCACCACCCTCAACGTGGCGGTGGCCGGGTCCCTCGTCCTCTACAAGCTCGCCGGACTGGTGTGACGGCGCGGGCGGGGACCCGGCGCCCGCGGTCAGGCGGGCCGGGGCGTGTTCAGCTCCTCGGCGTTCAGTCCCATGATCTTCGCGCGGGTCTCCTCGTCGAAGTCCTTGACCTCGACTTCGTAGTCCCGGGGGTTGGGCAGCGCCTCGATGTGCGGCCAGTCCGAGCCGAAGACCACCCGGTCCGCGCCCATGAGTTCGACGGTCTCGTGTACGTCGTCCTCCCAGAACGGGTTGATCCAGATGTGCCGGCGGAAGGTCTCCACCGGGTCCTCCGGGAACAGCCCCGGGACCTTGCGGTTGACCGACCGCAGCTTGCGGAACAGGTCGCCGAGGAACTCCGAGCCGTTCTCGACGGAGACGACGCGCACGTTCGGGAAGCGGTGGAAGACGCGGTCGAGGACCAGCGACGCGAGGAAGTCGTAGATCGGGCGCTCCATCGTCCACAGCATGGTGACCGACGGCTTGCCGTGCCCCTTGAAGTCCGTGGACAGCCCCTGCTTGCGGCTGTAGCCGTTGGACGAGTAGCCGCTGTCGCCGGCGTGCACGACCACCGGCACGCCGGCCTCGTTGACCCGCGCCCAGAAGGGGTCGAAGACCGGGTCGCCCGGGGTGAACGGCCCGTCGGTCGTGTTCGGCGCCGCCGGCCGCATGCACACCACGCGGGCGCCGTTCTCCAGCGCCCGGTCCAGGTCGGCCATCGCGGTGTCGAGGTCGGCGAGGGCGATGTACGGCGCGGCGAAGATGCGGTCCGCGTGGTTCCAGCCCCAGTCCTCCTCCAGCCACCGGTTGAACGACCGGAACAGCTGGCCGACGGCCTTCGGGTCGTGCTTGAGGGCGTCCTCGTAGATCATGCCGAGGGTCGGGAACAGCCAGACCTTGTCGAGGCCTTGCTCGTCCATGACGCGCACGCGCGCCGCCGGGTCGCGGTACTCGGGGCGGATCGGCTCGCGCTCGCGCAGGAACTCCAGCGGGTTGCGGCCCTCCGGATTGCCCCGGAAGTACTCGGACATGGCGCCGGCCTTCGCGATCGGGTCGAAGGTGGGGTTCACCACCGCGTGGTTCACCTTGCCGCCGATGACGTGGTACTTGCGCCCGTTGATCTCGCACCACTGGATGACGCTGCCGCCGAGGCGCGGGTCGAGGTGGCGGGTGAACGCGTCGATCGCCTCGTAGTAGTGGTTGTCGGCGTCGAAGACGAAACTCATGCGCCCACCTCGTAGATCGCTTGCCTCGGTTAAGTATTCGGGGACATTGTGCGGCGCGCGGGCCGCGGGCACAAGGTAAGGGAGTCTGACTTTTGTAGGTCCGGGGGCGTGCCGCCGCACGCCCCCGGACCCCGCGCCGCAAGGGGTGGAGTCCGCGGCTACGGCTGGAACAGCAGGTCGGACAGCACGCCGGACGCGCGGTCGGCCTGCGCGTACGCGCCGTTCAGGTAGGTGCCGAACTGCGTGCGCCCCTTGAGGAAGTACTCGAGGAACGCGGTCGCGTAGACGTTGCCGGTGTAGTGCTGCGAGTCGTACGACACACCCGGGTCGCAGTCCTCGGGAACGCCCGGGATCGGGACGCTCACGCCCTGGTCGTCGAGGAACTGCACATGGTTCGCGCCGCCGATCTCGACGTACTGCTTGTACGTGCCGGAGACGTCGTCGTAGTAGCGCTTGCCGGCTCCGGGGGAGATGCAGTCGTTCTGGCCGCTCTCGATCAGCGTCGGCACCCGGATGTTGCGCACGTCGGCCTCGACGCGGTTGTACAGGTCGGGGTCGGCCGGGTCGTACCCCGGCGTCATCGCCACCACGGCGTCGATCCGGCTGTCCTGCGCGGCAGCCGTGAGCGCGCCCGCGCCGCCGAGCGAGACGCCCGCCGCCGCGATCCTGCCGGTGTCCACAATGCCCTTGACCGGGCTGCCCCAGGCGCCGTTCTCGGAGATCAGCCGGGTGATCCCCGCCTTGATGTTCTTGGTGTGCATGTACGGGTCCGTCGACAGCAGGTTCGGCGGGTAGTAACTGAGCACGATGTAGCCGTGCGAGGTCAGGTAGCCGATGGCCCAGTCGAAGTAGTCGAACCCGACCCAGGACGCCGGGGCGAGCACCACGATCGGGTACTTGCCCTCGGTCTTGTCGGCGGGCTTGAGCCAGCCGTCCGAGGTGGCCGGGTACGAGACCCGCGCGTTCTGGAACCCGGGTCCACCGGTCCAGTACAGGAACTCGTAGGTGCCGACCTTGTAGGTGCCCGGCTGGGTCGGCGGCACCGGGGTGACCGCGTTGGCCGGGATCGCGCCGAACAGGAGGGAGAGCGCGGCGAGGATCGCGCTCAGCAGCAGGCCGACCGTGCGCCGGGGCCGGCGGCGGTGCGGTCTGTCGGGGGGATGCGTCATGGTGCGTCACCCTTCTTGGGGGATATCCGGGGGGATATCGGGGGGCGTACCTCGGCCGCGCGGCGGAACCGGCGGCCTTGATTCCGAAAGGAACCGCATTGCCAGGTTCCGTTTCGGCGTCCGAGAACCGGTCCCGCGCTCCGACCACGGAGTGACGGGACGACGGGACCGGGTGGGGCGGGCTACGCCTCCAGGGCGCGGTAGGCCGCGGCGACCAGGGACATGGCCCGCCAGTCGGTGTGGGAGGCCGACTGGCTGTTGGTGACGTACGCGAGCGAGAGCCCCGCCGCGGGGTCGGCGAAGGCCAGCGTCCCGCCGGCGCCCGGATGGCCGAACGCCTGCGGGTCGCGCGAGACTTGGAAGAACGACGTGGCGGGTTTCATGAACCCCTGGGCGAACGAAGTGAGTTCGCCAAGGATGCGGTCCGGGCCCTCGACCGCCGCGGCGGTCGCGGTCTTGACGGTGTCGGGGGACAGCAGGCGGACGCCGTCGAGCGTGCCGCCCTCGGCGAGTGCCGCGTACACCCGGGAAAGGGCACGGGCGTTGGTGACGCCGCAGCCGGACGGAATCTCCAGGGCGAGCACGCCCGGGTCGTGGTCGGCGCCCGGCGCGGCGAGTTCGGGGAGTGCGAACATCGCGCGCACCAGGTCCGAATCGGGATCCCACGCGGCCGAGGGCTCCGCGGCCGCCGAGGGCACGATCGTGGCGACGCCGACGGCGACTTCGGGCGGTGTGCCGATGTACGCCGACACGCCCAGCGGCCCCGCGACCTCGTCGGACAGGAACGCTCCCACGGTGCGCCCGTCGATCCGGCGCAGCAGTTCACCGGCGTAGAAGCCCCACGTGACCGCGTGGTACCCGTGCGCGGTCCCCGGTTCCCAGTGCGGCCGCTGGGCCGCGAGCAGGTCGGACAGCGCGTCGGGCACCGCCACATCGGCCAGTGTGATCGGCGCGTCCAAGTAGGCCAATCCCGCCTGATGGGACAGGAGTTGCCCGACCGTGACGCGCTGTTTCCCGGCCGCCGCGAACTCCGGCCAGTACCGGCAGACCGGGCTCGCGTAGTCGAGCCTTCCGCGATCCGCGAGCATCGCCAGGCACGTGGCGACCAGGCCCTTGGTGGCCGACCAGACGACCTGCACGGTGTCGTGCTCCCAGCGCCGGCCGGCGGCCGGGGCGGCGAGGCCGCCCCACATGTCGACGACCGGTCGGCCGCGCACCTGGACCGCGAGCGCCGCACCCACCTCGCCGCGTACGGCGAAGTTCGCCCGGAACTCCCGCGCCACCGCGTCGAATTCCGGCGCGGCGAAGCCCTGCACGGTCACGTCTTCCACGGGACGGCTCCCTGTTCGTCGATCGGTCGGTCACGCGCCGGGCCCGGAGTTCTGCCGGGCCGGACGCGCCGGTGCTGGGCGCGTCCGCCGATCGGGGGGAGCCGCCATGACCCTGCGGCGGCCGGGGTCAGGCCACGGGGCCGCCCGACGCCTTGCGGCGGCTCCCGCCCGATCGCGGTGCGGTGGTGCGCTTCGCCCCCGCGGAAGTCCCGGACGGGGTACGCCGTCCGGGGCGCGGGGTCACGCCGTCGAGCACGAGGCCGAGGAACTGCTCCTCGAGTTCGTCGAGCGTGTGCCCGCTGGTCCGGTGCCAACCCACCGAGAGCCACAGCGGATACGTGAGGTAGCGGTACACGAGGTCGGGGGTCAGGTCGCCGCGGAAGTCCCCGGCCGCGATCCCGGCCTCCAGCGTGTCCATCCACAGCGCGCGAACCCGCAGGCTCGAGTCGTTCAGGTGCGCGAACCGCGGCAGGGTCGCGAGGTACGCGTAGTCCCGCAGGTACACGGTGCACGCGTCCGGGTGGGCCGCGATGACCCGGAAGGCCGCGTGCACGAGGCCGCGGAGCCGGGGGAGCGGTTCGGTGTTCTCGTCGACCGCTTCCTGGTACCAGGCGGAGAGGTCGTCCATCGCCCCGGTCAGGAGCTCGTCGACCATCTCCTCCTTCGACTCGAACCAGTGGTAGAGGCTGCCGGCCTGGATGTCGACCGCGTCGGCGATCTCCCGTACGGTCGTCGCCGCGACGCCCTTGCGGGCGAACAGCGACGCCGCCTCAGCGAGGATGAGTTCCCGTCGGGCGGGCGCCTCGGGCGCCGTCTTCCTGCGTGCCATCAGTTCGTGTCTTCCTGCTCCGGCCGGTGGTTCTGCGCAGCCTAACCGCAGGACGGGGGTTTTCCGGAGGACTTGGTTCCGCTGCTCGTGCGCACCGCCTTCCGTCCCGGTGCGCCGCACGCAATTGCCGTGCGTGCAATGCGTCTTGAGGCGGCGTCCGGGGGTTCCGAACCGCCTCTCGACCGGTTTCCGAGCCGGCGCTCGGGTGGTCCGGAAAGGCCGTTCGGTGGTGCCGGTCCGCCGTCGGGTGTGTGGGGGAGAGCTGCCGGGGAGTACTGGTTTCCGGCCTGGGCAACTAATCTAACGAGCGTTAGTTTCCTATCTAACATTTGTTAGATTACTTGGAACTTTTACGCCCCGGCCCGGCCGGCTGTCAAGGCTTGTGCGGCACCGGGTCCTGCTCTACGTTGACCGGCACCGTCCGTGGGGGATGGCCTCCGGGGAGCGGACGCGAAAGGCGTTGCTCCCTCATGAACCGCACGCACACCTCTTCCGGACCGCGCAGCGCGCCGCGCCGTGGAACCGGCGGAATCCGCCGTACCCGCAGAATCGCCGCGGGGGCGGTGACCGTCGCACTCGCCCTGGTCGCCACCGCGTGCGGCGGGGACGACAAGAAGGACACCGACTCCCAGGCGCCAGGCGGGAGTTCGGCACAGAACGCCGACATTCCGGCAGCCAAGATCGTCGGCCTGTGGCAGGTCAAGAGCGAGGACCCGAATGCAATCGACGACTACCAGAACGGCGCCCTGATCGCGGTCGACGAGATCAACGCCAAAGGCGGCGTGCTCGGCAAGCCGCTGGAGTTCGAGCGCGTGCCCAGCGGCCTCAACCCGACATCGGCACGCACCGCGTTCCTCCAGGCCAAGGACAAGAAGCCGAGCGGCATGGTGGGCTTCCCGGGCGGCACCGAGGCGCAGGGGCTGCAGCGCGACATCGACGCGGCCGGCATCCCCATCGTCAACGTGAACAACGACATCACGCTGCTGTACGGCGCCAAGAACGGCAGCGAGTGGATGTTCACCACCAACCCCTACGACGGCGCGACCGCCCGCAACATGGTCGCCCTCGCGGTGAAGAACAACTGGGCGAAGATCGGCATCCTCGGCAACGAGCTCGGGTACGGGCGCGACGGAACCGCGCGTACCGAGGCGGCGGTCAAAGGCACGACCGCCACGGTCGGCGACAAGCGCCTGGTGCCGGTCACCGCCACCGACCTGACCGAGGCGGTCCTCGCCCTCAAGGGCAGCGACGCCGTCTTCTCGTGGACGTACCCGAACACGCTTGCCGCGCAGCTCAAGCAGATGGCCCAGAACGACATCACCACCCCGGTGGTGGGCGGCGGTTCGACGCCGGTGGTGGTCAACTACGGCCTCGCCAAGGGTAAGGAGATCGAGAACCTCAACGCGGTCCTGGCCTGCCTCCCGGCGATCGACACGCGGCCGGCGAGCAAGGCGTTCAACGACGCGTACAAGGCCAAGTTCGGCACGGACGCCCCACCGCTCGCCGCCGCCGCGCACGACGCGGTGTGGATGCAGGCCGAGGCGATGAAGAAAGCCGGGACCACCACCGACCACGGGAAGATCAAGGCCGCGCTCGAACAGCTGACCTGGACCGAGGGCGCCTGCCAGCCCGAGTACAAGTCCGACCCGTCGCACATCCTGGCGCACCAGCAGATCGCGATCGACTACGACGCGACCGGCAAGCCGACCGTTGTGGACACCTACAAGATCCCGGAGTTGGCGAAGGGCGCGAGCTGAGCCGACCCCCGTACGTGGCGGCGCACCCGGGGCCGACGCCCCGCACGGCCACCGCGGGTGCGCCGCCGCCCCTCGCCTCCCAGGAGCTCCCATGGCGACGTTCATCGCCCTCTTCGCCGGCGCACTCGCGTACGCCGCGGTCCTCACCCTGGCCGCCGTCGGCTTCCTGCTGCTCTACAAGGCCACCGGCGTGGTCAACTTCGCGCACGGCGACCTGCTCACCCTCGGCGGCTTCCTCGCCTGGTGGGCGATCGACGACCTCGGCTGGCCGGTCGTACCCGGCTCGCTGCTGGCGATCGTGCTGCTCGCGGTCGTCGGCATCGTGCTCGAACGCGTCGCGTACGCCCCGCTGCGCAAACGCCCGCAGATGACCGTCATCGTCGCGACGCTTGCCGCCGCCCTGGTCATCCGCGCCTCGATCGGGATCTGGCAGGGCAGCGAACCGCGCCGCCTGCCCGGCCCGCTCGGCGACGGGGCGTGGCACGTCGCCGGCGCGGCCATCGCATGGCAGCGGGTGCTCATCATCTGCGTCACCGCCGTCGTGGTCGGCGTGCTCGTCTACGTCTTCCGCTGCACGTCGTTCGGTCGCCAGGTGCGCGCGCTCGCCGCGGATCCGGACGCCGCGCAACTGTGCGGCGTGCGCATCCGGCGCGTGTCGATGACCGCGTGGGCGTTGTCCGGCGCGCTCGCGGCACTCGCCGGCATCCTCGTCGCCCCGCTGACCGTGCTGGACCTCAACTTCGGGTTCGCGATCATGCTCGGCGGCATGGCCGCCGCGGTCGCCGGGGGCTTCGGCAACCTGGGCGGCGCGGTGCTCGGCTGCCTCGGCGTCGGACTCATCCAGCAACTGCTGGGCGGCTACGTGCTGCGCGACTACGCGGGCGCGCTGCCCTACGTCGCGCTGTTCCTGGTGATCGCCCTGCGGCCGCAAGGGATTTTCAAGACCCACGCGGCACGCCTTTGAATCACGAACAGGCGTGCCCCGGAGGCGATTTGGTCCCATCCCGGCCGTCGCGACACCGAACCCGAGAGAACCCCGAGGAAGCCGGCCCATGACCGACACACACAATCCTGCCGCACCACCCGACGGGGCGACGGAACGGACCGGCGTACCCGGCCTGGACGCCGCCTCCGGGCGCCTCGACGACCTGCGCGCCCGCCTCGGCGCGAGCCCCCGCGGCACCGTGAAGCCGCCGGTCTACGGCCGCCACCAGTACCTCGGCGTCCTCGTGTTCGTCGCCGCCACGGCCGTCGCGGCGCCCAACCTGATCACCTCCGCGGAGGGCACGAACCTGCTCGATCTGTGGCTGCTCTACTCGCTCGCGGGGATCGGCTTCTACTGGATCTTCGGCCTCGGCGGCCGGTTCGCGTTCTGCCAGACCACGATGATGGCGGTCGGCGCGTACGCGAGCGCCTACACGATCGAGCAGGGGCAGCCGTTCTGGCTCAGCGCGCTCTGCGGCGCCGCGGCGGCCGGCGCCGTCGCCGCGGTCGTCGGCCTCGCGCTCGCCCGAGCCCAGCACTTCGCGTTCGCCATCGGCACGTTGGCGGTGTCCCAGATCGGGATGGTGGTGTTCAGCCGCACCAGCGAGTTCACCGGCGTCAACGGGCAGGTGACCGGGCTGCCGTACGCCTCGCTGTTCGGCCGCACCTTCGACTCGGACCGCGGCGCGTTCTGGCTCTTCCTCGGCGTGCTCGGACTCGCGCTCCTGTTGGGCGTGTTCCTGGAGCGCTCGCCGGTCGGCCGCGAGGCGGTCGCCGCCCGCGACGGCGAGATGGTCGCGCGCACCGCCGGCATCCCGGTGCGCCGCGTGCACCTGATGCTGTACGTCCTCGGCTCGGTCGCCGGCGGCCTGTCCGGCGCGCTGCTCGCCAACTGGCAGGGCTTCGTAGGCGTCGACCAGTTCGGCCTGGACCTCGGCATCGGAATCTTCCTGATGGTGATCCTCGGCGGAGCCGGGTCGATCTGGGGGCCGGTGCTCGGCGCCGGCTTCTACGTCTGGGCGCCGAAGCTGCTGTCCGACTTCAAGGAGTACCAAGGCGTCGTCTACGGCGCGCTGCTGCTCGTCATGATCATGGTGGCTCCCGAGGGGCTCATCGGACTCGCGGGCCGGGCACGGTCGTTGCTCCGCCGCGTCGGGAAGGGCGGTGCGCATGGCTGACACCGTGTTGGAGGCCTCGGGGATCCGCGTGTCGTTCGGTGGCGTGCGCGCCGTGGACGACGTCGGCGTCACGGTCGCGGAGGGCCAGGTCGTCGGCATCATCGGGCCGAACGGCAGCGGCAAGACGACGCTCCTGAACGCGCTGTCCGGGGTGGTCCCGGCAACCGGCTCACTCGTCGTCGACGGGCACCGCGTACGGCTGGGCGGGCCCGAGCGGTCCCGGCGGGCGGGGCTCGTACGGATGTTCCAGCAGCCGCAGCCGTACCGCTACCTGACGTGCCTGGAGAACGTCCTCGTCGCGACGCCGGACCGGCGGGCGAGCGGGCTCGGCGCGGCATGGCTGGCGCGGCCGTACATGCTCCGGGTCGAACGGGCGCGCTGGGCCTCGGCGTTCGCGGCGCTGGAGCGTGTCGGGCTCGCGGACAAGGCACGCCTTCCGGCGGCGGTGCTGACGTACGGCGAACAGCGGCTCCTGGACGTCGCCCGCGGCATCTCCGCCTGCCCCCGCGTGCTGATGCTGGACGAGCCCAGTGCCGGCCTCAACGACCACGAGACGACCGAACTGCTGGTGTTGCTACGGGCGGTGGCTGCCGGCGGCGTCGCCCTGCTGGTGATCGACCACAAGATCGACTTCATCGACGCGCTGTGCGACCGCATCACCGTGCTGGAGACCGGCCGGATCGTCGCCGAGGGCAGCCCCGCCCAGGTCTGGCGCGACCGGCGGGTCATGGACGCCTACCTGGGGACGGCCCACGATGCTTGAACTGAACCGACTGTGCGTCGACTACGGCACCACACGCGCGGTGCGCGAGCTCGACCTGCGCGTGGACGCGGGCGAAGCGGTCGCGCTGCTGGGACCGAACGGAGCGGGCAAGACCTCGACACTGCACGCCGTCTCGGGTCTCGTCCCGGCCCGCGGCACCGTGCTGTTCGACGGGGCCGACATCACCGGGCACTCGCCGTCCGAGATCGCGCGGCGCGGACTGGTGCACGTACCCGAGGGCCGACGCGTCTTCCCGAGCCTGAGCGTGCACGAGAACCTGCGCATGGGCCGCATCGCGGCATCGGGACGCCGCGGATGGACCGAGGACGACGTGTACGCGCTGCTGCCCGCCCTCGTCCCGTTGCGCGACCGGGCGGGCTACGCGCTGTCCGGCGGCGAGCAGCAGATGGTCGCCATCGGCCGCGCGCTGGTCTCCGCACCGCGCATGCTCCTGCTCGACGAACCGTCGCTCGGCCTCGCACCCGTCGTCGTGCGCGCGGTGTACGACGCCCTCGCGCGCATCGCCACCGACCTGCCGGTCCTCGTCGTCGAGCAGAACACGGTCGAGGCGCTGCGCCTGTGCGGGCGCGGCTACGTCCTCGCCGCGGGCCGCCTCGCCCTGTCCGGCACGGCCGACGAACTGGCCGACCGCGACTCGCTCCTGGCGTCCTTCCTGGGAAAACGTGATGCGGCGCACACCCAGGGAGGCCGGGAGCTCCTCAGCTGCCGGGGGGTGGCTGCGGAGCCGGGTGCTTGAGCGCGTTCTTGACCATCTTGTCGCGCAGGGCCTGCGCGAGGTCGATGCCGAGAACGCCGCACACACCCAGCAGGTAGGCGAACACGTCCGCGACTTCTTCCCGGACGTGTTCGCCCACCTCCGGGTCCTCCATGACGCGCGCCGCCTGCTCGGGAGTGAGCCACTGGAAGATCTCGACCAGCTCGGACGCCTCGACACTGAGCGCCATCACGAGGTTCTTCGGGGTGTGGTACGGCTCCCAGTTGCGCTCAGCCGCGAAAGCCCTGATGGCGGCGGAAAGCTCGGCGATGACGTCCGGTTCTGGAGAAGACATGCGGACCAGTGTGCCGCCACGACGCGGTGTCGGTGGCACGGGGGACAATGGCCGCGTCGGACATGCCCACGTATCAGCCGTACCCGAACAGGGCACAGCAGCGAAGAGGAAAGGTCGGTCACGGTCGCATGAGGGTCGCCACCTGGAATATCAACTCGGTCGGGGCCAGGCTGCCGCGCATGCTCGAATGGCTGGAGGGCGCCGCCCCCGACGTCCTGTGCCTCCAGGAGCTCAAGTGCACGGCCGACGCCTTCCCGTACGAGGCCGTCGAGGCGCTCGGCTACCAGGTCGCCGCACACGGTGACGGCCGCTGGAACGGCGTCGCGATCCTGTCCAAGGTCGGCTTGGAGGACGTCGTGCGCGGCCTTGAGGGCGGACCCGAGTACGAGGGCGTGCAGGAGACGCGCGCGATCAGCGCGACCTGCGGATCCGTGCGCGTGTGGTCGGTCTACGTGCCGAACGGCCGCGAGCTCGTGCACGCGCACTACGCGTACAAGCTGGAGTGGCTGACGGCCCTCAAGGCGGCGGTCGCGTTCGACGCGGCCGGCGAGCGTCCGTTCGCGGTGCTCGGCGACTTCAACGTCGCCCCCACCGACAAGGACGTGTGGGACATCACGCTCTTCGAGGGCGCCACCCACGTGAGCGAGGCCGAGCGCACCGCGCTGGTCGAGCTGGGCAAGGCCGGCCTCGAAGAGGTCATGCCGCGCGCGCTCAAGTACGACGTGCCGTTCACCTTCTGGGACTACCGCAACCTCGGCTTCCAGAAGAACAAGGGCATGCGCATCGACCTCGTGATGGGCAACCCGGCCTTCAACGCGGCCGTCAAGGACTCCTACGTGGACCGCGAGGCCCGGCGGGGCAAGGGCACGTCGGACCACGCGCCCGTGGTCGTGGACCTGGACCTCTGACCGGCGGGTGCGCGGGGCTGCGCGCAAACGGCGTCGAGGTCCGCAGGCCCGCCCGGAGCCGGGGCTTCGGGCGGATCCGCGGACCTCGACGGCCGAGTGCTACAGGTACATCCCGTCACCGATGGGCGGACGCGTCGCCTCGACGGGGGCGGCGCCGTTCTTGAGGGCGTACAGCTCCGCGAGCGTGGACGCCGAGCCGACGCCGTTCGACGTGCCCAGCCACGCCGTGGCCTCCTGGAAGTCCAGCGGGCCCACCTCGATCTGCGCGAGGCACCGGCCCGGGCGTACGACCGCCGGGTGCAGCTGGCCGAGCGACTCGTTGGTGGTGATCGCCACGAGCACGTTGCGGCCCTGGCCCAGCAGCCCGTCGGTCAGGTTCAGCAGACGCGACAGCGCCTGCCCGGTGGAGCGCTTGGCCTCGCCGCGGATCAGCTCGTCGCAGTCCTCCAGGACGAGCAGCCGCCACCGGGTGTGCTCGGAATCGTCCTCCTCGCCGGTGCGGCCGATCGCGACGTCCATCAGATAGCCGGTGTCGCCGAACAACGCCTCGGGGTCGAGCACGCAGTCCATCCGGCACCAGTCGCGCCATTCGCGCGCGAGCGAGCGCAGCACCGTCGTCTTGCCGGTCCCGGGCGGCCCGTGCAGCAGGATCAGGCGGCCCGCGACGTCCTCGCGGCCCACCGCCATCAGCTTGTCGAACGCCGAGGCGGTCGCGCCCGTGTAGTTGCGGCGGATCTGCGTCCACGGCGCCGCGGTGATCGAACGGGTCGTGCGGTACGGGCCGCGCCGTGCCGAGTGGTACCAGAACCCCATCGCCACCGACTCGTCCTGCGGCAGGGGTTCGGCCTTCGCGTTCTTGACCGCCTTCTTCATCACCGCGCGGCCGGTCTTGGGGTTGTCCGCGGTGACGGTCACCTCGCCGCCGCCGCTGCGCCACACCACCGCGCGCAGGGTCCAGCCCTCGCCCGCGGCGAGGGTCGACTGCCGGTCGTCCTCCTCCACGGTGCGCAGCACCTTCGCACCGCGCGGCACCAGCTTGGCGCCCGGCCGGATGCGGTCGAGCCGGGTGGTGCTCGCCCACGGCTGGCGGCCCGAGACGAACTCGGCCAGCGTGAGGGCGTCGATCACGTCGTACGGGGTGTCCGAATCGTCGAGTCCGAGGGAGTAGGGCAGGGTCTGGGAGGGGTCGAGGGACGGCGACGCGTCGCCGCCGCCGGTCTCGGCGGCCTCCACCCCGTGGATCCGGGCCGGTATCTGACGGGGCATGGACATGCCTCGATCATCCGTGCCGCCGGGGCGTGCGTACAGCGGTTTTGCCCAACCCGGACGCCTTACGGCCGTCCGGGCACCCGGGGTCGCACCCTTGTTCGCTCACCGGTCAGGACAGTTGACGCTGTGTCAGCGGGGTTCGTACGCCGCGTCGAGCGCGATCACCACGGCGGCGAGGGCCTCGTCGTGGCCGAGGCCGAGCCGTGCCGCCCGGCGCGCGTACTCGCCCGCCGCCGCGGCCGCCTCCCGGCGCGCGGTGTCGCCGACCGCCGCGACGAACGTGCCGTTGCGGCCCCTGGTCTCGACGACGGAGTCGGCCTCCAGTTCGCGGTAGGAACGGGCGACGGTGTTGACCGCGAGGCCCAGTTCGGCCGCGAGGGCGCGTACGGTCGGCAGCTTCGTGCCGACCGGCAGCACCCCGGTGCGGGCCTGCTCGGCGATCTGCTCGCGCACCTGCTCGAACGGCGGCACCTGCGAATCCGGGTCCAGCGTGATCTCCATGGCGGCAAGTCTCGCGCACCACACGGCCGCGGACCGCTCGCGCGGGTGACGGTGTGGCGCGTTGATCCCGTGTCCCATGCCTGCATGAATCGTTGCCCGGACAGCAGGACACGGCAGATTGGGATTGGGGCTGATCACGCGATGGGCACCGCGGTCGACCACCAGGAGCACCGGCACCACAACCACGAGCACGGCGAGGGATGCGGCCACGTCGCGGTACCGCACGGCGACCACATCGACTACGTGCACGACGGGCACATCCATCGCGTACACGACGGGCACATCGACGAGTGCTCGCCGAGCGGGCACCACGTGCACGAAGGGCACCATCACGACCACGGCGACGGCTGCGGGCACGTCGCGGTGCCGCACGACGACCACGTCGACTACATCCACGACGGCCACCGCCACGCACGGCACGACGGGCACTGGGACGACCACTGACCCAGGCGCCGGCCGGCCTTCGCGGTCGCGGCAAGTCCGTTCACCCGCCCGCGTAATCCGTTCGCCGAGAGGCGAATCCGTACACATCGTGACGTCGACCGGGGAAGTCTCGGTACATGGACATTCTGGTGATCGGCGGATCGGTGTTCGTCGGACGGACCGTCGTCGAAGCGGCGCTGGCGCGGGGACACGCGGTCACGACCTTCAATCGGGGGCGCACCGGCACGGACGTGCCGGGCGCCGCGACCGTGCGCGGCGACCGCGAGGACAAGGCGGACCTGGCGCGGCTGGCGTCCTCCGGGCGCTGGGACGCGGTCGTCGACGTCTGCGGATTCACCCCGCGTGTCGTCGGCGACGCGGTGCGGGCGCTGAACGGCCGTGCGGAGACCTACGCGTTCGTCTCGAGCATCTCGGCGTACGGGGACTGGCCGGCGAAGCGCGTCGACGAGCAGTCGCCGCGCCTGGCGTGCGCGCCCGACGCCGACGAGGGGGACGGCGACTACGGGATACTCAAGGCGGGCTGCGAGCGTGCGGTCGAGAGCGGCTTCGACGGGCGCGCGCTGGTCGTGCAGCCGGGCCTGATCCTCGGCCCGTACGAGAACGTCGGCCGACTGCCGTGGTGGCTGCGCCGCATCGCCGCCGGCGGCCGGGTGCTGGCCCCCGGCGATCCGGACCGCTCGATGCAGGTCATCGACGTACGCGACCTCGCCGCGTTCATCCTCGACCAGATCGAGGCCCGCGCCGAGGGGCGCTACCTCGTGAGCGGTTCGCCGGCCAACACGACGATGGGCGCATGGCTCGGCGACTGCGTCGCGGCGACCGGTTCGCACGCGGAACTGGTCTGGGTCGACGACGACTTCCTGCTCGAACGCGACGTCGCCCCGTGGACCGAACTCCCGCTGTGGACCCCGCCGACCGACGAGTTGGCGGGCGTCTGGCTCCCCGACCCCGCGAAGGCCGCCGCCGCGGGCCTCAAAACCCGCCCGGTCCGGGAAACCGTCGCCGACACCTGGGCTTGGCTCACGTCCGAGGGTGCGCCGGAAACCCTCCCCAAGTACCGCTCCCACACCGGTTCCCAAGGCATCACCCCGCAAAAGGAACAGGCATTGTTGAAAGAGTGGACCACCCGCTGACCCCGCGCCTGCGTGCAACTGCAGTGGCAGCGCGGCAGCGGCAGCGTGCGACAACAGCGGTCGGGGAAGCCGACGGCCGCACCTGCGTCGCCCGCACCCCTGTCCATCCGTCACGCACTGACCCGGAGACTCGCGTGCGCTCCGCCCCTGGCCCAACTCGGCCACGCGCGGGTGCGCGCACTTCGTCCTACGCGCTCACCCACCGTCCATTCGCGCGCCTACCCTCATCGGCTCACGTGTCGGCCCACTGCCGCAGGCCCGACGCCGGTAGCCGCCAACCGACCCGGCCGTCCACGATCGGCCAACTCACCCCCGACCGACTCGCTCGCGGACCGGTGTCGACATCCGGCCGGTGCGACGGTCCTTTGGTTGCCCGAGTGGCGCGGTGACCGGCCAACGCGTCGACCCGGTGCGTGACTCTTCCTCACTCCCTTGCGCGCCGACCGCTGGCCCCGGCCGAGGGTCTTTCCTCACCTCGCGGTCTTCGGACGCGGTGGCGGCCGGGGGTTTGTGGGGGTTTCGGCGTCCGTAGGGTGGGGCCGTGCGTCCGATACGTGGGTTGGCGGGGCTGCCGGAGCGTTTTCCGGGGCGGGTGTTCGGGCTGCCCGCGGTCGATGTCGCGTTGGCGCTCGCGATGCTGCCGGTGCAGGTCATCGGGGTTTTCATCGTCTCGGTGCCGGTCTATGTGCTCGACACCGGCGGCGGGGAGCCGAGCCGTCTCGAGGGCAAGGACGTCGACTGGCTGGCGTGGGTGCTGCTGGTGGCCGCGTCGTTGCTGCTGGTGGCGCGGTCCCGGTGGCCGCGCTGGACGCTCGTCGCGGAGAGCGGCGTGCTTGCCGCGTTCATGATGCGCGGTTATCCCGTCGGGCCCATCGTGCTGCCGGTGATGTTGTGCCTGTACGCCACGGCGGCCGCCGGTCGGCGGCGCAGGACCGCGGTCGCCGCGCTGATGTTCATCGTCGCCATGTGCAGCCTCTGGGTGCCGAGAATGGCCCGCACGCTGGACAGTGCCGCGACGTTCATGGGCTCGGTGACGCTCTTCTACGCCGTGGTCCTCGCGACGTTCGGCGGGCCGGTGCTCGTCGGCGAGGTCGTCCGGGTGCGCCGGGAGGCGGCGGAGGCCCGCCTCGCGCAGGCGGTCCGCGACGCGGAGAAGCGCGTCGCCGAGGAGCGGCTGCGGATCGCACGCGAGCTGCACGACGTGGTCGCGCACAGCATGGCCGGCATCGCGGTGCAGTCGGCCGCGACGCTGCGGTTGTTGGGCGATCCCGACCCGGAGGTACGCGACTCGTTGATCGCCATCCGTACCGCCAGCCGCGAGGCGTTGCGCGAACTCCGGTCCACAGTCGGCATGTTGCGCGAGACCGGACTGCCGGACAACGACGGTCTGGAGCGCTTGGGCACGCTGCTGGAGGCGGTGCGCAACGCCGGTGTGCCGGTCGAGTTGGAGCGCTCCGGGGCGGCGGTGGCGCTGCCCGCGGAGACGGGGCACGCGGCGTACCGCATCGTGCAGGAGTCGCTCACGAACGTGCTGCGGCACGCCGGACACGGCGCGTCCGCCCGGGTGCGGGTGGCGTACGGTGACAGCGAACTGGTCCTGGAAGTCGTCGACGACGGCCGCGGTCTGACCGAGGGTCAGGGCAGCGGGCACGGGCTTCCCGGGATGCGCGAGCGCGCCGAGTCGGTCGGCGGCACGCTCGTCGCCGGGGCGGTCACCTCGGGGGAGGGCGGACCGTGCGGCGGGTTCCGGGTCGCGGCGCGCCTGCCGCTGGCCGTGCGACGAGGGGAGGCGGGATGATCCGGATCGGGCTGGCCGACGACCAGGCGCTGGTGCGCACGGGTTTCCGCGCGCTCCTCGGCACCGAGCCGGACTTCGAGGTCGTCGGCGAGGCGGCCGACGGCGGTGCGGCGGTGGCACTGGCCCGCGAACAGCGGCCCGACGTCATGCTCATGGACATCCGGATGCCGGACGTCGACGGCCTGACCGCGACGCGGCGCATCGCCGGGGATCCGGAGTTGGCCGGTGTACGGGTGGTGATCCTGACGACGTACGCCGAGGACGCCAACGTGTACGCCGCGTTGCGCGCGGGGGCGAGCGGGTTCCTGGTCAAGGACGCCGAGGCCGAGGAACTGGTGCAGGCCATCCGGGTCGTCGCGCGCGGCGACGCGCTGTTGTCGCCGGGCATCACACGGCAGGTCATCGACATGTTCACGCGCTCGCTGATCCGCACTCCGCGGGACGCCGCCGCGGGGGAGACCCTGCTCGACGCGCTGACCGAGCGTGAACGCGAGGTGCTGTGCGAGGTCGCGGCCGGGCTCACGAACGACGAGATCGCCCTGCGGCTGGCGATGAGCCCCAACACCGTCAAGACCCACATCAGCCGCGTGCTCGCGAAGCTCGGCCTGCGCGATCGGGCGCAATTGGTCGTGGCGGCCTACGAGTCGGGCCTCGTGCGGCCGAAGCGCATAGTCCCGGAGGGGTAGTCCCCCGGGGGTAGCGCAGGTGCCGGCTACAGCGCGCGGGGCAGCCCACGACCGTTCCGCCGGGCGACGCGACGCGCGCGTGCGGGCGCGATGATCGCCGTACGCGATCGCACCGATCGGGCGATCCTCCGCCGCAAGAAGGGTACGCCCGCCATGCGCCTGGACGACGTTCTCCCCGAATGGCACTTCCGCGAACGCCACACGATCGAGATCGACGCCTACGCGGACACGGTCTTCCGGGCCATCGAGGAGCTGACGTGGCGTGAGGTCCCGGTCTTCCGAAGGCTGATGGCGCTGCGCTTCGTCGGCCGCGACGCGACGGCGGATCCGCGCATCCTGTCGTCGATGACGAAGGACGGCTTCACCGTCCTGGACCGCTCGGACAACGAGCTGGTGATCGGCTTCTTGTCGACGCGGACGGGACGGCGCGTGCCGATCGCGGGCGAACTGCCGGCCGATGCGATGCGGGCGTTCGACGAGCCGGGCCACCTCAAGATCGTCTTCAACTTCCTGCGGCGCGGGTCGACGGTCACGACGGAGACCCGCGTGTGGGCGACCGACGAGCGTTCGAGGCGGGTCTTCCGGACGTACTGGGCGGTGATCCGGCCGCCGAGCGGGCTGATCCGGCGGGTTTGGCTCCGGGCGATCCGCGAACGGGCGGAGAACGAACCGGTGTTCCTGTGACCGGCGGACCGCGGTGACCGAGCGGACGCCCACCCCGGCGGCCGCGCGGGGCGCGGTGCCGGGGCGGGCGGTCTCTGCTCTGGCCGGGGGCGGGATTGCCGCCGTGCTGGTCGGCCGCACCTGGCCGGGGGCCTTCGGGCGGGTGCCGGACGGGCGGGTTCCCGCGGCCTTGGACTCGGTGTCGCCGGTGCTGCTGGTGGTGGGCACGGTCGCGTTGATGCTGGCGACCGTCTGGGGAGGCCGCGTCCTCGGCGCGGCGGCCGGTGCCCGGGCGGCGGTCCGAACCGGGGGACCGGCGGGTGTCAGGAGACGGCGTACACCTTCTCGACGAACTCGGCGATCTGGTGGTCGGTGACGTTCCGGGCGAGGTCGGCTTCGCTGATCATGCCGATGAGCCGGTGGCCGTTCTGCGTGTCGATCACCGGCAGGCGCCGGATCTGGTGCGTCTCCATCATGTCCAGCACGTCGTCGAGCGTGGTGTCGGCGTCGCACCAGTGCAGGTTCCCGGCGAGTTCGCCGGCCCGGACGCCGGCGGGGTCGCGTCCCTCGGCACAACAGTGCAGCACGATGTCGCGGTCGGTCACCATGCCCTTGAGCCGGTCGTCGGTGCCGCAGATCGGTACGCAGCCGACGTCCATGTCCTTCATCATCTTCGCGGCTTCCATGAGCGACGCGTCCTCGGGGACGCACTTGGCGCCGGAGTGCATCACGTCACGGGCCTTCATCATGGTCGTGTCCATGGCAGAGCCTGTCCTTTCGTCAAACGGTCGGACGCTTCGATCACAACAGACCCCCGGAGGCCCCGCCACTTGGCGCCGGTGCGGCGGTGAGCACTGAGGACCGGATGTGATCAGGTCTGTCCGCTGACGCGCGCTTAGGCTAGCCTCACCTTCGTTCACGATGCCCGGAGCCGGGCGTATTCCGGAGGATGCGGTGACGGGCGGGCGGGGTGGCGATGGGTGACGCGCTGACAGGGCGCACGGTGCTGCGGCAGACGGTACGCGGGCAGTCGCGACGGGTGGCCCTGGCCTCCGTCCTAGGTGCCGGGCACCAGGCGGGCGAGGCTGCGGTGCCGGTCCTCATCGGTGTCGTCATCGACCGCGCGGTGGCCCACGACGACGCGGGCGCGTTCGCGGTGTGGATCGCGGTGCTCGCCGTCGTGTACCTCGTCTTGGCGTTCGGCTTCCGCTTCGGCGCACGCGCCGGGGAGCAGGCGGCCGAGATCGCCGCCCACGACCTGCGGCTGCGCATCGTCGACCGGGTCCTCGACCCCGTCGGCGGCGCCGACCGCGGACGGCTGCCCGGCGCTCTCGTCAACGTCGCGACCGAGGACGCCAAGCGCGTCGGCGGCGTCAACATGGGCGTGGTGCTCGGCATCGGCGGCCTCACCGGTCTCGCGGTGGGCGCGGTCGCGCTGCTGCGCATCTCGCTGCCGCTGGGACTGATGGTGCTGCTCGGCGCGCCGCCGCTGCTGTGGCTCGGGCACATGGTGGGCAAGCCGTTGGAGCGCCGGAGTTCGGCGGAGCAGGAGCGGGCCGCGCACGCTTCGGGGGTCGCGGCGGACCTGGTCGCGGGACTGCGGGTGCTCAAAGGCATTGGCGGCGAGTCCGCCGCGGTCGCGCGCTACCGGACCACGAGCCGCGACTCGTTGACCGCGACGCTTCGGGCCGCCCGGGCGCAGGCGTGGCAGGGCGGCGTCGTTCTCGCACTGGCGGGGGTGTTCATCGCTTTGGTGGCGCTGGTCGGCGGGCGGCTGGCCGCCGACGGCCGCATCAGCCTGGGCGAACTCGTCGCCGCCGTGGGCCTCGCACAGTTCCTGCTCGGCCCGCTGTCGATGTTCTCCTACATCAACGCCGAGTTCGCCCAGGCACGGGCGTCGGCGGCGCGCATCGCCGAGGTGCTGGGCGCGCCGCCTTCGGTGCCGCCCGGCGACGTGCGGCCGACCGAGCCGGCGGGCGGACGCCTCGTCGTCCGGGACCTCGCGCACGGTCCGCTGCACGCCGTCGGGTTCGAGGCCGCGCCCGGCGAGTTCGTCGCGGTCGTCGCGGTCGATCCCGCGGAGGCCGCGGCGCTGCTGCGCTGCCTGGCCCGCGACGCCGACCCGGACGCCGGCACGGTCGAGCTGGACGGCGTGGCGCTGCCGCTGCTGGCGCCCGACGGACTGCGGTCCGCCGTCCTGGTGGCGGCGCACGATGCCGACCTGTTCGAGGGCTCGCTCGAATGGAACGTCGCCGCGGTGGGCGCGGACGGCGTCGGCGTCGAGCGCGCACTTGCCGCCTCCGGTGCCGACGACGTCGCCGACGCCCTGCCGAAGGGCACCGCGACGGTCCTTGCCGAAGGCGGCAGTTCGTTGTCCGGCGGGCAGCGCCAACGCGTCGCCCTGGCCCGTGCGCTGGCGGCCGATCCGGCCGTGCTGGTGCTGCACGATCCGACGACGGCGGTGGACGCGGTGACCGAGGCGCGGATCGCGACCGGCGTACGGGACCTGCGGCGCTCCGCCACCACCATCGTGGTGACCACGAGCCCGGCGCTGCTCGCGGTCGCGGACCGCGTCGTGTTCCTCGCCGAGGGGCGCGTCGTCGACACGGCACCGCACGCCGACCTGGTACTGCGGCACGAGGACTACCGGACGGCGGTGCTGGCGTGACGACCGGCGTGGGACAGGAACGCGCGCACGACCCGGGCAACGAGCCCGGCCCGGACACGCCGGGAGACGTCCTCGGCACCCGAATATCCGGGCCTCGGCAGTCCGGCGAACAGCCGGACTCCGAACGCGAGCTGCTGCCCACCGCGACCCCCGCGCGCACCCGGGCGGTGATCGGCGGGCTCGTACGCCCGCACCGCGTGCTCGCGTGGTCCTCCCTGGTGGTCATGGTCGCGGCCACCGTCATCGAGCTGATGACGGCTCCGCTGCTCGGGCACATCGTCGACCTCGTCGCGGACGGGAAGTCCGCCGATGCCCTGACCTGGCCGGTCGTGGGGCTGGTGCTGGTCGCGGTCGCCCAGGGGGCGGCGGTGGCGTACGGCTTCTCGCTGGTCGCGCGCCTCGGCGAGACGGTGCTCGCGACCCTGCGCGAGCGCGTCGTCGAACGGGCGCTCGGGCTGCCGTTGGAGCAGGTGGAGAAGGCCGGTTCCGGGGACCTGACGTCACGGGTCACGGCCGATGTGTCGCTGGTCGCCGAGGCCGTGCGGCGCGCGCTGCCCGTGCTGGTGCGGTCGGTCCTGACGATCGTGCTGACGCTGGGTGCGCTGGCCCTTCTCGACTGGCGCTTCCTGCTGGCCGCGCTGCTCGCGGTCCCGGTGCAACTGCACACCGCTCGCTGGTACGTCGGCCGCGCCGTCCCGCTGTACGCCGCGGGCCGGGTCGCCGCGGGCGCCCGGCAGCAGCAGTTGCTGGACAGCATCGGGGGAGCCGCCACCGTACGTGCGTTCCGCCTCGGCACCGAGCACCGCGCCCGTGCGGAGCGGCGCTCGGCGGAGGCGATGGACCTCACGCTGCGCGGCGTACGCCTGGTGCTGCGCTTCTACTGCCGCCTGCACATCGCCGAATTCGTGGGCCTCACCGCCGTGTTGGGTGCGGGGTTCCTGCTGGTGCGGGACGGGTCGGCGTCCATCGGCACGGCCACCGCCGCGGCCTTGTACTTCCACGCGCTGTTCGGACCGATGAACAACGCGCTCGTACTCCTCGACGACGCGCAGTCGGCGATGGCCGGACTGTCCCGGCTCGTCGGCGTGGCCGACCAGCCGGCGCCCGACGAGGGGCACCGCGCCGAGGCGTCCGGTGCGTCGGTGGAGGTGCGCGGGCTGCGGCACGCGTACGGCGCGGGCGGGCCCGAGGTGTTGGCCGGCGTGGACCTGGTCCTGGCGCCCGGCGAGCACGTTGCGGTCGTGGGCGCGAGCGGCGCCGGGAAGACGACGCTGGCGAAGCTGATCGCGGGCGTGCACGTGCCGTCCGGCGGGACGGTGTCGGTGGGCGGCGCCGCGCTGGCCGACCTGGGGCCGGAACTGACGCGGCGTACCGTCGCGCTGGTCACGCAGGAGGTCCACGTCTTCTCCGGGCCGCTCGCTGACGACCTGCGGCTGGCCCGGCCCGAGGCGGCCGACGGCGAACTCCGGGCGGCGCTGGAGCGGGTGGGTGCGCTGTCGTGGGCCGAGGCGTTGCCGGACGGCCTGGACACGGTCGTGGGAACCGGGGGCCACGCTCTGACGGGCGCTCAGGCGCAGCAACTGGCGCTCGCCCGACTCGTCCTCGCCGATCCGCCGGTCGCCATCCTCGACGAGGCGACGGCGGAGGCGGGCAGCAGCGGCGCGCGGGCCCTGGAAGCGGCGGCTTCGCGCGCGCTGGAGGGGCGTACCGCCCTGGTCGTGGCGCACCGGCTGACGCAGGCGGCATCCGCCGACCGCATCGTGGTCCTGGACGCGGGCCGCGTGGTCGAGATCGGCACACACGACGAACTACGGGCCGCCGACGGCCAGTACGCCGCCCTCTGGCAGGCCTGGTCCGGTACCCGCAAGGCGACCGGCTAGCCGCACAAAGCGCCGTCGAAGGTGGCGCGGTCGACGAGGTTTTCGGCCTGCGTTGCCAGGTGACGACCCACCTGGTCAGCCGTGGCCGCCGGTGATCCCGATCGACCGTCACCACGCGTCGTGACGGTGTCCGACCGTGAATGCGCTCAGCCCATGACCCCTGGGTCGTGTCTTCGAATTTCCGCCGGGCCCTCTCGAACCGTGGCACGTTGCGGGCGTGCGCCGGGCCCGGCGGCCCTCCTTCGCCCTCGCAAGTCGCCGGGTTACGGACCTTGCCGCAAGGCCCGGCGTGCAAGCACCACTGCCCGCGGGCTTTCGGCGGGAATGTGAAGACACTCCGTAGCCGACGCGGAAACTCCCCGGCCCCCTCTACCGTCCCCCCGCCATCAACTGTCCTGGGGCACACCAACTACCCCCATAGGGACGGCTGTTGCAGGTGTGCTGTCGGATAAGCTCCGCGACCGGCCGGGTGTGCTCGTAGGTGGCTCGTCTGGATTGGGCGGGTCGGTGACATATGCGGTGATGGGCCCGCCGGGTGGTGCTCCGGCGGGCCCATCGTCGTTGCGGTGTGCGATATGTCGCGCGGTTGGCGGTCGTTGTGGCGTCGGCCTCAGTCGGTGCCGGACTCCATTGCGGCGCGGTCGAGCAGCGCCTCTTCGTCCGAGACCTCGCCGCGGGACGCGATCGCCTGGGCGTCCCCCTTGTCCATGGCGCCGATCAGGCCGGTCGAGGCGGCCTGTGCCGCGCCGATCGGCGTCGGGTGGTCGGTGCCGACCAGGCCCAGGCCCGCGTACTGCTCGAGCCGCGCGCGGGAGTCGGCGATGTCCAGGTTCCGCATGGTGAGCTGGCCGATACGGTCCACCGGGCCGAACGCCGAATCCTCGGTCCGCTCCATGGAGAGCTTGTCCGGGTGGTAGCTGAGCGCGGGGCCCCGGGTGTCAAGCACCGAGTAGTCCTCGCCGCGCCGCAGCCGGACGGTCACCTCGCCGGTGATCGCCGTGCCGACCCACCGCTGCAGGGACTCCCGCACCATGAGCGCCTGCGGGTCCAGCCACCGGCCCTCGTACAGCAGGCGGCCCAGCCGGCGGCCCTCGTTGTGGTACGCGGCGACCGTGTCCTCGTTGTGGGTCGCGTTGAGCAGGCGCTCGTAGACGATGTGCAGCAGCGCCATGCCCGGCGCCTCGTAGATGCCGCGGCTCTTGGCCTCGATCACCCGGTTCTCGATCTGGTCGGACATGCCGAGGCCGTGCCGGCCGCCGATCGCGTTGGCCTCCATGACCAGGTCGACCGCGGAGGCGAACTCCTTGCCGTTGATGCTGACCGGACGGCCTTGGACGAAGCCGACGGTCACGTCCTCCGCGGCGATCGCCACCGACGGGTCCCAGAACCGCACGCCCATGATCGGCTCGACCGTCTCGATGCCGGTGTCGAGGTGCTCGAGGATCTTCGCCTCGTGCGTGGCACCCCAGATGTTGGCATCGGTCGAGTAGGCCTTCTCGGTGGAGTCCCGGTAGGGCAGCCCGTGCTCGAGCAGCCACTCGGACATCTCCTTGCGGCCGCCGAGCTCCGTCACGAAGTCCGCGTCCAGCCAAGGCTTGTAGATGCGCAGGTGCGGGTTGGCCAGCAGCCCGTAGCGGTAGAACCGCTCGATGTCGTTGCCCTTGAAGGTGGAGCCGTCGCCCCAGATCTGCACCCGGTCCTCGAGCATCGCCCGCACCAGCAGCGTGCCGGTCACGGCACGGCCCAGCGGAGTGGTGTTGAAGTAGGGGCGCCCGCCGGACCTGATGTGGAACGCGCCGCACGCGAGCGCGGCGAGGCCCTCCTCGACCAGCGCGGCACGGCAGTCGACGAGTCGCGCGATCTCGGCGCCGTAGGTGGAGGCGCGGCCGGGCACGGACGTGATGTCGGGCTCGTCGTACTGCCCGATGTCGGCGGTGTACGTGCAGGGGATGGCGCCCTTGGCGCGCATCCAGGCGACGGCGACCGAGGTGTCGAGCCCGCCCGAGAAGGCGATGCCTACGCGCTCTCCGGTGGGAAGGGAGGTGAGGACCTTGGACATGGCAAGACTATGCACCAGCCCGTATGAATATGCAAGGCCGCAGGTTGGGGCCGCGTATTCGGGTCGGGCCGCCTGATCGGGCGGCTCGATCAGGCGCGACGCCATTTGTACCCGAGAGGGTGAAAAGGCCGGGCGTGTCCGCGGCGTACGCGGTTGCCGGACGCACAGCTGCGCCGCGCTCGCGCAAGCGCCCGTCCGTACGTCCGCCAGAGGCGGATTGGGACGGTCAGCGCGGCGGTATTCGACGCTGTTTGCGAAACCGGTGAGAGTCCCGATGAGTTCGCCCGGTAGTGCGAACAAGCGGCGTGTTTTCCGGAAAGAGAAGAAGCGCCGGAGCGCTTGGTCGATGCCTTCCCCGAAGTCCCCCGAGCGCGGCGCTTACCGGGCCTTTACGCTCCGTAGATCTATGCTGACCAGGGAGAACCCTGGCCTTGTGTACCTGATGTGCCCCCGGCAGGAATCGAACCTGCGACCAAGCGCTTAGAAGGCGCCTGCTCTGTCCGCTGAGCTACGGGGGCTGGGGCGATTGAGGATCATGCACGGGATCCGGCCGCGGCACAACACAATAGAGCCGCTTGCCGTTGGTACTGCCCACGCCGCCGCGACCGTTACCTGATCAGACGCAGTTGGCGGCCAGAATGTGATCAGGCGGGTTCCGGTTCCTGGCAAAACGGACACGGTCGGTCGTGGGAGGTGCGACGGCCGGTTCCGGATGGACCGGCTCCGCCCGGTCATGGCCAACCACCTGCGAGGACGTACACAAATGAACGGCACCAGGCCGCTGCGCGCGGCGCTCATCGGGTACGGGCTGGGCGGCGCCGCGTTTCACGCGCCGTTCCTGGAGGCTCTGCCGGACTTCGAGTTGGCCGCCGTCGTCACCGGCAACCCGGAGCGAGCCTCGGCGGTGCGCGAGCGGTACGGCGACGGCGTCGAGATCGTCGCCGCGGCCACGGAGCTGTTCGACCGCTCCGACGAGTTCGACCTCGCCGTGGTGACGGTGCCGAACCGGTTCCACGCCCCCTTCGCGCGCGAGGCGCTGGAGGCCGGTCTCCACGTGGTGGTGGACAAGCCGTTCGCCGGAAGTGCCGCCGCGGGACGGGAGTTGGCCGCACTGGCCGAGGCGCGCGGGCGGACTCTGTGCGTGTTCCAGAACCGGCGTTGGGACGGTGACTTCCGTACGGTGCGCCGCTTGGTGGCCGACGGTGAACTCGGCGACGTCCTGCGCTTCGAATCACGATTCGAGCGGTGGCGGCCGCAGCCCGCGCTGGGCGGCTGGAAGGAGGACGCCGATCCGGCCGCGCTCGGCGGTATCCTGTTCGACCTCGGCAGCCACCTCGTCGACCAGGCCGTCGCGTTGTTCGGACGCCCCGAGCGTGTGTACGCCGAACTCGACCTGAGCCGCCCGGGCGTCGCCGTCGACGACGACTCCTTCGTGGCGCTGACTCACGCGGGCGGTGTGCGCTCGCATTTGTGGATGAGCGCAACCGCCGCCGACATCGGCCCGCGGTTTCGGCTGCTGGGCAGCAAGGCGGCGTACGTGAAGTACGGCATGGACGTCCAGGAGGCCGCCCTGCGCGCCGGCGCCGCGCCCGACGCGCCGGACTGGGGTGAGGAGCCGGCCGAGGCGTGGGGGAAGGTCGGCACGCCGGACGACGCCCGCCCGTTGCGCACGATGCCCGGCGCTTACCAGGACTTCTACCGGGAGGTCGCGGCGACGCTGCGCGAGGGTGCGCCCTCTCCGGTACCGCTGGCCGAGTCGATCGCCGTTCTGGAGGTCATCGAGGCCGCACGGCAGTCGTCGCGTGAGGGTGTGGTCGTGTCGCTGCCCCCCGCGTGACCCGCCACGCGCAGGACGCGCCGCGAGATGCTTTCGTGGGCGTGGGCGTGGGTGCGACCAGGGCGGTTGTTGCGGCGGCCCGGGAGAGGCGCTCGTGAGGCCGGTGGCATGCGTGCGCAGCGCGTCACCGAAACGGCTGGGTGATTTTCCCCGATAACTGGGGATTGTGCAGTCGTGGTGATGACGTGGTGATGACGTGGTGAGCCGCGCGAGCGCAGGACTGTCCGCGGCGGTGGCCCGGCTGCGGGACGAGGCCGCCGACCTGCCTCTGCCGCTTGACCTGCCGGGTGCCGGCGAGGCCCGGCGTACGCGCACCGAACTGGTCTCCCAGCTCGACGACTACGTCCTGCCGCGCCTACGACACCCCGAGGCGCCGCTGCTCGCGGTCGTCGGGGGATCGACGGGCGCAGGCCGCTCGACCCTGGTGAACTCGCTGGTGGGTCGCGAGGTCAGTCCCGCAGGAGTCCTGCGCCCGACCACGCGCGTACCGGTCCTCGTGTGCCGTGCGGCCGACCGCCGCTGGTTCTCCGGCACGCGTGTGCTCCCCGGTCTGCGCCGCGCCGCCCGTCCGACACGGGCGGCCGGTGAGGGGCCGGCCCTGGTGCTCCGGGTCGACGACCGCGTGCCGCAGGGGCTGGCGGTCCTCGACGTCCCCGACATCGACTCGGTCGACGGCGCCAACCGTGCGCTCGCGGTACGCCTGCTGGGTGCCGCGGACATCTGGCTGTTCGTCACGACGGCGGCGCGCTACGCGGACGCGGTGCCGTGGCGGTTGCTGCAGGTCGCGCGGGAGCGCACCGCCGAGATCGCGGTGGTGCTCAACCGGGTGCCGGATGGCGACCTCGACGAGATCCGCCCGCACTTCGAGGCGCTGCTCGGCGGCGCGGGCCTCGGCGGCGTACCGCTGTTCGCGCTCCCGGAGACGACTCTCGTCGGCCGCATGCTGACGCGGGATCAGATCGCACCCGTCCGTGCCTGGCTGTACGACCGGGCGATGCATGCCGATACGCGCGAGACGGCCGTACGTCGGACACTCGGCGGCGTTCTGGGCAGCCTTCCCGACCGTGCCGATGCACTGGGCCGGGCCGCGGGGCGGCAGCACGAGGCGGTCGGTGCGCTCGCGGTGTGCGTGGACCGCGCGTACGCCGCCGCGCGCCGGTATGTCGACGGAGCGCTGCGCGGCGGCTCGGTCCTCACCGGCGACGTGCTCGCGCACTGGCGGGCCTGGGTGTCGGCGGGCCTGCCCGAATCCGGCGTGCCGGAACTGGAGGCGGCGCTGGTGGAAGGTGTCGAGAGCCTGTTCCGCGACGTCGCCGAGCGCGCCGCCGGGCTCACGTCGACGTGCTGGCGCGGCAGACCGGGCGGCCTCGCCCTGGTCGACGACCGGATTCCCGGCGGCGCGACGGGGTCGGGGGACGTTGGGGCTGCTGGGTCCGAGGCTGGGTCCGAGACCGACACGACGGCAGACCCGCGCGCGGCGGCGGCCCGTGCGGCGGCCGAGTGGCGCGCGGAGGTGGTGGCGCGCGCGGCCGCCGGCCTACCTGATGGGACGTCAGGACGGGCGCGGGCAGGCGTACTTCTGATGACCGCGGCGCTCGGCTATGACGCGGACACGGGCGCCGGTGGCCACTCTGCCGGCAACACGACTGACTCCGACGCCTCAGGCGGGAGTGAGGCGGCCACGCAGGCGCGTGCGGCTCTTCCGGCAGCTCTCGCCGCCGAGATGGAGCCTTTGCGCGCGTCGGTGCGCGGTCGGGCCGCGCAGCTGCTCGACGCCCAGCGGGATGTGCACATGCGCACTGTCCGGGCACTGCGCACCGTGCCCGGCGACCGGCTGGGCGCGGCGACGGACGCGATGAGGAGGGCCGGATGAGCGGGGCGGCCGAACGCTTCGGGTCCGGGCCGTACGCCGGTCATGACTACGGGACCGCGGAGGAGCCTTCGCGCGTGCTCGCACGGCTGTCCGCACTCGACCGGATGACCGTCGCGGCGGACGGCCGCATGGCCGCGGAACACCTCGCCGAAGTACGCGCGTTGCTCGACCGTGCGGACGCACGGCTGCGTACCGCACCGCAACACGCCGTCGTCGCACTCGCGGGCGGCACCGGGTCCGGCAAGTCCTCGTTGTTCAACGCGCTGATCGGCCTCGATCTGTCGCGGACCGGGGCGCGCCGACCGACGACGGACACCGCGCTGGCCTGTGCGTGGGACCCCGAGAGCGCCCGGCCGCTGCTCGACTTGTTAGGCCTGCCGCGCTCCCGGCAGATTCCGCGACACGGCGCACTCGACGACACGGGCCCGCTGCAAGACCCGGTGTTGTCCCGCCTCGTCGTCGTCGACCTGCCCGACCACGACTCCGTGGAGACCGGGCACCGCGACGAGGTCGACCGGTTCGTCGCCGCGGCCGACCATCTGATCTGGGTGCTCGATCCGCAGAAGTATGCGGACGCCGCCGTGCACGAACGCTACTTGCGCCCGTTGGCCCGGCACGGCGACGTGATGACCGTCGTGCTGAACCAGGTCGACCGGCTGCCCGAAGGCGGCGCCGACGACTGCCTTCCCGACCTGCGGCGCCTACTGGCCGCCGACGGGCTGCCGGACGTGCGGCTCGTTGCGACATCGGCGGTCACCGGCGAAGGGGTGCGCGAACTGCGCGACATCGTCACGGCCGTCGCCGCGGGCCGCCGTGCCGCAATCCTGCGTCTGGCGGCGGATCTCGACCACATCACCGAAGAGATCGACCCCGAGTTCACCGGCGTGGTGCCGGGCGCCGAACCCGTATCCGGACAGGTACGCGCGGAACTGCTCAAGGGCCTGGGCACGGCGGCGGGCCTCGGCGCGGTCGCGGCCGCGTCCGCCGCCTCGCCTGCCGCCGCGTCGGCGGGCACGGCGGGCCGGGCGGTCCGGACGGGCACCGGTGGGCCTCGACGGCGGGTGCCGGTGCAGACGCACCGGGTGGACTTGGCCGTACGCGGGGCCGCCGCCCAGCTGACGCGCGGTCTTCCGGAGCCGTGGGCGGCGCAGGTACGCCGTGCGCTCGGCCGCGGCGCGCAGCGTGTGCCGGCCGCGTTGGAGGCCGAACTGTCGACGGCGTCGGACGCGTCTGGACCACCTGGAGTGCCGGGACTGCCAGGTCTGACCGGCTTGCCCGCCAAGGTGCGTGTGGCCGCCGTGGTCCGCTGGGTGGGCGTGGCACTGGCGTGTCTCGGGATTGCCGGTGTCGCCCTGGCCCTGGCCGGCGTAGAGCCGGTGGGCCCCTGGAACGGCTGGTACGCGGCGCTCCTGCCGCTGCTCGTCGGCATCGTGTCGGCGGTGTGCGCGACGTACGCCGAGCAGTCGTGGCGTATCGACGCCGCGCGGGAGCGGCAGGCGGCGGTCGAACGGCAGCTCGCCGACCGGGTCGCCGACGTGGTGGACGAGTACCTCGTGGAACCCGCCAACGGGGAACTCGAGCGCTATCGCGAGGCGCACGCGCTGTTCGTCGCCGCTCGCGAGCCGTTGCACGTCCGCTGACGCCGCGCAAGCCACTTCCGCGATCTGTGGACGAAGGGCCACCGTCCCGGGGGATGGCGCCGCACGATTCGAACGCCCGCTGCCGCCCCGCCGGGCGGATTCCTCGCCGATGCGTTCGACCGCGAGCCCCGCGACCGAAAGTTGTCCACAGATTCACGCCGGACGGCGATCCGGCACCCGGTGGTCGTGGATCGTTGAGGCACGGCAACGCGACGCCGACCCGACCCAGCCGACGAACCGCACCCAACGGAGGCCCCGTCGTGAACGACACCTTTGTCACGCTCATCGGCAACGTCGTCAGTGAGGTACGCACGTCGGTCACCGGCAACGGCGTCCCCATGGCCAGGTTCCGGCTCGGCGTTTCGCCGCGCAGGTTCGACCGCGAGGCGAACCGGTGGGTCAACCGCGAGTCCAGCTACTACACGGTGGTCGCGTGGCGGCGGCTGGCCGAGCACACCATGAGTTCGGTGGAGAAAGGGGATCCGCTCGTGGTCGCCGGCAGACTCTGCGTCCGCGAATGGCAGCGGGACGAGCGATGGCACACGAGCGTGGACGTCGAGGCGTATTCACTCGGCCACGATCTGGCACGGGGAACCTCGCAGTTCACGCGCGCCCCACGCCGGGAAAGCGACGCGGGTCACATCTCCGTGGCACGCACCGAATCCGATTCGCCTCGGGCGCGTGCGGCGTAGGACACTCATGGGCGAGGCACGAATCGGCGCGGCCCAGGCGGGGGGCCTGAGCAGGCGTTCCGGGGGCGGGAATCGTCCGCCACCCGGGCAGCACGATGAATCAGCGGCCGAATCAGCGGCCGTCGAGCCGTACGGCATCGCGGAACCCCTGTCCGGCAGGTACGGACTCCGGTGGTGTTCCGCCGCGGCCGTCGGTGTCCGGTCGGGTTCGCCCCCGCCCCGCGCCGCATAGGACACTCGTCCGGAGCGGATATCGACAGACCCTAGGATCGGGAGCATGGCGGAGTTCATTTACACGATGAGGAAGACCCGCAAGGCGCACGGGGACAAGGTGATCCTCGACGACGTGACCTTGTCCTTCCTGCCCGGCGCGAAGATCGGCGTCGTGGGTCCCAACGGTGCGGGCAAGTCGACCGTGCTCAAGATCATGGCGGGTCTCGAGCAGCCCTCCAACGGCGACGCGTTCCTGTCGCCGGGCTACAGCGTCGGCATGCTCCTCCAGGAACCTCCGCTCAACGAGGAGAAGACGGTCCTGGAGAACGTCCAGGAGGGCGCCGCGGAGACGCTCGGCAAGCTCAACCGCTTCAACGAGATCGCCGAGCTCATGGCGACCGACTACTCCGACGCGCTGATGGACGAGATGGGCAAGCTCCAGGAGGAGCTGGACCACGCCAACGCGTGGGACATCGACGCCCAGCTCGAACAGGCGATGGACGCGCTCGGCTGCCCGCCGGGCGACTGGGCGGTCACGAACCTGTCCGGTGGTGAGCGCCGCCGGGTGGCGCTGTGCAAGCTGCTGCTGGAGGCGCCCGACCTGCTGCTGCTCGACGAGCCCACCAACCACCTCGACGCCGAGTCGGTGCAGTGGCTGGAGCAGCACCTGGAGAAGTACGCCGGCACCGTCGTCGCGGTCACCCACGACCGGTACTTCCTCGACAACGTCGCGCAGTGGATCCTGGAGCTCGACCGAGGCCGCGCGTTCCCGTACGAGGGCAACTACTCCACGTACCTCGAGACCAAGCAGACCCGTCTCAAGGTCGAGGGCCAGAAGGACGCCAAGCGCGCCAAGCGGCTCAAGGAAGAGCTCGAGTGGGTCCGCTCCAACGCGAAGGGCCGGCAGGCCAAGAGCAAGGCGCGCCTGGCCCGTTACGAGGAGATGGCGGCCGAGGCCGACAAGATGCGGAAGCTGGACTTCGAGGAGATCCAGATCCCGCCGGGCCCGCGCCTGGGCAACGTGGTCATCGAGGTCGATCAGCTCAACAAGGCGTTCGGCGAGAAGGTGCTGATCGACGACCTGTCGTTCACGCTGCCGCGCAACGGCATCGTCGGCATCATCGGTCCGAACGGCGCCGGCAAGACCACGCTGTTCAAGATGCTGATCGGCGACGAGACGCCGGACGACGGCAACATCAAGGTCGGCGACACCGTCAAGATCTCGTACGTCGACCAGGGCCGCGCCAACATCGACCCGAAGAAGACGCTGTGGGAGGTCGTCTCCGACGGCCTCGACTACATCAACGTCGGACAGGTCGAAATGCCGTCGCGCGCCTACGTGTCGGCGTTCGGCTTCAAGGGCCCGGACCAGCAGAAGCCGGCCGGCGTGCTGTCCGGCGGTGAGCGCAACCGCCTCAACCTCGCGCTCACCCTCAAGCAGGGCGGCAACCTGCTGCTCCTCGACGAGCCGACCAACGACCTCGACGTCGAGACCCTGTCGTCGCTGGAGAACGCGCTCCTGGAGTTCCCGGGCTGCGCCGTGGTCGTCTCCCACGACCGGTGGTTCCTCGACCGTGTGGCGACCCACATCCTCGCCTACGAGGGCGAGTCCAAGTGGTTCTGGTTCGAGGGCAACTTCGACTCGTACGAGAAGAACAAGGTCGAGCGTCTCGGCGCGGACGCGGCCCGTCCGCACCGCGCGACGTACAAGAAGCTCACCCGCGGCTGACCCGGACGCCGACGCGGACAGTCCACGGTCTCCCCGCGTGTGCGGGGGAGTTCCACCCACCCGTGGCTGACGCGGGCAGTCGGCCCCCGTCCCCGGTGCTCGCGTGAGCAACGCGAGGATTCGGGACGGGGGCCGCTCCGTGCGGCACCGTTCTCCACAAGCTCCGCCACAGAAAGGGCCGATCGTGGCCAGGCACGTGTACCAGGCGACTCTGCGGTGGTCCGATATGGACGCCTATCGGCACGTCAACAACGTCCAGTACCTCCGCTACCTGGAGGAGGCGCGCGTGGACATGATGTTCACGCTCGGACAGCGCGAGGGTGCCAAGACCCTCGCGGAGGGCGTCGTGATCGCCCGGCACGAGATCGACTACCGCCATCCGCTGGTGTGGCGGCCCGAGCCGATCCGCGTCGAGACCTGGGTGATGTCGATAAGGGCGGCGCAGTTCCAGCTGGCGTACGAAATCCTGGACGACGACCACGTCTACGCACGTGCCACGTCCGTCCTGGTGCCCTACGCGCTCGACGACCAGCGCCCGCGCCGGCTCAACCAGGACGAGCGGCGTTACCTCGAAGGCTTCCTGGAGGCCTGACCACCACCATGACCGCCCTGCACCTCGTCGACGGGTCCGCCGTCGCCGACCTCGCCGGATACCTCGTACGCCTGCTGCGCTACGACCGGGCCGCCGTCGTCCACCTGCGGGCCGACGGTGCGGTGCTCGGCACCTTCGGCCGTGTCCCGTTCGGCGGCGGCACGTCCGGCGTGGTCGCGCTCCGCACCACCGAACTGGCCGATCCCGTACGCGTGGACGCGGCGGTGTCCGCAGGCCGCCTGCTGGACGCGCTCGCGGCCGTGGAGGACGAGCACGGCAAAGCGTCCAAGGAGACCGCGGTCGTGACGGCCCCGCCCGAGGTGACGGGTCCGCCGTGGACGGCCATGTTGCCGCCGCGTACCGGCTGGGTGCAGTTGGCGTCGCTGCCGATCGCCGGGCTGGTCCGCGAAGTCGCGGAAGCCGTCGGGCGGTTCCGCGGCAGTACCGAGGCATTGCCCGCCGAGGAGCGTACTCGCGCGGCCCTGGACCAGATGGCCGAGGACGTGTGGAGCCGGGCACTGAGCGGAGTCCCCGGCACCCATCTCCCGCTGCGTGCCGCACACGCAGCCGCGTCGCTGGGGTTCCTCGGCTCGGTCGACGCCGGCGCCGAGGCCACCGTGCTGTCGGTGGGGGGATGGCTGCGGCTCGACGCGCCGTACGGCTCGGTGTCGGTGCGCAGATCCGGCGGCCCGAGTCTGTTCGTGCCCCGCTGACCCGCACCGGCCGGGGACCCGTCGGAGTACCGGCGGCGGAACGTCTATCGTCTCGTCTGTCGTGTGGCGTCCCGTGATCGCATCCGTGGCGCGACCGCCGGACGACGGTCCGACCGAAGTGACTGCCCACGTGATCGCCGACGTGATCACCACAGTGACCGCCACAGTGACCGCCAAGTGACCGCCGAAGGTTGGGGATGACCGCGCACACCACCGTAGAGACGGCCGAGCCGACCGGAGGGCAGCCCCGCCCCCTGAGCGACCGTCTGCCCCGACCGTGGGCGTTCCCACTGCTGGCGTACGCCTCCACGTGGATCCTCACTCTCGGCGTGTGGGCGTGGCTCGGCGACCGCAATGTGCGGTACGTGCCTTCGGTCGAGCGCCGCAAGTACCACGGTTGGGAACTGCACTTCATCTTCAAGGACGCGTCGAACTACCTCGACATCGCCCGCTTCGGCTACCCGGACCAACTGCCGCTGGACGCCGACGGTTCGGTGAAGGCCAACAACACGGCCTTCTTCCCGCTGCTGCCGATGATCGTCAAGGCGGTCGCGGTGCCGCTGGGCGGACGCTACGTCCTCGCCGCGCTGATCGTCTCCGTGGTGCTGGGCGCGGCCAGTGCCTACGCCGTGTGGAAGCTCGCCGACCACCTGCGCGGCCGCCGCGTCGCGGACCGCGCGGTGCTGCTGTACTGCCTCTTCCCCGGCGCGTTCGTCTTCGGCTTCCTGTACGCCGAGTCGCTGGCCGCGCTGCTCGCGGCGTTCTGCCTGCTCGCGCTGCTGCGCAAGCAGTGGGTGCTCGCGGGGGCGCTGGCGGGTATCGGCACCGCGGTGCGGCCGAACATGGTCATGTTGTGCGCCGCCTGTGCGGTCGCGGCCGGGATCGCGATCCACCGCGACCGGGAATGGAAGGCGCTGTGGGCGCCGTTGCTGTCGCCGATCGGCGGGGCGGCGTACCTGCTGTGGGGCACGCTCAGGTACGACGACGCGCGGTTCTGGTTCAAGACCCAGGACCAGGGGTGGGACCAGCACACCGACTGGGGCGTCAACACGGTCAAGCGCGTGTTGTGGCTCGACCCCGCGGTGCGCGCCGAGCCGGCCCAGAACCTGATGCACACCGTGTTCTTCGTGCTCGCGGTCG
Source organism: Streptodolium elevatio (assembly GCF_053592165.1). Taxonomy (NCBI): domain Bacteria; kingdom Bacillati; phylum Actinomycetota; class Actinomycetes; order Kitasatosporales; family Streptomycetaceae; genus Streptodolium; species Streptodolium elevatio. The sequence goes on from NZ_JBSFVE010000019.1 coordinate 120,050, forward strand.
TCGGCGTGGTCTGGCTGCTGCGCGAGAAGTTCCCGCCCGCGGTCACCGTGTTCACGCTCGGCATCCTGCTGCTGTCCTTCACGGCCTCCGCGCAGGGCAGCAAACCGCGCTTCGTGTGGACCGCGTTCCCGATGTTCATCGCCGCGGCGACCCGGCTGCGCGGACGCACCTTGGTGGTCGTCCTGGCGTTGTTCGCCGCCGGGTTCGTGTGGCTCGCCGGCTGGTCGCCCCTGCACTACGGCCGCGGCGCCCCGTAGGCCCACGCGGAACCGGAGGCCGCGGACCCGGGTTGCGGAGGGGGTGGCCGCGGGTGGCGAGCGCGGGAAAACGGGGTGACTGCGGACGAGTTCGCCGGGTAGACAAGATGGGCCGAGCACGTCGCAGCCCGACGGGCGGCCCTTCCCGCGCGTTGCGGTGATCACACCTCCGGGATCGCAGGGCGCGTAAAACGGATGGCGCGCACATGCCCGCGACCTGTTGGATTGTCGATTGTGCCCGGCCCGGATCCCGTCATGGTCTGGACCAATAGCGGGCTATTCGACATGCAAAGCGATCACTTCGCCAACCGGCTGATTGTTTCCTTGACACCTTGCGCAGACGCGATACATCGTGTCCGGTGAGAAGGCTCGCGACATATCGCGTTTGTGGGGGCTAGATGAAGAGTTGGAAGGCGCTATCCGCACTGCCATGCGGACGCCGAAGCAAATGGGTCGTGTTCGTCGGTTGGATCGTGATCATCTTCGCGCTCTTCCCGTTGGCGGGGAAGCTCTCCGGAGCGCAGGACAACGAGATGTCCGCGTGGCTGCCCGGCAGCGCCGAGTCCACCAAGGTGGTCGAGGAGCAGAAGGACTTCCGCGAGGACACGATCGCGAACGCCAATGAGATCTACTACCGTCCTGGCGGTCTGTCCGACGACGACCGCAAGGCGATCGCGGACGACCAGGCGCAGTACGTCAACGTCGAGGGCGTGGCGAGCGAGACGCTGGACGTCCAGTACAGCGGCGACAACACCACGGCACAGATCGAGATCCCGATCGCGATCAAGGACGGCGGTTGGGAGGACCTCAACGAAGCCGTCAAGGAGATCCGCAAGGTCGCGGACGAGGGCGCACCCGCGGGCCTCGAGGCGTACACCGCGGGTCCGGCCGGCATCGGCGCCGACCAGGCCGCCGCGTTCGAGGGCATCGACGGCGCACTGCTCATGATCACCATGGGCGTCGTCATCGTCATCCTGCTGCTGACGTACCGCTCGCCGGTGCTGTGGTTCGTGCCGCTCATCTCCGCGGTGTTCGCGATGTTCGCCGCGTGGGCGGTCGTCTATCTCGCGACCAAGGCCGGCATCACCGTCAACGGCCAGAGCTACGCGGTGCTCAACATCATGATCTTCGGAGCCGGGACGGACTACGCCCTGCTCCTGATCGCGCGTTACCGCGAGGAACTGCGCAACTACGAGGACCGCCACGAGGCGATGGCACACGCGCTGCACCGCGCGGGCCCCGCCATCATCGCGAGCGCCGCCACGGTGGCGCTGAGCATGCTGGTCCTGCTGGCCGCCGAGATGAACTCCACGCAGGGCCTCGGCCCGGTGTGCGCCATCGGTATCGCGGTCGGCCTGCTGGTCATGACCACGCTGCTGCCGGCCCTGCTGGTCATCTTCGGACGCTGGGCGTTCTGGCCCAAGATTCCGCACGTCGGCACCGAGCAGTCGCACAAGAACAGCGTCTGGACCCGGGTGGGCGCACTCATCGAGCGGCGTTCGCGCTCGGTGTGGGTGGTCACCGCGGTCGTGCTCGCGGCGTTCTCGATGGGCCTCATGGGCCTCAAGGCCTCCGGCGTCGAGTTCAAGGACCAGTTCACCAGCAAGCCCGAGTCGATCAAGGGCATGGAGATCGCGGCGAAGTCCTTCGCGCTCGGCTCCGGCGACCCGATCGTCGTCATCGGCAACGAGGCCCAGCAGAAGCCGCTGATCGACGCCATCCAGGCCACCCAGGGCATCGCGCCCGAAGGGGTCGCCCCGGCCGGGCCGCCGAAGAACGGCAAGGTCGAGCTGTACGCGACCACGTCGGACGGCCCGGACACCGAGGCCGCCCGCAAGACGGTGGAGCGCGTACGCGATGCGGTGCACGGCCTGCCGGGTGCCGACGCCAAGGTCGGCGGCGGACCCGCGATGGCGCTGGACATGGAGAAGGCGTCCGAACACGACGACAAGGTCATCATTCCGCTGATCCTGCTCGCCGTGCTGATCGTGCTGTGCATTCTGCTCCGCTCGATCCTGGCGCCGGTGATCCTCATCGCCACCGTGGTGCTGTCGTTCGCGGCGGCGCTGGGCATCAGCTCGCTGGTGTTCAACCACGTGTTCGGGTTCGCGGGCATGGACGTCGGCATGCCGCTGTTCATCTTCGTGTTCCTGGTCGCCCTGGGCATCGACTACAACATCTTCCTCATGCACCGGGTGCGCGAGGAAGCGTTGAAGCGCGGTACCCGCAAGGGCGCGATCGTGGGCCTGGAGGCGACCGGCGGCGTCATCACCTCGGCCGGCCTGGTGCTGGCCGCGACGTTCGCGGTGTTCACCACGATGCCGCTCGTCACCTTCGTGGAGATGGGCTTCGCGGTGGCGCTCGGCGTCCTGCTCGACACGTTCATCGTCCGCTCGGTCCTGGTGACCGCGCTGACGCACGACATCGGGCAGAAGATCTGGTGGCCGAGCAAGCTCGCCAAGAACCCCGAGGCGACCGAGCACAGCGGCGCGGACGGGACCGACGGCCCCGGCCGCGAGCGCGACGAGGCACTGGTCTGACACCGGTCTGAACACCGGTCCGATGGCCGAAACGCCGCGGGTCGGAACGTACCGACTGAACAAACAGCACTGAACGCACTAATCGCACGGCCGCTGACGCTGAGTCAGCGGCCGTGCGGCACAGGGCGCGTGATCGTCCAAGATGTGAATCTTGGTCTATCGCGCGCCCCTTTGCGTGACATACACTCCCCATCCCCGTCAGGCCGCTTCGTGTCACCGGACATGTACGAACGTGCGCGGCACGCAACTCCTGTGTCCTGGACCGGTAACCGCTGTCCCCGTCCCGTAGCGACGCCGCCGGAGCCGTCGCCACTCTGGTTCCAGCCCGCCGGACGACCCCGTGGAAGTCCGGCGGACCGCGGGACCCCGCGTGCCGACCCGAGGGGGGGACGGCATGTGGGGAGCATCCCGGCAAGGGCGGTCTCACCCCCAGGAGACCGCCCTTGGCATGTGCGCTCAGGTCGGGGGTCCGGGGTCCGAGGGCCGGGGGCAAGGCCGAGACAAGGGCCACGGGCCGGGGCTGCGGTCCGAAGCTCCGAAGAGCGGCCTCAGCCGCCGACGCTCCACCAGGACGTCGTGTGGGCGGGCAGGACATGGCTTCCGTCCGGAGCACCGTCGACCGGCCCGCTGGATTCCAGCAGGGCGCCGATCGGCGGCACCACGACCGGGGCGTCCGTCAGGTTGGCGAAGCACACGAACCCGGGGCTGCGCTCGAACGCCAACGTGCCTTCCGGCGACCGAAGCCACGTCAGCACCCCGTCGCCGCCCAGGGCCGGGTGTTCACGGCGCAGACGCAGGGCACGCCGGTACATGCTCAGCGTCGACGCGGGATCTTTCGCCTGCGCCTCCGCGGTCAGCGCACGCCATCCGGCAGGCTGCGGCAGCCACGACCGCCCACTCGGCGAGAACCCGAGCGACGCCCCGTCGTCCGACCACGGCAGCGGTACGCGGCACCCGTCGCGCCCCCGCAACGTTCCGCCGGACCGCAGGAACACCGGGTCCTGCCGCAGCTCGTCCGGCAGGTCCACGACCTCTTCGAGCCCCAACTCCTCGCCCTGGTACAGGTACACCGAGCCGGGCAGCGCGAGTTCGAGGAGCAGGGCCGCGAGCGCGCGGTCCAGCCCACCGAGGCGCGTCGGCGCCCGCGGTACGTCGTGGTTGGCCAGCACCCACGTCGGCGGCGCACCCACCTTGTGGGCGGAGTCGAGCGACGCGTCGACCACGCGCCGGATCCGTTCGGCGTCCCAACCCGCCATCAGATAAGGGAAGTTGAACGCCTGGTGCAGTTCGTCGGGACGGGTGTACGCGGCCAGCCGGTCCGGATTCGGCACCCACGCCTCGGCGACCGCGATCCGTTCGCCGGCGTACTCGTCCAGGACGCGCCGCCAACCGCGGTAGACGTCGTGCACCTCGGGCTGGTCCCAGTAGGGGAGCCGGTGGTGCATGCGGCCCTCCCAGCCTTGCGGGATGGCACCGGCGTCCGGCAGGCCGACCGCCTTCATCAGGCCGTGCGCGACGTCGATGCGGAAGCCGTCCACACCGCGGTCGAGCCAGTGCCGCAGGATCGACAGGTACTCGGAACGCACTTCCAGATTGCGCCAGTTCAGGTCCGGCTGCTCGGGCGCGTACAAGTGCAGGTACCACTGGCCGGGGCTGCCGTCGGTCTCGCGCACGCGGGTCCACGCCGGACCGCCGAACTGCGAGGTCCAGTCGTTGGGAGGCTCGCCGCCGTCCGGCCCGCGGCCGTCGCGGAACAGGTAGCGGGAGCGCTCGCACGAGCCGGGCGGGGACGCGAGTGCGGCCCGGAACCAGGCGTGTTCGTGGGACGTGTGGTTCGGGACGATGTCGATGACGACGCGCAGCCCCAGCCCGTGGGCGCGCTCCACCAACCGGTCGAAGTCCGCGAGAGTGCCGAACACCGGGTCCACGCCCCGCGGATCGGCGACGTCGTAGCCGGCGTCGGCCATCGGCGACGGGTAGAACGGGCTGAGCCACACGGCGTCGACACCGAGATCGCGCAGATGCGGCAGCCGTTCGACGATGCCGGGCAGGTCGCCCACTCCGTCGCCGTCGGAGTCCGCGAAGCTGCGCGGGTACACCTGGTAGAAGACCGCGTCGCGCCACCACGCCGGCTCACGCGCCGGAGCGCGCGGCGTACGGGCGCCGTCCCTGCGGTGGTCGTGGCGATCGTCCTGCTGCCCGGTCACATCCACGTGCGGTCACCACCTCCGCAGACTCCCCGAACGCGGGGTCACTCCGGCCGGTTTACTTCGGTCACTACTCCGCCTGGTTCACCATCGACTCCGCGGCGTACACCAAGTAGTCCCACAGTTGCGCGCGGTGGGCCTCGGCCAGCGCGAGTTCGTCGACGGCGGTCCGCATGTGCCGCAACCACGCGTCGCGGGCGGCCGGCGTCACCGCGAACGGCGCGTGCCGCATGCGGAGTCGGGGGTGGCCGCGCGAATCGCTGTACGTGCGCGGGCCGCCCCAGTACTGCATCAGGAACAGCCGCAGGCGCTCCTCGGCGCCCGCGAGGTCCTCTTCGGGATACATGGGCCGCAGCAGCGGGTCGGCGCGTACGCCCTCGTAGAAGCGGTGCACCAGCTTGACGAAGGTCTCCTCGCCGCCCACCGCGTCGTAGAAGGAGGGGGACTGATCCGCCGTCGATTCGCTCACCGCACCATCCTCGCAGATGGGCACCGGCCGGCGGAGGGGTCGCACACAACCCGCGCGCGGGAGAACAGCCCCGGGAAAACCGGATCGGGCGCCCGCCCCGGGCCTCCGCACTGCGCCGCGCGCAACCCGCAGCTTCCCGTTCGCACCCGGGTTTGCACCCGGCCAGGCCACGTCGAAGCCGCTATATGCGGGCGTACGGCGGGGGACGGGGTCGTGCGTCCGGGGTGGGCGTCAGGGGGTCGGCGGGGGTGCCGCCGGGGGTGCCGCCGCCGGGGGTGCCGCGGGCTCGGCGGCGGGGGCCGCGGCCGCGGCTGTCGCGTCGACCGGGGGGATGGCGGTGACGACCGGTTCGGACAGGCGTACGCCGGCCTCGTCGAACGCGCGCTTGAGCCGGGCCCGCAACTCGCGTGCCACCGGCAGCTCCTGGCCGGGCATCGTCTTGACCTGCACCTGCAGGACGACCGACTCCGGCGTGACCGACTCCATGCCGATCACCTCGCCCGGGCCCCACACCGTCTCGCTCCACGTCTCGTCGTCGGCGAGCTGCTCGGTCGCGGTGACGATCAGGTCGCGGACCTTGTCGACGTCCTCGCGGTAGCCGACCTGGACGTCGATCTTGGCGGTGCCCCAGCCCTGGCTGTGGTTGCCGACGCGCTTGATCTCGCCGTTGCGCACGTACCAGACCGTGCCGTCGACGTCGCGCAGCTTGGTGATGCGCAGCCCGACCTCGATCACCGTGCCGGACGCCGGGCCCGCGTCCACCAGGTCGCCGACGCCGTACTGGTCCTCGAGGATCATGAACATGCCGGACAGGAAGTCCGTCACGAGGTTGCGCGCACCGAAGCCGATCGCCACGCCCGCGATGCCGGCGCTCGCCAGCAGCGGGGCGAGGTTGACGTTGAGCTCGCTCAGCACCAGCAGTGTGGCGATGCCGAGGATCACGAACGAGGCCATGCTCCGCATGACCGAGCCCACGGTCTCGGCGCGCTGCCTGCGGCGCTCCGCGTTGAGCAGGAACCCGGTCACCGGGCGGCCGCTGCCGTTGGCGCCGTCGTTGGCCATCCGCGCGATCAACTGGGTGATCATCTTGCGGGTGATCGCCCGCACGATGAGCGCGACGATGATGATGACCAGGATGCGGATGGGCGTCACCACGAGGGTCTCGCCGTGCCGGTCGAACCAGCTCGACACCTTGCCGTCCTGCTGTTCGTCGTCGGCGGCGGCGAGCAACATGGCCGGGAGTCCCGGTGCGAACACGTGCGGACCTCTCTGGTGCTGGTGCCGGTCAGGGCTTGCGGACGATCAAGCGCCCGATCGACTGTAGGTCGGCTGTCCGATCGAGTGCCCGATCAGGTGCCCGATCGAGTTCGGTCAGGCACCGGGCGGGTCCCCACCACCGTAACGGCACGCCGCGGAGGTGCCCGTCAGGCCGGTCCACCGGGCGAGAAAGGCCAGAGTGTCGGCCGACAGTTCGACGGCGCGGGTGACGGACCGCTCCGCGTGGCCCACATCGGACTCCGCGCGCAGCAGCACCGGCCGGCTCCCGGCGCCGAACGTCTGCAGCGCCGCGCACATCTTGCGGGCGTGCAGGGGGTCGACGCGGGTGTCCCCCTCGAACACCGTGAACAGCACCGCCGGGTACTCCACGTCCTCGGTGACGTGGTGGTACGGCGAGTACCCCAGCAGCCAGTCCAGTTCCTCGGGCACCTCGACCGTGCCGTACTCGTCGGTCCACAGCCGGCCTAGCCCGGACAGCTCGTAGCGCACCATGTCCAGCAGCGGCGCCGAGCAGACCACCGCCGCGTACAGCTCGGGCCGCTGGGTCAGCGCGGCGCCGACCAGCAGGCCGCCGTTGGAGCCGCCGGAGATGCCGAGGCCGCCGGGCGCCGACCAGCCGCGGGCGAGGAGGTGTTCGGCGGCGGCGTGGAAGTCGTCGAAGACGCGCTGCTTGTGCTCGCGCATGCCCGCGCGGTGCCAGTCCTCGCCCTCCTCGCTGCCGCCGCGCAGGCAGGCGATGGCGTACACGCCGCCGGACTCGACCCAGCTCAGGACGCCGGCGGAGTAGCCGGGGGTCATAGGGATCGCGAAGCCGCCGTAGCCGTACAGGACGGTCGGGCGCGGGACGTCGGGGGCGGACGTCGGGGAGACGACGAACATGCGTACGACGGTGCCGTCCTTGGAGGTGTACTCCTCGACGCTCACGTGTACCTCGGGCACGTCCACGGCGCCCGGGGCGGTCGCCCACACCGAGACCTCGCCGGTACGCGCGTCGTAGCGGCGCACCGCCGACGGCGTGCGGTAGTCCGACCAGCCGAACCACGCCTCGCAGCCGCCCTCCGGCCGCTCGACGAGTGCCCCTATCGAGCCCAGTGCGGTCGCGGACCCGTCCGTGCCGAGCGGGACCGTCCCGGTGCGGGCGCCGGTACGCAGGTCGTGGCGGGACAGCTCGCCCACCGCGTGCCGGGTCCACGCGGCCAGCAGGACCGGGGCGTCGCCCAGTTCGGGGCCGTCGAGGATCGCGTAGTCCTCCAGGACCGCTTCCGGGTCCTCGGGGACCAGCGTCGTCCACGATCCGGGGCCGAGGTCGGCCGCGGCCGGGTCCGTGACGCAGATCCGGCCGCGCGGGGCGTCGAGGTCGGTGAACAGGTACAGGCGCCCGTCGCGCCCGGGGTGCGCGCCGGTCCGCGCGTCGACGCCGATCTGCACGGGCCGCAGTACGGGGGCCTCCGGCGGCCCCGCCGTCAGGTCCGCGATCCACAGGTCGTTGCGCGGCGCCGTGCCCTCGGAGGCGCTGACGACCAGGTGGCGGCCGTCGTGCGAGACCGACACGCGGAAGAACGCGGTCTTGTCCTGGTCGGCCCCGAAGACCTCGACGTCGGCGTCCGGGTCGGTGCCCAGGCGGTGCAGGTAGACGCGGCGGTGGTACTGCCGCTCGTCCTCGGGCACTTGTTCGGGCGGGAGGTTGCGCTGGAGGTAGATGGCCTGCCCGCCGGGCAGCCAGGCGAGCGGCGATTCACGCGTTCGGGTGACCGGGCCGTCGACGGTCTCGCCGGTGGCGAGGTCCATGACGTACAGCTCGGATTCCTCGGTGCCGCCGCGCGACACGCGGTATGCGAGGAGGTCCCCTTCGAGCGAGGGCCGCCAGTCGTCGAGCGTCGTCGTCCCGTCCGGATCCAGCGCGACCGGGTCGACGAGCACCCGTTCGGCCCCGTCCGGACCGACCGTCACGAGGACCGCGTGTTCCTGCTCGGGGAGGCGCCTGCGGAAGAAGCAGCGGTCCCCGCGCCACAAAGGCGCTCCGACGGTGCCGGTGGCCAGAAGGGCGGCCACCCGGTCGCGCAACCGGTCCCTTTCCGGCAGCTCCGACGCCGCTGTGGCGAAAATCTCGGCCTGCGCCCGGGACCATGCCCGGGTGCCCTCTGAAGAGGGGTCCTCAAGCGGCCGAAAAGGGTCCGGAACGGGGCGTCCCGCAAGCACATCGACGGTGTCGGACCGGGGGGCGGGGGGATAGTCCGGGCGCGTCATGCCGGGATCCTAAACCCGCTCCGAGGGACCTACCCACAGGTGAACGGCGTGTGGCCTTGGGGATTCCTTGTAGCGCGAGGGGTAGGCGGGCAGCGACACTGGGAGCCGATCGTCCCGGCGCGAGCCACGTGCCGCAGGCGTAAAAGGAGGCATTACGTGCCGCATTCATTGGTCCTCAACGCGTCGTACGAGCCCTTGTGCGTGGTCTCGGTGCGACGGGCACTCATTCTCGTGCTCAACAACAAGGCCACCTGCCTGGAGGAATCCGGCAGCATTCTGCACAGCGCCACCACAGAGATTCCGGTACCGAGCGTTATTCGATTGACCCGATTTGTCCGAATCCCCTTTCGGGGTCAGGTGCCGCTCACCCGTCGCGCGCTCTTCGCCCGGGACGGTGGTCGTTGCGTGTACTGCGGGGGCGCCGCGACCAGCGTCGACCACGTCATTCCGCGCAGCCGGGGCGGGCAGCACACCTGGGAGAACGTGGTTTCGGCGTGCCGCCGCTGCAACCACGTCAAGAGCGACCGCTACATCGCCGAGCTGGGCTGGCGGATGCACCGCAAGCCGGCGCAGCCGAGCGGGCTGGCCTGGCGCATCATCGGAACCGGCTTCCGTGATCCGCGCTGGGAGCCGTACCTCGCGCCGTACGGGGCGGAGGAGTACGGGTTCGGCCGTTCCGACCACCAGCACCAGCATCAGCATTTCGACCATAGTGCTCGCAAGGGGCACTACGGCCAGTACGAAACCTACGATCAAGCCGCAAGCGCATAACGGCGGCGGGCCCTGCCGGACGAGGCAGAAGGTCCGCCGCCGTTGCCGTCTCCGAAGGGGTGCTCCGCACAGGTCGGCGCGCCCCTTCGGGCGACGCGCGCACGGAACAGCCCCGCCGGAGGCGTCTCAGGTGCGATGCTCGCTGAATGGAGCGCACGAGCACGGAGGACAAGGCCGCGGCCGGGCCGGTCACCGGTGACCTGGCCAGACTCGCGGGGGCGTACGGCGTCGCGACCGAGCACCACGGCTGGCGCGGCGACGTCGTCTACGCCGACGAGGCCACGGTCCGTGCGGTCCTCGCCGCCCTCGGCGTCGACGCCGAGACCCCCGAAGCAGTGCAGGCCGCGCTCGCGGCACACGAGCTGACGCGACGTCAGCGTCTGCTTCCCCCGGTCATCGTGACCCGCGCCGGCCGGTCCGAGACCTTCTCGGTGCACACCGAGCCCGGTGCCCGCCTCGAACTGTGGGTCGAGCAGGAGGACGGCGGGGTCCGCCGCGACCTCGCCGAACGCTCCCGCCACCTGCCGCCCGCGGTGGACGGCCAGGTTGTCCAGGAGCGGGCGTACGCCCTGCCGGTCGACCTCCCGCTCGGCTGGCACACCCTGCACGCCCGCGTGCTGTCCGCCGACGACGTGCCGCTCGGCTCCGGCGGCGTACCCGGCGCCCGCACCGACGAACGCCTCGCCAGCGCCCCGCTCGCGGTGACCCCCGCACACCTGGCGCCGCCCTCGGGACGCTCCTGGGGATTCATGGTGCAGCTGTACTCGCTGCTGTCGCGACGCTCGTGGGGCATCGGAGACCTCGTCGACCTCGCGGACCTGGCCGGCTGGTCGGCGCGCCGGCACGGCGCCGGGTTCGTGCTGGTCAACCCGCTGCATGCGGCGTCGCCGGTGGCGCCGGTCGAACCCTCGCCCTACCTCCCGGTCAGCCGCCGCTTCACCGACCCGATGTACGTGCGTGTCGAAGCAGTGCCGGAGTACGCGTACCTCAGCCCTGTCGAACACGCCGTCGCCGAGGAACTGCGGCTGCGCACCGGCGACTTGGAACACGCCGCTACCGACACCGCCACCGGCACGACGACCGCCACCGTCGTGGGGGCGAGGACGCCCGGCGCGGACGGCTCGCCGCCGGGAGCCGCGGACATCGCCGACATCGCCGACACCGGAGCCCGCGGCTCCGGCGAGCGCCTGGACCGCGACCGCGTGCGCGCCGCCAAGCGCGAGGCGCTGGCGATGGTGCACCGGGTGCCGCGCAGTCCGGGGCGCGAGGCGGCGTACCGCGCCTTCCTCGCCACCGAGGGACGCTGGCTCGACGACCACGCCACGTGGTGCGCGCTCGTCGAGGAGTACGGCCCGAACTGGCACGACTGGCCCGAGGAACTGCACGACCCCGACGGCCCCGGCGTCCGCGAGGCACGCCGCCGCCTGTCCGCCGCCGTCGACTTCCACCGCTGGTGCCAGTGGATCGCCGACGGGCAACTCGCCGACGCGCAGCGCACCGCGCGCGACTCGGGCATGCCGCTCGGCGTCGTGCACGACCTCGCGGTCGGCGTGCACCCCGACGGTTCGGACGCGTGGATCCTCGGTTCCGGCCGCGGCGGCGAGGTCCTGGCCCTCGGTGCCTCGGGCGGCGCACCCCCGGACGCCATGAACGCCTTCGGCCAGGACTGGAGCCAGCCGCCCTGGCACCCGGTGCGGCTCGCCGAGGCCGGGTACGCCCCCTACCGCGAACTCCTGCGCGCCGTCTTCCGCAACGCGGGTGCGGTCCGCGTCGACCACATCCTCGGCCTGTTCCGCTTCTGGTGGATCCCGCGCGGCAATCGCCCCGACCGGGGGGCGTACGTCCGCTACGACCACGAGGCGATGGTCGGCATCCTCGCCCTGGAGGCACACCGCGCGGGCGCCGTCGTGGTCGGCGAGGACCTGGGCACCGTCGAGCCGTGGGTGCGCGACTACCTGCGGGAGCGCGGCGTCCTGGGGACGTCGGTCCTGTGGTTCGAGCAGAACGACGCGGGCCCGATGCCGCCCGAGGACTGGCGTGCGCTGTCCCTCGCCACCGTCACCACCCACGACCTGCCGCCCACCGCGGCCCGGCTCGCCGGCGAACACGTCGACCTGTGGGCGGAGTTGGAACTGCTGGCCACCGACCTCGACAGTGCCCGGGCGGAAGCGGACCGGGACCGCGACGCGTGGCTCGACCTGCTGCGCTCCCGAGGGCTGCTGCGGCCGGGGGCGGGGGAGCGGGAGACGGTGGAGGCGCTGCACCGCCTTCTCGTGCGGGCGCCCTGCCGGATGATCGGCGTCTGGCTGCCGGACGCGGTGGGGGACCGCCGTCCGCAGAACCTCCCGGGAACCTCACGGGAGTACCCCAACTGGCTCCTGCCGGTGGCCGATTCGGCGGGCCGGAAGGTGCTGCTCGAAGACCTCACCGCGAGTGCGCGGGCGGCCTCGCTCGCCAGGGTGCTGCGCGGCCTGTGACCCGACGGCCGTGCGGCACCCCGGACAAGGCCTACGGGTTCTTGTTGCCGCCCTTGCGCATGATGTCGGGAAGCGACACCAGGAACGCGATCACCGCGAAGAGCAGGATCGGCAGCCCGACGAAGTAGCCGAGCGTCTCGCCGATGCTCAGACCGGGGCCCGGGTCGTCGCCGTCGTCCCGCGTCAGGGCGAACGCCGGGGACGAGATGAGCAGCATGAGCGTTACGCCGGCCGCGACCGTGCCGGCACGCAGTGCATTCCTGTTGACCACGGTCCTACCGTACTCGCCGCCGTACCGCACCGCCCCACCGGGGGAGCCGCGAGAGTGACGCGTCGCCCCCGCGCGGCCGGCGGTTCCCGTCGGGTCCGCGGATCCGCCCGAAGCGGCTTCGCTTCGAGGCTGATCCGCGGTCCCCGACGGTCCCCGCCGAGCTCCGCCGACTCGTCCGGTCTCGGACCGGCGCGTCCTGTCGACGCGTCAGGTCCCGCCGAAGCGTCGGGGCCGGCCCGGCCGATCCGGGCTACGCCGAGGCGCGGTCCTTCTCCTGGGCCCGCAGCGCCCGGGCGACGCCGTCGCGGCTCTCGACCACGAGGCGGCGCAGCGCCGGCACCCGGTCCGCCGCGTCGAGCCACGCGTCGGTGCGGTCGAGGGTCGCCTGCGAGACCTGGATGGACGGGTAGAAGCCCATCACGATCATCTGGGCGATCTCGTTGGTGCGCTGCTCCCAGATCCCGGCGATCGCCTCGAAGTAGCGCTCCGTGTACGCCGCGAGCAGTTCGCGCTGGTCCGGCTGCAGGAACCCGCCGATGACCGCGCCCTGCGTGGCGTTCGGCAGGGTGTCCGACTCGACGACCGAGGCCCACGCTTCGTCTTTTGCCGCACGCGTCGGCCGCGCCGCCAGGCAGGCCGCCGCGTGCCGCGCGCCCGCGGCCGTGTCGTCGCGCCGGCGCTCGGCCTCGATGGCGTCGGCGTCCGCCGCGCCGACCGCGACCAGGCGCTGCAGCAGCGCCCAGCGCAGGTCGGTGTCGACCGCGAGGCCGTCCACCGTTCCGGTGCCGTCGAGCAGCCCATTGAGCAGCGCGATCTGGTCGTCGGTGACCGCCACCGTGGCCAGGCAGCGCGCCCAGGCGAGCTGGTGGTCGCTGCCGGGTGCCGAGGAACGCAGGTGGCCGAGTGCCGCCTCCGCCAGGCGGGCGAGCCCGGTGGGCCGCCACTCCGGGGCGGCGTACAGTTCGAGCGCGCTGATCAGCTGGCGGTGCAGCGAGCCGACGATGTTGATGTCCTTCTCCTGCCCGATACCGGACAGCACCAGGGTCAGGTAGTCGCGCGTCGCCATCTCCGCGTCGCGCGTCATGTCCCAGGCCGCCGCCCAGCACAGCGCGCGCGGCAGCGGGTCGGCGAACTCGCCGATCGCCGACGTCACCACCGCGAGTGAGTGCTCGTCGAGGCGGATCTTGCAGTACGTCAGGTCGTCGTCGTTCAGCAGCACGACGTCGGGCCGGGTCCGGCCGACGAGTTCGGCGACCTCGGTACGCGGCCCGGAGACGTCCAGCTCGACCCGGTGGGAGCGTACGAGCCCCTCCGACGTGCGGTTGTAGAAGCCGATCGCCATGCGGTGCGTGCGGATGGTCGGCCACGTCTCCGGCGCTTCCTGGAGCACCGCGAAGGACGTGATGGTGCCCGAGTCGTCGACGGTGATCTCGGGGCGGACCGTGTTGATGCCGGCCGTCTGCAGCCACTCGGCCGACCACGCGGACAGGTCGCGGCCGGAGGTCTCCTCCAGGGCGGTCAGCAGGTCGGCGAGCGTCGTGTTGCCCCACGCGTGCCGCTTGAAGTAGGTGCGGACACCGGCCATGAACTGGTCGCTGCCGACGTACGCGACGAGCTGCTTGAGCACCGAGGCGCCCTTGGCGTACGTGATGCCGTCGAAGTTGACCTCGACGTCCTCCAGGTCCCGGATGTCCGCGAAGATCGGGTGCGTGGACGGGAGTTGGTCCTGCCGGTAGGCCCACGTCTTCATGCGGTTGCCGAACGTCGCCCACGCGTGCTTCCAGCGCGTGACCTCCGCCTGGCAGCGGATCGACGCGTACGTGGCGAACGACTCGTTGAGCCACAGGTCGTCCCACCACTGCATGGTGACGAGGTCGCCGAACCACATGTGCGCGAGCTCGTGCAGGATGGTCTCCGCGCGCACCTCGTACGACGCGTCGGTCACCTTCGACCGGAAGACGTAGTCCTCCAGGATCGTCACGCAGCCCGCGTTCTCCATCGCGCCCGCGTTGTACTCCGGCACGAAGAGCTGGTCGTACTTCGCGAACGGGTAGGGAAAGTCGAACTGTTCGAGGAAGTAGTCGAAGCCCTGCTTCGTCACGTCGAAGATGTTGTCGGCGTCCAGGAACTCGGCGAGCGACGCGCGGCAGAAGACCCCCAGCGGCACGACCGTGCCGTCCGCGGCCGTGTAGGAGTCGCGGACCGCGTGGTAGTGCCCGGCGACCAGGGCCGTGATGTACGTCGAGATCCGCGGCGTCGGCGCGAACCGCCACACCGCCGTCCCGTTGCCCTCCAGCGCCGGGATGGGGGCGGGCGTCGGCGAGTTGCCGATGACCTGCCAGTCTTGCGGCGCGGAGATGCTGAAGGCGAACGACGCCTTCAGATCCGGCTGCTCGAAGTTGGCGAACACGCGGCGCGCGTCGGCGACCTCGAACTGCGTGTAGAGGTAGGTCTTCGAGTCGACCGGGTCGACGAACCGGTGCAGGCCCTCGCCGGTGTTCATGTACGCGCACGAGGCGACGACGCGCAGTTCGTTCTCCGCGGCCAGACCGTCCAGCCGGATGCGGCTGTCCGCGAAGACCTTCGCCGGGTCGAGTTCGGTGCCGTTGAGGGTCACCGAGTCGACCGACGGCGCGACCAGGTCGATGAACGTCGAGGCGCCGGGCTCGGCGCAGGAGAACCGCACGGTCGTCTCGGACGCGAACGTCGGACCGGTGCCGGTCAGGTCGAGTGCGACGTCGTAGGTGTCGACGGTGAGGATCCGGGCCCGCTCGCGGGCTTCTTCACGGGTGAGGTTGGTACCGGGCACGCCGGTCGTCTCCTTTGCGGTCGGTGGATCGGTGCGGAGGTCAGGCGGAGCGCCCGGCGGACGCGTCCTTGGCCCGGGCCCGCAGCGCCCGGGCGGCGTCGTCGCGGCGCTCCACGACCAGACGGCGCAGGGCCGGGGCCCGTCGGTCGTCGGCGAGCCAGTCGTCGGTACGCCGCAGCAGCTCCGGCGAAACGTCCCACATCGGATAGAGCCCCACCACGATGCGCCGGGCGATCTCGATCGAGCGCTCGGCCCACACGCGGTCGAGCGCCGCGAAGTAGGGCTCGGTGTACGGCGCGAGGTTCGCGGGCGCGGACGTGCGGTTGAAGCCCCGGATGACGGCGTCGACCATGGCGTTCGGCAGTTCGTCCGACTCCACGACCGAGCGCCACGCCTCCGCGTTGGCCTCGGGCGAGTCGACGGCCGCGCGGCAGGCCGCGGCG
This sequence comes from Streptodolium elevatio, assembly GCF_053592165.1. Taxonomy (NCBI): domain Bacteria; kingdom Bacillati; phylum Actinomycetota; class Actinomycetes; order Kitasatosporales; family Streptomycetaceae; genus Streptodolium; species Streptodolium elevatio. The sequence goes on from NZ_JBSFVE010000019.1 coordinate 135,819, forward strand.
TGCTGGCGCCCCGCGGCGGTGTCGTCGCCGGCCAGCACCGAGTCGATGTCGGTCGCGTCGGCGAACCCCTCGACCGCGAGTGTCTCGGTGATGAGCCAGGTCAGCTCCTTGTCGACGACCAGGCCCTCGACCTCGTCGTCGCCCGCCACGAGAGACCGCAGGAACTCCAGTCCCTCCTGCCCGGCCGCGGTACGCCCGAAGCAGCGCGCCCACGCGAGCTGGTGGTCGCTGCCCGGTTCGGCGGCCCGCAGTTCGCGCAGCGCCCCGGCGGCGAGCCGGGCGCGGCCCTCGGCACGCCACCCCGGGTCGGCGTAGTGCTCGAGCGCCGACTCGGCCTGCTCCAGCACCATCTGCACGACCGCGATGCGCGACTCGCCCGACGCGTGGCGCAGCACCAGGTCCACGAACTCCCTGGCGGGCAGCTCGGCGTCGCGGGCGAGGTTCCACATCGCCGACCAGATGAGCGCGCGGGCGAGGGAGTCGTCCACGTCCGACAGACGGGCGAGCGCGGTCGCGGCCGACACGTCGTCGAAAGCGATCTTGCAGTAGGTCAGGTCGTCGTCGTTGAGCAGGATCAGCGCGGACCGGGTGTGGCCGACCAACTCGGGGACCTCGGTGCGCGGCCCGGTCACGTCGACCTCGACGCGCCGCACCCGGGCCAGGCGCCCCGAGCCGGCGTCGTCGAAGCAGCCGATCGCGATGCGGTGCGGGCGCGGCGGCTCGCCCTCCTGGCGTACCGCGAAGGACGTGATCACGCCGTCCGGGTCCACCTCGACCTCCGGCACGAGGCGGTTCATGCCGGTGGTCTCCAGCCACGCCTTGGACCACGTCGACAGGTCGCGTCCGCTGGACGCCTCCAGGGCGGAAAGCAGGTCCTCCAGGCCGGTGTTGCCGTACGCGTGCCGCGCGAAGTACTGCCGCGAGCCCGCGTAGAACGCGTCCTTGCCGACGTACGCGACCAGTTGCTTGAGGACCGAGGCGCCCTTGGCGTACGTGATGCCGTCGAAGTTGAGCATCGCGTCCTCGAGGTCGCGGATGTCGGCGACGACCGGGTGCGTGGTGGGGAGTTGGTCCTGCCGGTAGGCCCACGCCTTGCGGCGGATGGCGAAGGACACCCACGAGTCCTCGTACTCGGTGGCCTCGGCGACGGCCGCGGTGCCCATGTAGTCGGCGAACGACTCCTTGAGCCACAGGTCGTCCCACCAGGTCATGGTGACCAGGTCGCCGAACCACATGTGGGCCATCTCGTGCAGCACGGTGTTGGCGCGGCCTTCGTACGCCGCCTCGGTCACCTTGGAGCGGAAGACGTACTCGTCGCGGAAGGTGACGCAGCCGGGGTTCTCCATCGCGCCGATGTTGTACTCCGGTACGAACACCTGGTCGTACTTGCCGAACGGGTACGGCAGCGCGAAGCGGTCCGCCCGGTGGAAGAACGCGAACCCGGCCTTGGTCTGCCCGATCAGCCGTTCCACGTCGAGGTGTTCGGCGAGCGAGGCGCGGCACAGCAGACCCAGCGGGACGGTCACGCCGTCGCCCTCGTAGACGTCGCGTACGACGTGGTAGGTGCCGGCCGCGATCGCGGTGATGTACGTGGAGATGCGCTCGGTCGGCACGAACCGCCACCGCGCGACCCCGGCACGGACCGGCTCGCGGGACGCCTCGGGGGCGTTCGACACGACGGTCCACTCCTCGGGGGCGTCCACCGTGAACGTGAACGATGCCTTCAGGTCCGGCTGTTCGAAGTTGACGTATAGCCGCCGGGCGTCGGCGGGCTCGAAGTGCGTGTACGTGTAGACGCCGCCGTCCACCGGATCCTCGAAGCGGTGCAGCCCCTGGCCGGTCCGGCTGTAGGCGCACGTCGCGACGACCCGCAGCTCGTTCTCCGCCGCCAGCCCGTCGAGCGCCACGCGCACGCCGTCGAAGACCTGCGCGGGATCGAGGGCGCGCCCGTTCAGGGTCACCTCGTGCACCTCGGGCGCCAGCAGGTCGGCGAAGGTCGCGGCGCCCGGCTCCGCGCAGGTGAACCGGATCACCGTCTCGGACCGGAACGTGGTCGGCCCGGTCGTCAGGTCGAGGGCGATGTCGTACGCCTCGACGCCGATCAGCCGGGCCCGCTCGCGGGCCTCGTCGCGCGTCAGGTTCCTACCGGGCACGGGTCACGCTCCCTTTGTCTCCGCTTGTCCCCGCGATCCTTTCACGGCGGTGCGGATCGGCGGGGTCGTTGCGGAATGGCGCGCGCGGGGGCGGGGTTGCACGGTTGAGGGGCGGATACCACCCGCCATTGTGAAGCGGAAGGATCGCATCTTGACGACCGTGGAGCGCGACCAAGCGCACTTCTGGTTCGACCCGCTGTGCCCGTGGGCCTGGATGACCTCGCGCTGGATCCTCGAGGTCGAGAAGGTGCGTCCCATCGACGTCACCTGGCACGTCATGAGCCTGTCGGTGCTCAACGAGAACCGGGACGACATCCCGGAGCAGTACAAGGAGATGCTGCAGCGCGGCTGGGGCCCGGTGCGCGTGTGCATCGCCGCCGAGCAGAAGCACGGCAACGAGGCGCTGCTGCCGCTCTACACCGCGCTGGGCAACCGGCGGCACCCGGGCGGCCGGGACTACGACCGGGCGACGATCGAGGAGGCCTTGGAGGAGGCCGGGCTGCCCAAGGACCTCGCGGACGCCGCGGACTCCACCGACTACGACGAGGCGCTGCGCGAGTCGCACAAGCAGGGCATCACCCTTGTGGGTGAAGACGTCGGTACGCCGGTCGTGTCCGTCAACGGCGTGGCGTTCTTCGGCCCGGTGGTGACCCCGGCTCCCAAGGGCGAGGCCGCGGGCCGACTGTGGGACGGCTGCGTGCTGGTCGCGGGCACGCCGGGCTTCTACGAGCTCAAGCGCACGCGCACCGAAGGCCCCATCTTCGACTGAGGACGGGCAGCGGGGCGCAGCGCCGAGGGGCCGCGAGGCGGAAAGACATTACGCCTCGCGGCCCCTGCGTACGCCGGCGGATGCATGCCATGCTCGGACGCGGCGACACCATGAAGCACCCGTACAACAGATCGTGACATAAGCCAATAAACTGGACAGATGACCGCGCCTGAACGCTCCAGACCCCTGGTACGCACGGCCCGCCGCGGCCGACCGGACCCGCGTACGCCCAACGGCAACGCGCCGTTCGGGTCGCGACGTCCGGGTGTCCGCGACCGGGCGTTCTCGGTGGCCCTGCGTCCCACCACGGTGGTCTGGCGCGTCGTCGGTCTGCGGCACAGTGCCGCCACACTGCGGCACTACTACGGGCGTACCGGCGCCGACCTCACGGTCGACCCCGAAGGCCCGCTCGGCACCGCGCCCTTTCGGCGCGTCGCGGACCGGCACCTGGCGGAGTGGCGGGACTTGGCCCTTGCCCGTTGGCGCGAGAGCGGGGGCACGGAGCGCGAGTTCGACGTGACGACGAACTGGCACGGTGTGCGGATCGGCCGGGGGGACCACCTGGACTGGTGGCTGGCGCTGCGCGGTCTGCAGTACCGCATCACCGGACGGCTCGACATCGCGGCGGACGACGGCGAGGACGCCGCGCGGGGCGACGTGGCGGCCGCCGCCGGTCCCGCGGTCCGGGTGGTCTACGAGGTCGAGATCTACAAGGACTGGGGATTCGACAAGGGCGAGGACGAGTACGGCCTGTCGTTCACCCCGTTGGCCCGCCTGCACGAGGCAGGGCTGGCCCGCGAGTACTCCGTGGTCGGCCGCAGCAGGCCGCTCGTCTGGACGTCGCCGTCGGACTGAGCGGACGGACGCGGGTTCAGGCGCGGGCTGGGTGTTGCCCCGGCGAGGGACTGTGCGACGGGTGGCGTTCAAGCGCTCAAGCGCTCAAGCGTTCAAAGGTGTGCGGTTCCCGTCGACTCCCGTGCCCGCTCTAAGGTTGGGCGCAGCGAAACGACCCCGCGCGATTGGCGCGCGCGGGGTCGTTTCCGGCCTGACTGAAGCTGACGTGGGAAGACGATCAGTTCGAAAGGCCCCGGAGGTCACGTCCCTCCGGAATCTGCGGTGCGTACCGCGCAGTTGCGCGGCTGTGCCGTTACGAGGGCGTCGGTCGCCGGCTGCTCAGACGAGCGCGCCGGCCGCCTTCGCCTTGCCGAAGCGGGCGGCGACGTCCTGCCAGTTGACGATCTTCCACATGGCGTCGACGAAGTCCGGCTTGACGTTCTTGTACTGCAGGTAGAACGCGTGCTCCCAGGCGTCGAACACCAGCAGCGGGACCGCGCCCTGGCCGATGTTGCCCTGATGGTCGTACACCTGCTCGACGATCAGGCGCTGACCCAGCGGCTCCCACGCCAGCACGCCCCAGCCCGAACCCTGGGTCGTGGCGGTGGCCTTGGTGAGCTGGTTCTTGAACTTGTCGAAGCCGCCGAGGTGCTCCTCGATGGCCTCGCGGAGCTCGCCCTCGGCGCCGTCCTTGCCGGGCTCGCCGCCGCCGTCACCGGACATGTTCGTCCAGTAGATCGAGTGCAGCACGTGTCCGGCCAGGTGGAACGCGAGCGTGCGCTCGAGTCCGACGATGCCGCCGAGCTGGTCCTTGTCCCGCGCCTCGGCGAGCTGTTCGAGCGTGTCGTTCGCGCCCTTGACGTACGCCGCGTGGTGCTTGTCGTGGTGCAGCTCGATGATCTGGCCGCTGATGACGGGCTCCAGCGCCGCGTAGTCGTACGGGAGCTCGGGCAAGGTGTAGGTCATCAGTTCCTCCGAGGCGTTTTCAATTGCAAGTTACTTGCAATTGAAGATCCTACGCAAGAAACCTATTCCCGCCCCGGAGGGGTGACCTCGCGGCGCGCCGGACGTAGCGTTCCCGGAGACGTGGGCAACGACGCAGCAAACGCAGCAACGACGTAGCAGTGACGTAGCAGTGACGTAGCAGTGGGGCCAGTGGAGAAGGGGTGCCCGGCATGACACAGCAGGCGGAGACCACGGGGGCCGCGACGTCCGGACACGGGACGGCGGTCACGGTGCACGACGCCATCCACATCGGCGGCGCGTGGGTGCCCTCGACGGGCAGCGGCGTCATCGAGGTGGTCGACCCGGTCACCGAGACCGTGCACGCGACCGTCCCCGAAGGCACGCCGGAGGATGTGGACCGTGCGGTCGCCGCGGCCCGCCGCGCCTTCCCCGGGTGGGCCGCGACGCCGCCCGCGGAGCGCGCCGCGGCCCTGGCCAAGGTCCGTGACCTGCTCGCCGAGCGCACCGGCGAGATGGCCGAGGCGGTGACCCGGGACATCGGCGCGCCCGGTCCGCTGGCTCAGCGCGTGCACGTCGGCCTGCCCATCGGCGTGCTGGGCACGTACGTGCGCCTCGCGGAGGAGTTCGTGTGGGAGGAGCGCATCGGCAACTCGCTTGTGGTGCGCGAACCCGTCGGTGTGGTCGGCGCGATCACGCCCTGGAACTTCCCGCTGCACCAGATCACCAACAAGCTCGGGCCTGCGCTCGCGGCGGGCTGCACGGTGGTGCTCAAGCCCAGCGAGGTGGCGCCGTCGGCGGCGTACGTCTTCATGGAGATCCTGGACGCGGCCGGCATCCCGGCGGGCGTCGTCAACCTGGTGTCCGGGACCGGGCCCGTCGTCGGCGAGGCGATCGCGTCGCATCCGGGCGTCGACATGGTCTCGTTCACCGGGTCGACACGTGCCGGTACGCGGGTCGCCGCGCTCGCCGCGCCGACCGTCAAGCGCGTGGCGCTGGAGCTGGGCGGCAAGTCGGCGAACGTGATCCTGCCCGGGGCCGACCTGGAGGCCGCGGTCCGGGCCGGGGTCAACGGCGCGTACCTCAACTCGGGGCAGGCCTGCAACGCGCTGACCCGCATGCTCGTGCACCGCGACGACCACGACCGCGCCGTGGAGTTGGCGGCCGAGGCCGCGGGCGCGCTGGACGGCAAGCTCGGCCCGCTCGTGTCGTCCGTGCAGTTCGAGCGCGTGCAGGGCTACATCGAACGCGGCGTCGAAGAGGGCGCCGTCCTCGCGACCGGCGGCCCCGGGCGTCCGGACGGCGTGGACGCGGGCTACTTCGTGCGTCCGACGGTCTTCGCCAACGTGTCCAACGACATGGCCGTCGCCCGCGAGGAGATCTTCGGACCGGTCCTGTCGATCCTGCCCTACGACGACGAGGCCGACGCCGAGCGCATCGCCAACGACACGTCGTACGGCCTCGGCGGCGCGGTGTGGGCAGCCACGCAGGAAGAGGGCCTCGCCTTCGCCCGCCGGATCCGAACCGGCCAGGTGGACGTGAACGGCGGCGCCTTCAACCCCCTTGCCCCGTTCGGCGGTTACAAGCAGTCGGGCAACGGCCGCGAGCTGGGCCGGTACGGCCTGGAGGAGTACCTGGAGATCAAGTCGATCCAGCTCTGAGCTCCGCCGGGTTCCCCTGAGTTCGGACGAGTTCATCTGAATTCGGCCGCAATCCGCTGAGTTCCGCTGACTTCCGCCGAGTTCTGCCGAACTGTGCCGACGGGCGCACGAGGCAGGTTGTGCGATGCCCGACAACGAACCGTGCGCTTCGTTGTCGGGCACCGGCATGAACGGTCGTTAACGCGTTCGGTACGTTCGCCTGGTCCCGCAACTGAACCTTGAGTGTGGAGTCCTCGTGAGCACTGCCCTGCCCGGCACGTCCCTGCCGGTACTCGCCGACCTCGTCCCCGCCCGCGCGTTCCGCGGCGCGACCGTGCGCGACGCCGCCCTCGTCGTCGGCGCCGCCGGATTCGTCGGCCTCGCCGCCCAGCTCTCGGTGCCCGTTCCCGGCTCGCCCGTCCCGGTCACCGGCCAGACCTTCGCCGTGCTCCTCGTCGGCACCGCGCTCGGTGCGTGGCGCGGCCTCGCCGCGATGGCGCTGTACCTCGCGGCCGGCGCCGCGGGGATGCCGTGGTTCGCGGAGGGCACCTCCGGCACCGGCATGCCGACCCTCGGCTACGTCATCGGCTTCGTGTTCGCCGCAGGCCTCGCGGGGACGCTGGCCCGCCGCGGCGCCGACCGCGGACCGCTGGGCACCGCGGCGGTCATGCTGCTCGGCAACGCGGTCATCTACGCCGTGGGTCTGTCGTACCTCGCGCACGACCTGGGCATCAGCCTGTCGCAGGCGTACGAAATCGGCATGGAGAAGTACCTGTTCGGGGACGCCCTCAAGATCGCCCTGGCGATGGGGCTGCTGCCCGCCGCATGGCGACTGGCCGGCCGCCGAGGCTGAACCACCGGGTCGGCCGCCGCTGTTGAGCCGAGGGGCGGCGGCCGCCCCAGCACCTGGCGGCGGCCGAGCGGACCCCGCGATGTGAGATCCGGCCGAGAGCCTGAGAGACTGCCCCCATGCGTGTTTACCTCGGCTCCGACCACGCCGGCTACGACCTCAAGAAGCACCTCATCGAGTGGCTGAACGCCAACGGCCACGAGGCCGTCGACGTCGGCCCGGCCGTCCAGGCGGAGGCGTACGACTACCCCGTCTTCTGCCTGCGCGCCGGCGAGGCCGTCGCCAAGGACCCCGGCTCGCTCGGCGTGGTGATCGGCGGATCCGGCAACGGCGAGCAGATCGCCGCCAACAAGGTCAAGGGCATCCGTGCCGCCCTCGTGTGGCGCGAGGACATCGCCGCGCTCGCCCGCGAGCACAACAACGCCAACGTCATCAGCCTGGGTGCGCGCATGCACACCGAGGACGAGGCCGCCAAGTTCCTGCAGGTGTTCCTCGACACGCCGTTCTCCGACGCGCCGCGGCACATCAAGCGCATCGACCAGATGAGCGCGTACGAGACCACCGGCGAGCTTCCGCCGCTGCCGTAGCCGGTCCGCCGCGGGCCGACCCTCGCCCGACGGCGCCGCCCGACACGTCCCTCCCACGACCCTCACGCGCGGCCCGGCCGCAGGTGTTCCGCACCTGTGACCGGGCCGTCGGCGTTGCCGTGCCCGGGAACTGCCCGGGACTGTGCCGGACTGCCCGGGACTGTCCGGGACTACCCAGGGACGAAAGGCCCGTCCGGATTGTCGGTGCGGTCGGCTAACTTTGCCGGTGCGGGTCCGCCCGACCGCCCCGCGCGGACGCCGCGCCGCCGATCTGCCGCCGCCCGTTTCCGAAAGGGGAGTACGTGCCCGAGGGCCACACGATCCACCGCCTCGCCGCTGAGCACACCGAGCGCTTCGCCGGCCGCGAGGTCGCGCTGTCCAGCCCGCAGGGCCGGTTCGCCGATGCCGCCGCCCTGCTCGACGGCTCCGAGCTGGTCGGTGCCGAGGCGCACGGCAAGCACCTGTTCCTGGAGTTCCCCGGCGAGCGCTGGATCCACGTGCACCTCGGCATAGCTGGGGTGTTCCGCTTCGGCGAGTTCCCCGCGGGCGGCGAGCCCGGTCCGGTGGTCGGCGTCGTGCGCCTGCGCATGGTCGGCGAGGACGGCTGGGCCGACCTGCGGGGCCCCAACACTTGCGAGATCGTGACCCTCGCGCAGAAGAACGCGCTGCACGCCCGCCTCGGCCCCGACCCGCTGCGTCCCGACGCCGACCCGGACGAGGCCTGGCACCGCATCTCGCGCAGCGGCAAGCCGATCGCCGAACTGCTCATGGACCAGAAGGTGTTGGCCGGAGTCGGCAACGTCTACCGGGCCGAGGCGCTGTTCCGCGCCCGCCTCGATCCGCACCGCGAGGGCCGCCTCGTCAAGCGCCGCGTGTGGGACGCGATCTGGGCGGACCTCGTCGAGCTGATGGCCGAGGGTGTACGCGTCAACCGCATCGACACCGTCCGTCCCGAGCACACACCCGAGGCCATGGGCCGCGAGCCGCGCAAGGACGACCACGGCGGCGAGGTGTACGTCTACCGCCGCACCGGCATGCCGTGCCTGGTGTGCACCACCAAGGTGCGCATCGAGGAGCTGGCCGGACGCAACCTCTTCTGGTGTCCCAAGTGCCAGCCCAAGGCCCGGCGTCGGGCCGCGAAGACCGTGCTGCCGGGCACGGCAGCCGCCACCCTGGGTACGTCGGCTGCCACCCCGGGCACGGCCGCCGTGGCAGCCCGGCAACGCCGACTCTCCCTCCCATCGGCCGAACGGAGTCGCTGACTATCCGGAGACAAGTCGACATACGTTTTGATTTTCTCCGGGTACGTCCGGATGTGCCGGGGCGGCCCGTCCGGAGGTCCGTCGACGTGGCGCGATGTGCTGGGTAAGGTCGCGCAATGGCGGAGACGAGGGAGTCGCGGCCCCGGCGATTCGCCCGTCGGGGAAGGAAGTTGGCATTCTGGGCCCGGCACACGCTGCTGCCCTCCGACCGCTTCTTCCTGGTCGCGCTGCTTGCCCTCGTCACCGTGTGCGGCCTGCTGCCGTCGGTCGACGAGGCATGGTTTCCGGTCACGACCCTCGTCGTCCCGCTCTTCGTCGGCGGCCTCGTCCTGCGCATGGCGAGCCTGCTTCTGCTCTACGCGGCGACGGCCGGGGTCCTGGTCGCCTTGGAGCGCGTGCACGGCACCGGGGTCGTACGCCCGGGCGCCGTCGTGGTCGTCGCATTGGTGGCGTTCATGGTCGTGTTCGTCGCACGCAAACGGACCCGGCTCGGCCTCCAAGGCACGCGCGGCGAGACGATGCTCTTCGACCTGCGCGACCGCCTGCGCGCCCACGGCCTGGTGCCCGAACTGCCGCCGCAATGGCACACCGACGTGGTGCTGCGTCCGGCCGGAGGCCAGGCGTTCTCGGGCGACTTCGTGGTGGCCACGCGCGGTCGGCGCGGCGGCCGCACGCTGGAGATAGCCCTCGTCGACGTGTCCGGCAAGGGGCTCGACGCCGGAACCCGGGCACTCCTGCTGTCCGGCGCGTTCGGCGGACTCATCGGATCACTGGCACCGCACGGGTTCCTGCCGGCCGCCAACGACTACCTGCTGCGGCAGGGCTGGGACGAGGGCTTCGCGACCGCCGTGCACGTGGCGATCGACCTGGAGACCGGCGAGTACGAACTGATCTCCGCGGGCCACCCGCCCGGCGCGCACTGGGTCGCTGCGTCCGGCATCTGGGAGGTGCGGGAGGCCGAGGGGCCGCTGCTGGGTGTCATCCCCGGCTCCACGTACGAGGGCGTCAGGGGCGTGCTGGGGCCCGGCGACGCCCTGCTGCTGTTCACCGACGGCATGGTCGAAGTCCCCGGCCAGGACATCAGCGTCGGCATCGACCGGCTCCTGGGCGAGGCGGACAAACTCGTCGCCGACGACTTCGCGGACGGCGCGCGCCGGATCGCCGACTCCGCGAGCGGCAACGTCGCCGACGACCGTGCCGTGGTGCTGATCCGCCGCCACGGCAACCGCTGAGCCGCACGTACCCGCACCGAGGCCGGTTGCCGGACGACCTGCGAGGTCGTCCGGCAACCGGCCTCGGTTGCGTGCGGGGGTACCACCGGGATCACCGGATCAGGCGAGGCGGCTCTCGATCGCGGCGACCAGCGCCGGGTCGTGGGGGTCGGTGGTCGGGCGGAACCGGCCGACGACCGAGCCGTCCGCGGCGACCAGGAACTTCTCGAAGTTCCACTGCACGTCGCCGGCCGCGCCCTCGGCGTCGGCGGTCTCGGTCAGCGCGGCGTACAGCGGGTGGCGGCCGTCGCCGTTGACCTCGATCTTCTCGGTCAGCGGGAACGAGACGCCGTAGGTGGTCGAGCAGAACTCCTGGATCTCCTCCGCGGAGCCGGGCTCCTGCCCCATGAACTGGTTGCAGGGCACGCCCACGACGGTGAAGCCCCGCCCGGCGTACTCCTTCTGGAGCTCCTCCAGGCCCGTGTACTGCGGCGTCAGGCCGCACTTGGACGCGACGTTGACCACCAGCGCGGTCTTGCCGCCGGTCAGGTCGCCGAGGGTGCCGGAGGTGCCGTCGAGGCGGGCGATGGACGTGTCGAGCAGGCTCACAGCCGCTCTCCCTTCCTTGTTTCCCCGGGCGTCAGGTCCGCGAGAACCCGGTCCGGAGGCGGACGAACGGGGGGCGCTCCATTGTCACCCCGAGATCAACGGTGTCACCGGGAGCCCCCGGAGCCGACCGTGCCGACCGTGCCGACCGGGCGCCGACGGGGTCAGCCGGCCGCGCCCCACGCCTCGACCGTACGCCGGAACCCCTCGCGCCACGGAACCGTGCACGGCCCGGTGATCGAGGTGCGCTTGGCGGTGTCCTGGATCTGTCCGCGCAGCGTGCCCGGCTGCTCGACGACCTGGACCTCGGCCGGCTTCCCGGTCAACTCGCCGAAGTACGCCGACCACTCCTGCACGCTGACCGGCTCGTCGCCGCCCCAGTTGACGACGGTCGCGGGCGTGGACGCCGCGGCGAGCAGCGCCTCGGTCTGGCCGTTGATGTCGTCCTGGTGGATCGGGCTGTACATGCAGGGGTCCCAGCGGGTGACCACCGGACGGCCTTCCAGGACCGCGGCCAGGTGGTGGGTCGGCAGGCCGCCGTTGGGGCCGTACGACGCGTTCATGCGGGCGATGGTGACCGGCAGTTCGAAGGCACGGGCGCAGAAGCGGGCCACCGCCTCCTCACCGGTCTTCGAGACGGAGTACGTCGGGGAGTGCACGACGTTGGCGTCGCCCAGTGGGGCGGTCTCCGCGTACACGTGCATCGGGTCCTCGTGGGGGCGCAGCACCGAGGCCGTCGACATCACCAGCGCGGCCTTGGCCTTGCGGCAGTGCTGCAACAGCAGGCCGGTGCCCTCGGCGTTCACCCGGAGCGCCTCGTCGTAGTCCAGACCAGGGGCCTGGAACGTCGCCAGGTGCAGCACGTAGGTGAAGTCCTGCGGAAGCTCGCTGTAGTCCGCCGCGCCGAGGTCCACCGCGCGCGTCGTGACGCCGAGGGCGTCCACCTTCGCGCGGTCGTCCGGGTTGGAGAAGCGGGCGATGCCCCACACCTCGTTGTCCTTGGCCAGGTACTCGGTGAGCGGGAACGCGATCTGCCCCGCCGGGCCGGTGATCAGGATCTTTTCGCCGGACAACATCGAGTGGCCTCCTTCGGGATGTGACGCTTCGTCATATCCGAGATCGGCCACCGAAACCAGGAGGACCCCGGCGTGACGCTCGACGCACCCGCGGTGCGGAGCGCCCTCGGGCCGGCAGGCGAACCTCTACCGCCCGCGGTTCGTGCGGTTCACGCCGGACAGCGACAACTGGACCTCGGCCTGGCTGACGCCGGGGCACACCTACCCGCTCCAATTGGGCGCGTTCGCGTGGTCGGGTGCCGAGAGCGCGTGGGCGCCGGTGGTCTCGGCGACGGCGGTGGCACGTCCGGCAGAGCCCGTCGAACCCAAAGACTAAAGAGCTAAAACGTTGCTCTTTACACGAGTAAGCTGAGGGACTGCTCCCTTTCCGTGGCATCCCACGCAAAGGGAGCGGTCCTGACCACTCGCGTACCTACGTGGAGCCCCCGTGCTGTCCCCCTACAGGCGAATATTCGAAGCGCCCGGAAGCCTCGCGTTCTCCGCGGCCGGGTTCGTCTCACGCATGCCGCTGTCGATGACCGGCATCGGGATCGTCACCATGCTCTCCCAGATGCGCGACTCCTACGGCCTCGCCGGCGCCGTCACCGCGGTGATGATGATCTCCGGTGCGGTCTGCGGCCCCCAGATCTCGCGCCTCGTCGACCGCTTCGGGCAGCGCCGCGTCGCCCTCCCCGCCACCGCCGTGACGCTCTCCGGCGGTGCCGCGCTGCTGATCTGCGCCCGGCTCGAAGCCCCCGACTGGACCCTGTTCGTCGCCGCGATCCCGGTCGGCTGCATGCCCACCTTCGGTTCGATGGTCCGCGCGCGGTGGTCGCACATCTACCGCGGCGACCCGGAACGCCTGCACACCGCCTACTCGTTCGAGTCCGTCGTCGACGAGATGTGCTTCATCCTCGGCCCGATCCTCGCGGTCGGACTGTCCACCGCGGTCTTCCCCGAGGCCGGCGTGTTGGTCTCCGGCACCTTCCTGGCCGTCGGCGCGGTGCTCTTCTGCGCGCAGACCAGGACCGAGCCGCCGGTACGCGCCCCCGACGGCACGAAGCACGGCTCCGCGATCCGCTCGGCCGGACTGCGCGTGCTGGTCCTCACCTACATAGCCACCGGCGCCATCTTCGGCTCCATCGACGTCGTCACAGTCGCCTTCGCCGAGGACGAGGGGCACAAGGCCCTCGCCAGCGTCGCCCTCTCGGTCTACGCCCTCGGCTCCTGCGTCGCGGGCATCGCCTTCGGCATCATGAAGCCCCGCGGCACCGGCGCGGCGCGCTTCCTCACCGGCGTCCTCGTGATGTCCGCCAGCATGGTCCCGCTGCTCTTCGTCACCAACCTGTGGTTCGTCGGCGCCGCCCTCTTCCTCGCGGGCCTGTCCGTAGCGCCGACCATGGTCACCACGATGTCCCTCGTCGGCGACTTCGTCCCGGCCCGCCAGCTCACCGAGGGCATGTCCTGGACCATCACCGGCCTCGCCGTCGGCGTCGCGGCCGGCTCGTCCATCGGCGGCGTGGTGGTGGACGCCCACGGCTCAGCCGCCGGTTACTCCGTCCCGGTCGTCGCCGCGGCCGCCGGCGCCCTCATCGCGCTGGCCGGAAGCCCCTGGCTCCGCCGCCCGACCCCCGGGGACGCAATCGGCCCCGACACCGCGTCTCCGCAGGTCAGGGCCGATATGTCACAGAGCGGATGACGAGAATCGAACTCGCGTAATCAGTTTGGAAGACTGAGGCTCTACCATTGAGCTACATCCGCATGTGCCGCGACGCTCGGCTTTGGGCCGGGCGTCCGGGTATTAGAGTACCGGATCGGCGGGGGCGCGTGCGGGCAGGCACGCGACGAGGCGTTCACCGGGCAGTGCAGACTGTACCGTGGCGTCCTCTAGACTCTTCCGAGCGCCACGGGGCGTAGCGTAGTGGCTAGCGCGCCTGCTTTGGGAGCAGGAGATCGGGAGTTCGAGTCTCCCCGCCCCGACCATGCGTCCTGGTGGCGGAGCCCCCAAGCGCACCGCTACAGACCATTTCCATCTGGCCGGAAGTACCGCCGCCCGCAACAAGGAGACCCAACCGTGAAGAGCGCCGTGGAGACTCTGAACCCCACTCGGGTTCGGCTCACCGTCGAGGTTCCCTCCGAGGAGCTCAAGCCCAGCCTCGATGCGGCGTACAAGAAGATCAGCCAGTCGATCACGGTGCCGGGCTTCCGCAAGGGCAAGATCCCTTCGCGCATCATCGACCAGCGCTTCGGCCGCGAGGCGGTCTTCGTCGAGGCGTTCGACGACATTCTGTCGTCGTCGTACGGCAAGGCCGTCGAGGAGAACGAGCTTCGCGTGCTCGGCCAGCCCGAGGTGACCGAGGTCACCGAGGTCGGCGAGCTGTCCAACGGCGCGGACCTGAAGTTCATCGCCGAGGTGGACACGCGTCCGACCATCGAGGTGCCGGAGTACGAGGGCATCGAGGTGTCCGTCGACGACCTCGCGGTCACCGACGAGGACATCGACGAGCAGATCGACCAGCTCCGCGACCGCTTCGGCTCGCTGAAGGCCGTCGAGCGCGCCGCCGAGAAGGACGACACGGTCGTCATCGACCTCGAGGCGAAGGTCGACGGCGAGGTCCTGGAGGACGGCGTCGCGTCCGGCATGTCGTACGTGGTCGGCAGCGACACCATGATCGACGGCCTGGACGAGGCCGTGACCGGCCTGTCCGCCGGCGAGGAGAAGGCGTTCTCGACCGAGCTCAAGGGCGGCAGCGGCGAGGGCCAGACCGCGGACGTCACGGTCAAGGTCACCGCCGTCAAGACCAAGGAACTTCCCGAGCTGGACGACGACTTCGCGCAGCTCGCGAGCGAGTTCGACACGCTGGACGAGCTCAAGGCCGACATCAAGGGCCGCCTGGAGCACACCAAGGCGCACGACCAGATCAACGACGGCCGCGACAAGGTCCTCGAGAAGCTGCTCGAGCTCGTCGAGGTGCCGCTGCCGGAGAAGGTCGTCGCCGAGGAGATCGACCAGCGCAAGCAGCAGATGGACCAGCAGCTCTCGATGATGGGCGTCACGCTGGACAAGTGGCTGGAGATCCAGGGCCAGACCGCCGAAGCGTACGACGCCGAGCTGCAGGACAGCGTCGCCAAGGGCATGCGGGTGCAGTTCCTCCTCGACGAGATCGTCAAGAAGGAGCAGATCTCGGTCAACCAGGACGAGCTGACCCAGCACCTCATCGCCCGCGCGCAGCAGTCCGGCATGAGCCCGGACCAGTTCGCGCAGCAGGTCATGCAGGCCGGGTACGTCCCGGTGCTGGTCGGCGAGGTCGCCCGCGGCAAGGCGCTGGACGTCATCGCGGCGGCGGCCAAGGCCACCGACGCGTCGGGCAACGAGGTCGACCTGGCCAAGGACCTGCACGCGGGCGACGAGGGTCACGAGCACCACGACCACTGAGCGTCCGAGGACTTCGGGCGGGGGTCGGAGCGGCCGCGGACGACCGCGGCTGATCTGACGCACCGTCCGATCGCTTGAACGCCGGGGCCCGGCCGCTTCCCAGCGGCCGGGCCCCGACGCATTGGGTGCGTCCGCCGGACACGCCCCGGGTACCGCCCGCCCCGGTGCACGGTGTAGCCCATCGGCCCGCGCCCCGCCCGGAAATCGGACCGATGCGCTGTGGGCGAACAGCCCGGCGTCGGGGATGGCCACAGCGGATCAGCGCGTTAGGGTCGCTGTACGAGGGGACACCGCCAGGCGTCCGTGCCGGAACCGGGCAGGACCGGTGCCCCCGCAAAGGTCGACTTCAGGACGGCTCGGGTTGCCGTCGGAAACGAGCAGGTGGATACGTGACGAATCCGCAGATCGTGACTCCGGGACTCGCGGTGCCCGCCATGCGCGCACCTCAGGGCGGTATGGGGCTCGACGACCAGGTCTACAACCGGCTGCTGCGCGAGCGGATCATCTTCCTCGGCGCGCCGGTCGACGACCAGATCGCGAACGCGATCTCGGCGCAGCTGCTGCTGCTCAACGCCGAAGACCCGGACAAGGACATCTCGCTGTACATCAACTCGCCGGGCGGCTCCGTCACGGCGGGTATGGCGATCTACGACACCATGCAGTTCATCAGCAACGACGTGTCGACCGTCGCGATGGGACTGGCGGCCTCGATGGGCCAGTTCCTGCTGACGGCCGGTGCGCCGGGCAAGCGCATCGCGCTGGCCAACACCGAGATCCTCATGCACCAGCCCTCCGCGGGCCTCGGCGGTGCCGCGTCGGACATCCGCATCCAGGCCGCGCAGCTGCTGCGCCTGAAGAAGCGCATGGCCGAGCTGATCGCCGAGCACTCCGGGCGCACCTACGAGGAGATCGAGCGCGACTCGGACCGCGACCGCTGGTTCACCGCCGGCGAGGCCAAGGATTACGGTCTGGTCGACCACGTGGTCACCAGCGCCCGCGAGGTCCCGACCAACGGCAGCGCCAGCTGATCCGCCGGCGACAACCCGCAGCCGAGTCAACCAGCATTGCCGTCCGGAGGATCTGAACCCATGACCGACCTGTCCTTCCCCACCCCGAGGCCGGACGCCCAGTCGCTTTTCACCGGGCGTCCCGACGGCCGTTACATCGTCCCGCAGTTCGAGGAGCGCACCTCCCAGGGGATCAAGCGGTACGACCCCTACGCCAAGCTCTTCGAAGAGCGCATCATCTTCCTCGGCGTCCAGATCGACGACACGTCCGCCAACGACGTGATGGCCCAGCTGCTCACGCTGGAGTCGATGGACCCGGACCGCGACATCTCGATCTACATCAACTCGCCCGGCGGCTCGTTCACCGCGCTGACCGCCATCTACGACACGATGCAGTTCGTGCGCCCCGACATCCAGACGGTGTGCATGGGCCAGGCGGCCTCGGCCGCCGCGGTGCTGCTCGCGGCCGGCACGGCCGGCAAGCGAATGGCGCTGCCGAACTCCCGCATTCTCATCCACCAGCCGTACAGTGAAACTGGGCGTGCGCAGGTTTCCGACCTGGAGATCCAGGCCAACGAGATCATGCGCATGCGCACGCTGCTGGAGGACATGCTTTCCAAGCACAGCAATCGTCCGATCGAACAGGTCCGCGAGGACATCGAGCGGGACAAGATCCTCACCGCCGAAGAGGCGCTGGCGTACGGCCTCATCGACGAGATCACCTCCCCGCGGAAGTCCCCCCGGTCGACCGGATGACGGCGGCATCGGCCGGTCGGGAGTGTCGCGACCGGCCGATGGACCCTCTCCCGAGGGGGGCGTTCGCGGTTCGAGGGGGCACCGGCCCCTCAAAATGACCGCGGACGGGCCAAAACCAGGGGATGGGCGTTTGCGGCGGGGTACCGTCGAAAGACCAGGCACCAGGTCCGGTTCCTACCGGGGCCCAGGCGAAGGAGATGCACCTCGTGGCACGCATCGGTGACGGTGGCGATCTGCTCAAGTGCTCGTTCTGCGGTAAGAGCCAGAAGCAGGTGAAGAAGCTCATTGCCGGTCCGGGTGTGTACATCTGCGACGAGTGCATCGACCTGTGCAACGAGATCATCGAGGAGGAACTCTCCGAGTCCTCCGAGCTGAAGTTCGAGGAACTCCCCAAGCCACGGGAGATCTGCGAATTCCTGGACGGGTACGTGGTGGGCCAGGAGGTCGCCAAGAAGGCGCTCTCCGTGGCGGTCTACAACCACTACAAGCGCGTCCAGGCCGGCGAGAGCGCCAAGGGCGGCGGCCGCGACGACGGCGTGGAGCTGGCGAAGTCCAACATCCTGCTGCTCGGCCCCACCGGCTGCGGCAAGACGCTGCTGGCCCAGACGCTGGCCCGGATGTTGAACGTCCCCTTCGCCATCGCCGACGCGACGGCGCTCACCGAGGCCGGCTATGTCGGCGAGGACGTCGAGAACATCCTGCTCAAGCTGATCCAGGCCGCCGACTACGACGTCAAGAAGGCCGAGACCGGGATCATCTACATCGACGAGGTCGACAAGATCGCCCGCAAGAGCGAGAACCCGTCGATCACGCGCGACGTCTCCGGCGAGGGCGTGCAGCAGGCACTGCTCAAGATCCTGGAGGGCACCACCGCGAGCGTCCCGCCGCAGGGCGGCCGCAAGCACCCGCACCAGGAGTTCATCCAGATCGACACGACGAACGTCCTGTTCATCGTGGGCGGCGCGTTCGCCGGTCTGGAGCGCATCATCGAGGGCCGGGTCGGCAAGAAGGGCATCGGCTTCGGCGCCCAGATCCGCTCGAAGCGCGACATCGACATCGCCGACGCGTTCGGCGAGGTCATGCCGGAGGACCTGCTCAAGTACGGCATGATCCCCGAGTTCATCGGCCGCCTCCCGGTGCTGACCTCGGTGCACAACCTGGACCGCGAGGCGCTCATCTCGATCCTCACGGAGCCGAAGAACGCGCTGGTGAAGCAGTACCGGCGGTTGTTCGAACTCGACGGTGTGGAGCTGGACTTCGAGATGGAGGCGCTGGAGGCCATCGCCGACCAGGCGATCCTGCGGGGCACCGGCGCCCGCGGCCTGCGCGCCATCATGGAAGAGGTCCTGATGTCGGTGATGTACGAGGTGCCGTCCCGCAAGGACATCGCCCGCGTCGTCATCACCCACGACGTCGTCCTCAAGCACGTCAACCCGACGCTGGTGCCGCGCGAGATCGTCAAGCGCGAGCGGCGCGACAAGAGCGCCTGAGCCCACTTCGCGACAAGGCCCCGCATCCCGGCGACCGGGATGCGGGGCTTCTGTGTGTCTGCCGCGCTGTGCTCCTTGCCTTGTGCTTCTTGCGCTGCGCCCTGTGCTCCGTGCACTGTGCGCTGTGCTCCTTGAGCTGTGCGCTATGCGCTTTCGGTCGGCAAGCCGGCCGCGACCCAGTCCTCGATGCCCTCGCGGTACTTGCGGACGTCCGCGTACCCGAGCCGGACCAGCGCGTCGGCGACCTGGCCGCTATTCGGGCAGGCGGGGTTGCTGCAGTAGGTGACGACGGGCCGGGTGCGGTCGGGTAGCCGCTCGGCCGCCCGCTCGGCGACTTCGGTGGGGTGCAGCGGTATCGCGCCGGGGAGGTGCTGTTTGGCGTGGTACTCGCCGCCGAGTGCGTCGACGAGGGTCACCGCGTCGTCGGCGATCGCCGCGCGCAGCTCGTCACGGGTGATCAATGCGGTCATGGCTGGACGCCTCCAGTGAAGTGGACTATGGTCCGGTTGTGCCCGATGAACTTAACGGACCGCAGTCCGCTTCGTCAATGCGTGGGCGCGACGCCGCCGACGCCGCCGCGCCGACCACGCTGTCCGTCGCGTCCGTCACCTCCGGCCCGCCGCGCCGCGAGCGGGCGGACGCGGCCCGCAATCGCCGCCGCATCCTGGACGCCGCGGGGGAGTTGTTCGCCGCACACGGCGTCGAGAACGTGAGCATGGACGCCGTCGCGGCGGCCTCCGGCGTGGGGAAGGGCACGCTGTTCCGGCGCTTCGGCGATCGCGCCGGGCTGGCCGCGGCGCTGCTCGACGAGCGCGAGTCGGTGCTCCAGGAGGCGATCCTGCGGGGCCCGGCCCCGCTCGGGCCGGGGGAGGTAGGCGACGAGCCGGACCCCGCCGACCGGGCGGAGGCGTTCGTCCGGGCGTACCTGGACTACGCGTTCGACAACCTTGAGCTGGTACGCGCCTCCGAGACCGCGTCACCGGGCGCCCGCTACCGCATCGGCGCCTACCGGTTCTGGCGGCACCACCTCACCCTGCTGATGACCGCAGGAGGACACCCGCCGCAGACCGCCGAACTGCTCGCCGAGGCGCTGCTCGCGCCGCTCGGCGCGGACCAGTTGACGGCGCAACGGGCCGAGGGCCGCGAGCCGGCCGCCATCGCGGACGCGGTGGCCTGGCAGGCGCGCCGGATCACCCGCGCATAGCGGTCGGCGGTCAGCGGTTGGCCGCGCCCCGCCCAGCCGTGGCGGCGTGCCTCGCCTGCCGAAAAGAACGTGCCGTCAGCCGTGTGCTGCCGGTCGTGTCCGTTCACCCCTCGCCGCGCGACCCGGCGAGGTAGATGCCTTCCATCCGCGCCACGAGGCCCGCAATCGTGTCGGTGCTGCTGCCGAAGAGCATGCGTGTGTCGTCGCCCCACAGGCACACGACGGAGCGCGGCCCGGTCCAGCAGCGCACGAGGCCGGGCTGCCGCCACAGGCCTGCGGGCAGATCGCTCTCGACGGCGGCCTCCGACGCGGGCACGAAGTCCCGTACGAAGTCGGTGGGCTCGACGTCTCGGCGCACACCGGTCGAGAAGAGCGTCCCGTCCGAACTCCGGCTCTCCTGGTAGACCATCGTGCGCACCTCGTCGAAGTCACGGGCGAACGCACCGGTGATGTCCTGGACGGAGGGCGGCGCTTCGTCGTCCGGTACGCCCGGCACCCCGCCGACCGACGACGGCAGCGCGAACGGCTCCGCCACCGCGGCCGGCCGGGAGGCGCCGGGCGACACCCCGCTGCCCCCCGGGGCCGGGGCGGGAGCCGTCGCCGCGGCGGAGCGGGCGGGCGCGGATTGCTCGCGCCCCGACTTGTCGTCGTCGCCGCCGAGCACGACGAACAGGATCACCACCGCGGCGGCGACCACCACCAGGGCTCCGCCGATGCCGGCGACGAGCGCGGTCCTGGCCGCGGACGTGCGGCGCGGCGGTACCGGGAACTGGTATCCGGGCGGGCCGTACGGCTGCTGCCCGGGAATCTGGGACACACCCCCGGGCGGAAGCGCGGGACCGAACGCGGGGCCGAACGCGGCGCCGTACGACGGACCGTACGCGGATGGTGTGGCAGGGGACGGGAACCCGGGCGCGGGCTCGACAGGAACTCCCTGCGTGACAGGACTGACAGGCCCGACAGGCCCGGCGGCCCCCGCGGGTGGCTGCGCGGGCGGCTCCGCGGGCATGACCCAAGTCCGGGGCAGCGGCGGTGGCCCCGGATCCGTCGGCGGCGGCACGGCAGGAGGCTGCGCGGGGGCCCCGGACGGGCCGTCCGCTCCGGTCCCGGGGTGGAACTCGGGCGACGGCGAGCCGTCCTCACGGCGTTCGGGCCAACCCCCGTGGTCAGTGCTCATGGGCCTCGCGGCGCGCGCGGTGCCCGCGGCGCGCCGCACCTCCTCTCGCGACGGCGGGCACCGCACCGGTTCCGGTGACCGCTTGCCCGATACGTTTGTCCGAGGCGTCGGTGCCAAATATCTGCCGCCACGCCTGTCAGCTGCTTCTGTCACCTACGTCTGCCAGATACGTGCCCGCTAACGCGCGTTCGTCACCGCCGCCCGCATGTCCCGTGTGGTCCTGGCGAGTTCGTCCTGCGAATCGACGTTGTCGGCCCCCGCGAGGGCGAGGACCGAGCCCACGCTGTTGTCATCGGCCCACACGCACATTTCGAGTGTCAGGTTCTGCCTCGGATACTCGACCGGATGGCACTGCAGGAGGCCGCCGAGCGGTCCCGCGTCCTGGCGCCGTACAGCAGCGGGGGCCACGCGGGCGTCGGATGCCCGGAGTTCCTCGTAGAACCGGTCCAGCTTGTCCTGTGCGGCACCGGAGCGCCGGTCCGCCGCGACGACCACGATGACGTCCGCGCGCACCGCGCCGGCGCGTCCGTACGCGCCGGCCTCGCCCCTGCCGCCCAACGCCCTTCGCACTGCGGCGAGATCGACCGCGTCGTCCATGCGCGCCAGGCCCGCGGCGTCGGCGGGCAGCCGCGGCGGGGGCGGCTCGCCGCCTTCGGTGAGCCCGCCGATGAGGGCGACCGCTCCGATGACCGCGGCGACGGCCGCGGCCAGTCCGGCGAGCGCGAGCAGGGCGGAGCGCCGGGAAATCCCGGCGGCGCCGCGGCCCGTCGGCGGGACCGCGCCCTCGTGCGTCACGAACACCTCTGGCAGACACGCAAATGCGGACAGGCGGTCGCCTGCACGCTACCGCGCGGAGAGCGGCGGGCGCCTGCGCGTCCCCCGAACGTGCGGGGGCGCGTAGGCGCCCGATGCCGTGGTTGGCCGCGTCGACCGGTCCGCCGGCTCACCGGTCCGCCCGAACGGGTTACTTCTCCAGATCGGTGCGCATCTCCACGAGCTTCTTCGCCGCCGCGTCCGCGGATAGCTTGTCGAAGTACGCGACCGCGACGGTGTTGTTGTCCGACCACGCGCAGATGGCCGCCGGGTACGCGTCCTGCGCCGGCATGCACTCGACCGTGCCGCCCAGCGGGCCCGGGGCGTACGTCTTCATCGTGACGCCCTCCGGAACGCTGCCGCCGTCCCCGTTCACGTAGTCGATCATGCCGCGGACCATGTGCTCCACGCGCTTGCCGTCAGTCGTGGCGAGCCCGTCGACGCCCACGAAGAGCACTTCGCGCGGGCTGGTCGGCGTCTTGCCGTACGCGACCACGACGAGGTTGTTCTCGTCGGTCATCTCTCCCGGGTCGACCGGCACGTCCGAGGGCGCGCCGTCGCCGACCAGGCGCTCGTAGCCGCCGGTACGCGCGGCCGACACCAGGACGCGCGGCCCGGACTTGCCGCCCGAGTCGGGGGACGCGGCCCCGGTCGGCGTCTTCGTCCCGCCGGGCTTCTTGCCGGTCGCGTCCGTCGCGCCCGGAGACGCGGCCGGGGAACTGCCGGGATCCGAGGCGTCCGCCGAGGGCGCCGATCCGGACGGCTCGGCCGAGATCGTGGGCGTGCCCTCGGCCTTGTCCTTGTCATCGCCGGGCATTTCACATGCGGTCAGCGCGAGCGTGCCCAGCATCGCGGCGGCGAGCACACGCGTGGAGACACGAATGGACGTACGAGCAGACGTACGAGTGGCAGTACGAGCAAACGTACGAGTGGAAATGCGAGTGCGCACAGGGTCCCCCCAAGGACGAGTCCGGTGCCGGATCCGCCCGGCGTCCTCCCCATGGCCCCCCAGGGTCGGCCGCCTGTCCGGCTCGGCTCCGAACATTAGCGCTCCGACCAGGTGTTTTCCTTACCGAGGCAGGCCGGTGACAGCACGGTGACAAACCGGTGACGCCGACGCCGTGCCCGCTGTGTCCGTGCGGTGCCGAAGAGGGGGTCCGCCTTCCGTAGACTTGGGTGCTGTGACCGAGACTTCTTCCTCCGCAGCCGCTGCCGAAGCGCAGACCCTCTCGTCCCAGTACGCCCCTGCCGAGGTAGAGGCCAAGCTGTACGAGCGCTGGGTAGCCGCGGGCTACTTCGAAGCCGATGCGAAGAGCACGAAGCCGGCCTACACGATCGTCATCCCGCCGCCCAACGTCACCGGATCGCTGCACCTCGGCCACGCCTTCGAGCACACGCTGATCGACAGCCTGACGCGCCGCAAGCGCATGCAGGGCTACGAGACGCTGTGGCAGCCCGGCATGGACCACGCCGGTATCGCGACGCAGAACGTCGTCGAGCGCGAGCTCGCCAAGGAGGGCCTGTCCCGCCACGACCTCGGCCGTGAGGCGTTCGTCGAGCGCGTGTGGCAGTGGAAGGACGAGTCGGGCGGCAAGATCCTCGGGCAGATGCGTCGCCTCGGTGACGGCGTCGACTGGCGCCGCGAGCGCTTCACGATGGACGAGGGCCTGTCGCGCGCCGTCCAGACGATCTTCAAGAACCTGTTCGACGACGGCCTGATCTACCGGGCCGAGCGCATCATCAACTGGTGTCCGCGCTGCCTGACCGCGATCTCCGACATCGAGGTCGAGTACCAGGACGACGAGGGCGAGCTCGTCTCGATCCGCTACGGCAGCGGTGCCGACGCCATCGTCGTGGCGACCACGCGCGCCGAGACGATGCTCGGCGACACCGCCGTCGCGGTCCACCCGAACGACGAGCGCTACCGCCACCTGGTCGGCACCGAGATCGAACTGCCGCTCACCGGCCGCCGCATCCCGATCGTCGCGGACGAGCACGTCGACCCCGAGTTCGGCACCGGCGCGGTCAAGGTGACGCCCGCCCACGACCCGAACGACTTCGAGATCGGCCGGCGCCACGACCTGCCGTCGATCACCGTCCTCGACGAGCGGGCCGTCATCACCGCGCACGGCCCGTTCCAGGGGCTCGACCGCTTCGAGGCCCGCTCGGCGATCGTCGCCGCGCTGCGTGCCGACGGCCGCATCGTCGCCGAGAAGCGCCCGTACACGCACTCCGTCGGGCACTGCTCGCGCTGCAAGACCACCGTCGAGCCGCGCCAGTCGATGCAGTGGTGGGTCAAGGTCGGCCCGCTCGCACAGGCGGCCGGCGACGCGGTGCGCGACGGCCGCGTCGCGATCCACCCCAAGGAGATGGAGGCCCGCTACTTCGGCTGGGTCGACAACCTGCACGACTGGTGCATCTCGCGCCAGCTGTGGTGGGGCCACCGCATCCCGGTCTGGTACGGCCCGAACGGCGAGGTCGTCTGCGTCGGCCCGGACGACGAGGCGCCGTCCGGGGAGGGCTGGCACCAGGACCACGACGTCCTCGACACGTGGTTCTCGTCGGGCCTGTGGCCGTTCTCCACGCTCGGGTGGCCCGAGCAGACCGCCGACATGGAGAAGTTCTTCCCCACGTCGGTCCTGGTCACCGGTTACGACATCCTGTTCTTCTGGGTCGCCCGCATGATGATGTTCGGGCTGTACGCGATGGACGGCACTCCGCCGTTCCACACCATCGCGCTGCACGGCATGGTCCGCGACCAGTTCGGCAAGAAGATGTCGAAGTCGTTCGGCAACGCGGTCGACCCGCTCGAGTGGATGGACGCGTACGGCACCGACGCGCTGCGCTTCACCCTCGCCCGCGGCGCCAACCCGGGCACCGACGTCCCGATCGGCGAGGACTGGGTCCAGGGGTCGCGCAACTTCTGCAACAAGGTCTGGAACGCGACACGGTTCGCGCTCATGAACGGCGCCACGGTCGAGGGCCCGCTGCCGCCCGCCGAGGAGCTGTCCACCGTCGACCGGTGGATCCTCTCGCGGCTGGACGCGACCGTCGCCGAGGTCGACGCGCTGTACGAGGACTACCAGTTCGCGAAGCTGACCGACGCCCTCTTCCACTTCGCGTGGGACGAGGTCTTCGACTGGTACGTCGAGCTGTCCAAGATCACCCTCCAGGCGGGCGGCGCCCCGGCCGCGGCGACCCGGCGTGTCCTCGGCCACGTCCTCGACGTGACGCTCCGCCTGCTGCACCCGATCATCCCGTTCGTCACCGAGGCGCTGTGGACGGCGCTGACCGGCGGGGAGTCGCTGGTGGTCGCCGAGTGGCCGCAGCCGGCCGACCGCCGCGACCCGGCCGCCGAGGCCGAGGTGACGACGCTTCAGCAGGTCGTCACCGAGGTCCGCCGCTTCCGTGGGGACCAGGGCCTCAAGCCGGGCCAGAAGGTCCCGGCGCGGCTCACCCTCGGCGGCACCGCGCTCGCCGCGCACGAGGCGCCGATCCGTACGCTCGCCCGACTCGAACCGGACGGCGAAGGCTTCGCCGCCACCACGTCGTTCCCGATCGCGGGCGCGCTGGTCGAGCTGGACCTGTCCGGCGCGATCGACGTGGCCGCCGAGCGACGCCGTCTGGAGAAGGACCGCGGGGCGGCCGAGAAGGTCAAGGAGCAGTGCACGAAGAAGCTCGCCAACGAGGGCTTCCTGAGCAAGGCGTCGGCCGAGGTCGTCGCCAAGGTGCGCGGCCAACTGGAGACCGCCGAGGCCGACATCGCGCGCATCGCCGGGCAGCTCGACCGGCTGCCCAAGGTCTGACGGAAACGCCGTGCTCTGTGCGGACGGCCCTCCGGCGGGGGCGAACGGGCCGTCCGCACAAGGCGCACAGGGCGCACGCGGCACACGAGGACAACAAGGCGCGCAAGCCGTCCGAGCGGCAAGCCGCCGGAGGGCGGCGCACCACCCGATGGCAGCGCACCGCCCGACCACGACGAACCACCCGATCACGACGAACCCGGTGACCACCAGTGACTGACCCCGCCGCCGACCTGCGCTCCGTGGAGGCCGAGCTGGTCGCCCGCTGGCCGGAGACCAAGATGGAGCCGTCCACCGCGCGCATCGCCGCGCTGATGGACGTGCTCGGCGAGCCGCAGCGCTCGTACCCCGTCATCCACATCACCGGCACGAACGGCAAGACGTCGACGGCCCGCATGGTCGAGGCACTGCTGCGCGCGTTCTCGCTGCGCACCGGCCGCTACACCAGCCCGCACGTCGAGTCGATGACCGAGCGCATCAGCCTGGACGGCGAGCCGATCAGCCCGGAGCGGTTCGTCGAGACGTACCGCGACATCGTGCCGTACGTCGGCCTGGTGGACTCCACCCAGCCGCTGCCCCTGTCGTTCTTCGAGGTGCTGACCGGCATGGCGTTCGCCGCGTTCGCCGACGCCCCGGTGGACGTGGCGGTGGTCGAGGTCGGCCTCGGCGGCTCGTGGGACGCGACCAACGTCGCCGACGGCACGGTGGCCGTCGTGACGCCGATCGCCGTCGACCACAGTGAGAAGCTGGGCAACACGCCCGCCGAGATCGCCGTCGAGAAGTCCGGCATCATCAAGCAGGGCGCGCTCGCGGTCCTCGCCCAGCAGCCGCTGCAGGCGGCCGAGACCCTGCTGCGCCGCAGCGTCGAGGTCGGCGCCACCGTCGCGCGCGAGGGCATGGAGTTCGGTGTCGTACGCCGGGACCTCGCGGTCGGCGGCCAGATGGTGACCCTGCGCGGGCTGGCGGGGGAGTACGACGGCATCTTCCTCCCGCTGCACGGCGCCCACCAGGCGCACAACGCCGCCGTCGCGCTCGCCGCCGTCGAGGCGTTCTTCGGCGTCGGCACCGGTCAGCGCGTCGGCCTCGACCACACCGGCAAGCTCGACGTCGAGCTGGTGCGCGAGGCCTTCGCGGGGGTGACCTCGCCCGGGCGCCTGGAGATCGTGCGGCGCGGCCCGACGGTCGTGCTGGACGCCGCGCACAACCCGGCGGGCGCGCGTACCGCCGCCGAAGCGGTGGCCGAGTCCTTCGACTTCACCCACCTGGTCGGTGTGGTGTCCGCGATGTCGGACAAGGACGTGCGCGGCATCCTGGAGGCGTTCGAGCCGATCTTCGCGGAGATCGTGGTGACGCAGAACTCCATGCGCCGCGCGATGCCCGTCGACGAACTCGCCGCGCTGGCCGTGGAGATCTTCGGCGACGACCGGGTCGAGGTGGTTCCGCGCCTCGACGACGCGATCGACGCCGCGGTGCGCCTCGCGGAGGAGGAAGGGGACCTGGGCGGCGCCGCGGTGCTGGTCACAGGTTCGGTGGTGACGGTGGGCGAGGCGCGGGTCCTGCTCACCGGCGGTCGGCAAGGGAGGGGATGACCCGTGCGTGCCCTGTGTTCCACCCATCTGATCGGCGAGGCGATCGTGATCTGCCTGGCCGCGCTCGTGGCGATGTCGCTCACCGACATCTCCACCGGGACGCTGTGGGCGGTGGCCGGTCCATCGGCCGTCCTCTGCATTCTGCTGTGCGGCAAGTTGTCCGCGCCGTGGGCGGTGCCCGCCGGCTGGGCGCTGCAAGTCGCCCTCATCGCCGCGGGCTTCGTGGTCCCGATGATGTTCGTGGTCGGCGTGATCTTCGCGGCGATCTGGTACGCGTGCGTTCGGGTGGGCCGCACCATCGACGCCGCGAAGGCCGCGCACTCCTGACAACGCCGCCGTGACCCCCGATAGGCTCGGGGCGTTGAGTTGATCGAGCGTCAGCAATTCCCCCTTGAGGAGTCCCCCTTTGTCCGAGCGCACACTGGTCCTCGTCAAACCGGACGGTGTCCGGCGTGGCCTCGTCGGCGAGGTCATCGGCCGCATCGAGCGCAAGGGCTTCACCCTCGCCGCACTGGACCTGCGGGTGATGGACCGCGAGACCGTCGAGCGGCACTACGAGGAGCACGTGGGCAAGCCGTTCTACCCGAGCCTGGTCGAGTTCATGACGTCGGCCCCGTCGGTCGCGATGGTGGTCGAGGGCGAGCGCGCCATCGAGTCGTTCCGTACGCTCGCCGGTGCCACCGACCCGATCAAGGCCGCGCCCGGCACGATCCGGGGTGACCTCGCGACGGTCACACAGCAGAACATCGTGCACGGATCCGACTCCCCGGAGTCCGCGGCACGGGAGATCAAGAACTTTTTCCCCGGCCTCGCCTGACCGGTTGGAACCACGGCCGCGCGGGTTGACGCGCGTCACCGTACGACGGGGGTCTTCTGTCGCTTCGTGCTGCCCGGATTCCGTTTCGTCGTGGTCCGTTTGAGTGAGGGTTAGGCACGAAAAACTAAAAAAGACCCCATTGGCGTGCGTGGCACGTGTCGATCTGTCTGATGATCACGTCATCGTGGTTGGCAGGTGTTCCGCTCGGCGTGGCACGCCTACGATTGAGACCGGTCCCAGCCGTGCGCAGTAGGCCGGTTCACGTCCCCCGGCTGTAACACATGGCTGAAAAAAGCTCCGGAAGGCCCTGGTTGCTTCATGGCGAACAATTTGTCGTTCATCGGTCGTGACATGGCAGTCGACCTCGGCACGGCCAACACGCTGGTGTACGTCCGTGGGCGCGGGATCGTGCTCAACGAGCCTTCCGTCGTCGCCAAGAACACCAGTACCGGCGGCATCCTCGCGGTCGGCGCCGAGGCGAAGAAGATGATCGGCCGGACCCCCGGCAACATCGTCGCCATCCGGCCGCTCAAGGACGGCGTCATCGCCGACTTCGAGATCACCGAGCGCATGCTCCGCTACTTCATCCTCAAGGTGCACCGCCGCCGCTACCTCGCGCGTCCGCGCGTCGTGGTGTGCGTGCCGAGCGGCATCACCGGGGTAGAGCGCCGCGCCGTGGTCGAGGCCTCCAGCCAGGCGGGCGCGCGCAGCGTGCACATCATCGAGGAGCCGATGGCGGCCGCGATCGGCGCCGGGCTCCCGGTCCACGAGGCCACCGGCAACATGGTCGTGGACATCGGCGGCGGCACCACCGAGGTCGCGGTCATCTCGCTGGGCGGCATCGTGACCGCGCAGTCGATCCGCGTCGCCGGCGACGAACTCGACATGGCGATCATCAACTTCGTGAAGAAGGAGTACTCGCTGCTGCTCGGCGAACGCAGCGCCGAGGAGATCAAGATGTCGATCGGGTCGGCGTACGACCTCGGCGACGACGCGCACAGCGAGATCCGCGGCCGCGACCTGGTCAGCGGCCTGCCGAAGACGATCGTCATCTCCACCGCGGAGGTCCGCAAGGCCGTCGAGGAGCCGGTCAACACGATCATCGACGCGGTCAAGACCACCCTCGACAAGTGCCCGCCCGAGCTGTCCGGCGACGTCATGGACCGCGGCATCGTGCTGACCGGCGGCGGCGCGCTGCTGCGCGGCCTCGACGAGCGCCTGCGCGCGGAGACCGGCATGCCGATCCACATCGCCGACAACCCGCTGGACTCCGTCGCGCTCGGCGCGGGCAAGTGCGTCGAGGAGTACGAAGCCCTGCAACAGGTTCTCGACGCACAGCCGCGTCGCTAGCCGCCACGCTCCGGACCGGACCGTCCGCTCGGTTCGGATCCGACCGGCCGGCACGCCGGCACGTAGTCACCGGGTCATGCCAGGAACACCAGGAATGCCAGGAAAGGGGCGGGGCGCATCGTGAGGGACTCCCGCCGCAGCCGCATGGTCCTCGTGCTGCTGCTCGCGATCTCCTTCGCCTTGATCACCGTGGACATCCGCGGCGGCCGGAATTCGCCGGTCTCGCACGTGCGGGACTGGGCCTCGGCGGTCTTCGGCCCGGCCGAGCGCGGCACCGCCAACGCGGTGGACCCCATCGCCGACGCCATCGACGCGGTGCGCGACGCGGGCAGCCACGAGGACGAGAAGAAGAAGCTGGAGGAGGAGAACGCCAAACTCCGCCAGCAGTTGGAGAACATCGCACTGGACCGGGCGCGCGTCGCCGAGGTCGACAAGCTGCTCAAGGTCGCGTCCGCGGGCCAGTACCGCGTCAAGCCCGCGCGCGTCGTCGCGGTGGGTCCGGCGCAGGGCTTTTCCTGGACGGTCACCATCGACGCCGGCACCGGCGACGGCATCAAGGCCGACATGACGGTGATCAACGGCGACGGCCTCGTCGGCCGCGTCACGTCCGTCGGCCCGATGACCGCGACGGTCCTGCTGGCCACCGACCCCGGCTTCTCGGTCGGTTCGCGCATGGCCGGGTCGCAGGAAATAGGGATCACCACCGGGCAGGGCGACCGCCCCATGCGGCTGCAACTGCTCAACGGGCAGGCCCCGGTCAAGACCGGCGACCGCCTGGTGACCTTCGGGTCGCAGGGCGGGCGTCCCTTCGTGCCCGGGGTCCCGGTCGGCGAGGTGACCGAAGTACGCTCCACGCCCGGCACGTTGACCAAGACGCTCGAGGTCAGGCCGTTCGTGAAGTTCACCAGCCTGGACACCGTCGGCGTCGTCGTCGAGCCGCCGCGCACCGACCCGCGCGACGCGGTGCTGCCCGCCCCGCCCGCGCCGCCGCCGGCCGCGCCGCCGGTCGCACCCGCCGCCGCGCCGCAGCCGTCCACCACGCCGCCCGCGACCGGCAAGCCGTCGGCCAACGGGCGGCCCACCAAGAAGCCCGTGACACCGAACGCGGCAGGGAGGGACTGACCGGTGGGAGCCGCACGTGTGCTGTACGCCGCCGTCCTCATCTTCGTCGGCCTGGTGGTCCAGGTCAGTGTGCTGGCCCGATTCGGCCTGCCGGGGGCGGTGCCCGACCTGCTGCTCCTGATCGTGGTCGGGATGGCGATGACGTACGGCCCGACCGCGGGCTGCGTCGTCGGCTTCGCCGCCGGCCTGTGCGCGGACCTGGCACCGCCGGCCGACCACGCCGCCGGGCGATACGCGATCGTGCTGTGCATCGCCGGCTATATCGCGGGCCTGTTCGCCACGCGCAACCGCCAGTCGGTGATAACGCCCATCCTCATCGTCGTCTTCCTGGCCGCCTTGACCACCGCGCTGTACGCCGGAGTCGGCGCACTCGTCGGCGACAGCGCGGCCCGCGACGTCGGCCTCGGACACCTGATGTTCACCGCCGTCATCTACGACGCGCTGCTCGCCCCGTTCGTGGTGCCGCTGGTCATGGCCGGCGCACGCCGCACGGACCCGCAGCCAGTGCTGCCCATCTGACGCACCGCCCGGGCCGCTCCTCGGCCCGATCCGCACCGCCAGTCGAAGCCAGAACGTGGGAGTGATACGCCGATGATGCCCAGCCTGTCGAACGCGGGGCGTTCGCGCGGTGACGGTGCCCATGGCGTCCGGGCCCGGCTGATCATCCTCCAAGTGCTGGTGCTGTCCCTGGTGATCACGCTGTTCGGCCGCCTCTGGTACCTGCAGATCCGCCAGGGCGACGAGTTCACCAAGGCGGCCATCAGCAACAACGTGCGCCAGGTCGTCACCCCGGCGGTCCGCGGCTCGATCCTCGACGACAAGGGCCGCCCGCTGGTCGCCAACCGCACCACGCTGGTGGTGTCCGCGAGCCGCACCGAGCTGCTGAAGCAGCCCGACAAGGGCAACGCGGTCCTCGAGCGCCTCGCCGGGATCCTGGGCATCCCCGCCGACGAGGTCAAGATGAAGGTGCGGCTGTGCGAGCGCAACGTGCCGCAGCCGTGCTGGAACGGCTCGCCGTACCAGCCGATCCCGATCATGCAGGGGGCCACGACCGAGCAGGCCCTCGCGATAATGGAACACCGCGAGGACTTCCCCGGCATCACCGCCGAACCGACCGCGGTCCGCGCCTACCCCGGCCCCGAGGGCGTCAACGCCGCCCACACGCTCGGCTACCTGTCGCCGGTCACCGACGACGAACTGGCCAAGCAGAAGGAGGCCGGCAAGAACGACCTGCAGCGCTCCGACCAGGTGGGTCGCAGCGGGCTGGAGCGCACGTACGACATCGACCTGCGCGGCAAGGCGGGGGTGACCGGGCTCGCCGTCGACAACGTCGGGCGCGTCACCGGCACGGTCTCCGAAACCCCGTCGGTGCCCGGCAACCACCTGGTCACCAGCATCGACGCGCGCGTCCAGGCGGTCGCCGAACAGCAGTTGCAGGAAGCCCTGTTGCGCGCCCGCGCCACCTTCGACGCCGGCAACACCAAGCGCAACTTCGCGGGCGACAGCGGCGCGGTGGTCGTGATGGACGTCAAGACCGGGCGCATCGTCGCCATGGCGAGTGCGCCGTCGTACGACCCGAACGTATGGGTGGGCGGCATCTCGAAGAAGGACTACGACGCGCTGACCAGCCCCAAGGCCGGCGTACCGCTGATGCCGCGCGCCATACAGGGCCAGTTCGCGCCCGGCTCGATCTTCAAGGTGATCTCCACGTCGGCCGCCGCCGAGAACGGCTACTCGGTCAAGAGCAACTACCCGTGCCCGTCCGGGATCACGGTCGGCGGCATCACGTTCAACAACCTGGAGTCGGCGAGCTACGGCGACATCTCGCTGGCCCGTGCGCTCGAAGTGTCGTGCAACACCGTCTTCTACGGCCTGTCGTACGACATGTGGCTCAAGGCGGGCGGACTCAAGGGCAAGAACCACCCGATGGTCGA
The DNA here is from genome assembly GCF_053592165.1 of Streptodolium elevatio. Classification (NCBI taxonomy): domain Bacteria; kingdom Bacillati; phylum Actinomycetota; class Actinomycetes; order Kitasatosporales; family Streptomycetaceae; genus Streptodolium; species Streptodolium elevatio. The sequence goes on from NZ_JBSFVE010000019.1 coordinate 168,247, forward strand.
CATGGCACGCGCATACGGACTCGGCGCGCCGACCGGCATCGACATCCCCGGCGAGGTCCCCGGGCGCATCGTCGACCAGAGCGTGCGGCGCGCGGAGTGGGAGCAGAACAAGGACAACTGGTGCCGCCTGTCCAACGACCCCAAGATCACCGGACAGGAGAAGCTCGTCTACCACGAGAACTGCCTGGACGGCTGGCAGTTCCGCGCCGGTGACGCGGTCAACTTCGCGATCGGGCAGGGCGAGACGCTCGTGACCCCGCTGCAGATGGCACGCGTCTACGCGGCCATCGCCAACGGCGGCACGCTGTGGGAGCCGACGATCGGCAAGGCGATCGTGAGCCCCGACGGCAAGGTGGTCCGCGAGATCCAGCCCGAGGTCAGCAACAAGCTGCCGATAAGCCCGCAGGCGATCGGCTACCTGCAGACCGCGCTCAAGGGCGTGTCGGTGAACGGCACCGCGCGCGGCGTGTTCGCCGGGTGGCCGATGGACAAGCTGCCGATAGGGGCCAAGACCGGCACCGGCTCCGTGCAGAACAAGCAGTCGACGTCGTGGTTCGCGACCTTCGGCGGACCGGCCGACGGCCCGCAGTACGCGGTCGTCATGATGGTCAGCCAGGGCGGCACCGGCTCCGGGACGTCGGGTCCCAGCGTCCGCAAGATCTACGACGCGCTGTTCGGCGTCGACGAGAAGGGCAACATCGACCCGGCCAAGGCGCTCATGCCGGCCCCGCCGACCACACTGCCGAAGATCAACCCGGACGGGACGGTCGCGCCGGTCGCCGCGTACACCCTGGAACTCCCCGGCCAGGCACCGCCCGACGGTCCGCGTGCCGCGGTCGCCCTGGAGCAGGTCGGTGCGCTGCCTCCCGAGCGGCTCCCGTACCGCGGGGGGAGGTACGTGTGAACCTCGGGCTGAAGATGCGGCAGAGCAAGCCCAAGGCCTTCGGGCTCGGCGGCCCGCCCACGCTGCAGAAGCTGTCGCCCGCATTTGCCCAGCAGCGCCGCTCCTTCGCGGCGCGGGCGATTGAACGCGACGCCCCGGTACGCCGTCTGGACTGGATGTTGTTCGCCGCGGCGCTCGCGCTGTCGGTCATCGGCTCGCTGCTGGTGTGGTCCGCCACCCGGCCGCGCACCCATCTGACCGGCGGCGACCCGCAGGCGTTCCTCAAGAAGCACGTGCTCAACCTGGCGATCGGCCTCGTGCTCTTCGTGATCATCGCGGTCGTGGGCCACCGCCGGATGCGCGTGCTGGTCCCGTTCATCGGCATCCTCGCCATACTGGGCCTCTTCGCGGCGCTCAGCCCGCTCGGCGCGACCATCAACGGCCAGAAGGCGTGGATCCTGCTGCCGGCGGGCTTCTCGCTGCAACCCGCCGAGCTCGCCAAGATCGGCGTGATCCTCGGCATGGCCATGCTGCTGTCCGAACGCGTCGACACAGGTGACGTCGAACGCCCGGGCAACCGTGCGGTGTTCTGGTCCGTCCTGCTCGCCATGACGCCGATCGGCATCATCATGCTGATGCCCGACCTGGGCTCCGCGATGGTGATCGGCGTCATCATCCTCGGCGTCCTGCTGGCGTCCGGTGCGCAGGCCCGGTGGATCGGCGGGCTGGTCTTCCTCGGCGCGGCCGGGGCGGTGGCGGTGTGGAAACTCGGGATACTGAGCCAGTACCAGATCGACCGCTTCTCGGCGTTCACCAACCCCGAACTCGACCCCGCGGGCGTCGGCTACAACGTCGCGCAGGCCCGCCTGGCGGTCGGATCGGGCGGCCTCACCGGCACCGGACTGTTCCAAGGGAACCAGACGCAGGGGCAGTTCGTCCCGGAGCAGCAGACCGACTTCATCTTCTCGGTGGCCGGCGAGGAACTCGGCCTCATCGGCTGCGCCGTCATACTGTTCCTCTTCGGTGTCGTGCTGTGGCGCGGCATCCGCATCGCGGCGAACGCCGACGACCTGTTCGGCACGATCATCGCCGCGGGCGTGGTGGCGTGGCTGGGCTTCCAGATGTTCGAGAACATCGGCATGAACATCGGCATCATGCCGGTGGCCGGCCTGCCGCTGCCGTTCGTGAGCTACGGCGGGTCGTCGATGTTCGCAATCTGGATCGCCATCGGGCTGCTGCAATCGGTGCACATGCGCGGGGCCCGCTCGCTCACCCGCGCCTGAGGCGGGAGTTCGGCGACGCCGGGAAACCGCGCGACGAGGGCGATCCGCGGCGAGGCGGCGTGACCGACGGCGTCGACGGGCCGGCCAGGGGGCGTGACCGGGGGCGCAACGAGGGGGCGTAACCGCGGACGCCGTTGCGAAGTTGTCAGGGTGTGAACTCACCACGGCCCGGGCCGCCCGCTCCCACGTGGACGCCTCGCGGGCAGACCGCGGCGGGCACCGCTCGGCCTCGGCCATCCGGCGCGCGCGTACGGCCGTTCGCTGCCCGGCGCCGGGTCTGGCTTGTTGTCGCTGCTCCGCCGGTCGCCGCGGCGGCAGGCGCGCCTGCCCGGGGGGTGGCGCGCGCCGAGTCTCGCTTTGGTCTCAGTTGTGTTGCTGTGCCTGCCACTTCCGTACGCGGACAGGGGCTGCCAGCTGCGGATCTTCAACTCGCTCCCAGCCGTTGCAACCCGTTGTCAACCAATGGGGAGCAAGCGGGTACGAAGGCCGATATTCCGTCTGCTACGTTGTCGGTAACGCCTACGTTTTCACCGGTTTGGCTGCGTCGGCCATCGCGGTGTTCGCGGCATGGCGCGTTACCCTCGGCACGCGCAACGCCCCAGTGGCGCCGGATGTATCCCGAAAGGTGAGTGTTCAGCCCGAAAGCCGTGCACATAGTCGCAGGTAGACCCTGGCATGAGCGCGGGGTAGCATCGCGCGTTAGGGGTGACGTCGAGCGGGGTAGGATCGCGCGTTAGGGCCGAGCGCCGACGCGAGCCCTCTTCACCACATGCCTGCGTATCGTTCCCACGTCGAGGATGTCCGAAGCCAACATGCGTATCGCTGTCGTCAACAATTTCTATCCGCCTCGGCTCGGGGGGAGTGCGCACTTTTCGGCCTCGCTCGCCCGGGGGTATGTGGAACAGGGCCACCAGGTAGTCGTGTTGACCGCTACGTACGGCGACGCGCCCAGCCATGAGGTGGTCGACGGCGTCGAGATCTACCGGCTGCCCGCGCGGTACCTGCCGCAACTCGGGCTCGCCATCGACTTCGACATCTCGTTCACGATGGGCCGTCGGAACCTCAAGCGGGTCTTCCGGATCCTCGACGACTTCAAGCCGGACGTCATCCACCAGCACGGGCAATTCCTCGACCTGTCCTGGCTTTCCGGGTGGTACGCGCGCAAGCGCCGCATTCCGGTGCTGCTGTCGATCCACACGATGCTGAAGAGCCCCAAGCCGCTCTTCCACGCGATCTTCCGCATGCTCGACGGGCTCGTGGTGCGCCCGACCCTGTCGATGTACAAGCCGACCCTCGCCGTGCAGGACCGCATCGAGGCCGACTACTGCATCGAGCGCTACAAGGCCGACCTCGCCGACATGGTCAAGACCGTCGTGCCGGTCAGCCCCGAGAAGTTCAGCGGGCCTCCGGCCCGCGACGTGCGCGCCGAGCTCGGGCTCGGCGACGTGCCGTTCATCGGGTCGGTCGGGCACGTCATCCCGCTGCGCGACCGGTTGCTGCTGGTCGAGGCGATGCCCGAGGTGCTCGCGAAGTTCCCGGACACCAAGGTGGTCGTGGTCGGACGCGTGTACTACGACGCGTTCCTCAAGCGCGCCGAGGAACTGGGCATCGCGGACGCGTTCATCTGCGTGGGCACCGTGCCGCAGGCGGACGTGCACTCGTATCTCGTGGCCGCGGACATCGAGGTGCACGACCTGTCCGGGCAGGGCGCCGGCACCGCGAGCCTGGAGGCGATGGCCAGCGGCACGGCGACCATCTTCGCGGGCACCGAGGACACCTACCTCGACATCCCGCTCAAGAACTGGCACAACACCCTGCTCGTCCGTCCGGACGACGCCCGCGGCCTCGCCGCCATGATCGTCGAGTTGCTCATCGACTCCGAGAAGCGCGGTCAGATCGCGAAGCGTCAGCAGGAGCTGGTGCGTGGGCGATTCAACCTCGATCGCGTCGTGGAAGACCACTTGCTGGCCTTCGAGAGGCTGGCCCGAGCCAAGCCGACCACGTCGTTGACCTCCCGGTGAAAGCCCGGCTTTGATACGTCAGGAACCACAACATGGGTAACCGCATTCATCCGACGGCCGTGATCGGGCCGGGGGTCGAAATCGGCGAGGATAATGTAATCGGTCCGTATACCGTCATTGTCGGCCCGTGCGTCATCGGCGACGGCAATTGGATCGGGCCCCATGTGTCGATAGGGTCTCCTGCGGAATTCCGGGGCGGCCCCCATCCCGCGGCCTGGGACGGGGAGCTGGACGGTTTCGGGATCGAGATCGGCAGCCGGAATTACTTTCGCGAGTTCGTCACCGTGCACCAGGGAACCAAGCGCAAAACCAGTGTCGGCGACGACAGCTACCTGCTGGTCTACAGCCATGTGGGACACGACTCGACCCTTGGGAACGGGGTCACGCTGTCGAGTGCCGCACAACTCGGCGGTCATACCCAGGTCGGTGCGTACGCTAATATCGGCATGGGTGTAATGGTCCACCAGTTCGGGCGGATCGGCCCCGGTGCGATGGTGGGAATGGGCGCTTCCGTGCGACGCGAGGTACCGCCCTTTTCGATCACGGTCGGCAACCCGGCACGCACCACCGGCATCAATGAGATCGGGCTCAGCCGAGTGGGCGTCAACGGAGCGGCAGCCGCGGCCATGGGGGAGTATGTGAAGGGCCGCACCCCGGTCCCGGACGGTCTGCCCGACGACATCGCCGAGCTCCTTGCCGCCTGGGAGCGCAGCGCGCCCGTGGCGTGACGGCCTGGGCGCGTGTGCGGCCGGCAGAGCGCAGCAGACCTAATCGAACCGCCGAAGGCAAGAGAAGGGGACGCATGTCCACCAAGGAACGGCTGAAGGGCGTCTTCGCGTCCGCGCTCGACCTCGACCCCGAGACCACCAGCATCGAGGACCTCCGCTACCGCGAGATCGACAAGTGGGACTCCCTCGGCCACATGGTGCTGGTCGCGGCGATCGAGGACGAGTTCGACGTGCAGCTCGACACCGACCAGGTGATCGACATGAACGCCTTCAAGGTCGCGTACGACATGCTCCGGGAGATGGGCCAGGGTGACTGACAGCGTGACCCGCGACCGGGCGTTCGAAGGCCGGATCTGCGTGGTCACGGGCGGCACCAGGGGCATCGGGCACGCCACCGCCTCGGCACTCGCCGAGCAGGGCGCCACCGTCGTGCTGACCGGGCGCGACGAGGCGGCCGCGAAGGAACGCGCCGCCGAACTGGCCGCACAGCACGGCACCGTGGTGGCCGGCCACGCGCTCGACGTCACCGATTCGGCCCAGGTCCGCGCGTTTTTCACCGGAACGGCCCGCGAATACGGCGCCATCGACTGCCTCGTCGCCAATGCAGGGGCGATGGAGGACGCGCTTGTCGGCATGATGCGCGACGAGCACATCTCCCGCATGCTCGACACCAACGTCGTCGGCACCATCACGTGCCTCCAGGCGGCGGCCCGCGTCATGATGCGCAAGCGCACCGGCTCGATCGTGCTGCTGGCGTCCATCGTCGGCGAGCGCGGCAGCGCCGGGCAGAGCGTGTACGCGGCGTCCAAGGGCGCCGTCACCGCCCTCACCAAGTCGACCGCGAAGGAACTCGGGCGCCACGGCATCCGGGTGAACGCGGTCGCCCCCGGCATGATCCGCACCGACCTGATCGCGAACGTCCCCGACGAGGTGGTGGAACGGCGTACCGCCGACACCGCGCTCGGCCGCGTGGGGACCCCGGAGGACGTCGCCCGCGCGATCCGCTTCCTGTGCGGTACCGACGCCGAATTCGTCACCGGACAGATCCTGGGGGTCGACGGAGGCATGGTCCTGTGACGAACGCGTCCGGCCCGGCCTCGCCCGGCACCTCCGACTCCGCCCAAGGCCCCGCGGAGGGGGCCGCCGACCCCGCGTCCGGCGGCACGCTCGCGGACCTCCTCGTCCACCCGGGCGTGACCCTCGTCGACGGGACCGACGGCAGCCGCCTCACCGGCGCGGACCTGCGCGCCCGGATCAACGAGGCCGCCGACCGCCTCGCCGGCCTGCCGGACGGCATCGTCTTCGCGCTGACCGGCCAGGACGTGCCCGGCATCCTCGGCTACCTCGGCGCGCTCTCCGCCGGGCGTGCCGTCCTGCTGCTCGACCCCGCGCTCGACCGCACCGCGCTCGAGGCGCTCATCGCCCGGTTCCGCCCGGCCGCCGTCACCGGCGCCGACGGGCCCACCCCGACCGGCTACCGCGCGGCGGCCGGCACCGGCTTCGTCCGCAAGGACGCCGATAGCGCGGGCGTGCACCCCGACCTCGCGGTGCTGCTGACCACCAGCGGCTCGACCGGCAACCCCAAGCTGGTCCGCCTCTCGCGCGGCGCCGTGCTGGCGAACGCGCGCTCGATCGCCACCGCGCTGAACCTCGGCCCCGCCGAGGTCGCGCCCACCAGCCTGCCGCTGCACTACAGCTACGGCCTGTCCGTGCTCAACAGCCACCTCGTCGTCGGGGCAACCCTCCTCGTCGACGCGAACGGCGTTCTGTCCCGCACCTTCTGGGAAGCGGTCGACGAGCACCAGGCCACCAGCTTCGCCGGCGTGCCGTACCACTACGAGATGCTGCGCCGCATCGGCTTCGCGCCCGCCGAGCACCCCGCGCTGCGCACCCTGACCCAGGCCGGCGGACGCCTGCGCGGCACGCTCGTCAAGGACTTCGCGGCCCGCATGGACGAGGTCGGCGGCCGCCTCGTGGTGATGTACGGCCAGACCGAGGCCACCGCGCGCATGGCCGTACTGCCGCCCGAGCGCCTCGCGGACAAGCTCGGCACCGCCGGACAGGCCATCCCCGGCGGCGAGTTCACCATCCGCCCGCTCGACGACGACGGCCCCGAGGACCCCGAGGGCATCGGCGAGGTCGTCTACACCGGGCCGAACGTCATGATGGGCTACGCCGAGTCCGAGGACGACCTCGCCCGCGGCGACGACCTCGGCGGCGTCCTGGCCACCGGCGACCTCGGCCGTCTCGACGACGAGGGATTCCTGACCATCACCGGGCGCCTCAAGCGCATCGGCAAGGTCTTCGGCACGCGCGTCAGCCTCGACGACCTCGAGGACATGCTGCGCGTGCACGGAGTCGCCGCCGCGGTCCCCGGCGACGACCGCATCATCGTGTGGCTCGAAGGCGCCGACAAGGACGGCTGCCGGGCGGCCGGCCGGGCGCTCGCCGAGCGGCTGCGCGTCCACTCCTCGGGCTTCGACGTGCGCACCGTGCCCGCGCTGCCGCTGCTGGCCAGCGGCAAAATCGACTACCGCGCACTGGAGGCTGGGGTATGACCGGCGCCGCAGCGGACTTCGTCTTCGGACGCACGCAGGCCGAGCGCGAGAGCGTCCTGCTGCCCGAGCTCCTGGCCCTGACCGAGCACCACCGGGCCAACTGCGAGCCGTACGACCGCATCCTGTCCGCACTCGACGTGCCGTCCGGCCGCGCCGCCGACCGCATCGCCGACCTGCCCTGGCTGCCGGTCCGGCTGTTCAAGCACCACGACCTGGCCAGCGTGCCGCGCGAGGAGATCTTCAAGACCCTCACGTCGTCGGGCACCACCGGCGCCGAGGTCTCGCGCATCTACCTCGACAAGGAAGCGGCCGGAAACCAGGTCCGCGCGCTGAGCCGGACGCTCCAGGCGGTGCTGGGCAAGCAGCGGCTGCCGATGCTCATGGTCGACAGCTCCGGCCTCGTCAAGAACCGGTTGTCGTTCTCCGCGCGCGGCGCGGGCGTGCTGGGCATGGCCGGGTTCGGCCGCAACCACGCCTACGCGCTGGACGCCGAGGAGAGGCCCGACCCGGACGCGATCGCGAAGTTCCTGACCGCGTACGGGGACAAGCCGTTCCTGATCTTCGGCTTCACCTTCATGGTGTGGCAGTACCTGTACGAGGTCTCCGTCGAACACGGCTTCGACCTGTCGAACGGCATCCTCGTGCACTCCGGCGGCTGGAAGAAGCTCGCCGACCGCGCGGTGGACAATGCCACCTTCCGCGCCCGGTTCGCCGCCGACACCGGACTCACGCGCATCCACAACTACTACGGCATGGTCGAGCAGATCGGCACCGTGTTCGTCGAGGGCCCGGAGGGCGACGCCCTGTACTGCCCGGACTTCGCCGACATCGTGGTGCGCGACCCGGAGACCTGGGCCGAGCAGCCGATCGGCACGCCCGGCGTGATCGAGGTTGTCAGCTCGCTGCCGCGCTCGTACCCGGGACACGTGCTGCTGACCGAGGACCTGGGCGTCGTGCACGGCATCGACGACGGCCACTGGCCGGGCAAGCGGTTCTCCGTACTCGGGCGCCTCCCGCGCGCCGAGGCGCGGGGCTGCAGCGACACGTTCTCGGCACCGCAGGACGTGCCGGAACCGCAAGGGGTGCAGGCCGCATGATGATCAGACAGCGCTTCCCGCAGGGGCCGCCGCGCGCGCTCCCCGACCTCCTCGCGGAGGTCGACGCGGAGGTCCCGGACGGTCCGCTGGTCGTGGGGGACCCGCGCATCGTCGACTTCCTCACCGCCTTCGGCCGTACGCTCCTCGACCCCGCGCTGGTCCGCCGCCACCCCGAACTGGCGCCGCTGGGCTTCTTCCTGCGCCGCGGCGAACTGGCCGCACAGCTCACCCGGCTGAACGACCCCGGAGTCGGCGTCGGCGCGCACACCAAGATCCTGCGCTTCCCGCGCGGCCTGATCTTCCACATCCCACCGGCCAACGTCGACACGATCTTCGTGTACGCCTGGGCGCTCGCCGCCCTCACCGGCAACCGCAACATCGTGCGCATCTCGCCGCGTTCGGGTGCCGCCGCCGAAGTGATCCTGGAGCGCCTGGGCACCGCCCTCGCGGACGCCCACCCGGCAGTCGCGGCGACCCAGCGGATGATCACGTACGACCGCGACGACCGCATGACCGAGGCCCTGTCGGCGGCCTGCGACCTGCGTGTCGTGTGGGGCGGTGACCAGTCGGTGCACGCCGTGCGCCGCGCCCCGCTGGCCCCCGCGGCCCGCGACCTGACCTTCCCCGACCGCGCGTCGTTCGCGGTCGTTTCGGCCGCCGCGTGGCTGCGCGCGACCCCGCAGGACCGCGACAAGGCGGTGCTGGACCTCTACAACGACAGCTACTGGTTCGACCAGGCCGCGTGCGCCTCGCCGCGCGCGCTGTACTGGGTCGGGGCAGATGCCGCCGCCGACGAGGCGCGCCGCGACCTGTTCACCCGCCTGGAGGCACTGCTGGCCTCGCGCGGCGAACTGCCCGACCCGGCGATGGCGGTGCACAAGCGCGTGGCGGCGTACGGCGAGGCGGCCCAGGGCCGCGCGTCCTCGCTCGGCTTCGCGGCCGGCGACGCGCTCGCCGTCCTGGAGCTCGCGCGCCCGTTGGACGTGCCGCGCGGCTGGCTGGGCGCCGGCGCGTTCCCCACGGCGACCGTCGCCCGGCTCACGGACCTCGTCCCGATGCTCGGCCGGAAGGACCAGACGCTGAGCCACTACGGGTTCGACGCCGACGAGCTGGCCGAGTTCGCCGCGGCCGTCGCGGGCCGCGGGATCGACCGCATCGTGCCCTTCGGGTCGGCGCTGTCGTTCGCCCCTATATGGGACGGCTACGACCTGCCGCGCGAGTTCACCCGGATCACCACACTCGGCACCGCTCCCACTCAGGCGCGGCGGTGACCAGCACGGCGACGGAACCCGTCGCGACCCCGGATTCCACGGCCAAGGTGTGGATGCGCAGAGCCGCGCGGCTCATCGCGATCATGCGCCCCTTCCTGCTTCTGCTGGCCATCGGCGGCATCGCGTACATGGCGTACAGCCATTGGGGCGAGGTCAGCGACACGCTGAGCAAGATGCCGTGGTACGGCGTCGCGGCGAGCGGGATCTCGCTGCTGCTGGGCATGACGTTCGGCTGGCTGACCTGGCAGACCCTGGTCGACAGCATGGGCCGCCCGACCGGATACGCGGTGGGCGCGCGCATCATGCTGGTCAGCCAGCTCGGCAAGTACCTGCCCGGCTCCGTCTGGGCGTACGTCCTCCAACTCGAACTCGGCCGCAAGGCCAAGGTGTCGCGTGCCCGGCTGTTCACCGCGACGCTGATGTACGTCGCGGTCTCGTCGATCATCTCGCTGGTCCTCGGCCTGATGGCGCTGCCGCTGCTGCTCGACGAGACTCCGCAGGCGGCGTGGGTCTTCCTCCTGGTGCCGGTGGGCCTGGTGTGGCTGCACCCGCGGATGCTCGCCAAGTCGGGCGAGTTCGTCCTCAAGCTGCTGCGCCGCCCGCCCGTCACGCTGCGCCTGACCTGGCCGCTGGTCGCCAAGCTGACCGGTCTGACGGTCCTGTCGTACGCGTTCCTCGGCCTGCACCTGTGGCTGCTCGCGAAGTCCGTGTCGTCCGCCGACCTGTCGATGGTCATGCTGTGCGTGGGCGCGATCGCGGTCGGCCTGACCCTGGGCGTGGTGGCGTTCATTCTGCCGTCCGGTGCGGGCGTGCGCGAGCTGGTCATCGTCGCCGCGCTGGCGTCCACGATGCCGCGCGGCGAGGCGGTCGCCCTCGCGCTGGTGTCGCGGCTCATGTTCACCGTCGCCGACGTGGTGTCCGCCGGTGTCGCGGCGCTGTTTGGGCGCCGTGCGCTCAGCCGCACCGAGCGGGACGCGGCGGCGGCCGCCGGACCGGTGGACGCCGGTTCCGCGCCCAAGGCGGCGGCCGGCGTTTCCTCGGGATCCGGCACGGCGAACGAGCCGCCCGCGCGCGACTGACACGCCGCGGATCACCGGAGCCAGGCCCCGCGCACCGGCCCCACCACCGCAGAGACTTCAAGGAGCACGTTGATGCTGATGTCGGCCGGCAAGCGCTTCCCCGCGGAGCAGTGGGGTACGGTGCGTCGGATCTGGCTGAAGCAGCCGTACGCCGTCCGCGTCGTGGAGCTGCTGGCCCTGGCGTGGCTGCTGCCGTTGGCGACCCACGCGGTCAAGGCGGACGCCCTGCTGCTCTTGGTGATGCTTCTGGTCACCTCGTCGCTGCTGCGGGCCGGCGGGACCCTGCTGGACCGGCTGATGATCGGCGCAGCCCTGCTGGCCGGCATCCTGCTGTCGTCCGGCCTGGTGTTCTCGGTCTGGCCGTGGGGCCTGGAGCCGGTGCCGGTCGCCGGCTTCATCCTGTCGGTGCTGGTCATCGCCGGCGCCGCGGCCAAGCGCACGCCGAGCCTGCCGCTGCGCCTGCGCGGCTCCGACCTGATGGTGGTCGGCGCGGCGGTGGCGGCCTGGCTGGTCGTCGCCTGGCCGGCCCTCGGCAGGGGCTTCAAGTGGAACCTGGCGTACTTCTCGATGAACTCCACCGGGGACCGCATCCGCCACTACACGATGTTCGACGCGATCCACACCACGGGCGGGTTCACGTTCATCAACCCGGACCAGGCCAAGCCCTTCCTGGACTCGGGTTTCGCGGAGAACTACCCGAACGGCGCCGCGTACCTCTACTCGTTCCTCGACATCTTCCTGCGCTCCGACGTCGACAGCGGCACGAACACCGGCGCCTTCCAGCGCTACTTCTGGTACGCCACGACCGGCTACGCGATCCTCGTGCTGGCCGTCGTGTGGGGCGCGCGCTGGGTCGCGGGCCCGGCCGTCGCCGGATGGCGGCGCGGTCTGACGCTCGGCGTGGTCGGCGGCTTCATGTGCTCCGGCATCATGATCTGGCTGGTCTGGTCGGGCTTCGACTCGGAGCTGATCGGCCTGGTCTTCCTGGTCATGGGCACCGCGGTCCTGGTCCGGTACCCCAACCGACCGCGCGAGCAGGTACTCCTGTTCACTATGGCCATCGTCGGCGTGGCGTTCTCGTATCCGCTCTTCCTGCCGGTCATGGGTGTGGGCGCCGTCGGAGCCCTGTGGCTGTTCCGCGCCCGCCTCCTGAACAAGTGGACGTTCATCGTCGCGGCCGCGGTGTCCCCGCTGGCCCTGATCCCGGCTCTGGCGCCCTACCTGTTCGGCACCCTCAACCCGTCCGAGCACCTGCTCGTGCCCGGGTTCGCCGAGCTGACCTCGCGCCGCATGCTGGCCGCCGTCGCCGTCGTGCTGATCATCGCGTACGTCTTCGGCAAGGCGCGCCGCTCGATCTCGAACCGCGCCATGGCCTGGCAGCTGTTCACGGTGGGTTCCGCGATGGTCCTGGTGACGGTGTACCAGCACCTGAAGACCGGCGCGAACTCGTACTACAGCGAGAAGTACGTGCACGCCGGGGTGCTGTTCGCCTGCCTGGCGGTCGGTCCGGCGATGCTCCTGCTCAACGTGCCGCGCGTGAAGCTCGCACTCGGCCGCCGGCAGCGGCGCGCCGTCTCCGGGGTCGCCGTCGTGGCGGCGGCCCTCGCCGGGGTGCTGGCGACCGGGGCGATCGCGTGGAACAAGCCCGTCATGGTGGCCGGGCGCCCGGCGTACGACACCACGTGGGGCGCGGTCTGGATGGCCGGTAAGCCGCAGACCCAGACGCCGATCGCGCGCGAACTGCGCACCATGTACAACGCCGGCCTCATCGGCGACGGAAAGCCGACGCTCGTCATCGTCGGGTGGCCGTGGGGCAATGTGATCGCCAACCTGGAACTGGGGGCGATCAACCACCACCTCGGCCTGACGATGAAGATCGGCGAAGAGCTGCCCAAGCGGGGCGGCGAGAAGGAAGTCTTCACGTACTGGGCGGCCGCCCAGCGCTGGGTGGACAACCTGGAGACGTACATCCGGCAGACCGACCGCGAGCTGCGCATCGTGACGTTCGAGCCGCACGTGGCCACGCGCCTCCAGGCGGCAGTGGACCAGACTCCCGGCAGCAAGGTCGAAATCGTCTGGCTGGCGGACAAGTACGGCACCCGGGGTGTGATCCCGGCGCCGGCGCCCCCGCCGCCGCCCGCACCGGCTCCGGTTCCGGCACCGGTCAAGAGGTAGTCGGCGAAGGTGTTCGGCGGGCGCCGGGCGCGGGGATGATCCGCACTCGGCGCCGGCGTACGCGCCTGCTGCCGCACCGGCTCGCGCGCCGCCCTCCGGCGACGCAGTCCGGGAAGGTTCGGGCAGGCGTTAGGCTGGGAGGCTGTTCCCCCATCTCTCACCCCGCCCCCGCCGGAGGCTGCGCCATGCCCGTCGAGTCGGTGTTCCCGCGCCTGGAGCCGCTGCTGCCCCGCGTGCAGAAGCCCATCCAGTACGTCGGAGGGGAGCTGAACTCGACCGTCAAGGACTGGGACGCCGCCTCGGTGCGGTGGGCGCTCATGTACCCGGACGCGTACGAGGTCGGCCTGCCCAACCAGGGCGTCATGATCCTCTACGAGGTGCTCAACGAGGTCGCGGACGTGCTCGCCGAGCGCACGTACGCGGTGTGGCCGGACATGGAGAAGCTCATGCGCGAGCACTCCGTCCCGCAGTTCACCGTGGACGCGCACCGCCCGGTCGGCGCGTTCGACGTCTTCGGCATCAGCTTCTCCACCGAGCTCGGCTACACGAACCTCCTCAACGCCCTCGACCTGGCGGGCATCCCGCTGGAGGCGAAGGACCGGACGGAGGACCACCCGATCGTGCTGATCGGCGGGCACGCGTCGTTCAACCCCGAGCCGATCGCGGACTTCATCGACGCCGCGGTGGTCGGCGACGGCGAGCAGGCGGTGCTGCAGATCACCGACGTGATCCGGGCGTGGAAGGCGGAGGGTTCGCCGGGCGGGCGCGACGAACTGCTGTTCCGCCTCGCGGCCACCGGCGGTGTGTACGTCCCGCGCTTCTACGACGTCGACTACCTGGACGACGGCCGCATCCAGCGCGTCGCGCCGAACCGCTCGGGTGTGCCGTGGCGCGTGTCCAAGCACACCGTCATGGACCTCGACGAGTGGCCGTACCCCAAGCAGCCGCTGGTCCCGCTGGCCGAGACCGTGCACGAGCGCATGTCGGTCGAGATCTTCCGGGGCTGTACGCGCGGTTGCCGCTTCTGCCAGGCCGGCATGATCACCCGTCCGGTGCGCGAGCGCAGCATCACCGGCATCGGGGAGATGGTCGAGAAGGGCCTCAAGGCGACCGGCTTCGAGGAGGTCGGCCTGCTGTCGCTGTCCTCCGCCGACCACACCGAGATCGCCGAGGTCTCCAAGGGCCTCGCGGACCGGTACGAAGAGGACAAGATCGGCCTCTCGCTGCCGTCCACCCGCGTCGACGCGTTCAACATCGACCTCGCCAACGAGCTGACCCGCAACGGCCGCCGCAGCGGTCTGACGTTCGCCCCCGAGGGCGGCAGCGAGCGCCTGCGCAAGGTCATCAACAAGATGGTCAGCGAGGAGGACCTGATCCGGACGGTCTCCACCGCGTACGGCAACGGCTGGCGCCAGGTGAAGCTGTACTTCATGTGCGGCCTGCCCACCGAGACCGACGAGGACGTCCTGCAGATCGCCGAGATGGCCAAGAAGGTCATCGCCAAGGGCCGCGAGGTCTCCGGCAACCGCGACATCCGCTGCACCGTCTCGATCGGCGGCTTCGTCCCCAAGCCGCACACGCCCTTCCAGTGGGCGCCGCAGCTCGACCACGCGACCACCGACGCGCGGCTCCAGAAGCTCCGCGACGCGATCCGCGCCGACCGCCAGTACGGCAAGTCCATCGGCTTCCGCTACCACGACGGCAAGCCGGGCATCGTCGAGGGCCTTCTCTCGCGCGGCGACCGCCGCGTCGGCAAGGTCATCCGCGCCGTCTGGGAGGACGGGGGCCGCTTCGACGGCTGGAGCGAGCACTTCAGCTACGAGCGCTGGATGCGCTCCGCCGAGAAGGCCCTCGCGGACGACCCCGTCGACGTCGACTGGTACACCACCCGCGAACGCGACTGGAACGAGGTGCTCCCCTGGGACCACCTCGACTCCGGCCTCGACAAGGACTGGCTGTGGGAGGACTGGCAGGACGCCCTCGACGAGGTCGAGGTTGACGACTGCCGCTGGACCCCCTGCTTCGACTGCGGCGTATGCCCCCAACTGGACACCGAGATCCAAATCGGCCCCACCGGCAAGAAGCTCCTGCCGCTGTCGGTCAAGTAGCGCACGGTCGGGTTGCGCGGGAGGTCAGACCGAGAAGCTGTTCACCTTGGCCGGGGTCACGCGGACGACCACGCGGGCGATCTCGTCGGGCTCCGGCGGCGGGGCCTCGCCCAGGTACCTCAGCGAGAGCGCGAGCGGCAGCTCCTTCGCCGGGTCCGGGACGATCTCGGCGGTGCCCCGGAGCTCGACCGAGTGGTAGGGGTTGTCCAGGTCGAAGACCGTGACGCTGACACGGGGGTCGCGGCGCAGGTTGCGTACCTTCGCCCGGCCCTCGGTCGCGGAGAACACGAGCGTGTCGCCGTCGCGCTGGTACCAGACCACCGAGGCCTGAGGGCCGCCGTCGGCGGTGAGGGTCGACACGGTCGCGAAGTTCTTGCCGCCGAGCAGCTTGCGTGTCGGCTCGTCGAGGGTCGTGGACATGGTGCTCCCGCTTCCGTTGGTGCGATTCGCGCGCCCCTTGGGGCACTTCTTGTTACGGCCCCCATCTTGGGTGACCATGGGGGCCGGCGGAAGGAGGCACTTTCATGTCACGGCGGAACATCTGTGTAACGGAGTCGGCCGAGGTCACCCAGGCATGCCGGGTGCTCGACGTGCTCAACCGGGTGAGCGGCAAGTGGAGCATCAGCATCCTCATGGAGGCCCACCACGGGCCCGTGCGCTTCACCGAGTTGGAGCGGGCGATCCCCGGCGTCAGCCGCCGCATGCTCACCCTGACGCTGCGCGGCCTGGAACGCGACGGCCTGCTGACCCGCACGGTGTATCCGACGGTGCCGCCGAAGGTGGAGTACGAGGCGACCGAGATGGCGCGGGAGCTGTACGAGTACCTGTCCGGACTCATCGCATGGGCCGAGCGGCACGAGCCGGCCGTGGCTGCTTCGCGGGACGCGTACGACCGCGCGGCCGAGTGAACCGAGGGCGCGTACGTCGTTCGGACCATGCGTTTTTGCTGTGGGCTGGTGCTCGTGAGGCGGTTCGGGGCGCGGGGGCCACGCTGATCGACAGCCGGGTTCTGCGGCGTGCTTGGACCGCGGTGTTCGAAAAGGGGGATTTGGCGGGCGGGGTCCGGCTTGGGGACATTGACGGTTCGTGTACCGTTCCGGGCTTCGGTGGAACCAGCGGCTCGGACCGACACGTCCTGACGGGGTGTCAAGGCTTTCGGGGGGAGGGCGTATGACACAGGGGGACTCTGGCTCGGGGCACCGCCCCGGGTGGGTCGGCGACACGCCTGCGGACGACGAGGCGACACGTCGGGTTGTGTTCGGAAAGGACGAACGTTTACCAGCGGTGACGGGTACGGATGTGCCCGAGGCGCGGCGGCCGTCGGAAGTCGATCTCGTCAAGCGCGACGACGCCCCATCGGATGCGCCCGCGGCTGAAGAGCCGGTCGAGGACGCTGCGCCCAAGGCACCCGGGTGGTTGTTGTGGCCGCTTCGGGTGATCGCGTTCGTCGTGGTTGTGCCCTTCCAGTTGGTGCGGGGTGCGGCGCTCGCGGTTTGGGGCGGGATCAAGGCGTTCGGACGCGTGCTCGCGGTGCCGTTGAAGGGCATTTGGCGCGTGATCGCCTGGCCGTTCGTGCACCTGGGCCAGGCGCTGCGCTGGTGCGGACGCACGATCGTCTGGCCGTTCCGGCAGTTGTGGCGCGGACTTGAGGCCGTCGGCCGCGGGTTCGCGTGGGTGTTCCGCAAACTTGGCGCGGGGCTGCGCGCCGTCGGCCGTGGACTGCGGCGGCTCGGCGGCGTCCTCGCGTGGCCGTTCGTGCAGCTGTGGCGCGGGCTGATGTGGCTCGGTGGTTGGCTCGCGCGCGGGCTGGTGCTGCTGGGCAAGGGGCTCGTGTGGCCGTTCGCGCAGATCTGGCGCGGGCTGATGTGGCTCGGTGGTTGGCTCGCGCGCGGGCTGGTGCTGCTGGGCAAGGGGCTCGTGTGGCCGTTCGCGCAGATCTGGCGCGG